>NZ_JAYGHY010000014.1:0-57094 GCF_034931305.1 Cyanobium gracile UHCC 0281 | reverse complement strand
GTGCTGGCCTTGGCCCTGGCCCTGGCGCCCCCCTCCCTGCGCCCGGCGATGGCTGCCGGCACCGCCCTGGGCACCACCGCCTGGGTGGCCGACGAGGCGGGCAGCGACCTGGCCCTGCTGCTGCGCCGCATCGGTGAGCGCTGGGGGGTGGAGCCCCTGGCCTTCGCGGCCGACCTTCGCTTCGATGACCCCTGCCATCCGGCCCTGGCGGCCTACGAGTGTGGCTACGTCAAGGAGGGGGTAGGGGCGGGGGGGCTGGCCCTGCTGTGGCAGCTCAGCGGCCGCACAGCCCCGGCCCTGGCCCGCCTCTGCGACCAGGCCTGCGCCACGCTGCTGGGGCCGCCGCCGCCTACGGTCCGCTGAATGGGTGCCTCCTTCCCCCCACGGCCATCCCCGGGCCTCAGCCGCCGCACCCTGCTGCGTCTCGGTGCCGCCTCCGCTCTCACCCTGCTGGCCGGTTGCGACCGCCAGGAGCCGCTGTTGCTGGGCAGCCGGGGCGATCTGCCCGCCGCCTGGGTCCGCCGCCTGCCCAAGCCCTGGCGCAGCCAGCTGCTGGAGGATCCCGCCCAGGTGCTGGCCCGGACGACCGCTCCCCTGACGGGCCTGGTGCAGCTCAGCGATGGCTGGGCCGGCGAGCTGAAGTCTGCCGACCTGCAGTCCATCGGCACGCCAGCCCTGATCGAGCGTCTCGCGCCGATGGCGGCCCCGCTGGCCCGCCTCAATGGCCCGCCTGGCGCCGGCCCCCTGGCGTTCCCCTGGTCCTACGGCCCCTGGGTGCTGGTGCTGCGCAGCCGGCCCGACCTGGCCCGGCGGCGGTCCGAGGGCTGGGATCTGCTGCTCGACCCCAGCCTGGCCGGCCGCCTGGTGCTGCCCTCCTCCCCCCGGGTGACGATCGCTTTGGTGGGGGAGGACCCGGAACGACTGCGGCGACTGCGGCGCTCAGCCCTGGCCTACGACGAACGGGATGGCCTGAGCCTGCTGCTCACCGGTGAAGCCGAAGCCGCTGTGCTGCCCCGCCAGCGGGTGGTGGGCTTGCTGCGCCGCGATCCCCGGCTGCAGGTGCTGCTCCCCGAGAGCGGCTCTCCCCTGAGCTGGAATCTGTTGCTGCGACCGGCCGGTCCCCATCCGGAACCGCCCCTGGAGTGGCTGGGGGAGGCCCTGGAGCCCCCCCTGCTGCCGGCCCTGCTGGCGGGGGGCTGGGTGCCGCCCCTGCCCAGGGACCAGCTGCAGCGGGCCCTGGCGGATTTCCCGGCGGCGATCGCCGCCCTGCTGTTGCCCCCCCAGCCGCTGCTGGAGCGCTGCTTCAGCCTGGCGCCGATGGCGGCCGCCGAGCGCCGCAGGCTGCAGCAGCTGTGGGATGGCGCCGCCCCTGCCCCTGGCGCCTGAAGGGGGCATCAGAGCTCAGCCCCACAGGCGGCGGCGCGGTGCGGCCGCCAGCCGTCGGTGGGTGTCGGCCAGCAGCTCGGGGATCGGCAGCTGGAGCGGGCAGCGGGGCAGGCAGGCGCCGCAGCGACCGCAGGCGGAAGCATCCACCTGCTCCCACCAGTGGCCGGCCCGGCCGATGAGGTTGTAGCGCTCGCTCGCAAACGGCTCCATGCCATGGCCCACCGCCAGGTTGCGCAGGCGCAGCAGGGCGGGGATCGGAACCGCGTTGGGGCAGGGAAGGCATTGGCGGCACTGGCCGCAACGGTCGGCTCCAAGGCGTTCTCTCCCGGCCGCCTCCAGACGTGCCAGTGCCGCCGCGAGCGCCTGGCGTTCGGTGGCGCTGGGGACAGCGGCGGCGGCGCCCAGGCGAACCGCCCAGGCCAGGTCCTCGGGCCGGGAGGCCCCCAGGGTGAGGGTGCTGATCCCTTCGGCCAGCAGGAAGCGGTAGGCGAGCTCCAGCGGCGCGAAGGGGGCGCAGTCGGCCGTCAGCGCGTCGGGGGGGGCATAGAGACGGCCGCCCTTGTCGGCCGGGGAAATGGCCATCACGCCGAGGCCTGCCGCCAGGGCCTGGCGGGCCAGGGGCAGCCGTTCCTGGTCGAACAGATGCAGATGCAGGCTGCAGAAGCTGAAGCGGCCGCTGCCAAGGGCCGCTTCAATCAGGGCCGTGTCGCCGTGGCTGCTGAAGCCCACCTGGCCCACCAGCCCCTCGCCGGTGGCCCAGGCCAGCAGCTCGGCGCCTGGTCCTGACAGGGCCCAGACCAGATGCTCCGGCCGGTTGAGGCCGTGCACCGCCAGGTTGTCGAGCCGTTCGATCCCCAGCCGCTTCAGGCAGGCCCGCAGCTGGCTGCGGCCCTCAGGGAGGCCCGCACCCGGCAGCAGCTTGCTGGTGAGCACGAGACTGCGGCGGCCGACCGGATCGCGCTCCCCCAGCCGACGCAGGGCCCGGCCGAGGAAGGCCTCGGCCGGGCCATAGGCGGGGGCGGTTTCGATGTGGTTGATTCCGGCCGCCAGGGCCGCCACCAGCACGGCGTCCATGGCCTCCGGGGAGTCCAGGGCGCGCATCGTGCCGAGGGTGAACGCCGACACCGGCCTGCCGCGTCCAAACGGTCGCCGTGCTGGAGGCCTCTGCGGCGCTTGGGGGTCAGGCGCCAGGGCCGCCACCTTCGGGGGCTTCCTCCGGGCCGAGATCGGGCTCGGCGACCGTTCGGCCGATGTGGCGGATCAGGTCGGCGGGGCTGGTGCGGTCGAGGAAGCGGCGGAAATCCTCCTGGTCTTCGGCATCCGCCTCCGCATCGACGGGGATCGAGGCATCGGCCACCACCTCCTCCAGCATCCAGATGCCGCTGTCGGTCCGAAGGGCCAGGGCGATGGCATCGCTGGGCCTGGCGTCCAGCTCGATGGAACCGTCGCTGCCGTCCTGAAGCTTGAGCACGGCCCGGAAGGTGTTGTCCTCGATCGCGTGGATGATCACCCGCTCCAGCCGCAGGCCGCCGGCCTCCAGCAGGGTGGCCATCAGATCGTGGCTCAGGGGCCGGGGCGGCCGTTCCCTGTTCAGGCCCGAGAGGATGTTCTGCGCCTGGGCCTGGTCGATCCAGATCGGCACCTGCCTCCGACCGGCAGGGTCCCGCAGCAGGACAATCGGGCTTCGGCTGGCCGCATCCAGGGCAATCCCGGCGACACGCATTTCAACCATGGTCGGGCCCGCTCCTCGCACGTGATGGTTCCCGTGAAACGATTATGGCCAGTGCCGCCGTCTCAGGGGATGTTCACCGGACTGGTGCAGACCATCGGCAGGCTGGAGCGGAGTCCGGCTGGTGTGCGGGTGCGCACCGACCTCAGCCCCTTGGCCCTGGGGGACAGCGTTGCCGTCGACGGGGTCTGTCTGACGGTGGCCGAGTTGTTCGCCGATGGCTTCCGGGCCGATGTCAGCGCGGAGACCCTGGGCCGCAGCACCCTGGCCGAGCGGGCCGCAGGCGGCGGCTGGGTGAACCTGGAGCCGGCCCTGCGCCTGGTCGACCGCCTCGGCGGCCACCTGGTCAGCGGTCACGTCGATGGCCTCGGGGAGATCACCGCCATCCAGCGGCAGCCCGACTCCTGGCGGCTGGAGGTGGCCTGGCAGGATCCCGCCTACGGCCGCTATGTGTGCGAGAAGGCGAGCGTGGCGCTGGATGGCATCAGCCTGACGGTGGCCGGCTGCGAGGCCGACGGCAGTCGCTTCTGGATCGCCGTGATTCCCACCACCTGGAGCGCCACCACCCTGGCGGGGCGCCGGGTGGGCGAGACGGTCAACCTGGAGGCCGATCTGCTCGCCAAGTACACCGAACGGCTGCTGCGGCCAGCTGGAACGGCGACGCCAGAGACCACGCTCTCCTCCGCCTGGCTGGCCGAGCACGGCTGGGGTTAGCGGAGCGGCGGCGGACCCGGACCCTCGGATGCTGCGAGTCATCAACGCCCGTGGTCAGCGGCTGGCTCTGTTGTCACGCTGACGACAGAGCCAACGGCACAGATGCTTACCCCCGAAGCCCCATCCTCCCGCCAGGCCATGGGGTCAGCCCTGCGCGCCTTCACCCTGGCGGAGGGGGTGATGCTCCTGGTGCTGGGGGTGCTGGCCCTCGTGTTCCCCGTGCTGGCCTCCAAGTGGGTCACCGCCGTGGTGGCCATCGCCTTCCTGGTGGGAGGCCTGGTGGGCTGGATCAGCTCCCTGCTGCGCTCTCCGGGGCTGAGCAAGGCCATCACCTTCTGGCGCCTGGTGACCTCCACCCTGTTCCTGATCCTGGGGGTGTGGATGATCCAGCAGATGGCCTCCGGTCCGGCGGCGGCGGCGATCCCGATGGCCGGGCTGGCCCTGGCCATCGGCGTGGTGTTCGTGGTGGAGGGGGTGGTGGAGGCCCTGGTCGCCAGCTCCCATCGTCAGATCGCCGGTTGGCGCTGGGGTCTGGTGAACGGCCTGGTGACGCTAGCCCTGGGGCTGCTGATCCTCACACTCAAGTTCTGGAGCCTGCTCTGGGTGGTGGGCACCCTGGTGGGGATCAGTTTCCTGTTCAGCGGCATCGACCTGCTGCGCTTCAGCGCCAGCTTTCACCCGGAAGCCGACTGACGGTCCACGGCGTCCGGCTCAGGGGAGGGCGTTGCCGGCGCCATCAAGGGGCAGCAGCCAGATCGAACCGGTTTCCTTGTGGATCTCGATCCTGAACTCCTGACCGGGTTCCAGTCCCATCCGCCGTGTGTAGGCCTGACCGATCAGCAGGTTGCCATTGCCGTGCACACGGGTGCGGAATTCGGCCTGACGTCCCTTCCCGACCCCACTGGCACCGCTGCCGCCGGCCCCACCACTCGAGGGCAGGGTGTAGCCCTTGGCGGCCACCAGGGCCCGGTAAAAGTTCTTCTTGAGCACCCTGCCGCTCGGCCCCACATAGCCGCAGGCCCGCGCGATCTGGTCCTCCGGCCGGTTGCTGAGCGAGCGGGCCTTGTCCAGCAGGGCCTGGCCCTCCAGCATCACGGTTCCGGCTGAGTTGTCCTCATTGGCTGGTCCTTTCTGGGCACCCATCAGCCGGTCAGACGCAGACTTCTGAAACGATTGTGCCGATCGTTGTGCTGAACAGGCAACAGTCAGGAAATCAGAGCAGGTAAAGAATCCCGTAAAGCACCACCCAGATGCCGTCGACGAAGTGCCAGTAGAGCTCGGCAGCCTCCAGGCCGAAGGGGGCGGCGCTGGTGACACGACCGCCATTGCGGGTCTGGAACCAGACCAGCAGGATGCAGATCACCCCGAGGGTGACGTGCAGGCCGTGAAAGCCCGTCAGGGCATAGAACGTGCTGGCGAACAGGTTGTCGGTGAGGCCGAAGGGCAGGGTGAAGTACTCCACCATCTGCCCCGCCAGGAAGGCGGCTCCGAGGCCCGCGGTGAGCAGCAGCCAGGCGCGGCAGGGGCCCATCTGACCCAGCAGCAGATTTCGGCCGGAGCGGTGGAAGGTGTAGCTGCTCACCAGCAGCAGCATGGTGTTGATCGACGGCAGCAGCAGTTCCAGTTCGTAGGTGGATCCCGTCGGCAGCGGATTGACCGCACGGAAGGTGAGGTAGGCGGCGAAGAAGCCGGCGAAGGTCATGCCGTCGGCCACCAGGAAGGTGGCCAGGCCAAAAAGTCTCAGATCCGCATGGCCCTCATGGGCCTCGGCGGTGACCGCTTCGGCGGCGCTGGTGCTGGTGGCGAGGCTGGTCATGGCACGACGGACAAGGAAGGCGGGATGGGACAAGCGGTGGGGTGATCAGCGGCGACCAGTGCCGCTCCAGAGGTCCCTGCCGGTGGCGGCCTCCACGCTCAGGGCGTCTTCGTCAACTCCGTAACCGTAGGGGTGTTCCACCAGCGGCGCTGCACCGATCCAGTTCTCCACCGGCGGCGGTGAGGAGGTCAGCCACTCAGGGGTGAGGGCGTTCCAGGGGTTGTCGCCGGCCACCTGGCCCTTGAAGGCGCTCACCAGCACGTTGTAGAGGAAGGGCAGGCTGCTGATGGCCATCAGCAAGGCCCCCACACTGCTGATCTGGTTGAGGGTGGTGAAGCTGGGGTCGTACTCAGCCACCCGGCGGGGCATGCCGTTCAGGCCCAGCCAGTGCTGGGGGGCGAAGCAGAGGTTGAAGCCCACGAAGGTGAGCAGAAAGTGCAGGCGACCCAGATCCTCATTGGGCATCCGTCCGGTGAACTTCGGATACCAGTGGTAGATGGAGGCAAAGATCACGAAGACCGTGCCGCCATAGACAATGTAGTGGAAGTGGCCGACCACGAAATAGGTGTCGTGCACGTGGATGTCGAAGGGAACCTGGGCCAAGGCCACACCGGTGATCCCACCGAACACGAAATTGACGATGAAGGCGCATGAAAAGAGCATGGCGCTGTTCAGGGCCAGTTTGCCGCCCCAGAGGGTGGCCAGCCAGTTGAAGAACTTGATGCCGGTCGGCACGGCGATGAACGAGGTGGCGATCGTGAAGAACAGACGCATCCAGGGGGGCGTGCCGCTGGTGAACATGTGGTGCGCCCAGACCACCAGACCCAGCACCACGATGGCCAGGATTGAATACACCATCGTGGTGTAACCGAACAGGGGCTTGCGGGAGTGGATGGGCAGGATTTCGCTCACCAGGCCGAAGGCCGGCAGCACCATGATGTAAACAGCCGGGTGGGAATAGAACCAGAAGAGGTGCTGGTACACCACCACATTTCCCCCCAGTGCCGGGTTGAAGAAGCCTGTGTGGGCCACGATGTCGAAGCTAAGCAGCAGCAGGGTGCCGGCCAGCACGGGGGTGGAGAGCACCACCAGGATGCTGGTGCCGAGCATCGCCCAGCAGTACATCGGCAGCTGCATCAGCTTCAGCCCCGGCCGCCGCAGTTTGAGCACGGTGGCGATGAAGTTGATGCCCCCGAAGATCGAGCTGCCCCCCAGCAGCAGCACACTGACGATCCAGACCACCTGCCCCAGGGCAGGGGTGGTGAGGCTCAGCGGTGGGTAGGCGGTCCAGCCTGACTGGGCCGCTCCGGTGATGAAATAGCTGCCGATCAACAGAATTCCGGCCGGCGGAATCATCCAGAAGGCCACGGCATTGAGCCTGGGAAAGGCCATGTCCCTGGCACCCACATAGAACGGAATCAGGTAATTGCCGAAGCCACCATTCACCACCGGCACGATCCAAAGGAAGATCATCACGGTGCCGTGCAGCGTGAGAACTTCGTTGTAGGTTTCGCGGCTGACGAAATCGGAGATCGGGCTGGCCAGCTCGGCCCGGATCACCCCAGCCAGGGCACCGCCGATGAAATAAAAGAGGAAGCCGGTCACCAGATACTGGATGCCGATCACCTTGTGGTCGAGGCTGAAGCTGAAGTAGCGCAGCCAGCCCTGGGGCTGGAGACTGTCCTGGAAGTCGTTGGGGGAAGCGACGGTCATCGGGGCTGGAAGGATCGGGCGGGGGGAAGAACCTGGAGAGCGGAGGATCAGGCGGTGGGGGTGCTCGGGGCGCTGGCGACCGTGGCCGTCACGGGGCTGTTCTTCAGCAGCCAGGCGTCGTAAGCGTCCGGCTCATGCACCACCACGGTGGAGCGCATGCCGCCGTGGTACGGACCACAGAGCTCGGCACAGATGATCGGGTAACTGCCCGCTTTGGTGGGGGTGAAGGTGAGCACGGTGGGCTGGCCGGGGATGACGTCCTGCTTGAGCCGGAACTGGGGCACCCAGAAGGCGTGGATCACATCGTTCGCCTTCATGCGCAGTTCCACCGGCCGGCCGTTGGGCACGTGCAGTTCGCCGCTGGTGATATCCCCTTCCGGGTAGTGGAAGATGAAGGCGAACTGCATGGCCGTCACCTCCACCGGCAGGACGTTGGTCTCGCCGGCCCCGGTGCCGATGCCCCCCCAGACCCGGGCTGAGGGCTCCTGGCCGCCTTCGGTGGCGGTGACGGAGGCCTCCATGGTTTCCATCGACGGCATCCGGTGCATGGCGGAATGGTCGTTGAGGCTGCTCATGCCGCCCATCCGCTCGTAGATGTCGTAGCTGTAGATGCCCACAAACAGGACCACGATCGCTGGGATCGCCGTCCAGACGATCTCCAGCAGCAGGTTCCCCTCGATCGCCAATCCGTCGGTGTGGTCGCCGGCCCGACGGCGGAACCGCACCAGGCTGAACACCACCAGGCCGACGATGCCCAGGAACAGGATCGTGCCGATGCTGAACAGGACCCGGAACAGGGAGTCGTAGACGGGCGCGTTGGCGCTGGCGTCGAGGGGGAGGAGGTTGACGTTGTAGCCCACCCAGAGGCCGGACAGGACGAGCGCCATGCCCACCAGCAGGGTGACCAGGGAGGAGGGAATCGGCACGGTGGCGGCGGCGGGACGGCGCTCGGGAGGGTGGAGGGCTCCTGAGCTCAACAGCTTATGGAAGGCCGTTCGCGGGCCGTGCGTTCGTTGTAGTCAGAGAGGCAATTTCGGAGAGATTTCACATTTGCTTCGCAAAATGTGCTGATTCGCACATCATTGAATGCCCGCCAACTTCGTTGCCCGCAAGGACGCCCGGGCATGGGCATGGCACCAGGCTGAGGGAGGCCGCGTCGTCCGTGGCACCCACAGCCCCTCCTGCGTCGTGCCGCCCTCAGCCCGCTGCAGCGGCTCAAGGCCACTGCGAACATGAACCTCACCAACCCCCGGCGGCGGCGCGACCTGCGGCCGGGATCCCGCGATCCCGAGGTGCCCCACACCCCGAGCCGCACCTGAGCGGAGCCGCCATGCCCTTCACCCACGAGCAGATCCAGAGGCTGCGCCACCGCCATCGGGGCTACATCCTCACCCTCGCCACCGAGGTCCTGCTGATTCTGCTGCTGCCGTTCTGTCAGTCGCAGGACTGGCTGCTCTCGCTGCTGCTGATCAGCCTGGCGGTGGTGTTGATCACCACGGTGACGCGGTACTCACCCTTGATCAGCACCCGGCCACTGGTGTACGGCCTCGGTGGCCTGGCGATCGCCCTGGAGGGGGTGTGGCATCTGGCCCTGGCCTTCGATCCACCGCTGGGGCGCATCGTCACGGTGCCGCATGTGATCGCCTGGCTGGTGTTCTTTCTGGTGGCGGTGGTGCGCAAGGTCAAGACCCTGGTGCGCGAGCCCTTCGTGACGCTGGCTGTGGTGATGGGCGCCACCTCCGGCTACCTCCTGGTCGGCATCGCCGGCGGTGTGATGCTGGTGGCCCTTTGGGTCCTGCATCCCGGCGCCTTCGACATCTCCGCCCTGCCCATGCTTCAACAGCGCGATGCCGACGCTGTGGCGATGGCGCCGGCGCTGATGGCGGCCTCTTTCACGATCCTCACCACTGTGGGATCGGCGGTGCTCCGCAGCAGCGATGTGACCGGGCAAGTGCTCACGGTGGTGATCACCATTGCGGGCCAGCTGTACATCGCCATCCTCATTGCCCTGATCCTGGGGCGCTTCCACAGCAGGCCCGGGTGAGGAAGGGCCTTGCCGCCGTCCCGTTCCCATCAGGAGGGCCACTAGCCTTCGATCCGCTGATGCGGGACCATCGGAGGCTCCAGCTCCCCTGTCGGCCAGGGGCGTCCAGTGACGGTTCATTCCCGGCGACGATCACCACCGCTGATGGGGGGTCCGGGCTGACTGGCGTTGATGCGTCCGATGAGGCAGGGACGGTTGCGCGCCTGGCGTTTGTTGTAGTCAGGGAGGCAATTTCGGAGAAATTTCACATTTAGTTCGCACGATGTGCTGATTCGCACATCTTTCAATGCCCGCTAACTTGGGTGCCCAAAGAGCACCTGCTTCATGGCCGTGGCGCCCTCCGCGCAAATCCTGCCCCGGCCACGGTCCTCAGAAGGGGCCAGCTGGCCCCAGCGCCTCGTGCCCCTGCTCACCGCCCACCTCGTTGTCGCTCTGGTGGCCCTGGTGGCCATCGGCGGCGCCACCCGCGTGATGGAGGCGGGCCTGGCCTGCCCGGACTGGCCCCTCTGTTACGGGGTGCTCTGGCCGGGCCACCAGTGGAACCTGCAGGTGTTCCTGGAGTGGTTCCACCGGCTCGACGCCTTCCTGGTGGGTGTTGCCCTGCTGCTGCTGTTCGCCCTCAGCCTGCGCTTCCGGACCCGCTTCCCGGGTTGGCTGCCATGGAGCTCCGGCCTGGCCCTGGCCCTGGTGGCGGTGCAAGGGGGACTGGGGGCGCTCACCGTGCTCAGCCAGCTGGCCGCGCCCACCGTCACCCTGCATCTGGCCACCGCCCTCACCCTGGTGCTGCTGCTGAGCGCCATGCACCAGGGCCTGGAGCGCCCTGAGCCGGAGGCTGCCGCTGCCGCTGCCGCGTCCAGGTCCCTGCCGAGCTGGTGGACCACTCTTCCGGTGCTGGCCGCCGTGCTCGTCGGTGCACAGTGCCTGCTGGGTGGGGCCATGGCCAGCCGCTGGGCCGCGGATCTCTGTCTCCAGGCCGGGGAAGGTTGCCGCTGGTTGTTTTTGCACCGCCAGGGGGCCTACCCGGCGGCTGTCGCGGTGCTGCTGCTGGCCGCTGCCTCCCTGGCCCTTCCGGCGGGCCGGCGGCGGCTCAGGGGTCTGGCCTTCGCCGCCGCCGGCCTGGTGGTGGTCCAGGTGGTGATCGGGGTGCTCACGCTGCGGCTCCAGCTCGCCGTCCCCGCCGTCACCGTGGCCCACCAGCTCACCGCCGCCCTGCTGGTCGGTGTGCTGGGTGGGCTCTGGGGACTCACGTTCCTTTCCCCTTCCGTTCCTACCCCTCTTGAGGTGGCCCATGGTTAGTGTCAGTGCCGTGTCGGCCATCGCCACGTCCCCGGCGCCGGCAGCGATCCGCCCTTCGGTGACGTTGCCGGCCTGGCTTGAAGTGGCCAAGCCGAGGCTCATCCCGCTGCTGCTCGCCACCACGGTTGGGGGTATGGCGCTCACGGCCGCCTGGCCCCTCGATTCGGTGCGCTTGGTCTGCACCCTGGTGGGTGGCTCGATGGCTTCGGCGGCGGCCGGTGTCCTCAACTGTCTCTGGGAGCAGGAACTCGACGGCCGTATGCAGCGGACCAGCCGCCGTGCGCTGCCGTCGGGACGGCTGGCCCAGCGCCAGGCCTTTGCCCTGGCCGTCGGTCTCACGGTCGCCTCGGTGCTCGTGCTCGTCCTGGGCGTCAACGCCCTGGCCGCCTCCCTGGCCCTGCTGGGGCTGTGCAGCTACGTGCTGCTCTACACGGCCCTGCTCAAACCCCGCACCACGCAGAACATCGTCATCGGCGGCATCGCCGGCGCCATTCCCCCCCTGGTGGGGGCGGCCGCCGCCACCGGCCACCTGGGCTGGAGCAGCTGGTGGCTGTTCAGCCTGGTGATGGTGTGGACGCCGGCCCACTTCTGGGCCCTGGCGCTCCTTCTGCACGAGGACTACCGCTCGGTGGGCATCCCGATGCTGCCGGTGGTGAAGGGTCTGGAGGTCACGGCCGGGGCGATCCGCCGCTATAGCTGGGTCACGGTGGCGATGAGCCTGGCCGGCGTCGTCGCCCTGCCCAGCGGCGGTTGGCTGTACGGCCTGCTGGTGCTGCCCTTCAACGCCAGGCTCCTGCAGCTCAGCGCCAGCCTGCTTGAGGATCCCAGCGATCCCCGCCGGGCCCGCAGCATGTTTCGCTGGTCGATCTTCTACCTCTTCGGCATCTGCCTGCTGCTGGTCCTGGCGCGCACGCCCCTGGCCAGCGCCGGGGCTCCGGGCGCCCTGGTGGCCGCCGCGCTCCATCTGGCCCCCACGGCAGCTGCCTAGATTGACCTGGCTTCCGGCCCTTCGCGATTGATTCCGGCTTGATCGAGCTCCAGCACCTCAGCAAGCGTTTCGGCGGCCGCAAGGTCGAGCCGGTGCAGGCCCTGGACGACCTCTCCCTGAGTGTGCCGGCAGGCTCTCTCTACGGACTGCTCGGGCCCAACGGCGCCGGCAAGACCACGGCCCTGCGCATTCTCTGCACCCTGCTCGCTCCCGATGCCGGCCAGGTCCAGGTGGCCGGGGTGGATGCCCTGGCCGAACCCCGCACGGTCCGGCGCCTGCTCGGCTACGTCGCCCAGGATGTGGCCATCGACAAGATCCTCAGCGGCAGGGAGCTGCTGCACCTCCAGGCGGATCTCCATCACATGGCAGCCGCCGACCGCCTCGCCCGCACGGACGAGCTGATCAACCTCCTCGCCATGGAGGCCTGGATCGACCGCCGCTGCGGCAGCTATTCCGGCGGCATGCGCCGGCGCCTCGACCTGGCCGCCGGGCTGCTGCACCGGCCCCGGGTGCTGGTGCTCGATGAACCCACGGTGGGCCTCGACATCGAGAGCCGCGCCACCATCTGGCAGGTGCTTCAGCAGCTGCGCGATCAGGGCACCACGGTGCTGCTCAGCAGCCACTACCTGGAGGAGGTGGATGCCCTGGCCGACCGCCTGGCCATCATCGACGGCGGCCGGGTGATCGCCGAAGGCACGCCCGCGGCTCTCAAAGGGGCCCTCGGCGGCGACCGGGTGACCCTGCGGGTGCGGGAATTCAGCGATGAGCAGGAGGCGTCCCGGGTGCGGGATCTCCTGGCGGCCTGCCATGGCGTCCGCCAAGTGGTGGTCAACCGGGCCCAGGGCTATTCCCTCAACCTGGTGGTGGAGGACAGCGGGGTGGTGGAAACCCTGCGGCAGCAGCTGGCCGAGGCCCAGCTGCCGGTGTTCGCCCTGGCCCAGAGCCGCCCCAGCCTGGATGACGTCTACCTTCAGGCCACCGGCCGCACCCTGAGCGACGCGGAACTTTCCGTGGCGGGTCGCCGGGACCTCAAGGAGGAGCGCAAACAGTCGATGCGATGACGACCCGATTCCCTGATTCCCCATGACCAGCGCCAGCCCCTCCCTCACCCCCGTCCCCTCCGCCAGCACGGAGCCCTCGGCCTTCGCCGAGATCTCCCAGGAGACCCTCGCCCTCACCCGTCGCCTGTTCGTCCAGCTGGCCCGGCGTCCGTCCACCCTCGTGGCGGGGGTGCTGCAGCCATTGATCTGGCTGGTGCTGTTCGGGGCCCTGTTCGCCAACGCCCCCGAGGGCCTGCTGCCCGGCGGCATCAGCTACGGCCGCTTCCTCGGGGCCGGGGTGATCGTGTTCACCGCCTTCAGTGCCGCCCTCAATGCCGGCCTGCCGGTGATGTTCGACCGTGAGTTCGGCTTCCTCAACCGGCTGCTGGTGGCGCCGCTGCGCTCCCGCAGTTCGATCGTCTTCGCCTCGGTGCTTTACATCACCAGCCTGAGCCTGGTGCAGAGCCTGGCGATCATGGCCACCGCCGCCCTGCTGGGCTATGGCTGGCCCGGTGGGGCGGGGCTGCTGCTGGTGCTGGTCACCCTGCTGCTGCTGGTCTTCGCCGTCACCGCCCTCAGCCTCGGCCTGGCCTTCGCCCTGCCGGGCCACATCGAGCTGATCGCCGTGATCTTCGTGGCCAACCTTCCCCTGCTGTTCGCCAGCACCGCGTTGGCACCGATTTCCTTCATGCCCCCCTGGTTGGGCTGGCTGGCGGCCCTGAATCCTCTTACCTTCGCGATTGAACCGATTCGCGCCGCCTACGCAGGGTCGTTCCGCCTCACCGATGTGGTGCTGGTGGCGCCCTACGGGTCCCTCAATGCGGCCACCTGCCTCGCCATCCTGGCGGGCCTGGCGGCGGGTCTTTTCCTGTTGATCCGCCCGATGCTGGATCGCAAGCTCACCTGACGCCACTTCCGTGTCCCCGCCCCTCTCCCGGCCCGAGCTCTCCAACCTGCTGCTCGAGGCCGTCCACCGCAGGGATACCACCGCCACGGCCCGTCTGAGTCGCCAGTGGGCCCACCGCCACGGGGTGGGCTCGCTCGAGCAGTTCCGCACCGGCAGCCTGATGGCCCAGCAGGGCAGCGAGGCCAGCGAGTGGCTGCGCCAGCACCTGGAAGGACCGGACGTCGCCCCCACCGCCCCGGGGTCGGAACGCCCCAAGCCCATTGCTCCTGGCGTGGACGATGCCTTTGCGGCTCTGGAAGCGGCCTTCTCGACACCGCCGGTGCCTGACGTGGAGGCGACGGCTCACCTCGCGCTGGTCCCCGAGCCCGTGTCCGCTGCGATGTCCCTGCCCGAGGCCTCCCGCCTCAGCGTCCTTCCCCCGGGCACACCCCCGGCCCCGGCGCCCTCCACCCTGGCCGGGCTGCGCTCCTGGCTCTCCGGCGATCCCCAGCATCGCCGCGCCAGCTGATCACCCCATTTGCAGCCGTCCATGCTGTCGTCCCGTCCCCTGCCTGAACGCGCCGCCCTGAACGGTCGCCTGATCGTGTCGGTGCAGGCACCGGAGGGTTCGCCCATGCGCGATCCGGCCGTGATCGCCGCGATGGCCGAGGCCAGCCTGCGCCAGGGGGCCGCCGGGGTGCGGCTGGAAAGTCCGGAGCACATCGGCGCTGTGCGGCGCCGCTGCCCCGGGGCCCTGATCGTGGGGCTCTGGAAGCGCACATTCCCGGACAGCTCCGTGTACATCACCCCCGGCTGGGAGGAGATCCGTGCCGTCTGGGCGGCTGGAGCCGATGTGGTGGCCATCGATGCCACCGAGCGGGCCCGGCCGGATGGTCAGGTGTTGGGGGCCCTGATCGAGCGCGCCCGAGAGGACCTCGGGGCTCCGCTGATGGCGGATGTGGACAGCGTCGCGAACGGGCTGCGGGCAGCGGCTCTGGGTTGTTCCTGGGTGGGCACCACCCTCTTCGGCTACACCGAGGCCACCGCCTCGCTGCAGCCCCCGGCCTGGGACCTGCTGGGGCCGTTGCGGCGCGACCTTCCAGAAGCGGTGGCGCTGATCTGCGAAGGGGGGATCGCCAGCCAGCAGGAGGCCTCCCGTGCCCTGGACGGTGGGGCCGATGCCGTTGTGGTGGGAACGGCGATCACCGGTGTGGATCTGCAGGTGGCCGCCTACGTGCGGGCCATGACCGGCTGAGCGGTCGGCTCACCCGGCCCATCGGGCCCCGCAGGGGGCTCACATCATGCCGGGCATGCCCATGCCACCCATGCCGCCCATGCCACCCATTCCTCCCATGCCGCCATCGCCGGCGGGGGGAGCGGCGGGTTCCGGCTTGTCAGCGATCACGGCCTCGGTGGTGATCAGCAGCGAAGCGATCGAAACCGCATCCTGCAGGGCCAGACGCACCACCTTGGCGGCGTCCAGGATGCCGGCGGCCAGCAGATCTTCGTAGGTGTCGGTGAGGGCGTTGTAGCCCTTGCCCTGGCTGAGCATCTGTTGCACCACCACGTCGCCGTTGGCGCCCGCGTTGGTGGCGATCTGGCGGGCCGGCGCCGCCAGGGCCCGCTGCACGATCTCCACCCCGGTGCGGACGTCGCCCTCGCAGCGGCTGGCCAGCTCACGAAGTTCCTCGCTGAGCTCGACCAGGGTGCTGCCGCCGCCGCCGACGATGCCCTCATCGATCGCCGCCCGGGTGGCATTGAGGGCATCCTCGATGCGCAGCTTGCGGTTGCGCAGTTCGGTCTCGGTGGGGGCGCCCACCTTGATCACGGCCACGCCACCGGCCAGCTTGGCGATGCGCTCGTTGAGCTTCTCGCGGTCGTAGTCGGAATCGGTGGCCTCAAGCTCCCGCTTGATCGCGGCCACCCGGTCGGTCACCGCGGCGCGCTGGTCGTCCGCCGCCACGATTGTGGTGTCGTCCTTGCTGATGGTGATGCGGTGGGCATGGCCCAGGTCGGCCATGGTGGCCTTGTCCAGCGTCATGGCCCGGTCTTCGCTGATCACCGTGGCGCCGGTGAGGATGGCGATGTCCTCGAGCATGGCCTTGCGGCGATCACCGAAGCCGGGCGCCCGCACCGCGGCCACCTGGAGCACCCCCCGGGTCTTGTTCACCACCAGGGTGGCCAGGGCCTCGCCCTCCACCTCCTCGGCCAGGATCACCAGGGGCCGGCCGCTCCTGGAGACGGCCTCCAGCACCGGCACCAGATCGACCACGGTGCTGATCTTGCGATCGGTGATCAGGAGCAGGGGATTGTCGAAGGCGCATTCGCGCCGGTCCTGATCGGTGACGAAATAGGGGGAGGAATAGCCGCGATCGAAGGCCATGCCCTCGGTCACCTCCAGTTCGGTGGCCAGGGATTTGGATTCCTCCACGGTGATCACGCCATCGGCGCTCACCCGTTCCACCGCTTCGGCGATCATGCGGCCGATTTCCTCATCGTTGCCGGCGCTGACCGTCGCCACCTGGCGGATGGCGTCTCCCGCCACGGCGCGGGAGCGCTCGGCGATACCGGCCACCACCAGGGCCGTGGCCTGCTCCATGCCGCGACGGAGGGCAACGGGGCTGGCACCGGCGGCGACGTTGCGCAGGCCCTCATGCACCAGGGACTGGGCCAGGACGGCGGCGGTGGTGGTGCCGTCACCGGCGGTGTCCTTGGTCTTCGAGGCCACCTGCTGGATCAGCTTGGCGCCCAGGTTCTCGAAGGGATCCTCAAGTTCGATCTCCTTGGCGATGGTGACGCCGTCATTGACGATGTCGGGGGCGCCGAACTTCTTCTCCAGCACCACGTTGCGGCCCTTCGGCCCGATGGTGACCTTCACCGCATCGACCAGGGCATTGACGCCCCGTTCCAGCGAGTCGCGGGATGCATCGGCGAACTGGATCAGTTTGGCCATCGACGGGGTGGTATGAGCAGCCGTCGCAGCGTCCCACGGCGACCCCGCCGGTGGCATCCGCCCATCGGTGGGGAAAGCCGAATGTCCCGGTCAGGGTCGGCGGCGGCCCCCCGTCGCAGGAGGTACCTTCTCAGCATGGAAGACCTGCTGCAGCAGACCCTCGACAGCGCGGCCACCGAGTCGGCCCTGGTACCCAGCACCAGCGCCGACGGCATGGTGTTTCTGCTGATCGCCGCCCTCGGCCTGCTGATGGCCCTGGTCTATGTGCCGATCCGGCTGTTCCTCACCCTCACGGCCCGAAGCCGGCGCCTGCGCCTGCTGCAGCGCATCCGCAAGCTGCGGGAAGACCTCGCCCAGCCCCTGGCACCGGAATCCTGATCAGCGCATCACCATGCCGCCGTCCACCTGCAGCACCTGGCCGGTGATGTAGGCCGCCGCCGGATCGGCCGCCAGGAACCGCACCGCCCCGGCGACCTCTTCGGGCTGGCCCATGCGGCCGAGGGGGATGGCGGCAAGGATCGGCTCCTTGTCGAGATCTTTGGTCATGTCGCTGTCGATGAAGCCGGGGGCCACCGCGTTCACCGTGATGCCGCGGCTGGCGAACTCGGCGGCGCTGCTGCGGGTGAGGCCGATGACACCGGCCTTGGCGGCGCTGTAGTTGGCCTGGCCGGGGTTGCCCATCAGGGCCACCACCGAGGTGATGTTGATGATGCGGCCGCGGCGGGCCTTGAGCATGCCGCGGCTGACGGCGCGGGTGCAGAGGAACACCCCGGTGAGGTTGAGGTCGATGACGCTCTGCCAGTCGGCGGTCTTCATCCGCATCAGCAAGCCGTCACGGGTGATGCCGGCGTTGTTGACCAGTACGTCTAGGCGCCCTTCCTTCTCCAGCACCGCCTTCACCATCGCCTCCACCGCCTGCTCGTCGGCCACATCCGCCTGGTGGCTCCAGGCCTGGCCGCCGGCCGCCGTGATCGTGGCCACCACCTCTTCGGCGGCTTCGGGCGAGCGGGCGTAGTTCACCACCACCGTGGCGCCGGCCAGCGCCAGGCACTCGGCGATGGCCCGGCCGATCCCCCGGCTGGCACCGGTCACCAGGGCGACCTGACCGGAGAGGGGAGCGGCGCTGGACATGGCGGCGGGAGCTGGGTCAGGCGATCGTATGCCTGGCGAAGTCCCGCTCCGGTCGCCTCAGTCGGCCATCTGGTCGGAACTCTCCAGAGCTGGGCCGAGCACCTCGGCGAAGCGCTGCAGCTGCTCCTTGCTGCCCATCACCACCAGCAGCTGGCCGGCCTCCAGCCGGATGTCGCCGCCGGGGTTGGTGACCAGGGTGGCCTCCGCAGGGCCGTAGGTGGTTCCCCGGTAGGAGTAGGGATTGACCACCGCCGGCGCCGGGGTGCGGATGGCCAGCACCTGGGCGCCGCTGCGGCGGCCGAACTGGATCTCCGCCAGGCTGCGGCCCAGCAGTTCACCCAGCCGGGAGCTGTCGTCGCTGAGCTGGAATTCCTCCACCTCGCAGTCGGAGCCGGCCAGCAGCTCCATGAAGTCGACGGCCAGCGGCCGCAGGGCGGTCGCGGCCATCACCCGGCCCCCTGCCACGTAGGGGCTCACCACCTGGTCGGCCCCGGCCAGGCGCAGCTTGCGCCCGGCTTCCGCGCTGTCGGAGCGGGCGATCAGGCGGCAGCGGGGGGCCAGCCCCCGGGCGCTCAGCACCACGTAGAGGTTGGCCGCATTGTTGGGCAGGGCCGCCACCAGGCTGCGGCAGTGATGGATGCCCGCCTCCAGCAGGGTCTCATCGAGGGTGGCGTCGGCGAACAGCACCGGCAGCCCCCGCTCCTCCGCCTCATCGCGGCAACCCGCGTCCATTTCCACCACCAGCAGCGGGACCTTCTCCCGGATCAGCTGATCGGCGATCTCCTTGCCGATGCGGCCGTAGCCGCAGAGAATCACGTGGTTGTTCATGCTTTGGACCCAGGTGCGGAATCGGCGCTCCCGCAGGCGCCGGAAGTAGCCGGTTTCGGAAAGGCCCACCAGGTTCTGGACGGTGAGCTGGACCACCACGAGGCCTCCGGCGATGGAGAACACGGTGATGATCCGCCCGGCGGTGGAGAGGGGGTGGACCTCGCCGTAGCCGATGGTGGCGATGGTGATGGCCACCATCCAGTAGCAATCGCCCCAGTCCCAGCCTTCGGTGATCCGGTAGCCGATGGCGCTGGCGTTGACCACCACGATCAGGGCGATCAGGGGGGTGACCCAGGGACGGCGTGCCCTGGCCGAGGGGGGACGCTTCCTGCGGGCGAACCACAGGCGACTCATGGGCGCCGCTCAGCCCAGGCCGAGGGCCTGGAGCACGTCGCTGGAGGGGAGGTCACGCAAGGGGCCGGGGGAACCCAGTCCTTGTACTCCGCTGCGGGCGGGAAGGCTGTCGCTGCTGCGACCCAGAGCCACCACCGGGGTGCCGCTGAGCAGGGCCAGTTCGATGGTCACCGCATCACTGGCCAGCACCACGTCGCTGGCGGCCACCAGGGCGGCCCTCTCGGGCAGGTGGGCCGGGGAGGCCGGGGGCACCTGCAGGGAGCGCAGGCCGGGGAGGGTGGCGGCGATGCGGCCGGGTAGCTCCTGCCAGGCCGCGGCAGGCCAGTCGTCCGGGCCGGCGGAGGGGGCCAGCAGCAGCATCGGCCCGTCGCCGGCCGGCAACGTGGCGAGGGCTTCGTCGAGGGCGGCCTTCGACAGGCTGAGGCGGAAGGCGGCGGCATCGAGGCTCACCCCGATCGGCCGCAGGTAGGCCTCCAGGGCCTGGGCGGGCCAGAGACCCTGGGGCACCTGCACGGTCTCGGTGGCGGAGAAGCCCCCGGCGGCCATGCGGTTGGGGATGTGGCTCATCGAGAGCATCAGATCCACCTGGCGGCCGCTGGCCAGATTGATGCAGGCCTGAAAATCGGGCTCCCGCACACATCCGAGCAGGTTGGCCCAGTCGGCCAGGGTGGCGTCGCCGAAGTTGAAGGGGATGACCTTCTCCACGGCCGGCAGCAGTTTCCACAGCGCCATCAGCGACGGATGGCAGGCCACCTGAATCTGGAAGTGGAGTTGCTCGGCGGTGGCCGCCACGGCGGGAAGCGCCTGCAACTGGTTGGCGCCATCGCCCGGGATCAGAAACAGTGCGCGCATCGGGCGTTGGGTCGGGCGGGCCTGGCGGCCTGATTGTATGGAGGGGATTCCAGTGTTCCGCCCGGGCGGCCCATCGCTTGTGCATTTGCTGATCGCCGCCGCCGGCAGCGGGCGCCGCATGGGCGCCGCCACCAACAAGTTGCTGCTGCCCCTGGCTGGCCGCCCCGTCCTGGCCTGGACCCTTGATGCCGCCCTGGCCTGCGGGGCGATCCGCTGGATCGGGGTGATGGGCCGGCCCGAGGACGAAGCGGCGATCGCCGCGATCCTGGCCGCCGCCGAGCCTCGCCGCTCCCTGGCCGAACCGGTGGCCTGGATCGTCGGCGGGGACACCCGCCAGGACTCGGTGCGCCGGGGCCTGGAGGCCCTGCCCGCCGATGCCGAGGCGGTGCTGATCCATGACGGCGCCCGCTGCCTGGCGGAACCGGAGTTGCTGGAGCGCTGCGCTTCGGCCCTGAGTCAGGCCATGGCCGAGGGGGCCGGCATCATCGCCGCCACCCCCGTCACCGACACCATCAAGCAGGTGGATGGCCAGGGCCTGATCACCGCCACCCCCGAACGCAGCGGCCTCTGGGCGGCCCAGACGCCCCAGGGCTTCGGGGTGGCCCAGCTGCGCCAGGCCCACGGGCGGGCCGAGCGTGAGGGCTGGAGCGTCACCGACGATGCGGCCCTCTATGAGCGGCTGGGGCTGCCGGTGCGGGTGCTGGAGGCGCCGCCGTCCAACATCAAGCTCACCACCCGCTTCGATCTCACCATCGCCAGCGCGGTGCTGGCGGCCCGCGGCACCTGAGGCCGCCGATGGACAGCGCCGCCCAGCTCGAGACGATCGCCGCCCGCTGGCAGGGGGCCTTCGACAACCGGCGCCAGGTGGCCGCCACCCTTGCCAGGGGTGGCCCGCCGGCGCCCGAGCTCACCCGGGAACTGCGCACCCTGGTCGTGGAGCGGCTGCAGGCGCCCCAGCTCGGCGCGCTGGTGCTCTACTTCCAGGAGTTCCGCGCCAGCGCCCCCCAGCTGGCCCACCGCCAGCGGGTGGTGGTGCTCGGGATGGATCCGCAGCGCGGCAGTGTCCGGGCCGAGCAGCTGTTCTTCCGCGGCGGGCCCACCTACGACCGCCCGGCGCTGGCGGCAGCCCAGGTGCAGATCCTGGGTCCGGAGGCCTTCGATCGCCATCCGGGTTGCGATCTGTTCTTCGAGGCGGAGCCGGCCTTCGATCGCTTCCGCGCCCGCATGGATCCCGGGGCCTGCCGTTACCGGCATGCGCAGGACGGTGAGGTCTGCGCCGAGTTCGAGATGCTCCTCCATCCCGACCAGCTCTGGTATCGGGACCGCAGCCTGCGGTTGGCCGATGGCTCGGTGCGGGGTGAGGTCGACGGCTTCAGCTGGCTGCTGTTCGACCGGGCAGGCCGGAGCGATGGGATCGGGGTGGACGGAGCCCTCGGGAACGATCTTCCCGCTCTTGTGCGGCAACAAGGCGTGTGGCGGGGCCGCTTCCGGCGCTACGACGCCGGGGGCGGGCTGCTCGAGAGCTTCCCGAGCACGATCACCATCCGGGTGTCCCAGGAGGGAGGCCGCTGGCGTTACCACCAGAGCAACCTCCATGGTCCGGAGGACGCCCCGCTGCGCCGCCTCGAGGCCCAGGGCGAGATCCATTCCGGCCGGGTGTGGTTCGCCAGTGACCGCTACCAGGGCTGGGCGATGGACCTGCCGGGCGAGCAGCCGGCCGCCGGTTGCCTGCTGGTGATGCAGGCCCGGGACCCAGGGGATCCCGACATCCACGAGATCATCAGCTGCAGCCCCGACGGCCGCCGCCGCTGGCGGTCGAGCCAGTTGCTGAAGGATGGTCAGCTGGTGGGTCGCACCGTCATCGACGAGGAGAAGCTGCCCGGCCCCTGACGGACCCAGGCCCTGCAGCGATCACGCTCAGGCGGCCCCGGTCGCCGTCGAGTCGGGCCCGCACCCCCAGGGGCAGGGCGGCATTGACGTGGCCATGTCCCACCGGCAGGCCGGCCAGCACAGGGATACCCAGATCGGCGGTCCGCTCCCGCAGCACCTGCTCCAGGCTGAACCGGGGCCTGTCGCCGTCGGCGTCCTGGGGGTCGTCGCAGCCCTCGAAGCTGCCGAAGCCGATGCCCCCCAGGCGTTGCAGGGCACCGCAGAGGCGCCAGTGGGTCAGCATCCGCTCGAGGCGGTAGGGCGCTTCCCCCACGTCTTCGAGGATCAGGATCGCCCCGTCCAGATCCGGCAGGTGCGGCGTGCCCAGCAGGTGGGTCGCCACCGTGAGGTTGGCGGCCAGCAGGGGGCCTTCGGCCTGGCCGCCCACCCAGCTCTCCCCTTCGAGGTCGGCCAGAGGCTCGCCGAACAGCAGGGCCCGCAGCCGCTCCCGGCTCCAGGCCGGCTCGGCCGCCAGGGTGGTGAGCAAGGGACCGTGGATGGCGCCCCCCTGGCCCGTCGCCAGCCGGTGCCACAGCAGGGAGGTCACATCGGAGAAGCCCAGCAGCCAGCCGCCTGCCGCCTCCAGGGGGCGCTCCAGCAGCCGCGCCGACCCCCAGCCCCCCCGCACGCAGGCCAGCAGGGCCGGTGAGCCCTCCGGGTCGCCGCTGGGCCGCAGATCGCCGGCCCGCTCGGCGTCCTGGCCCGCCAGGTAGCCCCAGCGGCGCGCCGGCAGCCGGGAGGGATCGTCATCCAGCTCCAGGCCCCAGCTGGCCAGCACCGCCAGGCCGGCCTGCAGCCGCTCCAGATCGCCCAGGGCGGAGCTGGCGGCCACCAGTCGGACCCGGTCGCCCGCCTGCAGGGCAGGGGGTTGGAGGGGCGGCAGTCCGGCGTTCATGGCGGATCAGGCGCTGGTGGAGAGGATCACGGCCAGCAGCAGCAGACCACCGAGCCAGACCTGAACGGCGAAGTGCCGGCCATAGGCGCTGCGGGGCAGGTCGGGGCGACGCAGCCGGCCCGCCTGCTGCTGCATGGCCAGGGCGGCGGCGGCCCAGGGCAGCCAGAACGGCAGACCCGCCCGCCCCTGCAGCAGCACGGCCAGGGCCAGGGCGGCGCAGGTGAGTCCATAGCAAAGGGCCACCGCCAGGGGCGCCTGGATCCCCAGGCTCAGGGCACTGCTGCGCACCCCGAGGCGTCGATCGTCGTCCCGGTCGCTCATGGCGTAGACGGTGTCGAAGCCGAAGGTCCAGCTCACCGCCGCCAGCCAGGTGAGCAGCAGGGGCCAGCCGCCCTGGGCACCCTGCAGGCCCCCCTGGGCGGCCGCCCAGGGAATCAGGACGGCGAAGCCCCAGCACAGGGCCAGCACCAGCTGGGGATAGGCGAACCAGCGCTTGGCGGAGGGATAGAGCAGCACCAGGGGCAAGGTGGCCAGGGCGAGCCCCACGCACAGCACCCGGCTGGCGGGGGGCAGGGCCAGCAGGGCCGCCAGGGCCACCACCAGGCAAAGGACCAGCAGGACGGTCGCGGTGCCCACCCCGAGGCGGCCATCGGCCAGGGGCCGGTGGCGGGTGCGCGCCACCAGGGGATCGATGCGCCGGTCCCAGAGGTCGTTGGCCACGCAGCCGGCGCCGCTCACCGCCAGACCCCCCAGCACGATCCAGCCCACCAGCAGGGCCGGAGGTGGCACGGCGGGACCCATCCACAGGGCCCAGCCGGCGGGAATCAGGAGGATGAGCCTGCCACTGGGCTTGTGCCAGCGCAGCAGCTCAAGCCAGGCCTGGACACGGCCTGGGGCCATCGGGACGTTCACCGCTCGCAACGGTTGGTTCCCGGCACCCTATCCAACTCCTGACGGCGGCGTTCCCGCCTGCTGGCGATGGGGCGGCCGGTGGCAAAGTGGCGCCGCCGCTGCCCGGGCCGACCCCCATGCCCCCGATCCCCGACACCGCCGGTACCGCGGAACGGCGGGTGGCGGCCATCGACATCGGCACCAATTCCATCCACCTGCTGGTCGCGGCGATCGATCCGGTCCTGCGCAGCTTCTCGGTGGTGCTGGCGGAGAAATCCACCACCCGGCTGGGGGAGAGGGATCCCGATTCCGGCGACCTCACGCCCGAGGCGATCGAGCGCGCCTTCCTGACCCTGCGCCACTGCCGCGACCTGGCCACCAGCCACGGGGTGGAGCAGATCGTCACCGCCGCCACCAGCGCCGTGCGGGAAGCTCCGAACGGCCGCTCGTTCCTGCAGGGGCTCCAGGACCAGCTGGGGCTGGTGGTGGACCTGGTGAGCGGGCCGGAGGAGGCCCGACTCATCTACCTGGGGGTGCTGTCGGGCCTTTCCTTCGGCGATCAGCCCTATTTCATCCTCGACATCGGCGGCGGCTCCACCGAGCTGGTGCTCGCCGATGGCCGCGATGCCCGCGCCCTCACCAGCACCCGCATCGGCGCGGTGCGCCTGCAGCGGGAGTTCTGTCGGGAGGACCCCCTGACGCCGGCCCGCCGCGGCTTTCTCGAGGCCTACATCCAGGGGGCGATGGATCCGGCCGTGGCCGAGGTCAAACGGGAGTTGCGGCCGGGGGAGAAGCCGGTGCTGGTGGCCACCAGCGGCACCGCCATGGCGATGGCGGCCCTGGCTTCCGCCCAGGATCCCAACCCGCCCCTGAAGCTCGACGGCTACCGCCTGGGCCGGGCCCGCCTTGATGGCATCGTCGAGCGGCTGGTGGCGATGACGCCGGAGCAGCGCCGCGCCCTCACCGCCATCAATGAACGCCGGGCCGAGATCATCGTCCCGGGCGCCCTGATCCTCCAGACCACCATGGAGATCCTCCAGGTCAGGGAGCTGGTGGTCTGTGAGCGGGCGCTGAGGGAAGGTCTGATCGTCGACTGGATGTTGCGCAACGGCCTGCTCGTCGATCGCTTCAGCTTCCAGAGCACGATCCGCCGCCGCACCGTGCTCCACCTGGCCCGTACCTACGGGGTGGATACGGGCCGGGCCGACCGGGTGGCCAGCCATGCTCTCAGCCTTTACGACCAGACCCGGGGCCTGCTGCACGATGACGACGGCGAAGGCCGGGCCTTGCTGTGGGCGGCGGCCCAGCTCCATGCCTGCGGCAAGCACGTCAACATCGCCGCTTATCACAAGCACACCTGGTATCTGATCCGCCACGGGGAGCTGCTCGGTTACTCCGAGGCCGAGCACCTGATGGTGGCGGCGATCGCCCGCTACCACCGTCGCAGCCTGCCCAAGAAGCGCCACGAGTCGTGGCAGTTGATCGAGGCCGGCCAGCACCGCCACACCGTGTTCACGATGGCCCTGCTGCTGCGGCTGGCGGCCGCCCTCGACCGGAGGCCCGCCCCCGGTATCGAGGCGATCAGCGTCTCGGCGGACGCCGAACGGACCGCTCAGACCCGGGGCTTCACGATCAGCCTGCAGCCGCAGGCGCCCCAGCCCGGTGACACCCCCCAGGATCTGAGCCTGGAGGAATGGAGTCTCCGCTCCTGCGCCGATCTGGTGCTGGAGGCCACGGGCCTGAGGCTCACGGTGCGGCAGGCGTCGCCCTGAAGCTGCGCCACACCACCTGATCGATCCGTCCCAGGGAGCGGGGGGCCTGGCTGCCGGCGGTGGCGGTCACCAGGTCGGGCCGGCCGGCCAGCACCCTGAGGCCCTGCCCCATGGGGAACTGCTTCTCGCCGGTGAAGGTGCCGCGGAACAGGGTGACCCCGGCCGCATCGCGGACCTCCAGCCAGCTGGGCTGGCTGCTCTGCAGCACCAGCGCGTCCGCCACCGGCCGGGACGGCGCCCCAGCGGCCACAGCCTGGTCCGGAGCCACCCCCGCTTTGGTGCTCGCGGCCGGTGATGGGGGTCGGGAGGTCTGCGGGGCAAAGACCTTCCCCTGCAGGGCGCCCACCGCAAGGCCGCCGCCGCCCAGCAGCAGCAGGCCCCCCCACAGCCAGCCGAGGGAGCGGCCCTCGCGGGCGGGGGCGATGGTGGGCCGTCGCTGCGGGGGCGTGACGGGGGCCGGGCGGCCCTTGGCACGCATCAGGCGGCTCCCCTGCAGATCACTGATCTGCTGGCTCACGTCGATCCCCAGGGCGCCGGCCACCCGCTTGGCCTGGGCCACCACGAACACCGCTTCCGGCAGGTGGGTGTGGTCCCCGGCCTCGAGGGCCGTCAGCTGTTCACTGCCCAGCCGCAGTCGGTAGGCCAGTTCCTCCAGGCTGAGGCCCTGATTGCGGCGGGCTTGGCCGAGCTTTTCGCCCAGTTGGACGAGCTGCGGGATCGGAGCACTCCAGTCGTCTGCGGCCATGGTCGCGGCAGGAGATTCGAACAAGGGCAGGGACTCCTGAAGCGCTGCGTCGCCAGCAGTATGACGAGCGGTCCAGGGGACGACCAGCCATTCGCGTCCAAGGACGCTACGGGCCGGAAGGCAGGAAAGAAGACATGGGCGATACTGGATTCGAACCAGTGACCCCTTCCGTGTGAAGGAAGTGCGCTACCGCTGTGCTAATCGCCCATCGTTGCTGTCGGCACCTCGGCATCGCCTGAAAGAGGATCTTTCAACGGCAGAGGTTTCGACCAGGCCCAATGGCCTGAACCCTCCTACACGGTCGCCGATCACACTGTCAAATCCCCTCAGCCGGTGCTGTCGCAGCCGGCGCTCACCGTTTTGAGTGCCGTCGGGTCGAACTCGATGCTGGTGGGGCCGTTGAACAGATCGGGCTGGAGCTGCCTGAGGGCCTGGGCGTCTCGGTTGAGCCGCCCTTGGGCGGCCGCGATGCGTTCGGCACGCCGCTGCCGCCACGCGGCCCGCTGCGAGGCCACCTGCTGTTCCCAGGCGCCGAGGGCGGCCTCGTAGCGGTCCCGGTCGAGCTGCTGGTCTTCGGGGCGATAGCGCGATTCCTTGCCGGCATCCAGGGGCTGGGGCGGCGCCACGGAGGGCCGGAACGGGCTGCTGCGCGCCGCGGCCAGGTCCTGCTCCGCCTGGCGCAGCGACTCGATCAGGGTGGTGATCGTTCCCTGCCGCCTGCGGCAGGCTTCCAGGGCCGCCCGTCGGGCCGTGGCGGCCTTCTCGGCCGCCTTCTCGGTCGCCAGGGTGGCCTCAGCGTTGGGCAGGCAGCGGACGTAGCTGAGGGCGGCCGCCAGGGGATGGCCAGCGTTGGCACCCAGCCTGCGGCAGCGCTCCCGGCCGGCCTCACTCACCCCCGTGAACTGACAGCCGCCTCCCAGCAGGGTCACACTCAGCAGCACGGGGAGGAGCCGCCGGTGTCGGCTACCACGGGAACTGGACATTGCCCTCGGAACTCCGCTCAGAGGAACACTGCATCCATTGTTGCCATCTTGCCGGCGCCGGGATGCCTGAGGCGGCCGCCCCCCGTGGCGGCACCCTCCCCCCGTGATCAGGCCGGCAGCCGTACCCTCCGGAAGGTCAGGTTGAGCCGCGGGGTTTCCACCCTCAGGCGCCGCGGCAGGCCGTGCTGCCAGTGCCGCTGGGTGGGCGGGTCCATCAACAGCAGATCCCCATGGCCCAGTTCCACCGCCAGGGTCGGAGCCGTGCCCCGCTGGCGGGGACGGAAACGCAGGGTGCGGCTGGCTCCCAGGCTGAGGGAGGCGATCGGGGCCTCCGGATCGAGCTCAGCCTCGTCATCGGCATGCCAGCCCATGGCATCACGGCCGTCGCGGTAGTAGTTCAGCAGCAGGGAATTGAACTCCTGGGCGGCAGCCTCCCCAACGCGCCGGCGGATGGCGGCGGCCAGTGGTGTCCAGGGTTCGATGGCGTTCTCCAACCCGGAGTAGCGATAGCCGCAGCCAGGATCCGCCATCCAGCAGGTGAGCCGGGGCATGGCGTGGCGGCGGCCGTACACGCGGATGGACTCCTGTTTCCAGGGCACCTCCTGTCGCAGCCGCTCCAGCCAGGCATCGGCTTGTGCGGCCTCCACCCAGCCCCGCCAGTGGCGCAGGCAGGGCGTGGCCGCCGTCACTCGGCGCCGCCGCGGAACAGGTGGTTGTGGCTGGCGGAATAGAGCAGGGATCGGGCCTCCTCGGCGGCCCGCAGGGCCGGACTCACCACGTAGAGGGTGGTGCGGATGAGGTTCCGCTCCCGGCTGACGCGGGCCATGGAGTCCAGGGGCACCACCGTGAGCCACTGGTCGGGCCAGCTGACCCGGTACCCGATCGCCACCGGCGTGTCCGCCGGGTAGTGCAGCAGCAGCTCGCTCTGCACCTCCTCCACGTGGCGGGCACTGAGATAGAGGCACAGGGAGGCCTGCAGGGCAGCGAGACGGGCCAGGGATTCACGCTCCGGCACGCCGGTGCGGCCGCCCGCCCGGCTGAGCACGATCGTCTGGACCCGGCCGGGAATGGTCAGCTCGGCCCCCAGGGCGGCGGCGGTGGCCTGGTAGGCGCTCAGCCCGGGAACCACCTCCACCGCCAGGCCGGCATCGGCCAGCCGGCAGATCTGCTCCTGCAACGCTCCGTACAGGCAGGGGTCGCCGTCGTGGAGGCGCACCACCCGCCGTCCCTGCCTGGCCCGCTCGATCACCACCGCCATCACCTCCTCGAGGGTGAGCGTGCTGGTGCGCACCGTTTCGCACTCCCTTGACGCCAGGGCGGCGATCTGGGGGCTCACCAGGGAGTCGGTCCAGACCAGCACCTCGGCCGCCTCGATGGCCCTGGAGGCCCTCAGGGTGAGCAGGTCCGGGGCGCCGGGGCCGGCTCCGACGATCTGAACGGTGGCTGTCATGCGGTCACGCCGGAGGGGTCGGGGAGGGGACGTCGGAAGCGGTAGAGCCAGAGCAGACCCGCCGCCCCCAGTGCGATGAGCAGCAGGCTCATCAGCTGGGCCATGCGCAGGCCACCGGCGCAGAAGGGCGGCTGGGAGAACAGGCACAAAGGATCGAGCCGCAGCCCCTCGATCCAGAAGCGGCCGCTGCTGTAGGCCATCAGGTAGGTGCAGCTGAGCGCCCCGGCGGGCAGCCGCACCCGCCCCTGGCTGCCCAGGCGGAACAGGAGCAGCAGTAGGCCGCAGACCCCCAGATTCCAGAGGGATTCGTAGAGAAAGGTGGGGTGGAAGGAGGCCTGCTCAAGGAATTCCGACGGCCGGTTGGCCATCGGAATGGTCAGGGCCCAGGGGAGGTTGGTGGGCAGCCCGAAGGCCTCGGAGTTGAAGAAATTGCCCCAGCGCCCGATCGCCTGGCCCAGGGCCACGGCGGGAACGAGCACATCAAGCAACGGCCAGAAGGCCTGGCGGCGCCAGCGGCAGAAGAGCAGGGTGACCAGGGTCCCCCCGATCAGGGCGCCGTGAATGGCGATGCCCCCACGCCAGATGGCGAAGACATCGAGCCAGTTGGTGTGGAACTGGCGCCATTCCAGCGCGACGTAATAGGTCCGGGCGCCGACCACGGCCCCCAGCACCATCAGGGGCAGGAGATCAGCGATCAGGCCGGGATCGATGCCCCTCTGGCGTCCCAGACGGGTGGCCAGCAGCAGCCCAAGCAGCACCGCCAGGGCGATCAGCAGGCCGTACCAGCGAACGGAGACGGGACCCAGCTGAAAGATCAGGGGTCCCGGGGAGGTGAAGAGGCCGAGAAGGGCGCTCAGAAGCCCTCCGCCGCCTGGACTTTCTCAACCTGGCGCTTCTTGAGCACCAACATGATCTGGGCCAGGGCCACGGCGGCGAAGAAGGCCAGCAGGCCGTAGATGCGCACCGGGTTCTGTAGCACCACTTCAGCGTCGATCTGACCGAAGCCGCCGACGTTGGGGTCGTTGGTGATGGGCACACCGGCTTCCACAGCATCGCCGACGGCCACGATCAGGCTGGGTCCGGCGGGGATGGTTTCGGTGACAGCGCCTGCCGCCCCGGTGATCTCCACCACGGTGCTGCCGTCATCACCGGTGGTGATGGCGCTGACAGTGCCGGCTGCGGGGGCGGTGTAGACGGTGTTGTTGGTCTTTTCACCTTCCGGGGTCACCTGGCCGCGGCCACGGTTGGCACCCACATGCACCTGGTACTTACCGAAGTGGATGGCGCTGTCGGTGGCCGGATCAGGAGACAGGATCGGGAAGACGATCTCCTGGTGCTGGTCACCGGGGAGAGGGCCCACCAGAAGGATGTTGGGCTGGTCGTCGCTGTACTGGGTGTAGTAGACGCCGGCGGTCTCTTCCTTGAGTTCATCGCTGAGCCGATCCTGGGGGGCCAGGGTGAAGCCGTCGGGAAGCATCACCACGGCTCCCACATTCAGACCGGCGGGGCTGCCATTGCCGGACACCTGCTGAACGGAGGTGTCGTAGGGGATTTCAACCACCGCCTTGAACACCGTGTCAGGGAAGACCGCCTGGGGCACTTCCACCCGGGTGGCCTTCTTGGCCAGGTGGCAGTTGGCGCAGACGATCTTGCCGGTGGCTTCACGCGGGGTGGCGTAGTTCTGCTGGGCCCAGAACGGATAGGCCCAGCTGGGACTGGCCCCCAGAAGCAGCACGCCCACCGAAAGGCTGAGGGTGAGGAGGGTGCCGAACAGGGGGGAGAGGAAGCGGCGCATGGGGGTGGAGGTGGCGGGCGTCGGAGAAGTGAAGCGGGGGAGGGAGATTCAGGCGCCGATCACGCCCACCAGGCCTTCTCGCCGGTGCGGAAGTCGGTTTCAGTCCACGGGCTGAGGAACACGTTGTCGTTCTCGACGCTGACGTGGGCCAGGGCCAGGGAGAGAGGAGCAGGGCCGCGCACCACCTTGCCGGTGGCGTCGTACTGACTGCCGTGGCAGGGGCAGATGAACCGGTTGGCGCCGCTGTTCCAGGGCACCACGCAGCCCAGGTGGGTGCAGATGGCGTTGATGCCGTAGTCGCCGATGGCCTCGCCACCCTCCACCAGCAGGTAGGTGGGATCACCCTTGAGACCCTGCACCAGGCTGCGGTCGCCTTCCTTGTGGGTGGCCAGCCAGCCGGTGGCGGTGACGCTGTTGCCCAGCTCGTCCTTGGCGGTGACGCCGCCACCGCTGCCTGCGGCCTTTGGCGGGATGAAGTAGTTCACCACGGGATAGAGGGCACCCAGGGCCACCCCTGTGACGGAGCCGAAGGTCAGCAGGTTCATGAACTGCCGGCGGCCCATTCCGGGCACATCAGCACCACCGCCGTTCGAGGAGGCCGCAGGAATCTGGGTCATAGGGAACGGCGCGGTGTGACCGATTGACGTGGCGCCCATTATGAACCTTGCCCTTCCCAGGCCGGGTCCGAGTCGCACCCGCCGCAGGCCGGCTGCAACATGCTGTTGTGGAGAGCGCCTGCCGCCATGACCTCAGCTGAGCCGCTTCGCCGGGAGGAACTGCTGGAGGTGCTGCGAACGCGCTGGCAGGCCACCTACGACCTGCAGCTGGTTCAGCGTCGTGGTCGCCTGTATCTGCATGTGATGTGGGGCTACCTCGAGCAGCAGTCCTTCCCGCTGACGCCCCAGGCCTTCGAGGAGCACCTTGAGGAGCTGGTGGGCTCCCTCAACGGCCTCGGCGTGGCCGCCCAGGTGCGCCACTGGCTCCAGACCACCACCGACAAGCCCCGCCTGGGCAAGGCCCTGTCTTTGCCCCTGGAGCTGCCGGCGGGGCGCGCCAGCGAGTTCATGCTCTGAGCCGGAGCTTCAGGTGGAGGGCGACGGGGTGGGCCGCAGCCCCTCGGCCAGGGCCACCAACGCCACCCCGAGCAGGTACAGGGCCGTGATCGCCCCGGTAAGCAGCAGCATCGTGATCGGATCGGTGGAGGGCGTCAGCACCGCACCGGCCAGGGCCGCCGCCAGCACCACCCAGCGCCAGGCCCCCAGCATCGTGCGCCAGTCGATCAGCCCCAGGGCGCCCAGCAGGAGCTGCAGCACCGGCAGCTGGAAGGCCAGGGCCGTGGCCACCATCAGCAGGAGCACAAAGTCGAGGTAGCGCTCGATCGACCAGATCGGCTCGACCACATCGGCGCCATAGGACACCAGGAAGCGAAGGGCGGCCGGCACCAGAGCCCACCAGGCGAAGGCCAGGCCGGCGGCGAAGAGCACGGTGGAGCCGGCGACGGCGGGGGCCACCAGCCGACGTTCCCGCCGGCTCAGTCCCGGCAGCACGAAGGCCAGGGTCTCGAACAGCACGTAGGGCAGGGCGAGGGTGAGCCCCGCGTAGCCGGCCACCTTCAAGGACACAAACAGGAATTCGCCCGGGGCCAGCTGCAGGAAGCGGATGCCTTCGGCCGGCACCTCCAGCAGCTTCACCAGCGGCCGCACCCCCACCAGGCAAACGGCAGCACCGACCACCACCGCCAGCAGGCTGCGCAGGACGCGACGGCGGAGCTCCTCGAGGTGCTCCACCAGGCTCATCTGCACCTCGCCGGGGAAAGTGTCCTCGGGGATGGAGTTGCTCATGGCTGTTCCGTTCCCGGCAGCCTAGGGGGCTCCGCCAGCAGGTCAGCGGCTCGATCGGGCACCGCCCACAGCACGGTGCCGCCGCGGTGGCGCACCGTGCCGGGGCCGGCACCGGCGATCCGCTGCAGGTCGCCGGTCGGCACCATGACCACCGGCACCCGGCCGTTGGCCCGGCCCCGGCTGAAGTGGGCTGCCAGGTCGGCCGCCTCCCGCAGATCCTCGTCGCTGGGGGTGCCCTCCGAGCCCTTCAGCACCACGTGGCTGCCCGGGCACTCCTGGGCATGGAACCAGAGATCGCCGCGCCGGGCCTGCTGCAGGCTGATCCACTCGTTCTGGCGATGGTTGCGGCCCACCTGCAGGCGCAGGCCACCGCTGCTGCGCAGTTCCAGGGGGGAAGGAGCGCTGCCGGCCGGTCCCCGTCGCAGGCGCCGTGAGGGCCCGGGCCCCTGGCTGTCCCGACAGGGGAGCAGGGCGGGCAGGTCCTCCTCGACGGCGGTGAGCTGGGCCCCGTTCTCCGCCTGCTCCAGGAAGGTGAGGCTGGTGTCGATGGCGGCCAGCCGCTGCTGGTGCAGCTCCAGCCGAGGCGTGATCGCGGCCACGGAGCGGCGCAGCTTGCGCGCCTGGCGGTAGAGGCGCTGGGCTTCGTCGATCTCATCCCGGGAGGGCGCCGGCACGCTCAGCAGCCCATCGGCCCGGCGCTGCATCGCCTCGCTGCCGGGCACTGCCGCCAGCAGGGCCTGCTGCTGGTCGGCGTTGCGGCGCTCCCGCGCCGCGGCGGTCTGGAGGCGCTGCCGCAGGCTTGCCCGCCGCTGTTCCAGCTCCCGACGGCCCAGCCGATCGTCGTAGTAGCCCGCCAGTCCTCGGTTGATCGCCCAGGGGGTGGGCACGGTCGCCGCTGCTCCGGAATCCCAGCAGCGGTAGTCGCTCGGACCGCCCCAGCCCAGGGCGAACCGTTCCTGTTCCATCGTCTCCAGCCAGAGGCGCCAGCGCTGCCAGAGCTGTTGCCACTGCTCCGCCTGCAGGCTGTCCACCGGCAAGAGCAGCCAGGCGTCCGCCAGCTGGCGGGCCAGGGCCGGACCGACCCCCTGGTAGGCGCCCAACAGCGCCTGGCCGACCGTCTGGGGCAGCAGGCTGAGGCGCCGTTGCCAGGAGGCGAAATCCTCCTGGAGCCGCGGAGGTTCGCCGGCCATGGGCGGCGGCGGCACGTAGGCATCCCCGGTGCCGATGGGCCGCAGGCGCGACCGGTCCTGGCGGACCTGGCGGGCCAGGGTGATCACTCGCCCGTCCTCATCCAGCAGGAACAGGTTGCTGTGGCGTCCCATCACCTCCAGCACCAGTTGCCTGGCGATCGGCTCACCGGGTCTGGGGGCGAACCCCAGGGCCACCACCCGCTCCCAGCCCTGCTGCTCCAGGCTCACCAGGGCCAGACCCCGCAGGCCGTGTTGCAGCTGCTGGGCCAGGGTGCTGCCATCCCCCTGCCGCAGCGGTGGGTCAATGGCCAGCAGGCGTGGTGCCTCCGCCAGCCAGCTGAGTTCCAGCCACAGGGTTCCCTGCAGGCTGCGCAGGCCCAGCTGCAACCGATGGGCATCGGGCTGCTGGGCCTTCTCGAAACGGCTGGGCAGCAGGCCGCGGCGCATCTCGACCAGCACGGCGCGCAGGCTGGTCACATCCATGGCCTGGATGGGCGGGGATGGGGCCATCGCCTCCAATGCGGTCCACCCCTACTGTGCGCCCCAGCGCCAGCGATCCATGCCAGCCCCCCCCTCCCCCGGTCGACTCACGGTGATCACCGGACCCAGCGGGGTGGGCAAGGGCACCCTGGTGGCCCGGCTGCTGCAGCGCCATCCGGGCCTCTGGCTGTCGGTGTCAGCCACCACCCGGACGCCCCGCGCCGGGGAGATCGATGGCCAGCACTATTTCTTCCTGACCCGGCCCGACTTCGAGCAACGGGTGTCCACGGACGGCTTCCTGGAATGGGCCGCCTTCGCCGGACACCTGTACGGCACCCCCCGGGGGCCGGTGGAAGAGCATCTCGCCCAGGGCCAGCCGGTGCTGCTGGAAATCGAGCTGGAGGGGGCCCGCCAGGTGCGGCGCACGTTTCCGGCGGCCTTCCAGCTGCTGATCAAGCCGCCCAGCTTTGAGGAACTGGAGCGCCGCATCCGGGGCCGGGGCACCGACGTTGAGCAGGCGATCCAGAAACGACTGGCCCGGGCCCGGGTGGAACTGGAGGCCGAGCCCGAGTTTGATGCGGTCCTGGTGAACGGTGATCTGGAGGCGGCCGTGCAGGAGCTGGAGCGGTTGCTGGGGTTTGGCGACGCCGTCTGACACCCCTGCCCTGACTGAGAGGCAAACCCGCAAGGGCTGGAGCCAAGCAGGGAGGAGCAGCCATGAAAAAGCGGCCCGTTCAAGGGCCGCTCGTCGCAATCAATGAGGCCTCTTGCCGGCTTCAGAGGGGATGGATGATCAGATCGGGAAAGAAGCGGAAGACCTCGATCGTGATGCCTGCCGTCAGGGTGAACCAGACGGCGGCCACGACGGGTGCGGTGGTGAGGAATTTCTTCATGGCTCTTGGAATCAGCGGGGGGAAACGGTCACTTTGTCGTCGGATTCCACCATGGCTCCGCTGGTGAACTCCTTGAGGGCCGCCAGGGGCCAGACAGCAGCGGCCAGGGTGGTTTTGAACGCCAGGGGCAGATCGATCTGGATCTCACGCATGGTGGCGTCTTTGCTGCCGCGGATGGCGATCAAGTAGCCACGACCGGCCCAGCCGATCGTGCCGGCGATGTACAGAAAGAGGAGGCCCGGGATCGTGAAGTCACCGGCGTGGCTCCAGCGGCCGTCAGTGATCAGGTGGGGCAGGCCATCAGTGCCGCAGAGGGACTGGCCGTAGTACGCGAACCGGGCCTTGGCCTGGTCCGTGCTGGCTGCGGCGGCGCGCTGCTGGAAGCGGGGGGTCTCGCTGCAGGGGGTGAGTCCGCCGATGTCGGCCCGGGCCGAGGGGGCGAAGCCGAAGAGCAGGAACACGGACGCCACCAGGGCGAAGGCCCTGATGGCGAAGGAACGACTGGAGAGAAGACGGCGCATGGAGAGGGGCCGCGGGGGAACTGCCGCGGGGCAGGATGGCTCGTGCGGACAGTAGGGGAGCTCTCCAGGGAGCATGAGCACGGTTCTGGCCCTCGAAACAAGTTGTGACGAGTCGGCGGCGGCGATCGTGTCCGGACGGCGGGTGCTGGCGGGGGCCGTCGCCTCCCAGATGGAGGAGCACGCCCGTTGGGGCGGGGTGGTGCCGGAGATCGCCTCCCGTCGCCATGTGGAGGCGCTGCCGGCCCTGATCGCCCAGGTGCTGGAGCAGAGCGGTCTGGCCATGGCCGACCTCGATGCCATCGCCGCCACGGTGGCCCCCGGGCTGGCCGGGGCTTTGCTCGTGGGGTCGGTGACGGCGCGCACCCTGGCGCGGCTGCATGGCAAGCCGTTCCTGGGGGTGCACCACCTGGAGGGCCATCTCTGCTCGGTGCACCTGGGTGAGCCGCTGCCGGAGGGGCCCTACCTGGTGCTGCTGGTGAGTGGTGGCCACACCGAGCTGGTCAAGGTCGAGGCTCCGGGGAGCTACCTCCGCCTGGGCCGCAGCCGTGACGATGCCGCCGGGGAATGCTTCGACAAGGTGGCCCGCCTGCTTGGGCTGGGCTACCCGGGTGGGCCGGCGATCGAGGCGGCGGCGCTGGACGGGGATCCGGGCCGATTCCGCTTTCCCAAGGGGCGGGTCTCCCTGCCCCAGGGGGGCTTTCACCCCTACGACTTCAGTTTCAGCGGCCTCAAGACGGCCGTGCTGCGCCAGGTGCAGACCCTCAGCCGCCAGGCCGGCAGCCTGCCGGTGGCCGACCTGGCGGCGAGCTTCGAGGAGGTGGTGGCCGAGGTGCTGGTGGAGCGCAGCTGCCGTTGCGCCGTCGAGGCGGGCCTCCAGACCATCGTGCTGGTGGGCGGTGTGGCCGCCAACCGGCGACTGCGGCGACACATGTCCGAGGCCACCGCCGCCCGGGGCCTCGGCTGGCGTGTCGCGCCGTTGGCCTACTGCACCGATAACGCCGCCATGGTGGGCCTGGCGGCCATCGAGCGCTTCGACGCCGGCGGGCGCAGCGGGATCGCCCTGGGGGTGGCGGCCCGGCTCCCCCTGGAGCAGGCAGGCACGCTCTATGCGCCACAACCTCCCTTTTGATGCCCTTAGTGTGGGTGGATCGCTTGATGGTCTGGCCCCATGGCCCCCGCGAATCCCCTGCCCATTGAGCAGGTTGAAACGTCCCTCAGCGACACGGAACCCGTGTCCCAGCAGGAACTGAACGCCTGGCGTCGCGGTTTCACGCCCCAGGCCGAGATCTGGAATGGCCGTCTGGCCATGCTTGGGCTTTCCGTGGGTCTGGGCGTTCTGTTGCTCGTACGCCTGGCAGGGGGCTGACGCCTCAGGTCCGACCCCGCAGGGTCTGGGCCAGTTCGCCGGGTCTGAGGCTGGCGGCCAGAGCGTCTTCAGGGTTCACCTTTCCGGCAGAAACCAGATTGGCCAGGTATTGATTGGCCGTGATCATGCCGTCAAAACCGCTGCGGGCCATGATGGCTTCGATTTCATCAAGATTGGCTCTGAGGATGTAGTCCTTGCAGGCGTCGGTGTTGATGAAAACATCGTGGTACGACGCCCGCTTGCCATCCACTGTCTTGATCAGTCCCTGGGAGATCACCCCCAGCAGTGAATCCGCCACGGCCCGCCGCACAATGTCCTGCTCATCGGGTGGGTACATCCCCAGCATCCGCTCGACGGAGCGTACGGCGGAGTTGGTGTGCAGGGTTCCCAGCAGCAGGTGGCCGGTCTGGGAGGCTTCGATCGCGGTGGTGAGGGTGTCCTGGTCGCGGATCTCTCCCACCAGGATCACGTCGGGATCCTCCCGGAGCGCCGCCCGCAGGGCTGTCTTGAAGTACTTGGTGTGGGTGCCCAGTTCTCTCTGGCGGATCAGGGACTCACGGCTCTGATGCACGAACTCCACGGGATCCTCGATGGTGAGGATATGGCGTTTCATCGTGCGATTGATGTGGTCAATCATCGCCGCCAGGGTCGTGCTCTTGCCTGAACCGGTGGGTCCGGTGACCAGGAGCATGCCCTTGGGCCGCTGGGCCAGATCCTTGAGCACCTGGGGCAGGTTGAGCTCGTCAATGGTGGGAATAGTCTGCGGAATCAACCGCAGGACCATTGCTGGACCCTGCAGTGATTCAAGCAGGTTGATCCTTACCCGCACGAAGCCGAAAGCGAAGGATCCGTCGTGCTCCTTGTGCTGGACGAAACGATCGATCTGTGCGGGCTCCATGATTTCCCGCAGCCAGTCTCGGAATGTGCCGGGATCGGTTACATCCAAACCGGCCAGAATCATGTCGCCGCGATACCGGAACCTGGGTCGTTCACCAACGCCGAGGTGAACATCGGAGAAATTGCGATCGAAAGCCACCCGAACGATCTGTTCCAATGTCGGCGGAGATCCCCCATCGGCGGCCATCGGTGGACCCTGGGCCGACCGGACCGCCATCGCCGGGTTGACGCCCACGGGAGGGGGTGGAGGTGGCGCCGGTGGCATGGAAGAACTCGACAAAACGGATGGGCGATCCAGTCGAAGGGCTCGGTCCTAGGCCAAAATTCTAGGTGCGGATTCGCCCCTGTGAACATCAGCGTGGAGCTGCGGCCTCTGCCGTTGGAGAGGGGCGATCGGGGGCTCCCTAGGATCCAATCACCCGCTTCGGCCCGTGTCCCCACAGCCCCTGGTCAGCATCGTTCTGGGCACGCGCCCGGAGGCCATCAAGCTGGCGCCGGTGATCCTGGCTTTTCAGCGGGCCCGGGAGTTCCGCACCCGGGTGGTGCTTACGGGGCAGCACCGCGAGATGGTCACCCAGGTGATGCGGCTGTTCGGCCTCAGCGCCGACCACGACCTGGCCCTGATGGCACCGAAACAGACGCTCACCCACGTCACCTGTGCGGCGCTGCAGGGCCTGAAGGAGGAGTTCGAGGCACACCGTCCCGATCTCGTCCTGGTCCAGGGCGACACCACCACGGCCTTCGCCAGCGCCCTGGCCGCCTTCTACGAGCAAATCCCCGTCGGCCATGTGGAAGCTGGCCTGCGCACCAACGACCTGCTCGATCCTTTCCCTGAAGAAGCCAACCGGCGCCTGATTTCCCAACTGGCCCGCCTCCATTTCGCCCCCACCACCCAGTCGGCGGCGAACTTGAAGGCCTCGGGGGTGGTGGGCGAGATCCTCACCACCGGCAACACGGTGATCGACGCCCTGCTGCTGATGGCGCGCACCGCTCCCGACTGGGACCTGCCAGGGCTCGACTGGCAGAACCAGCGCGTGCTGCTGGCCACGGTGCACCGCCGCGAGAACTGGGGCGAGCGGCTGCTCGACATCGGCCAGGGCTTCCTCTCCCTGCTGGAGCGCTTCCCCGACACCGCCCTGCTGCTGCCGCTGCACCGCAATCCCACGGTGCGCGAGCCCCTGCAGGCCCTGCTCGGCTCCCATCCGCGCGCTTTCCTCACCGAACCCCTCGATTACGACCGCCTGGTGGCGGCGATGCGCGGCTGCACCCTGCTGCTCACCGATTCCGGCGGCCTGCAGGAAGAGGCGCCTGCCCTGGGCAAGCCCGTGCTGGTGCTGCGCCGCACCACCGAGCGGCCCGAGGCGGTGGCGGCCGGCACGGCGAAGCTGATCGGCACCGACAGTCGCGAGATCCTGGCGGAGGGCAGTCGGCTGCTGGAAGACCAGGAGGCCTACCAGGCCATGGCCCATGCCCACAACCCTTTCGGTGATGGCGCGGCCAGCGGCCGGATCGTGGAGGCGGCGCGCCGCTACCTGGGCGTGAGCGCCGCCTAGGGGCGCTTTTTGGCCCAGGGGGGCAGATCGATGAACACCCTGGTGCCGCTCTCCAGGCCCGTGAGGATCTGGGTGTCCTTGCCGCTGCTGGCCCCCAGCTCCACCGGCTGGAAGGTGGGTTCCTGACCCTTGCCCACCAGGAGCACGCCGGGACGGCCGTCCTCAGTGACGATCGCCACGGTGGGCACCACGGTCCTGGCCTGGAGGGTGCCGGTCTGGAAGTCAATGTCGGCGGTCATGCCGATGCGGAGTTCCGGCGCTGGATCGACCAGCTGGAGCTTCACCTCGAAGGAGGTGACGTTGTTGGTCTTGACGGCCCTGGGGGCGATCTGGCGCACCCGGGCCTGGAAGCGACGATCCGGGAAGGCATCGACCCGCACGCTGGCGGGCAGGCCCACCTTCAGCCGGCCAATGTCGCTCTCGGGTACCTTGGCCACCACCTCCAGCCCCTCGGACAGCTCGACGATCGAGGAACTGGTGGCGCCGGCCGTGGCCGACGCGGTGGTGGTGGGGGTGACGAAGGCGCCGGGCTCGGCGTAGCGCTGGCTGATCACCCCGTCGAAGGGGGCCCGCACGATCAATTCGTCCTTCTCCACCATTCGTTGCCGTAACCGCTGGCGGGCCGCGGCGGTGGCCAGCCGCCGCACCTCCGCCTCGGAGCGGAAGCGATTCATGGTGTCGAGGCTGATCGCCCCCTGGCGGAACAGGGGTTCGTTACGGCGCAGCTCGCTATCGCTGCGGGCTTGTTCCGCCTCCGCCGATTGCACGTTGGCCTGCAGCTCCATCAACCGGTCGCGCAGGTCGCCGTCATCCATCAGCGCCAGCGGCTGACCCTTGCGCACCGTGTCGCCTTCGTCGACCAGCAACTGCAGCAGGATGCCCTGACGCTTGGGGCTGACGTTCACCCGTTGGACAGCATCCAGTTCACCGCTGGCGGTGATCACCCCGGGCAGGGATCCTTCGCGGGCCACCACGGTGAACGGGGCGAGGTCGCGGCCGGCCTGCATCCGTTGCCGTTGCCAGATCCCGGCGGAGGCCAGCAGGGCCAGCCCCACCGCCAGGCCGATCCAGAGGCGACGACGGGAACGACGTTTCGCCGCCACGGGGGCGGCCGGCGGTGGCGCGCTCCGGGTCGGGGTGGGAGCCGGCGGCAGGGGGGTGATGGCGGGAATGGGCCGGCGTTTCGCTGGCATCAGTTTCGCTCGCCTGGGCAGCGGTTGTGGACGGCGGGAGACCGAATGGGCCCTGGCACGGTGACCCCTAGATTTTGCCGATGCTCAAAGCCGGAATCGTCGGGCTGCCCAACGTGGGCAAATCGACCCTCTTCAACGCCCTGGTGGCCAACGCCCAGGCCCAGGCGGCCAACTTCCCCTTCTGCACCATCGAGCCCAACGTGGGGGTGGTGGCGGTGCCCGATGAGCGCCTGCAGAAGCTCTCCGACCTCTCCAGTTCGAAGGAGATCGTGCCGACGCGCGTTGAATTCGTGGACATCGCCGGCTTGGTGCAGGGGGCGAGCCAGGGGGAGGGGCTGGGCAACAAGTTCCTGGCCAACATCCGCGAGGTGGACGCGATCGTTCACGTGGTGCGTTGTTTCGATGATGACGACGTGATCCACGTCTCCGGCAGCGTCGATCCGGAGCGGGATGCCGAGGTGATCAACCTGGAGCTGGGGCTGGCGGATCTGGCCCAGATCGAGAAGCGACGCGAGCGTCTCAAGAAACAGATGCGCACCAGCAAGGAGGCCGCCGCCGAAGACGCCGCCCTGGCCAGGCTGCAGGCGGAACTGGAGCAGGGCGGCGCCGCCCGCCGGGTGTCCCTGAGCGAGGAGGAGCAGGCCCTGGTGCGCACCCTCGGCTTGCTCACCGCCAAGCCGATCATCTACGCCACCAATGTGAGCGAGGACGACCTGGCCGGAGGTAACGCCTGGGTGAGTGCCGTGGAGGCGCTGGCCGCCCGCGAGGGAGCCGAAGCCGTGCGCATCTCCGCCCAGGTGGAGGCCGAACTGGTCGACCTGGCCGCCGAGGAGCGCTCCGACTACCTGGCCGGGCTGGGGGTGAGCGAAGGCGGCCTGAAGAGCCTGATCCGTGCCACCTACCGCCTGCTGGGTCTGCGCACCTACTTCACCACCGGCGAGAAGGAGACCCGCGCCTGGACGATCACCGCCGGCATGACCGCTCCCCAGGCCGCCGGCGTGATCCACACCGACTTCGAGCGTGGCTTCATCCGGGCCCAGACCGTTGCCTACGGCCAGCTGCTGGAGGCCGGCACCCTGGCCGAGGCCCGCAACCGGGGCTGGCTGCGCAGCGAGGGCAAGGAGTACGTGGTGGCCGAGGGGGATGTGATGGAGTTCCTGTTCAACGTCTGAGCGGAATGCCCGTGGCCCTACCCGTCGCTTTCATCGGCCTTGGGGCGCTGGGGGCTCCGATGGCGACCAACCTTTTGGCGAAGGGCTTTGCGCTCACGGTCCACAACCGCAACCGGGAGCGGGAACGGCCCCTGGCCGCCGCCGGGGCCCGGAGGGCCACCTCGCCCGCAGAAGCGGCGCGGGATGCCCCTGTGCTGGCGCTGTGCCTGAGTGACGACATCGCCGTGGCGGAGGTGCTGCTGGGGCGGGGGGGCGCTACCGACGGCGCTGCCCAGGCGGGCCTGCGGCCCGGTTCCCTGGTGCTGGACTTCTCCACCATCGCGCCAGCGTCTTCCCGCGCCATGGCGGCCGCTTTGGCCGAGCGCGGCGTGGCCTATCTCGATGCACCCGTGACCGGTGGGACCGAGGGGGCCCGGGCGGGAACCCTGTCGGTGCTGGTGGGGGGGGAGGCCTCCGACCTGGAGCGGGCCCGTCCCGTGCTGGAGGCGGTGGGCCAAACCATCACGCACCTCGGCCCGGTGGGGGCCGGCCAGGAGGCCAAGGCCGTCAACCAGGTGCTGGTGGCGGGCGGCTACGCGGCGGTGGCGGAGGCCCTGGCCCTGGGGCAGCGCCTGGGGCTGCCGATGGAGGCGGTCCGTCAGGCGCTGCTCGGCGGGGCTGCCGGCTCCTGGGCCCTGGAGCACCGCGGCGGTTCGATGCTGCGGGGTGAATTCCCTCTCGGCTTCCGGCTGCGCCTGCACCGCAAGGATCTGGCGATCGCCCTGGAGGCCGCCGCCATCGGAGGCCTGGAGCTGCCGCTGGCGCGGCAGGTGGCGGCGATGGAGGACGACCTGATCACGGCCGGCCATGGCGACGAGGATGTGTCGGCCCTGGCCCGCTGGTTCAGCGCGGAGTCCCGCTGAGAGTCGGTCCCTCCTTAACTTGGAGCCGCTCCTGTGGTGCTGGCGGCTGGTCCGCGTGTGAATGGCTGAAGCTCCCCAGGCCGCCGCGATCGAACTGCGGGGGCTGCGCAAGCGCTTTCAGGAAGGCGACACGGAGCGCACGGTGCTTGAGTCCGTCGACCTGGTCATCCCGCCCGGCCAGTTCGTTGTTTTGCTCGGCCAGAGCGGCAGCGGCAAGAGCACCCTGCTGCATCTGCTTGGTGGCATCGACAGCCCCTCCTCCGGCAGCGTGTGCATCGGCGGGGTGGACCTCACGGCCCTTGATGAGCGGCGGCGCACGCTCTTTCGCCGCGATCGCATCGGCTTCATCTTCCAGTTCTTCAACCTCATCCCCACCCTGTCGGTGCTGGAGAACGTCACCCTGCCCAGCGAGCTGGCGGGCCTGCCGCGGCCAGCCCTGGAGACGGCGGCCCTCCATCTTCTCGGCCAGGTGGGGCTGGCAGACCGGGCCTCGACGATGCCGGACCGCCTGTCCGGAGGCCAGCAGCAGCGGGTGGCCATCGCCCGGGCCTTGCTGCACCAGCCCCTGCTGATCCTGGCCGACGAACCCACCGGCAACCTGGATGAGCACACCGGTGAGCAGGTGCTGCGGCTGCTGGTTGCCCTCACCCGCCAGCAGGGTCGCACCTTGATCATGGCCACCCACAACGCCGCCATTGCCGAGCAGGCCGACCGGGTGCTGCGGGTGCAGGAGGGCCATCTGCTGGAAGCCGGACCAGCGGCTGCGCCGCTGACGGCATGAGCGAAGCGAGACCCTTGCCCGTGGTCCGCAACGGGCCCCTCTGGCGCCTGGCCGCCCGCCGCTGGCGTCGTCGTCCCTTGCAGTACCTGCTCTGCATCCTGGGCATCGCCCTGGGGGTGGCGATGCTGGTGTCGATCGATCTGGCCAGTGGTTCAGCCCAGCGGGCCTTTTCCCTGTCCACCGACGCCATCACCGGCCGCACCACCCATCGGCTGGTGGCGATCGGGCCCGGTGGCGTCCCTGACAGCACCTTTGTCGAGCTGCGCCGCCGCTTCCCGGAGATTCCCGCCGCCCCGGTGATCGAGGCCTACGGCCGGGCCGAGGAACTGGACGGTGAACTGGTGCGGCTGGTGGGTGTCGATCTGTTCAGCGAGGCCCCCTTCCGTGGCTTCCTGGGCGGGGATGGAGGGAGTGAGAAGAGCGCAGGCAACGGCTTCGTGCCCTTCCTCACCGAACCCGGCACGGCTGTCATCGCCACCGAGACCGCCGAGCGCTTCGGCCTCCATCCCGGCGCCGTCGACGGCTCCGGCGGCCTGCATCTCGATCTGGCCGGACGGACGACGGTCCTGCAGCTGGTGGGCCGTGTCAGCAGTGATTCGGCCCTCGAGCGCCGCGGCCTGGAGACGTTGCTGCTGGTCGACATCGCCACCGCCCAGGACCTGCTCGACCCCACCGGCGCTGAGGCAGTACCGGCGGTGGGACAGATCGATCTGATCCTGGAGGGCCCCGGCCAGGAGGCGGCCCTCCGCGAATGGCTGCCCCGGGGGCTGAAGCTGGAGTCAGCGGCGGCCCGCGGCAATGCCGTGCAGCAGATGACCGCCGCCTTTGAGCTCAACCTCACCGCCATGAGCCTGCTGGCGATGGTGGTGGGCATCTTTCTCATCTACAACACGGTCACCTTCAGCGTGGTGCAGCGCCGCGGATTGTTCGGGGTGCTGCGCTGCCTGGGGGTGACCCGGGGCCAGCTGTTCACCTTGATCCTGGGCGAGGCGGTCCTGTTCAGCCTGGTGGGGTCCCTGCTGGGGCTGGCGTTGGGGGTGCTGCTGGGGCGCAGCGTCGTCGGCCTGATCACCCAGACGATCAACGACTTCTACTTTGTGGTCTCGGTGCGGCAGATCAGCGTGTCGGGGTTCACCCTGGCCAAGGGGATGCTGGTGGGGGTGGCTTCGGCGCTGCTGGCCTCAGCCCTGCCCGCCTGGGAGGCGATGGCCACACCGCCCCAGATGACCCTGCAGCGTTCCAGCCTGGAGGCCGGCTGGCAGCGGCTGTTGCCCTGGTTCCTGTTGGCGGCACTCCTCTGCGGCAGCCTGGGGGTGCTGTTGCTCCGCTGGGACAGCCGCGGCCTGGTGCCCGCCTTCGCCGGCCTGTTCGCCCTGTTGATGGGCGCTGCCCTGCTGATGCCGCCGGTGCTGGTCGCCGCGATGCAGGGCCTGGGCTGGGCCAGCCGGGGCCTGCCGGTGGTGGCCCGCCTCGCCCCCCGCGACATCCTGCGCTCCCTCAGCCGCACGGCGGTGGCCGTGGCGGCCCTGATGGTGGCGGTCTCGGTGATCGTGGGCCTCTCGATCATGATCGGCTCCTTCCGGGGCACGGTGGTCACCTGGCTCGACCAGACCCTCCAGGCCGATCTGTTCGTCTCGCCCCCCAGCACCACGGCCAACCGGGTGCTCGGCAAGGTGGACCCCGCCATCGTCCGTGCCATCGCCGAGCGTCCCGACCTGCGGGCCATGGTCACCTACAACAATTTCGATGTGCATCTGGTCGACCAGGACCGGGACATCACCCTGATTGCCGCCGGGGGCGATGTGTCCGCCGGCCGCCGCCCCTACGCCTGGGTCCGCCCGGGCCTTGACGACCCCTTCGCCGCCCTGGAGGCCAGAGAGGGGGTGATCCTCTCCGAGGCCGTCTACCTGCGCGAGGGCCAGAGCGCCATCCCCGAGCAGGTCAGGCTCGAAACCCCCGACGGCGAAAGGAGCTTCCCGGTGATCGCCGTTTTTTATGACTATTCCTCCGATCGCGGCAGCGTGCTGATGGACCGCTCCCAGGTGGCGGAGCTGTGGCACGACGACAGCGTGGCCTCCCTCGGCCTGTTCCTGGCCCCCGGCGCCGATGCCGATGCGGTGGCTGCTGAGCTGCGGCAGGGCTTCGGTTCTCGCCAGAGCCTGCTGGTGCAGACCAACGGGTCCCTGCGCCAGGGCTCGCTGGAGATCTTCGATCGCACCTTCGCCATCACCGGCGCGCTGCAGTTGCTGACGGTGGTGGTGGCCTTCATCGGTATCTTCAGCACCCTGATGAGCCTGCAACTGGAGCGGGGCCGGGAGTTCGCCGTGCTGCGGGCCACCGGCATGACACCCCGGCAGCTGGGGCGCCTCACCCTGCTGGAGACCGGCCTGATGGGGCTGCTGGCCGGGGCCTGTTCCATGCCCCTGGGCTTCGTGCTGGCCTGGGTGCTGGTGCATGTGATCAACGTCCGCTCCTTCGGTTGGACCCTGCAGATCGCTCTGGAGCCGCGCTTCTTCATCCAGTCGCTGCTGATTGCGGTGGGGGCCGCCGTGCTGGCGGGCCTCTATCCGGCCCAGCGGCTCGCTCGGATGACCATCAGTGAGGCGTTGCGGCAGGAATGAAACACCGCCACCCCCTGCCCATCCTGGTGGCCCTGGCGGCCGTGCTGCTGCTCTGCCTGGCCGGCCCTACCCCAGCCGGGGCCAGCAGCCGCATCCAATGGGGGGAGGTGCCGGCGCCCCAGGGCTTCGCCCGGGCCCTCACCCCCCGCCAATGGCGCTTCCCCGCCGATTTCGGCGCCCATCCCGACCACCGGACCGAGTGGTGGTACTACACGGGCAACCTGGAAACCGAGGCAGGACGGGCCTTCGGCTATCAGTTCACGATCTTCCGCCAGGCCCTGGTGGCCGAGGCGCCCCCGGAGCAGGCTTCCGGGGGCCGTGGGTCGGCCTGGCGCACCCCCCAGGTGTATTCCGCCCATTTCACGGTGAGCGACATCGCCACCGACACCTTCCTGCAGGAGGAGCGCTTCGCCCGCGGCGCCCTGGGCCTGGCCGGGGCCGAGGCCGATCCCTATGCGGTCTGGCTCAACGACTGGCGCATCAGCGCCGAGGGCCCCGATCGGGTGCGGCTGCAGGCCTCCACCAGTGCCATGGCCATCGACCTGACCCTCCGCCAGAGCCGGCCCCCCGTGCTTCAGGGCCAGGGGGGCCTCAGCCGCAAGGGGCCCGAACCAGGCAACGCGTCGCACTATTACTCCCTGGTGCAGCAGCCCACCGAGGGCACGATCACGGTGGCGGGCCGCGACCATGCCGTCCACGGTGTCAGCTGGAAGGACCATGAGTTCTCCACCAGCGTCCTGAGCCCGGGCACCGTCGGCTGGGACTGGTTCTCGGCCCAGTTTGAGGACGGCTCCGCCCTGATGCTCTACGGCCTGCGCCGGGAGGATGGCGGCAAGGAACCGTTCAGCGGTGGCCGCTGGATCGAGGGCACCCACGAGGTGGAGCTGGGCGCCGAGGACTACGACCTCACGGTCACGGCCACCTGGCGCAGTCCCCGCAGCGGTGCCCGTTACCCCGCGGCCTGGACGCTCGCCATCCCGCGGCTGGACCTGGAGCTGGTGATCACTCCCCAGATGGCCGACCAGGAGCTGAGCACCGCCTCGGCCACCTACTGGGAAGGGGCCCTGCGCTACGGGGGCCATCGCGGTGAGCAACCGCTGCGGGGTCAGGGCTACGGCGAACTCACGGGCTACGCCGACCGCCTCGACAGCCTGCGGGGTGGGTGATCGGCGAGGATGGCTCCATCAGGAGCGCAGGGCCATGGCAGCACCGGACCACCCCGAGACCCCGTCTCCCCTGCCCGACGCCGCAGGCGAGGCCACCGAACATCCCCACAACTTCGAGGCTCAGAAGGAGATCCACCGCCGCATCCGCAACGATCCCGACTACGACGACTGGGAGTACGGCACCGAGCCCCTCCCCCACGAGGCCTGGATCGAGAAGCAGGCGGCCGCCTCAGCCGACCGTCCTGCGGGGACCTAGCTCCCGCACCAGCGGTAGTCCCCCCAGGCAGGCCAGGGCCATCAGCAGCCACAGTCCGGCCCCGTGCCCCTGGCCGTCGAGCAGCCGACCGGCGAGCAGCGGAGCCCCGAAACCGCTGATGGCGAAACACTGGGAGAGCAGGGCCATGGCCAGCCCCTGGTGCTCGAGCGGGCAGCGTTCCACCACCGCTTCAGTGGCGGTGGGCAGGAAGGCGGTCACGCCGAAGGCCAGCGGCAGCTGGGCCAGCAGCAGCAGCGCCAGGCCCCGCTCGCTGTAGGCCGAGGCCGCCAGCAGCAGGTTGCCGGCGGCGAAGCTGAGCAGGCTGAGGTTCAGCCCCGTCGTCACCGGCCGCCGGGCCAGGGCCTGACCCACCGGCCACTGGAGCAGCAGCACCAGACCCAGCTGCAGGCCGATGGTGAGGGCGCCGAGGCTCACCGGCAGGGCACGCCGCTGCAGGCTGCCCCGCACCAGCTCCAGCGGCAGGGCGCTCTGCATCAGGGCCGGCATCGCCGTGGCCAGCACCGCGATGGCCAGCAGCGGCGTCAGCCCAGGGATCCACTGGCCCCAGGGGCTGGGGTGGGCCAGGGCCTCCCTGGGTCTGGGATCCGGCAGGCCCTGGCGCCGCAGCACCAGCAGCAACACGAGCATGCAGCCCATATCGACGACATAGATGCCCCGCAGCCATCCCTGACCGGCGAGCACGGCCCCCAGCAGGGCGCCGGTGGCGATGCCGAGGGCATCGGCGCTGCGGGTCAGGGCGAAGGCCCGCCCGGAGCTCACCGGCGCGCAGCTGAGCGGTACGGCCAGCTCCACCGCGGGCCAGTAGAACCCCATGGCCATGCCGAGCAGCACCTGCCCCTGCAGGTAGCCGCCGAAGGAGCCGGTGCCCATCAGCCGGGCGTCGCCGGCGAGGGCCAGCAGGGCCGCCAGCAGCACCGGCACCGAACAGTTCAGACCCCGATCCAGCAACACGCCACTCAGGATCCGGCCCAGGGTGCCCGCCACCGCCGCCAGGGCCAGCCCTTCGGTAACGCGGCCGGCGCTGAACTGCTCCTGGTGGAACACCATCGGCGTCAGATAGAGCACGCCACCGGCTCCCAGCATGGCGATCGTGCGGATCAGGGCGACGTCGCGCAGGGCTGCTGGAAACTGGGTGAACCAGGACCGCGCCCTGGCCCACCCCTGTGCCTGTTTCACGCCGCCTTCGCCAACTCAAGGGCCTGCTGGCCAGTCTGCTGATCACGGCGCCGGGCCTGGCGCCGGCGGCCGGTGCTGCCGAGGTGCTGGAGCTGCGGTTCGATGGCCTGGAGCTGCCGGTGAACCTGGAGCAGCTCGATGGCTGGTCCCGGAGCCCGAGCGGGGGCCCTGGCGACGGCGGGGATCTGGCTGTCTGGCTGGATCTGCTCGATCCCGGCAGTCGCCAGGACCTGAAGATCCTGCTGCGCGCCCCCCTGCTGCGGGACACCAGCTTTGGCCAGCAGCTGCTGGACAGCTGGGCGGGCAGCCAGATGCTGGCCCGCCTGGGCGACCTGCTCACCACCCCCGATGGCCGCAGCTCCACAGCGGTGCTGCAGACCACCCTGCAGCGGCTGCTGGAGACCCGTCAGGACGTCTCCACCATCGGCCTGCTGCGGGCCCTGCCGGTGCAGCGGCTGAGCCTCCAGCTCGATGGCCTCTACGACCTGGCCCTGCAGTGGCGCCAGCAGATCGACCTGCAGCGCCAGGCCCTGCAGCGCCTCCAGGCCCTGGCGCTGCCGGAGCGCCGCACCGTTCCTTTCGCTTTCGGTGAACGCACCTCCCTGAGGGCTCGCCGGCAGGGGTTGGTGGTGGCGCACCGCCCCCAGCTTCTGCCCCTGGAGATCTGGCCGGCGCCGGCCCCGGCGGCTCAGCGGGGGAGCGTGCCCCCGGACCGGCCCTGGCTGCTGATGATGCCCGGGCTCGGGGGCAATGCCGACCAGTTCGGCTGGCTGGCCGGTGAGCTGGCCGAACGGGGCTGGTCGGTGGTGGTGCTGCAGCACCCCGGCAGCGATGGCCCCGCCCTCAAGGCCGCCCTCGACGGCCAGCGGCCCCCACCGGGAGCCGAGACCCTGGCCATCCGCCTGGCCGACATCAACGCGGTGCTGGCGGCCCAACGCCGGGGTGAGCTGTCGGTGCAGGGCCAGGGGGTGGTGCTGCTCGGCCATTCGATGGGGGGCCTCTCCGCCCTGCTGGCGGCCGGGGTGGTGCCGGAACCAGGCTTGGGGGAGCGCTGCCGCAAGGCCCTCGATCGGTTGCCGATCGCCAACCCCTCCCGGCTGCTGCAGTGCCAGCTTCCCAGCACCCAGCTGCCGGAGCGCTCCGCCCCCCCCGCCGACCTGCGCGGGCTGGTGCTGCTTAACGGCTTCGGCAGCCTGCTCTGGCCCCGTCGTGGGCTGGCCTCGCTCCAGGTGCCGGTGCTGATGGTGGGCGGCAGCCTCGATCTGGTGACGCCGCCCCTGGAGGAGCAGCTGCGCCTGTTCCTCCAGGGGCGGGATCCCCGCAGTCGCCTGGTGATGGTGGAGGGCGGCAGCCACTTCTCCCCCGTGCGGCTGATGCCCACCGATGAGGTGCTGTTCCGGCTCGATGCGGAGCTGGTGGGGGTGGATCCGGCCAGGGTGCAATCGGCGCTGTTGCGCCTCACCACCGAGTACCTCCACACCCTGGAACAGCCCCTGCTGCTGCCTGCCCAGAGGCGGGTGCATCAGGGGGTCACGCTCGACGTGCTCGATGCCGCCGCCGCCCGGCGCTGGAGAGCGGGCCTGGAGCCCTGAACTCAGAAGCGGATGCGTGGGTCCAGCAGGGCCACCACCAGGTCGACAAGCACGGACACCAGCACCACCAGGGCCGCCACCACCACCACGATGCCCTGCACCAAGGGGTAGTCGCGCTGGGCTATGGCTTCCTGCAGGCGGAAGGCGATGCCGGGCCAGGAGTAGGTGACTTCGATCAGCAGGGCGCCGCCGATCAGGGACGCCACCGTGATGCCGGTGATCGTGAGCACGGGCAGCAGGGCGTTGGGCAGGGCATGGTGCAGCACCACGCGCCGTTCGCTCAGGCCGCGGCTGCGGGCGGCCTCCACGTAGTCGGAGCCGAGGGCACGGCGCAGGTTGAGCCGCAGCGCATTGGTGAAGATGCCGCTGAGCAGCAGGCCCAGGGTGGCCGCCGGCAGCACGAGGTGGCGCAGGCTGCCGACCAGCTGCTGCCAGTCGCCGGCCAGAAGGCTGTCAAGCAGGTAGAAGCCCGTCCCCTGCGGCGGCATCAGGGTGGCGGGGAAGCGCCCCCCCACCGGCAGCCAGCCCAGCCAGACGGCGAACACCAGCTGCACCACCATGGCCGCCCAGAAGGGGGGCAGGGCATAGGTGCCGATGCCATAGAGCCGGCCGGCCAGATCAAGGCGCCCCTCGGGGCGGGCGATGCCGCTGAACCCCACCGCCAGACCCACGATGGCGGCCAGCAGCAGCGCCACCACCCCCAGCTCCAGGCTGGCCGGCAGGCTGTCCTGGATGAGGCGGGTCACCGGTTCGCCGTTGGTCAGCGACTGGCCCAGGTCGCCCTGCAGCAGGTGGCCCAGGAACTGGCCGTACTGCTCGGCCAGGGGGCGATCCAGGCCAAGCTGGGCCCGCAGGGCGGCGCGGGCCGCCTCCGGGGCGCGGGTGCCCAGCAGGGCATCGATCGGATCGCCGGGGGCCACGCGCAGCAGCAGGAACACCAGCGTGGCGATCAGCCAGAGCATCAGCGGCGCCAGGGCCAGCCGGGAGGCCAGGTAGCGCGCCAGGTCGGAACGACGGCTCATGGCATCCGGGCTCCGGCGGGCAGACGGCGCAGTTCGCCCAGCCTCACCCGGCCGGATCCGTCGAAGCGGGGCTGGCTGACGCCCAGGCCGCCCCAGGCCGCCGGGGCACTGAGCCACACCGGCAGGTAGGGGCTGGCAGCGGCGACGCGGCGCTGGATGGCCACCAGCAGGGCGACCCGCTCAGGCCCATCCAGCTGGCTGCTGCGCCGCAGTTCCGCCTCCAGGCCCGGCGCTGTCCAGAAGCTGCCACCCAGCACGCTGTTGCCCTTGAGGCAGCGGTTTCCTTCGGCCTTGCTGCAGGACAGCAGCGGCATCAGGAAGTTCTCCGCATCGGGGTAATCGCCGATCCAGTCGTAGAAGAGCATCGTCAGGGCGCCTTTGTCGAGCTGGGAGTAGGCGGTGGTCGACTCCATGCCGCTCACCTCGAGCGTCACGCAATCGCCCAGGTCACGGCGCAGCTGGGCCTGCCAGGTGAGGGCGAACAGCCGATCGGTGGGGATGTCGGAGCGGTAGGTGAACGGCAGGGTCAGCACCCGACCTCCGCAGTACCCGGCCTGGCGGTAGAGGGCGCGGGCCCCGGCGGGGTCGTAGGCCGGCCAGGCGGTGGGATCGGAGCCCGGCAGGTCCGGGGGGACCAGTTGCCGCTGGGGGGAGCGCAGCCCCAGGGTCACGCGTCGGATGATGGTGGCCCGATCCAGGCTGCGGGCCACAGCCTGGCGCAGTCCGGGCCGGTTCAGCGGCGGCTGGTCGCTCAGCAGGGACACCAGGCTGATCTCCTGGGAAGGGCCGATGGCTTCCCGCAGGCGGCCGGCGGCGGCGTCCCGGCGCAGGGCCTGCTGATGGTCGATCTCCAGACCGCCGTTGAGCAGGAGGTCGACCTCGCCGCTGCGCAGGGCCCCGAACAGGGCGGTGGAGTTGCTCAGGGTCACCAGGTCGATGCCCGCGTTGGCCGGCCGCTTGCCCCAGTAGCGGGGCCAGGGGGTCAGGCGCTGCTGCTGGCCGCCGAAGAAGGACAGGGCATAGGGGCCGGTACCGACGAAGCGGTCGTTGAGGGGCTTGTCGCGATACCGCCGGTAGGCGGTGGGGGACACCGGGGTCAGGAAGATGGCGCTGAGCAATCGCGGCAGCGGGCTGAAGGGACGCTTCAGCACCAGCTCGATCTCGTAGGGAGCGGTGACCCGCACGCTTTCAACCCGCTCACTCAGCTGGTAGCCGAGGGTGCCGATCGCCATGAAGCGGCGCAGGGAGAACGCCATGGCGGCGGCATCGAAGCGGGTGCCGTCATGGAAGAGCACCCCCCGGCGCAGGGGGATCCGGGCCCGCAGCCCATCTCCGCTCAGCACCGGCAGGGTGGTGGCCAGCCGCGGTTCGAGCCGGCCGTTGTCGTCGATGGCATAGAGGGGATCGCCGAGGCCGCTGAGCACCTGCATCACGCCGATGCGGGACGCCTGAACCGGATCGAGGGAATCGATGCGGCTCTTGGTGGCCACGATCAGGGACTGGCTGGAGCGCCTCGGCTGACAGGCCACCAGCAGCGGCAGTGCCAGCAGCAGGGTGGCGAGGCTGGCCGCCGTCGCGGTTGGTCGGCGTCCATGACTACCCCTGGTCGTCGGCAAGACCTTGCGATCCGGTGGGGCCCATTCAAGCGGCCAGCCCGCGGGTTGCTCGCTGGCGGTGGTCAGGGGGCGCGTCGGTTGGGCTTCGCACGTCGCCCGAGCAGGATGTCCACCCGCCTGCTCAGCTGCTGGAGCAGGGTGAGGGAGGCACCCGGCCGCTGGGCGCCGGCGGCGAAGGCCACGGCGAAGCCCAGCGCGGCGATGCTGACCCTGGCCGCCCCCTGTCCAAGGGCCCAGACGTCGGTGGGGGCGGGGCCGCCGATCCGGCTGGTGGCGCGGGTCTCGGTCTTCTGGAGTTCATCGAGCAGGCTGCGTTTCAGTTCGCCGAGGGGGAGGCTGAGGGCGGCCGCAGGCAGCTGGGGTCGGGGGGCCCGCAGTCGGGAGAAACGGGCCTGCAGGTCCTCCGGGCTGGTGGCCGCTTCGATGGCCTGGCGGATCATCGTCACCCGCTCGCCGAGCATGGTGCGCTGCATCGCCTCGTTGCCCTGTGCCTGGGAGAGGGCACGCCAGGTGGCGAAGCCCTGCAGGGGCACCAGCAGCAGAAAGGCGAACACCACGATGACGGCCCACTGGCGAGCGGTGGCCAGCTGCGCCCGCAGGAAGCCGTTGGCGGGCTCGATGTAGAGCCCCAGGTGCAGCAGCAGAAACCCAACCAGGGCCAGCAGGGAGGTGTTGACCATGCGGTTGGTGAACCGCAGCTGCCAGGCGGGATTGAGCAGTTGCAGGGGCAGGGAATCGACCAGAACGAAGCCCAGAAACACCAGCAGCAGCCCGCCGCCGCTCCAGGCGAACAGGCGGCCGAAGCTGGCGATGTGGTCCTCGCGACTGGCGGAGTAATCAGGCATCCGTGGTCGGGACGGGGAACGTGGCGGGAGCGAACCAGCGGCCCAGACCTTAGGGGGGCTGACCGGCGGCGTCACGGGCGCCGCGAAAGAGGGCAACACGGCCACCCTCCCAGCGCTTCTTAAGGAGGAGTCCATGTTTTCTGAACATGGCCTGATAGATTGGTGAAATCTTCTTAGGTCTCCATGGCGCGCCCCTTCAGCCTCGGTGCCCTCTCCCTGGGTCGTTTCCGCCCCTCTGTCCACCTTTACCCCCCGCTGCTGCTGCTCACCTGCCTGGTCGCCAGTACCGCTGCTCCTGCCGTGGGCAGCCTTCCCCACGAAAGCCTGGGAGCCCTGGAGGAGCTGCGCGAGCTCCTGACTCCTGGATTCGGTGGTTCGCCCGACTACCTCGTCGGGGCCGGCGGGATCGGCCTGGCCAACCCCTCCACGGGCCTGGTTGTGCCGCCCTTCCAGTACATCGTTGCCCCTTACGAGGTGAGCGTCGATGGTTTTGTTGTGCCCTCCGGCTTCTTCCTGTCGCGTTCCGGCACCGCCACCAGCGGCAGCCTGTTCCGGTTGAGCAGCCCGCTCTCCTTCCGCTGGGCGGGCACCTCCTCCACCCCTGAGGCGCAGCTCACCTGGCAGGCCGGCACCCTGTTCGACAACGTCTTCAACGGGGCCACCGGAGGCTTCGTGCCGTTCCGGATCGTATCCGCCGGCTCTTCGGAGCCGGACGAAGTCTCCTCTGACGCCTCGGAGCTTGCCATTGCCGCCGAGCCCGCCGGCGAGGATCGCGGCCAGAGGCTGGCTGGGGACGTGTTCGAAACCGCCCTGCTGCCCCAGGGCACCGAACCCCCCCCTTCAGGAGCCCCTTCCAATGAACGGCCCGGTGAAGGGGCTGATGGCCCTGGCGAGGGTCCCGATCCGGCCTCGGTTCCGGGCCCCCTGCCCCTGGCCGGCGTGGCTGTCGCCTTCCGCTGCAGCCGTCGAGTGAGGCAGCGCCTCCGCCAGGGGCGCTGAGCGGCGGGTCGGTTCAGCTCAGACTCACAGGGTCCGGAGGCAGGCGGCCACCCTTTCCACCCCTTCGAGGGCTTCGATGGCGGCGAGGGCCTCGCGGAACCGGTCTTCTCGCACCTCGTGGGTGATGACGACGATCTCCGCCTCCCCCTCCCTGGCGTCCAGCTGCACGATCGACTGGATCGACACCTGGGCGGTGCCAAAGCAGGTGCCGATGCTGCCGATCACGCCGGCCTCGTCGCGGGTGCTGAGGCGCACGTAGTTGCGGTGCCGGCTCAGGGAGCCGTCGACCAGGGTGCAGTGGCGCCAGCTGCTGGCGGCCAGCAGGGGATCCAGTCCGGCCTGGGGGCCGCCGACCTGGCGGATGCCGGCGATGTTGAGGATGTCGGCCACCACCGCCGAGGCGGTGGGGCCGGCCCCGGCACCGGGACCGAAGAACATCACCTGCCCCACCGGATCGCCTTCCACCAGGATCGCGTTGTTGACGCCGTGGACTCCCGCCAGGGGGTGGTGCTTCGGCAGCAGGGTGGGATGCACGCGCACGTCAAGGCTGACGCCGTCCGCTGGCCCGGCTTGGGCGTCGTCCTGCACCCGTTCGGCCACCGCCAGCAGCTTCACCACGAAGCCGAGCTGGGCGGCATAGGCCACATCGCGGGCCTCCAGCCGGTCGATGCCTTCGGTGGCGATCCCCGCCCGCTGCACCGGCCCGCCGTAGGCCAGCCCGGCCAGGATCGCGATCTTGTCGGCCGCATCTCCCCCCTGCACATCGGCGGCGGGATCCGCCTCGGCATAGCCCAGCCGCTGGGCGTCGGCCAGTACGTCGGCGTAGGCCGCCCCCTCATCGGCCATGCGGCTGAGGATGTAGTTGGTGGTGCCGTTGATGATGCCGCTGACCCGTTGGATGCGGTTGCCGCCCAGCGACTGCTTGATCGGCTCGATGATCGGGATGCCGCCGCCGACGGCGGCCTCGATCAGCACGTAGACGCCCTGCTGGGCAGCAGCGGCGGCGATCTCCTGGCCGTAGCGGGCAATCACCGCCTTGTTGGCCGTGACCACAGGCTTGCCGGCAGCGATGGCGCGCAGGATCAGGCTGCGGGCCGGCTCCAGACCCCCCATCACCTCCACGACGATGTCCACCTTCGGATCGTCGATGACCGCTTCAGGGTCGGTGGTGAGCCGCTCCGGCGGCAGAGTCAGCGGGCGGGGGCGTTGGAGGTCGCGCACCGCCACCCTTTCGAGCACCAGGTCGCCGACCAGCGGATGTCGGCCCTGGGGACTGGCCAGGATCGCCGCCACGCCGCTCCCCACCGTGCCCAGCCCGAGCAAGCCGATGCCGATGGTCATGGGCTGCAACCCCACAAACCACCATCCTAGAAATCAATCGGCCTGCAGCTGCCTGGCCTGGGCCTGCATGGTGCGCAGGATGTTGAGAAAACCGTTGGCCCGCGAAGGCGTCAGGCTCGCCTGCAGGCCCGTCGCGGCGATGAAGGAGGGATCCAGCGCGGTGGCCTGCTCCGGGGTCAGGCCCGCCAGCCCCTCGATCAGCAGGGCCAGCAACCCCTTGGTGATCTGGGCATCGGAATCACCGCGCCAGTGGAGCTTGCCCTCCTCCAGGTGCCCCACCACGTACACCTGGGAGACGCACCCTTTCACCTTGAAGGCGTCCAGACGCAGGTCGTCGGGGAAAGGCTCGAGTTTCTTGGCCAGCCAGAGCACGTACTCGTAACGGCGGCGCGGGTCGCTGGTGCTCCCCAGGCGTTCCACGATCCGATCGAGGGCGGGACTGCCGGTGGCCATGGACGACAAGGAGGGGACTCAGGACGGACGGCGCGGCCTCAGCATCCCGGCCAGTCCGGCCACGGCGAGCACGCCGAGGGGGGGCACCAGGGCCCAACCCTCGACTTGAGGGTAGGAATGGGAGCGGCTCACCCGTGCGGGCTGCGGCGGGGTCGCCGAGGTCTCGGGCAGTTCGAGGTAATCGCGGTGGCCGGGGCCCGCATCCACCTGCAGCTCCCACTGGCGGCTGGCCTGGGGCGGCAGGGTGAAGACGATGCTGCCGGCGGCGTCGGTGCGCCCCAGTTCGATCGCTGGGCCGCCATCGGGTGGGACGATGCGGACGGCGGCATCGCTGGCCGGTTGGCCGCTGGAGAACTGACTCTCCAGGCGCAGGGAGTTGCTCAGGTTGGTGAGCCGTTCCAGGCTGCTCTCGATGGCGTGGGCTCGCGCCTGGGTGGGGGCCAGCACCAAGGAGGCCAGGCCGATCAGCCCAGAGATAAGGAAGGGCTTCATCCGTGGATCAGTTGGATTTCCAACGACTATCGCTGCTTTTGCCCGCCTGCACCATCCTGGCTACCGAGCTGACCATCATCGAGAGGGCGTCGCTGGAGGCGCCACGGGTCTGAAATTCGGAGGTCATCACCCGCTCGGCGGCCGTCAGGGGACGGTTCTGGAGCGACGAGAGGATCGAATCCAAGGACGGCACGGATGCACTGCGCCGATCCTGGCAAACGAACGGGGGAATGGCCCGATGGCAGCCCCATCGTTAAGAGCTTGCAATCTTCCGCCGCCCCGCTTCGGTGAAGTGGCAGTCCCGTTCATCGATCCAGCCGTCGAAGGGGATGTCCCAGGGATCACGGGGCAGGGTCACGCCTGTGCAGGCGGCGGGCAGCACCGCCAGCGCCGGCACCGCCGCCCAGAGCGGATCGGCCCTCAGCCGGTCGTACCAGCCACCGCCCGAGCCCAGCCTCAGGCCGCAGGAGGCCACCGCCAGGGCGGGCACCAGCAGCAGGGCGATGGCCTCCGGC
>NZ_JAYGHY010000013.1:0-59239 GCF_034931305.1 Cyanobium gracile UHCC 0281 | reverse complement strand
CCGCTCTGGCGCGCCAGCGCCACGGCCTGGTGCAGGGCGGGCTGGTCATCGAGGCGCAGCTGGCCCTCCAGGGCCAGAGCGATGGTGACGGCGCCCGCCATGGAGATCCGCAAAGCCGGGCCAGCCTGGCAAAGGCAGTCCTTCCGCCGCGAGGCGGGGCTCCATGACGGATTGCTGCGGCCCAGCGCGGAGCGATTGCGCTTCTTAAGGATTGCTCTAGGTTTTGGAGCAACGGGAGTGACCCATGCACCGATCGATCGGACTGCTGACTGCCACCGGCCTCACGGGCCTGGCCCTGGTGAGCCTGACCATGACCTTTCTGGGCTGAATCAGGGCGCCGCCGGCAGGTAGCCGGTGCGACGCAGGAAGGCCCGCAGGGCGGCGGGAAAATCGGCGTAGCGCGTCTCCGGCCGGCGGCAGTCGCCCTTGGCGTTGTACCCGGCCTCGCAGGAGGTCAGCCCCCAGTCGGAGCTTCGGTCGTAGAGGCCCAGCATCCGTTTCCAGCCCGTGTCGAACTCCCCCACCAGCGCCTTGGTGGCCACCCAGGCGGCCAGGAAGCCGTTGGCCTCGTTGCGCTGATCGGCCGGCTCCTGGAACCAGCTCTCCATCTCCTGAAGCCGGCGGCGGTGCAGCGGCAACACCGCCGGCTGGTGGCTGATGTCAACGAAGCGAGGACCGTTCAGCTGCCAGATCTGGCTCGGGGCGCTGCTGCCGGCGTAGCTGGCGAATTGATAAAGGAAGCGGTTGTCCACATCCACCAGCAGAAAGCGGCCGTTGCCCAGCGGGTCGCTGGCGCCGTTGGGGCCACCGTTGACCCAATCGCGGCGCACCTCGAACCAGCGGCGGCCATCAGGGCTGCTGGTGAGCACGCGGGTGTCGTTGCAGCAGTGGGCACCGCCCGTGAACGAGGAGAGCAACACCTCCGGGTAGGGATTGGCCGGATCCATCTCCACCACCTGCAGCACCGCGTCCGAGCTGCCGGAGCCGATCCGCAGCGCCCCCATCAGCTGGCCCACCACTTGTCCCTCCACCCTGACCGTGGCCACGGGCTGCACTTCATCCAGGCCATCGGGCTTGGGCTGACGGCGGTCCTCCAGCACGGCCACCACGGGTCCATGGGTGATCACCGGACCGGGCGGTGGCGACAGGGCCAGCAGCAGGGCGAGCAGCATCGGAGCGGGCCCTACTGGCAGCCCTGCACCGAGATCCGGTAGCTGAAGCCCAGGGCGCCGGGGTCGCCGCTGGCGCCCACCTTGAAGTTCATCTGGCTGGCCTGCTTGCCTGGAATGGCCGGGAAGGGGCCGAACATGCGGCCGGTGCCCATCGGCGGATTCATGACTTCGTTGATCACCTGCAGATTGCTGCCATCGCTGAACTTCATGAAGCCGCTGACCGGATACTTGGCCCCGGCGTCGGAGGAATTGGCCGTGAAGAAGAACTTGAAGCTGCTGTAGGGCTGATTGACGATGAAATCGGTGTTCCAGTTCTCCCTGCCGATCAGCTTGTCGGGACCGACCCGCTTGGAGACGATCGGGGTGGTGCCATTGCCACCGATCGGCTGCAGGAAGGTGCAGCGCTGTTGGGCTTCAGCGGCTGAGCCCACGCCGATGGCGAGGGAGGCGCTCAGCAGGGAGACGGCCAGAACTTTCATGGCGGCAGATCAACTCACTTCGACCCTAGGCCGCAGTGGGCACCTGGGCCGTCAGCGGTCGAAGGAAAAGAGGCGCCTCCAATCGTTCTTGATGCTGATCACGATCCAGCCCTGCCTGGTGGCTTCGTCGTCCAGCGCCGGGGTGAAGCGGCCCACCTGGGTGTCCGGCAGACCCCTGGCGGGGCCGTAGGCATACTCGCGGCGGGCGTCATCGTGCAGCACCAGCATCGCCAGTCGCGCCCCGTCGCCGGCCTTGGTGTACTCCAGCATCTGCCGGTCACCGGTGGAGTTACCGAAGGCGGCGGTGGGCCGCCGGCCGATCATCAGCTGGATGCCTTCCGGCTTGCCGGCGTCGTTGTCGTTGAGCAGCAACCGGCGCTCCTTGGTCAGGACGGGCCGGCCGGTGGTGTCGTAGCCGTAGCGGGTGGCGCCGGCACTGCCGATCACCTGCTCCGGCGGGATGCCATACACCTCCTCGGCGTAGACACGCACGAAGTCCTGGCCGCCACCGGTGACGATGTAGGTCTTGTAGCCGTTGGCGCGCAGATAGCGGAGCAGCTCCTGCATCGGCTGGTAGGTGAGCGCGGTGTAGGGGCGCTGCCAGCGGGGATGGCGGGCCGTGGCCAGCCACTGGCGCACATCGGCGCGGAAGGTCTCCAGGGGCATGCCGCTGAGGGCGGTGGCGGCGAGCTTCTCGAGTTCGGCTCTGGTGGTCACCACCCCGGGCACCCGCTCGCGGATGAAGCGCACCTGCGGGTAGACCGGCTGCTCCACCCAGAGGGTGCCGTCCTGGTCAAAGGTGGCGATGCGCTCTTCGGGCGGCACGTACCGGGGGCTGCCGGGGTCCGTGGTCTGGCGGACGAAACTGACGATGCCGTCCCTGGCCGCTCCCGGATTCCAGGAGGGCAGCGGATCGGCCGGCGGGGAGATGGCGCCGGCCCAGCCCGCCACCCCGGCCAGCAGGGTCGCGGCGACCAGGCCCCCCAGCAGGAGCAGGAACCAGCGGCGGCGGCGGGACAGGGTCACGGGGAGGCAGGCTCAGAACTTGCGCAGTTCGCGGCGGATCTTGAGCGGATCGCCGGAGTGCTGCCTGTTCAACAGCAGCATCGGCACGCCCGCCAGCAGCAGGCCGATCGCCACGACGACGCCCCAGGAGATCCCTGGCCGGCCCTCCGGTGGAACGTCACCAGGCCGGAGCCGACCCTGGAGCCGCTGCCGCGTTGAGCGCCTGAACCTGGCCATTGCTGCAGGCCCCGGGCCCGGCTGGCCCTTCAGTCTGACGGGGCCGGCGCCCGCCGTTCGCCGATCGCCATGGCCCGTGATCCCGATCCGCTGATCCCGGGCCCGATCCCCGGACGGGGGTGAAAGGATTTCGCCATCGCCCCAGCCGGCCCGCCATGGACATGCCTTCCCTGCTGCTCGCCACCGGGGGCCACCAGATCGAGGCGGCCGAGACCCTGATCGAGGTGGGCCGTTTCATCGTCATCCTGTTCGCCGCCAGAGCCCTGGCGGAACTGATGGTGCGTTTCCGCCTGCCGGCCATCCTCGGCGAGCTGGTGGCGGGGGTGCTGATCGGCGTTTCGGGGCTGCATCTGATCCTGGCCCCGGAGCTGGGCGGCCAGCTCAACGCCGTCGCCGAGCACACGATCGCCGCCCTGGCCCACGTGGGCCCGGAGCAGGTGCAGGGGCTCTACGACCACAGCTTCAGCAACCTTCAGGCGGTGGCCAAGATCGGCCTGCTGGCCCTGCTGTTCCTCACCGGCCTGGAGAGCGAACTGGATGAACTGATGGCGGTGGGGGGGCAGGCGATCACGGTGGCGCTCACCGGGGTGGTGCTGCCCTTCGCCCTGGGCACCGCCGGCCTGCAGTTTCTGTTCGGCGTGCCGCTGCTGCCGGCGATCTTCGCCGGTGCCGCCATGACCGCCACCAGCATCGGCATCACCGCCAGCGTGCTGGGGGAGCTGAAATTCCTGCGCACCCGGGAGGGGCAGACGGTGATCGGGGCGGCCGTGCTCGATGACATCCTCGGCATCGTGATCCTGGCCGTGGTGGTGGCGCTCGCCGGCGGCGAAGGCCTCACGGTCGGCCCGATCCTGAAGCTGATCGCCGCGGCCGCCGTGTTCGTCGCGGTGGCCCTGTTCCTCAGCCGCACCGCCGCCCCCGCCTTCGACGGGTTGCTGGATCGCCTGCGGGCCCCGGGCGAGGTGGTGGTGGCGGCCTTTCTGGTGCTGTCGCTGTCTTGCTTCGCGGCCCAGGCCTTCGGCCTGGAGGCGGCCCTGGGGGCCTTTGCCGGTGGCCTGATTCTGAGCGCCTCGCGGCACCGGCACGCGATCGAGGAGGCGGTGAAGCCCCTGGTGGCCCTGTTCGCCACGTTCTTCTTCGTGCTGATCGGCAGCGGCATGGACCTCTCGGTACTCAATCCCTTCAATGCCGCCAACCACGAAGGGCTGGTGATGGCGGGCTTCCTGCTGGCGGCCGCCGTGGTCAGCAAGGTGGCGGCCGGCTGGAGCTACATCAGCCCCGGGCCCACCAACCGGCTGGCGGTGGGGCTGGGGATGATGCCCCGCGGCGAGGTGGGCCTGATCTTCCTCGGCCTCGGCACCCAGACCGGGGTGCTGGGGCCGTCGCTGGAGGCCGCCATCCTGCTGATGGTGATGGGCACCACCTTCCTGGCGCCGGTGTTGCTGCGGCTGGTGCTGGCCGATCCCGGGGAGACCGGTGAGGCCGCCCCGCTGGCCCCCTGAGCTCTGGCCGTGGGACAGTGGCGGTCGCTTTCCCTGTGCCCGTGCCGAACGACAGCAGTTCTTCGAGGTCGGTGATCGTCGGCCTGCTGGTCGTGATCGGTTCGATCGGCGGCCTGGCCCTGCTGGTCTGGTTCACGGTCGTCCTGCTCGATCTCAAGCACCTCAACACCTCCGGGTTCACGCTGCCCTGAGGCCGCATCCGATTGGTGCCTGTGGCGGTACTCAAGGCAGTCGCCTCGCTACTGCGATGCCCCTTCCGCTCACTGCTCCGCTCACCGCTCTCCTGCTCACGCTCGGGGGTCACCAGCCCGTCGGCCTGCCTGGATCCGTGCAGGCCGACACCAGACCAGCCGCCAACCGTGCCACCGGACTGGTCGCCCAGGCGCAGGGTGGGGCTCTCGCCCCGTCCCTGCAGGGCAAACCCGTTGTGGTCGACATCTATGCCAGTTGGTGCTCGAAATGCCAGACGATCGCCCCGACCCTGCGCTCCCTCCAACAACAGAAGGCCGGCAAGGCCACCTTCTTGAAATTCGATGTTTCCGATGCCGCCCAGCTGAAGAAGTCGCGTGAAAGGGCCCGTGCCCTGGGCCTTGGTCCTTTCCTGGAGGCCAACCGCAGCCAGACCTCACTGGTGGCTGTGATCAACCCGGCCACCGGCGCCGCGGTGCAGACCTTCCGGGCCAGCACCGATGAGCGCGCTTACAGCGCGGCGATCAAGAGAACCCAGTCGCTGCTCAAACCGTGAGCAGCTCAGCCATCCGCAGGAAAGGCCTGGCCTTTCTGGTGCTCCTGGGTGGGCTGGCACTGCTGGGGGTGCTGGCAGCCCACTGGCTGCCCGGGATCAGCCTGCAGCTGGATCTGGCGATCCTTTCCGCGTCGCAGGCCTACGCCGATCGGCTCGAGGCCATGCCCGCAGCACCCGGCGTTCTGCTTCCCCTTTTCGCCTTCGGTGGTGGGGTGTTGGCGAGCGTGTCGCCCTGTGTGCTGGCCATGCTGCCGTTGAACCTCAGTTACATCGGCACGCTCGGGCCCATCAGCCGGCCCCAGGCCATCCTCAGGGTGGGGGGCTTCGTGGCCGGCACCGTCGTGGTGCTGAGCCTGTTCGGGCTGATCGCCTCGTTCGCCTCGGCCATCGTGGTGGACCACCGCGGCCCGGTCCACCTGGGGGTGGGGCTGATCATCCTGCTGATGGGACTGAATCTGGGCGGTTGGCTGCCGCTGACCCTGCCCCGCCTGCCCGAACTGCCGCCAGCCGGTGGTCCGGTTCTGGTCGGGATGGGCTTTGCTCTGGTCAGCTCTCCCTGCGCCAGTCCGGTGCTGTTTTCGGTGCTTGCCGCTGCTGCCGGCACCGGCTCCAGCGCGCTGTCGGTGCTGACGATGGTGAGCTATGCCCTGGGGTACACCGCTGTGATTGCCGCCTCCAGCCTCTGGGTCGGCCTGATGAGCGCCTCAAGGCGACTGCTCAACCACGCCGCAACCCTCACCCGCGTGAGCAGCCTGGTGCTGTTGGCGGCGGGGATCTACACCATCGGCCAGGGGTTGATCACGACCTGGCAGAACTGAGCGCGATCGCCAGGGAGAATGGACGAGCTGGAATCGGGGCAGCCGGACCTCGGTTGATCCACCCCACAGAGAACGGAGTCGATGGCGGGTTTCCTGAAACTCATCCTGGCGTTCCTTCCCTGGATCGCCTTTCTGGTGATTGCGCACGGCAGCCTCCTGCGGCTCAAGATCGGGCTTGTGGTTGCCCTGATCCTCAGCCTTGTGATGGGAATCGGCCGGCTGCATCGCGGCATCCTTCTCTGGGCCGGGCTTCTCTTTTTCGTGATGGCCAGCGTGGCGGTGATCTGGCTGGAGAACGGCTGGGTGATTCGGTACATGGGGGTGCTGGCATCCGGAACCCTCGCCTCCGCCACCTGGCTCTCGGTGCTGGCTGGGAAACCCTTCACCATGGCGTATGCCCGGCAACATGTTGATCCGGCGCTCTGGAGCAGCCCTGCGTTCCTTCGCAGCAATCTGCTGATCAGCTCCGTCTGGGGAGTCACCTTCAGCCTGAATACATTTTTGGCGCTTGGAAAGGCCTATGCCGTTGGCCTACCAACGTATGCCTATGAAGCCATCAACTACGGATTGCTGATCGGCACAGCTGCATTCACGAGCTGGTACAGCAATCGGTTGCGGCAACACCGGATCAAGTCTCAGCCCCACTGAGTCCTGAGGGCACGCGAATGCGGTTCCCTCGTAACAAACGACCCGTCGTCCAGCAGATGGCCGTGGCCGCCCTCAACAACAGGGTGGCCAACAACTCCTAGGATGGGCCATCGGAGCATGGGAGCAGGAGATCCAATTCAACGCCACATTCAACGTCAAAAACATCCCCGCCGCCATCGATGAGCACTCCCATCAAAGCCCTCGCCGCTTTCGGCGCCAAACAACCCCTCCAGCCCTTCGAATACACCCCCGGCCCGCTCGGCAGCGAACAGGTTGAGATCGCCGTCGAGAGCTGCGGCATTTGCCACAGCGATCTCTCCATGCTTGACGACGACTGGGGCATGACCACCTACCCCTTCGTTCCTGGCCACGAAGTCATCGGGCGTGTCGTCGCGCTCGGGGAGCACACCAAGCGCCTGGCCATCGGCGACCGCGTTGGACTCGGCTGGTTTTCCGGCAGTTGCGGCGCCTGCGAGCCCTGCCTCTCCGGCAACCAGAACCTCTGCCTCAAGGCCGAAGCCACCATCGTCGGGCGCCACGGCGGCTTCGCCACCCGCGTACGGGCCGACTGGACCTGGGTTCTTCCGTTGCCGGAAGGTCTTGACGCCAGCAAGGCCGGTCCGCTGCTGTGCGGCGGCATCACCGTCTTCAATCCCCTGGTGGAGCTCGGCATCAAGCCCACCGACAGTGTCGCCGTGATCGGCATCGGCGGCCTCGGCCACATGGCCCTGAAGTTTCTGCGGGCCTGGGGCTGCGACGTCACTGCCTTCACCACCAGCGACTCCAAACGCGAGGAGGCCCTGCAACTCGGCGCCCATCGCACCTTGAACTCCCGCAACCCGGAAGAACTGGCCGCGGCGGCGAACAGTTTCGACTTCATCCTCAACACCACCAACGCCAATCTCGACTGGAACACCTACATCGCGGCGCTCAAACCCAAGGGTCGGCTGCACACCGTGGGGGCCGTTCCCGAACCGATGGCCATGGTGGCCTTCCCGATGATTCTCGGCCAGAAAAGCCTCTCCGGTTCCCCCCTCGGCAGCCCAGCCACCACCGATCAGATGCTTCACTTCAGCTGCCGCCACGGCATCGCGCCCACCACCGAAACCTTCCCCATGTCGAAGGTCAACGAAGCCTTCGATCATCTCCGCGCCGGCAAAGCCCGTTACCGCATCGTGCTGATCAACGACCTCGACTGAATCCCGTGCTCAGGCGTGGATCGGCGATGGGGCCCATCCCTAGCTGGAGCTGGGGTGGCAGCGGGCGTGGGCGGCCACCAGGCTGGCCATCAGGGCCTCCGGCTTGAGGGGCTTGGCGAGGACCTCATTCATGCCCGATTCCAGGGCAGCGGCCCGCTCTTCGGTGGAGGTGAAGGCGGTGATCGCCACGATCCAGGGCCGCTCCGTCTGGCCGGTGGCGGCGCGGATGCGGCGGGTGGCTTCCAGCCCATCGAGCCGGGGCATCTGCACATCCATCAGGATCAGATCGGGGTCGAGGCTGCCCTGGCGTTCCAGCGCCTCCTGGCCATCGACGGCGGATTCAGGCGCGTAGCCCAGACGCCGCAGCATCAGCTCACAGAGCCGCCGGTTCACCGCACTGTCGTCCACCACCAGGATGCGCAGGGGATGGCTTGCCGCGAAGTTGTCCCCGTCCGTCGGGGTCGGAGCGGCCGCAGGAGTCGGAGGGGGAGCCTCGGCCACCGCTTCCACCGGCAAGCTGAAGCTGACCACGCTGCCTCGCCCGGGGGTGCTCTCCACCTTGATCGTGCCGCCGAGGGCCTCCACGAGCTGCTGGCTGATGGCCAGCCCCAGGCCGGTGCCCGGAAGGGGGGTGTTGGCGGAGGCCTTCAGTTGGGTGAAGGGTTGGAACAGGTGCCCCATCTGGTCGGCGGCGATGCCGACACCGGTGTCGGTGACCGCGAACACGAGAAGCAGCGGGTCGCGCCTCGGATGGGCCGGAGCCTGAACGGAGACAACGACGCTGCCGGCGTCGGTGAACTTGATCGCATTGCCGATCAGGTTGAGCAGGATCTGGCGCAGGCGGATGGCGGCGGTGCGGATGACCGGAGGAACCTCCGGTCCCATCACCAGAGACAGGGCGATCGACTTGGCCAAGGCGAGGCTCGAGCAGGTGGCCAGCGTGTCCTCGACGAGGGAACGCAGCTGGCACGGAGCCCGTTCGATCACCAGAGTTCCTGACTCGTTCTTGGTGAAATCGAGGACTTCATTGAGCAGGGTGAGCAGGGATTCCCCCGAGTTGTGCACGATGTCGAGGCATTCCCGTTGCTGAGCGGAAAGGTCCGTGGCCAGCACCAGGCCCGTCATGCCAATGACGCCATTGAGGGGGGTACGGATCTCGTGGCTGAGGGTGGCGAGGAACGTGCTCTTGGCGCGGTCGGCCGAGGCCATGGCCTCGAAGGCTTTGGCGCGTGCCTTCAGGGTGCGGCGGTGGGAGCTGGCCGCCAGCACCGAGAGTCCGGCACTGCCGAGCAGACCCAGCCCAAAATCCCGCCGCAGAGGCAACTGTTCCTCGTAAAGCCGGGCCAGCGAAAGATCGATCCCGACCACACCCACCACCCGCCCCTGGCTGTCCTTAAGGGGGGAAAAGCCGCTCAGGAAGGTGCCCCATCGGTCGGTGTAGGGACTGGGGCTGACGGTGGTCTGGCCGGTGCGGGCCGCCAGGCGGGCCGCCTCCGGCGCCTCGTCGTAGAGCTCACCAGGGGTCGCGACGGGGGTGGTGTCGCCCTTGTTTTTGATGAAGTAAGAGGTGTCGAGGCCGAAGCGAAGGCCTTCGGGCGTGGGCGTGAGTTCATAGGCATAGAAGATCTCAGGCACGAGCTTGCGCAGCTTCAGCAACGGCGCGCTGGCACGGACGTAGGCCGGATCTCCCATCTGCTCGGGCCGGGTGAGGCTGGCGGTGAGGGTTGGATCCATCTGGCTGGCCGCGATGCTTACCAGGATGTGCAATCGTTCGCGAACCCTGGTCCGCAGCAGCTCACTGGCGGCCCGGTAATTGATCGTCAGCGCCACCGCCGCGACGGTGAAGACCGTGGCGGCCATCAGCACACTCTCGCGGCGAATGCGCCGGCGTCTCATTTCTGGGGTGGAGCCGTAGGGATCGCGCTCGGACAACCCGAAGACGCCGAACACACGGGGAAACCAGCCAGCCAGAAGCCCTCACCTCATGGCACCTCCTTTGTCTACACCGGCGGCACCCCCCGCCGCGACCCCACCCGACGGCATGAGGAGATGTGAACCCCCGTCCGGTCCATCACGGGACCCTGCGAACGTTTGATCAGGTGATACAGCTGCCCATGCCCGCGAACGTGGCTCCCCGCGAAGCGGCCCGCCTGGAGGCGCTGAACGACTACCGCATCCTTGATACGGACGCCGAGCAGTCGTATGACGACATCACCTTTCTGGCCGCCCAGCTCTGCGATGTACCCATCGCCCTGATCAGCCTGGTGGATTCCGATCGGCAGTGGTTCAAATCCAAGTTCGGCCTGGACGTGAGCGAAACGAGCCGCGATGTGTCCTTCTGTGCCCACGCCATCCTCGGCGACCGGACCCTGGTGGTGAAGGATGCCCGTGAGGATGATCGCTTCCGCGACAACGCCCTGGTCTGCAGCGAGCCCAACATCGTCTTCTATGCGGGGGTGCCGCTGTGCACGCCGGCCGGCGCCCGACTCGGCTCCCTCTGCGTCATCGATCGCCGCCCCCGGGAACTCAGCGCCCTGCAGATCCGCTCCCTGGAGACGCTGGCCCATCAGGTGGTGCTGCAGCTGGAACTGAAGCGCAGCTCCGATCAGCTTGCTTCGGCACTGCAGCGCATCGATGTGATGGAGAAGCTGATCCCGATCTGCTCGTACTGCAAGGGGATCCGCAACGACCAGGGGTACTGGCAAAGCGTCGAGGCCTTCATCAAGAGCCACGACAACGTGGAGTTCTCCCATGGCGTGTGCAACGCCTGCATGGCCAAATACTTCCCGGAAGTGGCTCCCTTCGCGGAAGGCTCTGCGGAGGAAGCCGATCAGCCCTGATCGCACCCGTGCTGAGGCGAATCCCCTGATGGGGGCTCAGCCGGGTTGGGGGGTTCGCAGCTTGTAGCCACTGTCAATGGTGCTGTCGGGCAGCGGTTGGCTTTCCTCGTTGGGGATCATCACCTCGATGTAGGCGGCGCCATCGTGGGTGTCGATCTGATCGAGCACCTGGTCGAGGTCCGCCACGGTGCTCACCTTCGCCGTCAGCCAGTTCCTGCAGCCCAAAGCCTCGGGCAGCCGGTGGTACTGGACGGCCGCCAGATCGTCGTAGCCGTGACCGCGCTCACTGATCACATCCTCGATGCCGAAGAGGCCGTTGTTGAGCACAAAGATCCTGGGTTTGACGCCGTAGCGTCCCATCACCGCGATCTCATTGAGGGTGAGCTGGTGGGAACCGTCGCCGGTCACCATCCAGGTATGGCCGGAGGTCTTGGCCATCACCACCCCAAGGCAGGCCGGCGTGGCCCAACCGATGGATCCCCAGAGGCCCTGGCCTTCTGCGCTGACACCTTGCGGCAACAGCATGCGGTTGAGGTGCGTCATGCAGGTGCCTGTTTCGATCACCACCGTGTCCCCGGCACGCAGCCGTTGCTGCAGGCGTGGGTAGAAGGTCGCCGATGTGGTGGGATCGGCGGCCGCACCGGTGAGGGCCGGTGCGGCGAGCTTCAGGCCGTGGTCAGCACAACGGGTGGTGACGCGCTCGCAGAGGGCGTTCAGCACATCGTCGATCGCCACATTCACAAAAACCTTCCCACCAGCCCGCACCCAGTTGTCGTGGATGGAGACAAGCCTTGCCGGGTCGTACTGGCCCGTCCACAGACCCGTGTTGAGTTCCGTGGTGACGATGCCGCCGATATCGAGCACGAGATCGGCCTGGCCCACGCAGTCCCGCACCGCTTCCGAGGACGACCAGTCCCCCGCATAGAGACCCACGTACTGGGGCATCGCCTCATCGATCGTGCCCTTGTCGTTGGGGGTGAGGGCGGTGGGAAGATTCGTTTTGCGGATGAACTCCAGCGCCTTCTCTCTGACGCCGTAGCGGCTCACCAGATGGGTCAGCACCGCCACCGGATGGCTGGCCGCCTCCAGCCGCGACAGGATGGTTTGCACAGCGGCCTCCAGCTCCTGGGGCACGCTGCGTTGACGCTTGACCGCCGTGAGCGGCTGCCCGGCGGCGGGGGTGCCGATCACCGGCAGGCCACCGTTCACCTCGGAGATCACGAGATAGGCCGGCATGCTCTGCCGCAGCGCTTCACGGATCACCCGCTCCAGCTCATCGATGCAGTTGTCGGGGCTGAGCACGGCGCTCACGCAGGCGGCGGCAGCCGAGAGGGGCTGAAAACGGTCGTAAACGTTGTCGCCGAGATTGTGGTGCGTGATCAGCCCCTGCTTCTGGATGCGCTCACTGGGCATGCCCACCAGGTGAAACACCGGCAGGCGATGGGCCTTGCTGCCCATCACGCCATTGATGGCCGAGAGTTCCCCCACGCCATAGGTGGTGGAGAGGATGGCCGCACCGCGGATGCGGGCGTAGCCATCGGCGGCGTAGGCCGCGTTGAGTTCGTTGGCGCAGGCCACCCACGACAGGCCGGGCACCAGCTCAGCGGCATCATCGATGGCAAAGGCATAGTCACCGGGCACCCCGAAGATCCGGTCGATCCCCAGTTGGGACAACCGATTCAGGGTGTATTGGGCGACGGATGGTGACGCCATGGCTGCTGTGACGAACGCTACAAAAAACCTAGCCAGCCTGAAATTTTCGGCCGCCTATCGACGACTCCTTCATCAACGCGGCGGCGGCGATCGCGGCGTCGCCGCGCCGGTGGATCTCGCTGGCGTAGTCGGTCCAGGTGCCCTGGCCCCAGTAGCGGAAACAGCTGGTTTCCAGCAGCAGCAGGTGCAGCAGGGCCTGCTGGTAGGGCTGGCTCTGGGTGACGCCGGGATCCTGGGCCACCAGAGGATCGAACAGCTGGTGGAAGCGGGCGCTGAGCTGGTTCATCGGCTCCAGCACGTTGGCGTAGCCCTCCACCCAGCTGAGGTTGTTGGTCCAGGAGGCGCCGGCCATCGAGAAGGAGGGATCGCTGGCCTGGAGCTGGGCGATAGCCGCCGCTGTGGCCTCAAGAGTGGCCTCAGGAATGGCCTCGGAAGTGGGTGCGCCGCCCAGCTGCTGCCAGAGCTTGTGCTGTTGCACCGCCTGAATCTTCGGGAAGTCTGCTGAGGTCACACCGGCAGCCTCCAGCAACTCGAGATACTCCGTGCCGTTGATCGCCACCGTGGCTGGCCCACTCCCCTTGGTGGCGATGGTGTGATGGGCCTGGAGGAAGGCGGACGGGAACTCATTCATCATCACGCCACCGTTCTCGCCATCGGCAATCTGCGACACCAGCGACGGCACCGTGCTGGCTCCCAGCACCTGTCGGCCCAGCCCCAGAGCTTCGTAGCAGGGCTGCATCTGGCCCACGAGCTTGGTGTCGGAGCCCTGGGTCTTGATCAACACCGTGATCGACATCGCTTCGCCGCTGGAGTTGCGCGCCACGAGCTGGTTGGGGATGTACTTCTGCTCCTGAGGCAGGCCTGAGCCGTCGAGGTTTTCGACACTGTGTTCCTGCACCAGCAGCCAGCGGTAGCCGCACTCCTTGAGGGCCTTGACGAACTCAAACAGCGTGTCGGGATGGTTGGGCAGGTGCATTTCCGGGGGCGAAAAGCCCTTCACCCGCGCCAGGGCCTCCCGCCCGAACAGGGCCGCGAACTGGTGCTGCCAGGCCAGGATCTGCAGCTTCAGATCGGGAATCGGGGTGGAGGGGGCCACGGCATGGCTCCAGAAGGTGCCAAGCCACTCCACATGGGGCTGGAGAACGGGATCGCAGGCGAGTTGCTTGAGGGCATCCAGCACATCGCGCCGGCCCATCTGCTCCAGGCCCCAGAGCAGATTGCCCGAATAATCCAGCATGATCCGGGGATTGCAGCCCTCGCCAACCAGCTGGGGGAGGAGGTCGGCCAGGCGCCGGTAGCACTGGGCAAAGGGTTCAGCGTTGTGGTTATCGCCTTCACCCTGGTGCTCGAACATGTACTGCAGATGGGAGATCAGCTCGCCATGCGCCCCGGCGGGGATCGTGGGCTGGTGCATGTGGAGCGCGCAGGCAAACCCGGAACGGATCTCCTCCAGCCTGAGGTTGGTGCGGGGCAGAAACACCGGGCCGGGCTGCTGCACCAGGGCAAGGATCTCCGCTTCTGAACCAGCGATCGGCGGCAGGGCAGGGTCGGTCATGGCTGGGGTTGGGGGTGCCCGCGCGCTGGGCAGGTCGTGCGGGATCAGTCTGCGGGCCAGGGGGAAACGCTGCTGTCGCCATCCCTGCGCCAGGCTGGATCGATGACGTTGCCAGTGCCAGGAGTCCCCAAGCCATGACACCCCCAGGTCTGTTCCGGCGTCGGCGGGTAGCCGCCACGGCCATCGCCGCCGCCGTGGTCGGGCTGGCGCTGCATTGGATCGGGGTGGGCCGCGGGGGGCCGGCAGCGGGCGCCGCCGACAGCGAGCTTTCCGCCGAGGTGGGGCGCCGCTACGGGGGCATGAAGCGTCTGCTGTTTCCCGGCCAACCGGAAATCTCCGTGGCCGAGTGGCTGGCGCGGCCCAAGCAGCGGCCGGCGGTCCTGGTCGATGTGCGCGAGCCGCACGAACGGCGCGTCTCGATGCTGCCGGGGGCCATCACGAAGGAGGACTTCGAGCGCAACAGCGCCCGCTACCGCTCCTGGGTGGTGGTTCCTTACTGCACCATCGGCTTGCGCAGCGGGATTTACACCAGGGACCTCAGACGCCAGGGTTTCGAGGTGCGCAATCTGGCGGGCAGTGCCCTGGCCTGGGCCCATGCCGGCCTGCCGTTCGAAGCTAGAGGCAAGGCCACCCGCCGGGTGCATGTGTACAACGCCGATTGGAACCTGCTGCCCCGCGGCTATGAGCCCGTCGTCTCGAAGGCGCCGCCATCGACTCCCTGAAGAGCCTGCATTGTGCCAACAGAAGGCCATCGTCCCATGAAGCCGATCGGCTCCACATGCGATGCAGGAGATGGAGGTTCTGAGCCACATCAAGCTGCTGACAGGTGAGGCCGCCGTGCCGACCAACGGCGCCACCGGCCACCAACTCCTAGGGTTGGAACACTTGAGAAAACGCCAGATGCAGAACCCTCTCCTCCATCTGGCCGCCGTGCTACTGGCCCTGCCGCTGCTGAGCCCTGGCCCAGCTTTGGCACAGAAGCGGATTCCCAAACTGCCGGGAAACGACCAATGCCCGCTTGGTTATGTGAATGATCTGAAGCAGCATTGCAACTCACCCATTTACTACCAAGTCAGGCCCACCTACGGCAAGCCCTGTCTGTCGGGTTGGATGAACATCGGAGCGGGCTACTGCAAGAAGAAGACCCTGGGCATCTTCTGATCACCCAGGCCTGCTGAGGCCCCTCAGCCAGTGGCGCCCACGGGCTTGTCGATCGGGGCGCCACGCCTCAGGGCCGATTGAGTCGACCAGGTTGGTTGAACAGGATCTGGCGGTGGCCATGCGTCAGGTGAACATGCACGAAGCCAAGACCCACCTCTCCCGCCTTGTGGAGGCAGCGGCGGCAGATCAAGCGTTCGTGATCTGCAAGGCCGGCCGGCCGATGGTGCGCGTCACCGCCCTGGAGGACGCCACGAACGCAGCACCTGAGCGGCGACGCCTGGGCCTGCTGCAGGGGCCATGCGATGTGCCCGACGACTTCGATCGCAGGCCGGGCAAGGCTCACCTTCAACGGCATCACCCGCTATGGCAACGGTGCCACCTCCCTGATCGGCGGCAACGAGCTGAGCTTCAGGGGGATGATGCGCGGCCGAGGGGCGAACAAGGGGCAGCAAAGCTACTGATGCTGATCAGGCGTGTGGAGCCCTTTGATCACAGCACGGGCCAGATCGGCTTCGGTGATCTCCGGAATCTCGTCATACTCTTCGGATTGGATCACATGCGCATCCACACGCTGAAGATCCGAGCGAATCGGATCGTCAGGAGAAGTGGTGGCCAAAACGAAGTTGCTCTCTTGCATTGGCCTTACGCATCGAAATGATCTGACGGAAAAAGGAACGCTGGGTGTAGACGATCACAACCACGTGACCCTCCAGCAGACCCAGGCAAACAGTCCGAACCTCACTATAGTCGCGCCGCAGGTCTTCAAACTCCAGGGTCCTCCCGGCAAAGACGCGTTCAGCATCGAGAAAATCCAGCCCTCGCTGCTCCAGGGTGCGCAGCCGCTTGAGGGGATCAAAGCGGATCACCGTCCTGCGTGGCTGGGGTGGAGCCGCTGACTGAACCCTCGTGCAGGGTGGGCATGGCAAAGGGAGAGGGAACCTCAAAGGGCAAGTGCCACCCCCTGTCACACCCGCCATGATGCCCCCATGCCCCCGCCCCAGCGCAGGACGTGGCCCGGCGGATCCTGGGAAGCGCATGGTGGGCCGGGTGCTCACCGGCAACGGCATCACCACCTAGGGCGATGGCCACGACAGCCTGATCGGCGGCGACGAGTTGAGCGATGACGAGCGCGACGGGCTGCTGGAGCACTGCCGCCAGCGCCTTGATGCCTTCCGCGAGCAGCGCGGCGAAGAGGTGTTTGCCCACCGCAGCCTCCACCGCAGCCTGATCAGCGGCTCGGTGAATGTCCGGATTGGGTTTGTCTGTGATCAGGAGCCGAACAGCTGGGGATGGCTCTGCGCAACGCGATCGGCGCACCAGCCGCTACCAGAGCTCAGCGTCAACCACTTGGTCCAACTGGTCAGCCAGGGCTGGAATGCTCTCGGAAACAATCTGCCAGATGGTGTCTTCTTCCAGGCCGAAGTAGGCCTGCGCCAGAACATCGCGGAGGCCAGCAATGCGCCGCCAGGGCAGCTTGGGGTGCCGCTCACGGACCGCTGGCGGGATCTGTTTCGCCGCTTCACCCAGCACCTCCAGGTTGCGGAGTACGGCGTCAACCAACATCTCGTCCGCAAGAAAGTGCTGCTTGGCAAGCCCCTGGCGGTAAAGGAACAGTGACCAATTGCGGGCACTTCCCCTTTCAGGCAAGAGGAATGGCCTCCTGCTCAATCCGCTGTCGCGGTTCAGGGCGAAGACCTCGGCGCGTCGCCAGGTCCACCCGAGCGCTGAGCAGGTCTTCCAGGGCCAGCTTGAGGTCCACATACTGCTCAAAACTGGGGCTGGAGGGGAAATCCACCAGCAGGTCCACCACGTCGCTCTGCAGCCCTGCCGCCCCGTGGATCACAGAGCCGAAAACGCGAAGATCCTGGCCACCGTGGGCGGCGATGAGCGCGAGCGACTCTGGCGCCAACTGCCTGAGCCGCTGAAGCGTGGGTGGCTCTCTGGGATCCATGGCTCGCATTGTGCTGCCCCTTCCGCGCCCAGCAGCGGTACGTTCAGGTGCGCTGCTGCCAGCGGCGGGGATTCTGGCGGCCATGAAGGGCTATCACCAGGATTTCAGCGCTCTGCTCTCGGAAGTAGACGGCATAGGGAAACTGCCGCAGCACGAGCCTGCGGATCTCCCCGTGAATCAGAGGGAAGGATCGGGGATCGCGGCGGATGCGCTCCACCGCAACAGCGACGGCTTCAGCGAAGTCCCGAGCCAATGCCGGCTCAAGTCTCCCGTACCAGCGCTGGGTTTCCAGCAGATCCTCCACCGCCTCCGGCAGGAAGCGAACCGCGGGCATGGTCATCCGATGCCGAGCTGGCTCCGCACCTCATCCCAGGGCACAGCCGCTTCGGAGTTGTCGCGATGGGTCGCCCAGCGCCGGTCGAGCTCGGCGCAGAGGGCAGGGTCCACCGGCAGCGCGCCATCCCGGGACTGGTCATCGAGGCTGTCCCAAAGGGCGATCGCCAGGGCCAGCCGCTCGTTCTGGGGCAGTTGCAGCAGGTCAGACTTGGGCGTCATCGCCACTCCTCCCGGCAAGCAATCCATCGTAAGCGCGGTCGAAGCCGGGCAAAGGGACTGAAGAGATGGATGCCATGGCACGTGAGCTTCTCCTCCATCAGTGCCACCCCCTGTCACACCCACCAGGATTCCCCCATGCCCCCCGCACCCCTCCGCCACCTACGAGCGACTGGTGGGCAAACTGCTTGGGGGGGTGCGAAGAGAGAGCGACCCTCACGCCGTTCTCCACAACCGGAACTCCACCTGCTGAGAGGCTGCCTGAAAGTCCTTGTCGGTTGTCAGCAGCGTCAGCTCGTAGCGCTGGCAGAGTTGAACGAGCAGGGCATCGATGGTGCCGATCTGGATCCCTCGGCGGCGGCAGACATTGCGGATTTCGGCTGCTGCAATGTGGTCCTGCTTGTCGGGCTGGAGGAAAGCGAGGGCGGAAAGGCGCTCCACGAGCTGCTCTCGGTTTTTGGGGCCGGCAAAACCCTGGAGGACCTCCTTGAGCACCAATCCCGTGGTGAAGACCTGCTCGGCACCCTGGAGAGCGGCACGGAGGGCGACCACCTCAGGCACGCCTGGCTGGCCATCACGGCGAAAGGCCAGCGACCAGACCGAGGTGTCGACCAGCAGGCTCACCGCTGGCGTTCCCGTTCGGCCTTGTAGTCGTAGCCAGGGTCCCACTCGAGCTTGCCGAAGAGCTCGGCAACCTGTCGCTGCTCCCGGCGCGCGATGAACTCCTGAAGGGCTCGGGTCACGGCGGCCTTCTTGGTGGGCTCACCGCTCACACGGAACGCGTGATCAAGCAGGTCCTGATCGAGAGCCAGATTCGTGGCCATGTGTGACCTCCCTGTGAGGTGGCTACACATTAGATCCTTCGGCCTGGCTGAGGGGGCTAGCAAAGGCATGGCACCTGGCATGGGCTTCTCCTCCATCAGTGCCACCCCCTGTCACACCCACCAGGATTCCCCCATGCCCCGCCCCAGCGCAGGACGTGGCCCGGCAGATCCTGGCCAGCGGATGGTGGGCAAGGTTCACCTTCAACGGCATCACCGCCTGTGGCAACGGCGCCTACAGCCTGATCGGCGGCGATGAGCTGAGCGACGCCGAGCGCGACGCGTTGCAGCAGCTGTGCCGCCAGCACCTCGATGCCTTCCGCGAGCAGCGCGGCGAGGAGGTGTTCGCCCACCGCAGCCGCCACCGCAGCCCGATCAGCGGCTCGGTGAAATACCGGGTTCACCGAGGCGCTCGGGGCCGCTGCGAATGCTGCGGGGCGCATAAGCACCAGCGGGCCCTGGAGGTGGCACCCATCATCCCCAAAAACCAGGGCGGCTCCGACGCCATCACCAACCTGCAGGCGCACTGGAGGGCAGCGGCAGGGTGCTGCTGGAGAACGCATTCGAAGCTCTGCATTGCCGACGCCTACCCGGTGAGCGAGGGGCACAGCCTGGTGATCCCGCGTCGACAGTTGGTGGACGGGATGGGCTCAGGTCTCCAGGTCACGCTCCACCGTGTTGGTGGGCCAGTCATCCTTGTCACGGATTCTCCAAGGCCTCCCCCTTGGCCGCCCCCAGCACGCTGTTCTCCACAACCCGGACCATCAACAGCAGGCTGAACAACGCCTCGGCGCAGACCTCTGCGCTGAGTCCTCTCTTTCTGCCGAGATCCGTCACGTAGGCGGCCGCCTCAGCCACGTTGGCTTCAGCGAATCAGGATGTTCGCGTCCAGGACCAGGCGCTTGCGCTCCACCCTCAGGCCGTTGGCGTCTCACGGTGACCCTTCCGCCAGGCCTTGAAGTTGGCACTGAGCGCGTCTTCGCTGAGACCGAGACGCTCCAGTTCAGCCTGCATCAGCCGGCCAGCTTCCAACACCTTCTCCCGATCACTCAGGTTGCCCTGCTGGGGCAAGGGCACGTGGAGGCCAATGGTGCGGCCATGGCGGGTCACCTCCATCGGCGTGGGGGATTCCAGATGGGAGGCCAGCCTGGACCTGAGTTCACGGATGCCAATACGGGTCGCCACGCTTGCCTCCTGGCAAATGTGTACACACTTTCAGTTGCAGGACCATGGCTCAGACCACCAAGCCAAGGATCTGCCCCACGATCGCCAGCACCTCCTCCAACTGGGAGTCCTGCAGTCGTCCGATGGGATGGGGGCGTGCACCCGTGGCGCGCCAGTCGAAGGATTTGAGTTGATGGCACAGCACATAGCGATGGGCACCCGGCCGATCGGGGATGGGGCCCAGATCCACGGCAAGGGTGGAGCCACGGTTGTAGGGAGCTGAGGTCATCGCACAACCCACCACCAGGCCCACGGTGGAGTGGAAGGAGGCGCTGGACAGCACCGCAAAGGGATGGTGATCCTTCATCTCGCGGCCGACCTGGGGGTTGTGGTCGATCCAGATCACGTCACCGCGATCGGGCACCCACGCCTGGCCTCCTCGGCGGGGGCTCACTCGATGACCTCAGCCCCGAGCGGAGGGAAGGCCATGGCCTCCGTGGGTTCGCCAGGCATGGGCTCGTAGGCCGCCAGCCGTTCGGCCAGAGACAGGCGAGGCTGAACCGGCCGGATCAGTACCCCACCTTCCACGACGGAGAGTTCCACGGACTGATCTTCCTGCAGTTGAGCCTCCCGGGCGATAGCTGCGGGCAGGCGAATACCGAGGCTGTTGCCCCAGCGGCGCAGGGCCTGGCGCGAAGGGGCAGCAGCCATGGGAATCAGGCGTATAGACAGAGGTATAGACGCCTCAAGCGGTTGGGGCGGCACAGCAAGAAGGGATCCCAGCAGGGGCTCCTTCCTGACGGGCCGCCCAAAACCAAACCTGGCCCGGTCGCCCGGCTAGATCCTTCTGGATAGAAGTCACAGCTCTGCGCTCAAACAGACATTCGCTGCTCCAGCCGCTCCGCCAGCCACACTTTGATGATCGACTGACGCGTAACGCCGAGGCGACTGGCTTCGCGATCGAGCTGATCGATCATCCACACGGGGATGTCAACATTGACGCGTTTCTGCTCCAGTCGACGGCGACGGGCACCGCCGAGGTCGAGGGCCTCGAGCACGGACTCGCCGGCATCGAAACGTTGATCGAAATCAGAACTGTTCATAGAGCTCCACCTCTTCTGGTCTGGACCGCCGAACGGAAATCAATCGGATGCACTGGTCGCGGTAGGTGATCACGGCTGACCAGTGCTTGAGGCCAATCCTGCCGATCACCAGAAATCTTGGCTCCCCGGTGGTGCGGGCCTGAAGCTCCAGGAGCTCCGAATCGTTCCAGAGCTGCTGGGCAGCAAGGAAATCGATGCCGTGCTTGGCAAGGTTGGAGGCACTCTTGGCCGGATCGAACGCGAACTCCATACGGTGCTGATTCTATACCTTTTCGGCTCTCAGGGTCATCTCCGAATCAGAAAGCCCTCGTCCTCGGGACAGGATGCTGGATCCCGGTTCTCTGCCTTCTGCCTGCCGTCCACCCTCACAACGCCGGACCCTGGCCCACATGGCGCTTGAGAGCACGGGTCGGGGACTGGGGCGGCACAGCCACACCAGAAGGGATCTCAGCAGGGGCGCCAGCCTGACGGGCCGCCCAAAACCAAACCTGGCCCGGTCGCCCGGCAGCCGCCAGCATCGCTCCATTGCCTCCAGCCCCTCCACCACCTGCCAGCGCCTGCGCGAGTACATCGCCGAACGCATGCGGATGAGCCCCATCGACCAACCGCTCATGCTCATGGAGCTGCTGGGGAGGAGCAGCCCCGCCCCGGCGCAGGACGTGGCCAGGCGAATCCTGGGCGAAGACGTGACCCAGATCGAGTGCACTACCGAACGGGTGAAGCGCATGGTGGGCAAGGTGCTCACCGGCAACGGCATCACCGCCTACGGCAACGGTGCCTACAGCCTGATCGGCGGCGACGCGCTGCAGCAGCTGTGCCGCCAGCGCCTCGATGCCTTCCGCGAGCAGCGCGGCGAGGAGGTGTTTGCCCACCGCTCGCGAAACCGCACCCCGATCAGCGGCTCGGTGGCATACAGGGTTCTCACCCGTGCCCAGGGCCGCTGCGAGTGCTGCGGTGCCCACGAGCACCAGCGGGCCCTGGAGGTGAACCACATCATCCCGACAAACCAGGGCGGCTCCGACGACCTCAGCAACCTGCAGGCCAGCGACACCCTGCGCCGCTCAGATCAGAACGGCAAGGTGGCCGCCACATCCGAGAGACGGATCAGCAGGGTGTCGGGGTCGATGGGTGAGGGATCAAAGCCCATGTGGAGATAGAAGCTGCGGGCTTCCGCGGAGGCGACATGAACCACGATGGCCCGCACGCCGATCTGAGTGCTGGCCTGCAGCACCCGCTCGAACGCATCGGCGAGCAGGGCGCGAGCGATGCCGCGTCCCTGGACACTGCGGCAGACCGCCAACCGCGCCAGCACCACCACTGGAATGGGATCGGGCCTATGGCGCCTGAAACGCCCAGGGGCTGAGGCCACGGCCACGGAGCCGGAGGCCTGGGGTTCCCCCATACCCCCGCCGCTCTCATCCACCTACGAGCACCTGCGCGCGTTCATCGCCGAGCGGATGCCCATGAGCCAGGTGGTGAAACGGCTGCCCGGCGCCGAGAACACTGAAGTTCAATGCCTAACAATCAATGCCTTCCGACTCAGCCCGATGAGGACATGAGTTTCAAACAGCCGCCTCAGCTCCGGCAGAACACGAAGCAGCAGGGCGGTGAGATCCTGGTTGCCGATGTTGCCCGTGGCCACAAGCAGAAGTCTGGCAGGAGTGCCGCGCAAGAGATGACTGCGGACGAAATCAGCATCCTTACTGAAGACAACTCTTCCATCGCTGTCGGCAATGGAGGAAATCATATTGTCAGCGCTGCGATTCCCATCAGGCAGATCAAGGGTGTGCAGGACGTCGCAACCCAATTGTTCCAGCGGCCGAACGAGAGATCGTAGCAGCTGGGCATCCAGCAGGATCCTCATGCAGAGAGGACGTCAACTCGCTGAATTCGGGAAAGCTGGGTTGCGTACTCAAGCACTGCCGTGATGTCTTCAGCCTCGAGATCTGGATAATCGGCAAGAATTTCAGCCGCACTCATCCCAGCTGACAACAGTTCGAGCACCATCTCCACGGGATAACGCAAGCCGCGGATGGTTGGCTTTCCATGGCAGATCTCAGGGTTGATGGTGATGCGCCTAAGGGGGACAGCAGATCACGACCGTGAGCTGGTAGTGGCGCTGGCATGGGGATCTTTTGGGCCTCTCCCTCACCAGTGCCACCCCGTCTCACCCCAGCCGGATGCCCCCATTGCTCACCGGAGGATCTTCCTCGCGTCCTTGAGGAGCAGAAGCAGTTGCTGCTGGCGCTGCGGCGATGCAGTGAATCCGAACCGGGTGTAAAAGCGTGCCGCGTCTTCGTCGATGGGATGGGTCGGGATCGCCCGAATTCCGGCCTGATCAGCGATCACCAGCGTCCGACGGATCGCGTCCTGGAGCATCCCGACACCGAGGCCACGTCCTGGAGGATCTGCCGCAAGGTACCGACCCTCAGGGGCTTGTGGGCTGGAATGGTGAGGTGCTGCTGCTGGCCGTCAGGGCTTCGGCTCAGCCGCATGTGACTACCTGTTTGACGGGTCAGGACGTAGCCATGGCGCCCCAGGCGTTCGGCCAGGAACTGGCCGTTGACGTCCCGCGGAATCCTCACAGGGCCAGCAGTTCCTGCCTCACGTGATGGAGGCGGATCAGGGGGGGCGCCTCGCCGGGATCGAAGTGGCAGACGACCGCGTCGCGGATCGCCTGATGGAGCTCCTCAAGGGTGTCGGCTTCGGTATGGATGGCGGCAGCGGCTGCACTGGCCCGGTAGGAGCCGACCTCCGCTTCCTCGACCAGGAAAAGGATTTCCTGCATGGCGCCCTCCTGTGTCACCAGTCTTGCAGTGGTGGGCGGGATGCTGCACCCCTGCCTGCAGCTACGCGATCAATGCCCCAACAGCTGGAGCCCGAAGGCCATCATGATCATTGTCTCTGCCGTAAGGCCCGAACAGCCGCGATCAGTTGAGGCAGGGATTGCTCACAGATCAGCAACACCTGTTCACTGTCGAGATCGAAGTATTGATCGGCGATCACATCGCGAAACCCCATGGCACCCCTCCAATCAACCGATGGAAATTCAGCCTGCAGAAGCCCAGGCCAGTGACGTTCGAAACGTTTGAGAGCCTCTCCGATCGCCAGGAACTGCATGCAGATCACATCAAGAAGATCTCGTCCCAGTTCCGAATCGACTTGTGAGGGATCCTGAAGAAGAGGCTGACTCTTACTGCTGGCACGTTCAAGGGCAGCCAAAAGGTCATCCAGCAACGGGCCGGAGCCTTCCGTCATGGACGCCGGCCTTCATCAAGGATGCGCTGCTTGAGGGAGGGGTTCATGCGCTCGCGCAACCGCACCACATCCACAGACGTGCTCAGCAAGGTTTCCAGCTCCTGCTTGAGGTGCACCAGGGCATAGGGGGTGAGCGGATCCAGCCGCACCCACACGTCGACATCGCTGTCGGGGCGGGCGTCGCCACGGGCAACGGAACCGAAGACGCCGATATCGACCACGTTGAAGCGCTTTTGCCAGTCGCCACGATGGAGCCGCAGGGTGCTGAGCACCTGTTCTGTCCGTGGGCTGGTGATGGTCATCGGGGTTCCGATCTGGAGGCCATTCTGCCGGGATGGTGTCCGTGCTGCACCGCGGCTCTAAGTTGCTGCGAGCGTGGGTCGGGGACTGGGGCGGCACACCCACACCCGGAGCCGGGTTGCCCGCAGCCGCATTACGCCCACACCAGAAGGGATCTCAGCAGGGGCGCCAGCCTGACGGGCCGCCCAAAACCAAACCTGGCCCGGTCGCCCGGCAGCCGCCAGCATCGCTCCATTGCCTCCAGCCCCTCTGCTGCCTTCCTTCTCCTGAGCACGTTCATCACCAAGCAGAGGCACATGAGCCCCATCGACCCACCGCTCATGCTCCTGGAACTGCTGGGGCGCCGCAGCCCAGCCCCAGCCCAGGACGTGCCCCGGCCAATCCTGATCAGCGGATGGTGCGCAAGGTGCTCACCGGCAAGGGCATCACCGCCTACGGCAACGGTGCCTACTGCCTGATCGGCGGCGACGCGCTGCAGCAGCTGTGCCGCCAGCGCCTCGATGCCTTCCGCGAGCAGCGCGGCGAGGAGGTGTTTGCCCACCGCTCGCGAAACCGCACCCCGATCAGCGGCTCGGTAGCATACAGGGTTCTCACCCGCGCCCGGGGCCGCTGCGAGTGCTGCGGGGCGCAGGAGCAGCAGCGGGCCCTGGAGGTGGACTACATCGTCCCGAAAAACCAGGGCGGCTCCGACGCCATCACCAACCTGCAGGCGCTCTGCTTCTACGGTGTGCACGCCAGCTACTGCCACCGCGAAGCGAGCTGTGTGTTCTGCGCGCTGGAAGGCAGCGTCCGGGTGCTGCTGGAGAACGAGCTGGCGCTCTGCATCGCCGATGCCGATCCCGTGAGCGAGGGGCACAGCCTGGTGATCCCGCGTCGTCATGGGGCCGACGGGCTGGAGCTGCACCAGCCGGAATGGAACGCCGTGGTGAAGCTGCTGAAGCTGCGGCGGGAGCAGCTGAGTGCCCAGGACGCGTCGATCAGCGGCTGGGCTGGTTTGCTCAATGCAAGCGGGTGCTGAACTCAGGCGAGGTGGCGGGGCAGACGGTGTTTCATGCGCATGGGCATCTGATTCCCCGGCGCACAGCTGATGACGATTCCCCTCGCAGAGCGTTCGGGGGGGGGGTCAAGGGCAAACAGCACGTCTGAGCCTTGGCCTGCCCGTCGGTCGTGCGGATGAAGGGGACTGGGGCGGCACAGCCACACCCGAAGCCAGGTTGACGGCAACCCTCAAGCTCCCCACGCTCAGAGTCGATCGAGAAGCCTGCCGCTCACATACTTGTGAAGGACACTGCTGATCAGGGTCTGGTAGGGAATGCCCTCCTGCAGGGCACGGGCACGCAAGGCGCCCAGATCCTCACTGGTGAGGCGAATGTTGATGCGCTGATCCTTGGTGGCCGTTGACCTTGCGGAGGCTTCCAGGCGGGAGCGCTCTGCAGCCGTAGCCGCCGAACGGAGCGTGCCCGCTTCGAAGGCTTCCAGGATTTCCTGCTCTTCGTGATCAAGGGGGTTCATGGTGCGTCTCCTGGGCGGTAGGCGATGGTGGCTTTACGGCTGGGAATGATGGTTTTGAGAAAGAGGTGATCGTCAGCCTCGACATAAGGCACCAGATGGGCATAGCCGGAGATCAGAACGACAAGAATGCGCTGGCCTGGGTAGCGGCCCTGGTTCGGATGCTCAACGATGTCGAGCAGATCACCGGATTCGATAGCGACCACCACGGCCTCGAAGGAAACGCCTCGTTGAAGCTGAAGGACCTCGTTCTTGCCTGAGCTCCAGCGAAAGGGCTTCATGGCAACACCCTAAGACCCTGTGTGCCTTTTGTCATCAGCATTGGGGTGGGGGACTGGCGCGGCAGAGCCCGAAGGGATTCCAGCAGGGGCGATGGCCTGACGGGCCGCCCAAAACCAAACCTGGCCCGGCCGCCCGGCAGCCGCCAGCATCACTCCATGGCCTCCAGCCCCTCTGCTGCCTTCCTTCGCCTGCGCACGTTCGTCGCCGAGCAGATGCGCATGAGCCCCATCGACCAACCGCAGATGCTCCTGGAACTGCTCGGCCGCCGCAGCCCTGCCCCAGCGCAGGACGTGGCCCGGCGGATCCTGGGAAGCGCATGGTGGGGCGGGTTCACCTTCAACGGCATCACCGCCTATGGCAATGGCCACGACAGCCTGATCGGAGGCGACGAACTGAGCGACGCCGAGCGCGACGCGCTGCAGCAGCTGTGCCGCCAGCGCCTCGATTCCTTCCACCGCCGCTCAACAAGGCGGTGAAGCTTCATCAGGGGTTCGAGGCACCAGCTGGATCTCCACATCGCAGCCGAGCACATCGGCGTAGCGGCGGAGAGTAGACAGTGCGGGCAGGTGCTTGCGGGATCCCTCGAGCCGACTGATGGCGCTGCGCGTGGTGCCCATCCGCACGGCGACCTCCTCCTGGGTGAGACCGGCCCGCTGGCGTGCCTCGAAGAGCTGCCTGAGCAGACGGAATTCCCCGGCGGCCTCCTGCCGCGCTTGGCTGTAGCCCGGCACCTGATCGAGCCGGGCGCGTTCGGCACCGCGATTGCGGATGACGGGTTGATAGGGGATGTCAGGCATGGCGGTTGACGTTCCTGAGGCGTTCGCGAGCGATGAGGAGCTCACGCCTGGGTGTTTTCTGGGTCTTCTTCACGAAGACATGGAGCACGGTGATCACTCGCCCACTGCAGAAGCAGTAGAAGGCCCGGCCGATACCTGAACGGCCTTTGGGCCTGAGTTCGAACATTCCGCCACCCATGGCCTTGGAGTGAGGAAGCCCGACCTCGGGACCGTGATCTTCGAGGAGGTCGAGCAGCTCGTCGCATCGCGCCAGCAGATCCACGGGCCAGTCCTCGATGTCCTCGCGAACACGAGCGTTGTAGTACTCAACCCGAAACGGCCCTTCCATGTTAGCGCGCGTGCTACGTGCCCACGGGGCTGACCCGCTGATGGGCTCTGGGCGCCAGGCCGTTGTGGGGTGAAGGAGAGCGCATGAGTGCCATGGCAGCAAGGCTTCTCCTTTGTCAGTGCCACCCCCGTCACACCCGCCAGGATTCCGCCATGCCCCCGACCCCCTCCGCCGCCTACGAGCGCCTGCGGCAGTGCATCGCCAAGCGCATGCGCATGAGCCACATCTACCAACCGCTCATGCTCATGGAGCTGCTGAGTAGGAGCAGCCCCGCCCCAGCGCAGGACGTGGCCCGGCGGATCCTGGCCAGCGCATGGTGGGCAAGGTTCACCTTCAACGGCATCACCGCCTACGGCAACGGCGCCTAAAGCCCGATCGGCGGCGACGAGCTGAGCGACGCCGAGCGCGACGCGCTGCAGCAGCTGTGCCGCCAGCGCCTCGATGCCTTCCGCGAGCAGCGCGGCGTAGAGGTGTTTGCGCACCTCAGCCGCCTTCAGAGCTCAGCCTCAACCACTTGGTCCAACTGGTCAGCCAGAGCCGGAATGCTCTCGGAAACGATCTGCCAGATGGTGTCTTCTTCCAAGCCGAAGTAGGCATGCGCCAGAACATCGCGGAGGCCAGCAATGCGTCGCCAGGGCAGCTGGGGGTGCCGCTCACGGACCGCTGGCGGGATCTGTTTCGCCGCTTCACCCAGCACCTCCAGGTTGCGGAGTACGGCGTCAACCAACATCTCGTCAGCAAGAAATTGCTGCCTGGTGAGTCCCTGGCTATATCGGAGCACCTTGGAGCAGCACAGCTGCATGTCCTGGAGGAACAGCGGCCAATTGCGGGCACTTCCCCGTTCAGGCAAGCGGAATGGCCTCCTGCTCAATCCGCTGCCGCAGTTCAGGGCGAAGACCGCGGCGCGTCACCAGGTCCACCCGGGCGCTGAGCAGGTCTTCCAGGGCCAGCTTGAGGTCCATGTACTGCTCGAAGCTGGGGCTGGAGGGGAAATCCACCAGCAGGTCCACGTCGCTCTGCAGCCCTGCCGCACCGTGGATCACAGAGCCGAAGACGCGAAGATCCTGGCCACCGTGGGCAGCTGTGAGCGCGAGCAGCTCGGGGGCCATCTGCCTGAGCCGCTCAAGCGTGGGTGGCTGTCTGGGATCCATGGCTCCCATTCTGCTGTCCGCCACTGGCCCCCGACGCGACCACGGTCCACTCTGGCTGCATGTCCCCGGCCCCTCCGGCACCTACGAGCGCCTGCGCGAGACCATCACCAAGCAGATGCGCATGAGCCCCATCGACCAACCCCTCATGCTCATGGAGTTGCTGGGGAGGAGCAGCCCCGCCCCAGCGCAGGACGTGGCCCGGCGGATCCTGGGCAGCGGATGGTGGGCAAGGTGCTCACCGGCAACGGCATCACCGCCTACGGCAACGGCGCCTAAAGCCTGATCGGCGGCGACGAGCTGAGCGACGCCGAGCGCGACGCGCTGCAGCAGCTATGCCGCCAGCGCCTCGACGCCTTCCGCGAGCCGCGCGGCGAAGAGGTGTTCGCCCACCGCAGCCGCCACCGCAGCCAGATCAGCGGCTCGGTGACGTACAGGGTGCCCACCCGTGCCCGGGGCCGCTGCGAGTGCTGCGGCGCGCACGAGCACCAGCGGGCCCTAGAGGTGGACCACATCGTGCCCAGGAACCACGGCAACTCCGACGCCATCGGCAACCTGGAGGCGCTTTGCATCGCCGTTGCCGACCTGGTGATCGAGGGCCAAGCGATGAGCTTCAAGCGCTGTGCCCCCAGGGCTATGGGCAACTGCCACGTTCAGCGGTAGCCAAGGAATTCCTCCATGGTCATGCCGATGTCCTTGGCGATCTGACGAAGCAGCGGTGGCGCGATGTCACGGCCCTGATGGGCTGGAACGGTGGTGCCGCGTCCACGTGCATCGCGGAACTGCAGATGGGATCCGCGTTAACGGACAAGCTCAAAACCCAGTTTCCGCAGGATGCCGACCACCTCCGAGGGCTTGAGAACCGGTGTCGAGCCCACGTTCAAGCCGGAACAACGATCTGCTGCAGGCCGACGAAATCGCTCTCCAGGCTCGGCTCGCCGTCCTCCAGCAACATGGCGATCACCTCCTGGAGATTGGCCTGCAGCTCGTCGAGCGTCGCCCCCTGGCTGTGGGCGCCGGGGAAGCCAGGCACATGGCCCACAAGCAGACCTGTCTCGCTGCAGCGTTCGATCACGGCGGAGTAGGTACGCACGATCTGACCAACCTTCACTGGCCGCATCGTAGGTACCGCGGCTGGGCGTGCCGATTGGTGTGGGACATCCATCGGAGGGTGATGGTCTTCTCGTCTACAAGTGCCACCCCCCGTCTCACCCCAGCCAGGATGCCCCCATGTCCCCGCCCCCCTCCACCACCTACCAGCGCCTGCGCGAGTTCATCGACGAGCGGATGTGCATGAGACCCATCGACCAGCCACTGATGCTCCTGGAACTTCTCGGCCGCCGCAGCCCGGCCCCGGCACAGGACGTGGCCCGGCGGATCCAGGGCAGCGAATGGTGGGCAAGGTGCTCACCGGCAACGGCATCACCCGCTATGGCAACGGCGCCTACACCCTGATCGGCGGCGGCGAGTTGAGCGATGGCAAGCGCGACGCGCTGCTGGAGCTCTGCCGCCAGCGCCTCGATGCCTTCCGCGAGCAGCGCGGCGAAGAGGTGTTTGCCCACCACCGCAGCCGCCACCGCAGCCCGATCAGCAGCTCGGTGAAAGACAGGGTTCACCGATGCGCCCGGGGCCGATGCGAGTGCTGCGGCGCTCACGAGCACCGGCGGGCCCTGGAGGTGGACCACATCATCCCGAAAAACCAGGGCGGCTCCGACGCCATCAGCAACCTGCAGGCGCTCTGCTTCCGCTGCAACGCCGGCAAGCGCGACGCCTGTTTGCCTACGCAAGAGGGCGCACCGACTTCCGCGGTGTGCAGGCCAGCTACGGCCACCGCGAAGCGGGCTGTGTGTTCTGCGCGCTGGAGGACAGCGGCCGGGTGCTGCTGGATAACGAGGGGCACAGCCTGGTGATCCCGCGTCGTCATGGGGCCGACGGGCTGGAGCTGCACCAGGCGGAGTGGAACGCCGTGGTGGAAGTGCTGAAGCTGCGGCGGGAGCAGCTGAGTGCCCAGGACGCGTCGATCAGCGGCTGGGCTGGTTTGCTCAACGCAAGAGGGGGGCTGAACTCAGGCGAGGCGGCGGGGCAGACGGTGTTTCATCCGCACTGGCTTCTGATTCCGAGGCGGGAGGGGGATTCTGAGGAGCCGCGGGGTGGGGTGCGGGGTGTCATCCCAGGGCATCAGGCCTGCTGACGACAGCCTGAACAACCTCAGCTACAACGCAGAAAGCGCCCGGTGCCACTGGATCACGATGCGAGTCATTCCTCTTGTGGTCGTGAGACTGATCAGAACCGATATGGCCGCCATGGGTTCACTTTGAAACTCCAGCGCGGGGCGGTTGGCATGGTGAAGGCGTCCACCAGCTCCTGGTGGCTGGGGAGCAGCTCCTTCTGGGAGATGGTGCGGATGGTGGTTCGTTTCCAGCTGCAGATGCCTTTGAGGGCAGCGGCGGGTCCGCAGAGCAGCTTCATCCGAGCCTCCAACAGATCCTCCTTCTGCTTCAAAGGCTGCAGGCCGCTGTGCAGCTCGATCCAGTCGGCGTGGAGGGCCTCGGTCCGGGAGGAGCGAGCAAGCTTCAGCGGTTCCGATCCGGCGATGGTCTGCGCTGCGCAGAGCTCCTTGAGGGGATTCATGTCGTCAGACGGTGTAAGCTTCGGCGCCTGGCGCAGGCTGAATCGCGACTGGATCCGGCTTGATCCCAGTTCTGCGAGCAGATCGGGGTAGGCCTGGCCGAATCCACTGGAATCGAAACGGCTGCCAGCCTTCGTGTAATGGTGGCCGCAGATGCCCTCAATGTCTGACGTTTCTGTGCCCCCGAACAACTGAAGCTCTAGAGCCACTCGATTGAGTTGCTGTTTGCGTTCCTTGATGGCGCGCACCACCCCGACCATCTCGTGGTGCATGTCCTTCGCCTCGCTGTCCGGCAGCAGTTCCTCTGCGGTGTCCTCGGTGGCGGCAAGAGTCTCCAGCTCGGACGAATGGGTGTGGAGATGTTCCAGCTCGCGGCGGATCGCTTCGGCTACATCCACAAAGGGGCGGATGCCCTCGCCCCCGGCGCGGAACCACTCGCCACTGACGCGGTGGCGGGCCAGTTGCTGGTGCACCGATGTTTCAAGCTCGGAGATCGGAGCCGTGGTGGTGAGCGATTCGGCCACCACGAGAATCCTGGGATTGCCGGTCTGGTGCTCGAGCAGACGGTCGAGGCTGGAGCGACCGGTGTCGTTGTCGCGAACTAGGCCGATCTTGACGTAACTGCCACTGGTATCGCCGAACGGATCCTGTTCGGTGATGAAGTAGAGGGTGCCGGGTGTGTTCCGCTCCATCGGTGTCGCAGCTATTGACAGGATCATGCCTGCGCCCGATACGTCCCGAACGTCATCCCGTGCGAAGGACGGGATCCCAGCCCGCGCGCAGGCTCATCTCCCTCACTCGCAGACAGTGGTGATCGTGCCGAACAGGCCCTGGCGAGAGCAGCATTTGGTGGTGGAGCCGTCTGGGCGGGTGATGGTGGAGTTGGTGTTGCCGAACAGGTCGGGCCTGCTCTTGATGGTGGTGCCGCTGTCGGATTGGCAGGAGCGTGTGCCGAAGAGGCCGTCGCGGCAGGTGAATTCCTCTTCATCATCCTGTGCAGAGGCCGGTCTAGGGAGTGTTACTGAGATCAAGCTCAAAGCCAGCAGCGGCAACACCGTGGTGCTTGACTTATTCATCTGATGCATAACCAAGAAGATGAAGAGCTGCTCTGACTATTCTAGCTGGCGTGATTTCAGTACTCCAGCCTGGATAGTGGCGCAGGGCCGAGAAAGGACGATGAGGAAAGCTCAAAACCCAGGCAGTGAGGTCATGCCTGCTGCACAGTTGCTTGGCCCAGAACCGGGCTCAACCGGGTCTGCCCTGGCCCGAGTCGGCGAGAATCGGCCTGCCCTGCTGTTCTACCTGTGCCATTTCGGCCGTGCCCTCAGGGGGCTCTGGGCGACCTCGGCCGCTTTGAACGGAAGCACCACGGAGAGATCGGATGACTGGCAGCAACGCAGTGATGCTCACCCTGGCCTTGGCCTTCGGGCTGCTCGCGAGTTTTGGAATCCTGCGGGGCCTCCGTGCAGCTCGGCGCCGGGCCTCTGTGCACGCCGATCTCCCAGCTGCAGTGGTTGCTTCAGCCACCCTGCCGGCGCCGACCCTGGCGACGGTGGCGCCGGTGCTGCCATCGGCCCCGCTCAAGGCGACCGTGCACTACACCGATGCCAAGGGGCAGAGCAGCGTGCGTGAGGTGGTGATCCATAGCCGCAAGCTGCAGGGGGAGGGCCGCCATGCGCTTAACGTCCGCGAGAGCGGCAACCCCACGCCGAAGATCTATCTGATCGAGCGGATCAGCAGGCTCGACTACACGGTGGAGGGGGAGCTGTGGTCCCTCACCTCGGCTGGGCTGATCCGCGAGTTGCTCGTGTCCGCGATCCCGCTCAAGGGTGAGCGCCCGCCTCGCCACGCCCGGCCAGCGCCGCAGACGGAGCCCCAGGAGCCCGAGGAAACCGTGGAGACCTCCTTGGCGCCTGCCCCACTGGCAGGACCCGCCCCCCTGGCCTCCCTGCTTCCCAGCGGCGCCCGCGGCTTCGCCGTGATCGATCTGGAAACCACCGGCTTCGGCGCCGATCACCGGATCCTGGAGATTGCGGTTCTCCGCCTGGAGCCCGACGGCCTCCTGAAGGACGTGTGGGACACGCTCGTGCATCCCGGCATGGCAATCCCCGGCGGCAAGGCTCAGGAGAAGCACCGCATCCACGATCGGATGGTGACGAACGCCCCCAGCTTTTCGGCCGTGGCAGCCGACCTGGCCGCGCGGCTGGACGGGCATGTGCTGGTGGCCCACAACCTGCCGTTCGATCAGGGTTTCTTGGAGCGCCGCTTAGCGGCGGTGGCGGGCATCCGCATCAACCTCGGCCGGGGGCTGAACACGATGCAGGGCAGAGAGAGCCTTGAATCACTCTGTCAGCGGCTGGGTGTGGACCTGCCCCCGGAGCAGGCCCACAGTGCCCTCGTCGACGCCCGGGCCCTTGCACAGGCCCTGCTGGAGGGGATCAACCATCTGAAACCGGCCGAGGCGGCCGTGGCGGTTGAGCGCAACGGCGCCACCGGCGGCTGTGAACTGCAACCCCGCTCAGCGGTGCAGACCGAATTGCAGACGACTGAAGTGCCGGAGGGCTGGAAATCACTGCCGGTGCCGCTGGTGGCCGGCACGGAATTCATCAAGACCGATGTGTCTGACGCCGTCGCCGACGCTCTCGCCCAGCACCTCGGCCTGGTGTATCGGAAGGCCCAGAAGGTGCCGGTGCGCCGCAAGCCCACCTTTTTGCTGGCGGATGATCTTGCGTCCAACAACACCAAGATGCGCGAAGCCAAGCAACTGCAGCTGCCGGTGCTGCTGGTATGTGACATCAAGGACCTGGCGGCAGGCTCCGAGGCCATGGGATGGGTCTATGACCCGGGGGAAGAGCTGTCAGCGATGGACTGACGCTTCCCAATCTCTGAAGCTGGGCGCAACTGCCGGTGCCATTAGCAGATCTGAGCATCATCCCCCCACCTCGACAATCTCCCCGCCCCCCTCCGCCACCTAGGAGCGCCTGCGCGAGACCATCGCCAAGCGCATGCGCAAGAGCCCCATAGACCGACCCCTGATGCCCATGGAACTGCTCGGCCGCCGCAGCCCCGCCCCAGCGCAGGACGTGGCCCGACGAATCCTGTAAAGCGCATGGTGGGCAAGGTGCTCACCGGCAACGGCATCACCGCCTACGGCAACGGCGCCTACAGCCTTATCGACAGCGACGAACTGAGCGACGCCGAGCGCGATGCGCTGCAACAGCTGTGCCACCAGCGCCTCGATGCCTTCCGCCAGCAGCGCGGCGAGGAGGTGTTTGCCCATCGCTAACGAAACCACACCCCGATAAGCGGCTCGGTGAAATACCAGGTGCTCACCACGGCCCGGGGCCGCTGCGAGTGCTTCGGGGCGCACGAGCACCAACGGGCACTTGAGGTGGACCACATCCTCCCCAGGAACCAGGGCGGTTCCGACGCCATCACCAACCTGCAGGCGCTTTGCTTCCGCTGCAAGACCGGCAAGCGCGACGGCTGTTTGTCTACGCAAGAGGGCGCATCCACTTCCGCGGTGTGCAGGCCAGCTACGGCCACCGCGAAGCGGGCTGTGTGTTCTGCGCGCTGGGGGCAGCGGCTGGGTGCTGCTGGAGAATGAGCTGGCGCTCTGCGTCGCCGATGCCTATCCCGTGAACGAGGGGCACAGTCTGGTGATCCCGCGTCGGCATGGGGCCGACGGGTTGGAGCTGCATCGACCTGAGTGGATCGCCTTGGTGGAGTTGCAGAGTTTCCAGGACGCCATGATTAGTGGCTGGAGCGTGTGGGGTTGAATTCAGACGAAGCGGCCTTCTAGACGGAGTTTCATCCACACTTGCATCTAAACCCGAGGCGTAAGGCGACTATGAACAGCTTGGCCCATCAAGGGATGATTCTGGCGAAACAAGCCCATTAAGGTAATCCATAATTGCTACACATGCGCCAGGCTCACACTGTCCTCCGCATGACAGACATCTTGATAGATCCATATCGCAAGCAAACCAGTACGACAGAGGCTCAGGAGAACTATACGACAAGAATATGAACAGGCAGATGATTCCTTGGGCTATGAATACGACACAGGCGCCTTCAGAAAGGAACTGCATTATCCAGTCAGTCCAATCGCCAACCAACCAGCCAGTCCTACCAGGAACGAAGGCGATGTAGGCACCAATGCAGGAAAGGGACATTCTCCCAATAGCAGCACCCAATATGCGCAATCAAGATAACGGTTAAGCCGGCATACTAACACTAGGGCCACCAGAGATACTTGCCAAGCGAAGCAATTCGGGTACCATAAGGAAGCAAGGTGCGATTCCACTCGTGCATAGCTCGAATCTCGGAAAGACTGCTGACACAGGAATTCGGTCACATGTTGACCTAAACCAATTCAGGCAAGAGATTCAATTCCTTATCAGGCAGCTATCAAAGAGTTTTACCGTAACCTACGCTTCTAGTGTTGAGCTAGGCAATGGTCGCTCAACGTATTGCTTTTGCCTGCTTAAACCCAGCCGCGTTATCGCCAAAGCATTCAGGCTTGACCGAGAGCTAATATGCCTGTTTAGTGATTATCCGCAATTTGAGCCAAGGACTTTAGCCGCTTTCGATGCAATAAGAACTTGCTTTGAGGAGAAGGCACAGCGAGGCAGGCTGTCAAGCGCTTGCCAGCTGATAATATCTAGAGACGAATCAGTCGTGAGCAAGATCAAGACCCTTCTATCTGAGAATAATGACATCCCTGCAACTATTCCCTTTGCTTTTCACGAAGGCGGAGCATTGTTCTCCAAGGAGAAGAATATAGGAGAGGCAACATTTGTTGAGCAACGATTTCGGCAGTCGTTCCATTGTCAGGACTTATTCTGCTACAGAAATCCTCTTAAAGATGACTCCCTCTTCTACGGAAGAACTAGCATTCTTGCCGAATGCGTAGGCAGGCATCGAGCTGGAGAGAATACAGGGGTTTTCGGCCTAAGAAAAAGTGGCAAGACATCTGTTTTATACGCACTACAGCGACAGCTCGATAACAACGAGAGCTTATCGATATTAGTTGACTGCAACAGATTCGGCTTAAATCGGTGGAACCAGGTACTTGGTCATATTATCAAGGAGTATAAAAGGAAGTTGGGTTCGAAAGTGCGAGTAGCAGCGGAGGAGATTGAGTACGACCCTAAAAATGCCCAGCAGCTCTTTACGGATGACTTTTTTCGAGTCTACGAATCAAAGAAGTCGCGCAAGGCATTGTTAATGTTTGACGAGATCGAAAGAATGACTCCCGAGACTGGGACTGGCTCATGGCGGAGTGATGATGACTTTATTCATTTTTGGCATGCAATAAGAAACCTTACTCAGCTGCATACAGATAAATGCACATATCTGATTAGTGGCACGAATCCATGTGCTCTAGAGTCAACATATTGGTTCAATCGGCTCGAGAATCCAATTTTTCAACACGCCAAGCCAATCTATTTACCGTCGTTTGGGTTTGAAGAAATGAAAAAAATGCTAAACGAGATCGGTTTTTATATGGGGCTTGAATTTAAAGACGATGCCATATACTACTTGCTTCAGAAGTTTGGCGGGCATCCCTTTCTGACAAGACAAGCCTGCAGCGGACTCAATAAGTTACTCTCCGATCAATCCAAGCCGATACTTATTGATAACCTCACTTGGAGCAAGCACATAGAAAGCAGCCTACACCATATATCATCCTACTTAAAACTTATTGTTGATGCGCTGAGATTCTTTCCCGACGAATATGAGATGCTGAAGATTATGGTCACGGAAGGCAGCGAAACATTTGAAGAATACGCAGTTAACAACAGGGAGTTGATTCACCACTTGGAAGGATACGGAATCATCTCCAAAACCCCTCTGGGCTATGAGATTGCCATTGACTGCATTAGAGACCATCTAAGTAGCAAATGGAAGTACAGCAAACGAGGCGTAAGCCAAGAGGAGAAGGAGCTTGAGCTCTCAGGGCGTCGCAACCGCCTCGAGCGGAATATCCGAAAGTTGATTAAGCGCTCACTCAAACAATCAGCGCGAAACAGGAAGTGCAATAACGGCGATGAAAGCGCAATGCCTATAGATGAGTTCTGCTTAAACAGAGTTTATCGGTCCCTCACTGAAGATCGCCGAACTAGGCTAATGAATAAGGACTACTCTTTCGATGATCTATTGGGAGGGCAAAGCCCTTTATTCCTTCTAGAATTGTCGAGCATCATCTCGAAAAACTGGGTGGAAGGATTTTCAAGCTTTTTCGGCGAGCACCAAAAAGAAAGGGTAAGATTGTACCTCGGCGACATTAACTCAACTGAGGGTGGGGGAAGAAATGATTGTCATGCGAAAGATATCAGTGATTCCGACTTCGAGAGTGTGCGGACAAAGTTCACATATTTTGAAGAGCTTCTTGAAGATGAATGAAGAATCGTATTAGGCCAAGAGCTACAGATTTGATCGTTCCCACCTGCCACCTCCGGCACTTTCTAGGCACCGCACTGATTCTGATCGCCCACGCCCATCGCCTTTATACCAAAGCCTCCTGTGGGCTGAGCAGATTTGCCAGCAGGATCAGATTGCTAGCAACCACATGCAGCCGAAACACTGCTCGCATTCGTGCCAGGCCTCAGGACTTGAACTGCAGCAGGCCAGCGGTCTGTTTGGTCCAAGCAAACACCTGCACGATCAGCTTTTTGGCGTTGATCGGCTTGATGTAGCACTGGGGGCAGGCGGCTCGTCCGTTGATGGCGGAGCGGCGGCATGCCTAGATGATCAAGGCTGACATGGAACCCAGAAACTGAAGCAAACTATATGCAAGCTTCCATGCCGGCCAGACTTGCCTAAAACAAGCCCCATGTAACACAAGCGCCATACCCCCGAGAAGATCATCCGCAGCCTGCGCAACGATGAACAACTCCTCAACAAGGGACAGACCGTCGCCGGTGTCTACGAAACTCTGAAGTTGTCGGCACATTCCATCAAATTCTTGCAGCAGCTCTCCGGCGGCATGAAAGCCGCAGAGGCCAAGAGCCCCAAGAAACTGGAACAGGAGAACAGTCGGCTCAAACGTTTAGTGGCTGACCCTAAGATCGATGAGTGGGTACTCAATGAGCTGGCCGATGGAAAGGTTTAAGCTCAGAGAGCCGCCGCGGAGCTGTCGAAGTTCTTCAGGACCGATTCCGGGCAATCCAGCGCCAGGCCGGCAGTCTGATGGGCCAGAAACTCATTACCCAACGCCGGCCCGTGCTTGTGGCGGAAATCGAGGAGCAGAAGCTAAGCCTGAAGATCCATGAGCGTGCCTGGCGCCATGTGCTCCAAGGCTTAGCCGATCCATCGTACTGGGATCGCCTAGGCCGCCTCCTTCGACTCCTCCAGCCTCTCCACCGCCGCTTAGCAGGACAAACGGTGGCGCCATGGAGGTAGGCAGATCCCGAAAAACCTGAGTAAGGTCTGCGCTGAAACACCCTATGCATCCGTGCCCAAGGCAGCCGGCGCCAGCAGCCCATTCCTGAGCATGGTGACCATGCAGCTGGAGCTCATGCTCCAGACGGAAGCCGGCGGGATCGATGCCGCCGGAGATCAGATCAAATCTGCCTTCCCCGGCCTAACTGCGGATCAGGAAGCGCTGATCGACGAAGCGCTCGCTGGCCTCCGAAGGCGTGAGGCGGGCCTGGTGCGGCTCTTTCCGGTTCCGGTCATCAGCAGCCGCAGACAGAGCCGCTGGTATCTGGGAGCCAGAGAGAACGCCAGCCCCAACTGGTACGCGTATCGGGATCATCTCCTTAGCAAGGGATGGGGTGAGACGGCCGTCTCCTCCATTGATGAGGCCTCCACAAGAATCACCAACGAGCTGCTCTGTCCGAATTCAGGAGTTGAGGGAAGATTTCAGGGGCTGGTGCTCGGCTATGTGCAGAGCGGCAAGACGGCAAGCATGGCGGCAACAATCGCGAAAGCTGCTGACAGCGGTTATAGGATGGTCATCATCTTGGCGGGACTGACGAACATTCTGCGTCAGCAGACCCAGCGACGGATCGAAACCGACGTCGTGGTGCACAACCCCGAGCGCTGGTGGGTTGGGACAACGGAAGGTCAGGATTTCAGGCTGGAAGATGGGATCAAACTTCCCACTCTGGAGCGGGGGAAGTGCGCTCTGCTGGTGGTCAAAAAAAATGCTGCAGTGCTCAGGCGGCTGAAGAGAGCCATGAGCAGGTTGTCAGGGCTGGAACGCAAAAGCATCCCCACTCTGATCATTGATGACGAGTGTGACCAGGCCAGTATCAACACATCAGCCTACAGAAGTGCCGTCTCTCGCATCAATGGACTGATCAGGGACATTTGTGATCAGCTGCCAAGAGTCACCTATGTCGGCTATACGGCAACTCCGTACGCAAATATCCTGATGGCAGAGACCTCGGTCGATGGGAGCAGAGATCTCTATCCCAGTGAATTCATCGTTTCGCTGGCTGAGCCGGAAGGATATTTCGGTGTGAGAAGACTCTTTGCTGATGAGCAGGGAGCTGACCTTGAAGCCGAGCTTCCATTCATCCGCAGGGTGCCGGATGACGACGCCACCTTTCTACAGCCTGTCTCGAGAACCAATCGTGATCTCTTCACTCCTGCCCTCACGCCAAGCCTGAGGGCAGCCTGCGACTACTTTCTGCTTGCCCTCGCAGCAAGAGCACATCGCGGGCAAGAGCAGCATCACTGCTGCATGCTCATCCATACGACCATCTACGCCGGCTGCCATCGGCGACTGCGAAACCTTGTTCACAACGAATGGCTTGCTGCTGTTCTGCAAGACCTACGATCAGGAAATGCACAGCGGATTGAGGAACTCCGGTCGCTTTGGCAGCGCGAATCCAGCTCACTGGAAGACGGGAGGAGAGCCGAACTCGACTGCCCCGCTGAGGCGGAGGACTTTGAGCAGCTCAGCCCCCTTCTGCTCGCAGCAGCTGAATCCATCACCCTCACCGTGGAGAACTCTGAATCGGAGCTCTCCGAACGCCTTGACTTTTCATCGCATCGACCGCTCCATACCATCGTGATCGGTGGCAACGTCCTCGCCAGAGGCCTGACCATCGAGGGCTTGGTCTGCAGTTTCTTCATCCGCACCACTAACCAGTACGACACACTGATGCAGATGGGGCGATGGTTCGGCTATCGCCGAGGCTATGAGGATCTGCCGCGGATCTGGATGACCCGAGAGCTTGACAACGCTTTCCGTGACCTTGTGAATGTCGAAGAACTGATCCGCGCTGAGATCTCAGAGATCACGCGGAGAGGCTGGACACCTGCCGACATGGCCATCCGCGTGCCGCAGATTGCAAGCCTCAGCATCACGGCGAGGAATAAGCTTGTAATGGAGAATCTGGAACAATGCGATATCAGCTACTATGGAGCCCATGAACAGACGATAGGATTTCCTGTCAGCAATGAGTTTCATGCCAGCAACTGGGAAGCTGGAGCCCTTCTGCTGAAGGAGGCTGTGCAGCACAGCGGCAGAGACCCGGAAAGGAAAGGAAGCTCTGTTCTCATCCCTGAGGTCAATCATCGCGCTGTTGTCCGTTTCTTGCGTACCTACAGGCTTGAGAAGGAGAGCATGCAGGGCATCAGCGACTTCGTTGAATCAGAGCTTGATTCAGCCGAGGAATGCATGGAAACCTGGAATGTCGCAGTGATCGGGGCCAGTGGTGGTCGCAGCATCAGCTTCGGAGAGGTGAGTGGCATCACGCTTCTCAACCGCTCGAAGATCAATCCTGCCTACCATTCCCCCTTCGGTGGCTCTATAGATCAGGAACTCCGCTCGCGCATCTATCTGAAGGCTCTGATGGGCGTATCGGATGTACTTGTGGACGTGAACCGGGAGGCCTATCGGGCCTGGCTGGGGAGTCTCTCGGATCCCGGCTTCAGCACGGACAAGGACTCCTGGGATTCTGTGAAGCGTTACCGGGAGGAGGAGCTGGGTAAACGCCCCCTGCTGCTGCTCTATCCAATCGATCGGCAATCTCAGCCAAGAGACTGGGATCCTGAAAAGCCCCTTGACCAGCAGAGTCGACTGCCCCTTCTCGCAGGCCTCGAAAGTCCCGAGATGCTCGCTCATCACATCCTAGGCATGGGCATCGTGTTCCCGAATGTCTCGCGAGCCACGGCACGCCACTTCATCAGGGTGAAGTTGGAACGCCCTGCAGAGGGGGAGGCGTTCGACGAGGCAGAGATTCTTTCACTCGAGACTGACGATGAGGGCAATCCATGATTGATCAGATGCTGCAGATCTGGGCCCAAATCGAACGGCTCGGACCAAGTCCTTCCGGTCTCGATGCCATGCCGCTCGATGTGGAAGGTCTACGTTCCGGCGATGCGCTTCTATGTCTCGGCGATGGAGGCACACGGGGCATCCTGCTCCGCAATCCCGGAGGTCGTGCTCCGTTGCCCAATCCAGGATGCGGGAGGCTTAACATCACTCGCCAGCAGTTCCAGAATGGCCAAGGCAATGCCGAAACCTATATACGCATTGACTGCCTTGAGTCTGACCTGAAGGAGCCTTTCGGGTTTCTGGCCAACCGAGTCGTCGATCACCTCGTGGGAGGGGCGACGCCATCGCGCGCATGCATGGATGCGGTGCTTGATTTTCGCCGACTTCTCTCCCGCAGCGGGGGGCCACTGCCTTCGCAGGAAGAGATTCTGGGACTCACCGGAGAACTGCTCCTCATCGATCGCTTGGCCCGCCACCGGCCCGAACTGTGGAAGGGCTGGAACGGACCGATGGGATCCGCCTGTGACTATTCGTGGGGCACCGATGACATCGAGGTGAAGGCCTCCCATCTCTCAGGCGAACCACGATTCACAGTGAACGGGCTTGATCAGCTGGAACCTGCTGAAGGTCATTCGCTGTATCTCTGCCACTCCATCCTAAGTTCAAATCCTATCGGCCCTGTCTGTGTTCCGGATTTGGTGGATTCCATTCTGGCCATCATCCAGGATCAGGAAGAGTTCTCAGAGCGCCTCTCTCATGCAGGCTATCTTGAGGAACAGAAGGATCTCTGGCTTGAACATCGATTCACGCTCCATGAAATGTCGATGTACACTGTCACTGATGATTTCCCTCGCATCCGCAAATCTGATTTCGCAGATGGATGTCTGCCACCAGGTATTGCGAAGCTCAGATTCGATGTGCTGCTTGGGAACGCCGCTCACCTCAGGATGAGTGAAGAGGATCTGAGCCGCACGATCCTGGCCATGGAGTGACAACATGTTTCCGATCCATCTCCACAGTGAGCCCTACAGCCGGGATGGCAATCTTGCCGCTGACGGAGCGATCCGGCTGCTCGGTCAGCCGGCGATGTCACCTCTGGAACTGGTGATCCGAGAGGCCCTCCAGAACAGCTGGGATGCGTCCCTCGGCTGTGAACAGGCCCCGATTTTCCGTATCAGGATAAGGGTTCTCGACAGCGATCATCTTGAGGCGATGCGAGCTTTCTTCTCCGAACTCCCGCCCCAAGATGCCGGTGAACCGATTGCGGGGCGTATCCGACGATTTCTCGATTCGCCCGAGCCACTCGTGATGGAGATCAGCGATGAACGCACCAAGGGTCTTGGTGGACCGATCTCTGCTGCAGAGGCGCTACAGGAGGGGGAAGTGGCAGACTTCGTGAACTTCGTACGTAACATCGGCAGTCCCCGGGATATGGTGCTGGGAGGTGGTACCTACGGCTTCGGCAAGTCTGCTCTGTTCAGGATCAGCGGCTGCAGCACGGTCGTCATTCACTCGCTCACAGGAACTGCCCAAGCGCCGGAAAATCGGCTGATCGCAAAGGCACTGGGCATGGCCTTCGACCATGACGGCAAACGCTATACAGGCCGCCACTGGTGGGGTGTTCACTGTAACGGAGACCAAGGAAGGGAATCCGTTGACCCTGTGAGAGGCGAAGAGGGCTCTCGGATCGCTCAGTCTCTCGGGATGTACGGACGGCATACTCCTGAGCAGCGTGGGACAACGCTGATGATTCTCGATCCTGAACTACAGGATCTTCGTGACGACAACGGACGTATCGAGTTAACCGGGCTGGGGCAGAAACAGCGCTTGATGGCGAGAATTCAGGAGATTCTTCTCTGGCATTGCTGGCCGAAGTTCACCTCACGCGAGAATGGATCCGTCCCGATGACATGCCGGCTGTCAATCCTAGGGGAGGAGGCCGAGCTCCCTGACCCCTCGACAATTCAGCCTCTCTGGCTTCTCACACAGGCCCTTCAGCATGCGAGAAGCCAGACCGACGAAGTTTTCTGTGAACGTCCGAGGCAACGCATCGGGTTCTTCGGACAGTGTCAGGCGTCTCTTCAGCTCCATGCAGATGACCGGTACCGTATCCACCTTGGGGATGATGCCCTGATTCCCGAGAAGCTCTGCCATATGGCCCTGCTTCGACCGGCTGAGCTAGTCGTCCGGTACCAGGTTGGCTCACTGAATGAAGCTGATCAGACCCAGTGGGGAGCCGTCTATATCTGTGATCGAGGCCCTGACAACGTCGTTGAGCAGGCTTACGCCAGGTCCGAGCCACCTGCTCATGACGACTGGGAACCGAAGGCCGATCAGTCGCTGTCTTCACACCAGCGCACATATGTCAATGTCGGACTCAAACGCATCAAGGACCGCGTGAAATTGTTATCCGGAACGGACTTAGTCCGCGCCATGCGGATCAGGGAAAGGGAGCAGGAGTCGCTGGCGGCTCTCGCCGGAGAACTGGGACGGTCCCTCATCGGCACTGGGCCGGGGGGATCGGCCGGCCACCCCCCGAGTCCACGAAGCGGCCCGAGTCGGCGCCGCCCTCTGAAGCTGTCATCCCCTGCACCGCTTGGCACCGAGCTCAGGGATGGGATTCCTGTCGCCACGTTCCGGATTCGCCTCACCGGAGACAGCGAGGGAACAGCCATCATCAGCTTCACTCCATGGGTACAGAGTGATGCAAGAGAGAGGGAACCCGTGGCGCCAAACGGCAGGGCACCAGAGATCGTGGGGATCACCGTCGATGGAGATGGCCTTGAAACGGAAGATGGCTCCCTGCGATGCGAACCATCGGCCAAGGGTGTGGAGATTCTCGTCTCCCTAAGCGTTCCCGACTATGTGGCCGTAGGGCTGACCGCTGAACTGATCGAGGGGGATCAGCGATGAGCAGAACAGCGTTTCCCTATCCGACACTCTTCCCACTGGTACGGCAACCCGGGCAGTGGCAGGCCCTAATTGATGACACCCTCAGGGATTTCCGTGATGGATCAGGAAGCTGGGATTACCAGTCCGAGCTGCAGATCACCTGTCGGCTCGGGTGGCAGCCGCAGGAACTCTTTTCCGAAGCGGGCCTTGCACCACTGTTCGAAGGTGCCCGAGTCGCCCTCATTGTTTCGACCGGTTCGACCCTTCAGACCGGCCGCCGATTCGTGGCGTTGGATCAGCCTGTCAGAGACATCCCATCTGATCCTGCCGAACTGAGGTACAGCCTCACATCGGCTCATCTCTGCAGCAGGATCAACGCAACCCTGCTGATCTACAGCGGTGGCGGAAGCATCGCAGGTCTTCAGGTTCGCCTCGGCAGCGTTCTCTACCGTGAAGATGCTGTTCTCTCTCTGGAAGGAGACCTGGCCAGCTTTCCAGTTCGCGCCATCAGTTTTTCCGAGAGCAGCCTCGGCGATGGACTGTGGATGGTTGCTTTTTCGGCTGAGAGCCCTGCCGATCCACTTCTTTCCTCCGTCACACTTCTGCTGAACAGTGACCGATCGGAATTCATCCAACGCCTCAACGCCGAGGAGGATGGGCTGCTCCTCTGGATTATCCGGGCCGACGTCATGGCCAGTGTCCTGAGCTCCTGCCTCCTCATCGACGAGCTGGGCTATGACCCCCAGGAGGAGTATCCGGAGGCTTCCCTTGGGAGCGTCGTGAGCGCGTGGCTGAGAAGCCTCGGTGTCGAAGGCACGCCTGCCACTCAGGCTCTGCGGGAGCAGGCAAGCAAGGAACCCGGAGTCCTTCGCCAGCGCTGCCAGGCAATCTCTGCCGGAGGGTCGGAGGGAGCATGAGCATACTGATTCCCCAGCTGCCGGACAGTGCCGCCCTGCCGATCATGGCCGAAATGGCACTCTGCTCAGATCCTTCCACCCTTGAACCGACAGGGGAGCTGAAGAATTCTCAGGCCTACGTGATGGCCACTGGCGGGTTCCCAGTTGAAGAGCCTGCGCTGAAACTTCTTCGCCATCTCATCGTTGCAGCTGCCCGTCAGCAAGGTTTCCCGGAAAGGCGTCCGCGCAGCTTCCTTGAGTTCGAATTTCAGGTGGCCGAGATTCTTGGCGGGTGGGAACCCCTCTGGATCGATGACGTGCCCAGCGGTGAATCCCTGCGGAATGCCTGCTGGACATTCCTTACCGTGGTTGTGCTTCCGGATGTCGCTATCTGGCGCTGGCCTCCATCGGCTGTTGCGGAATCCGACAAGGCATGGAAGGGCCGTGTTCTGGGCGGGGGACGCAATGCTTTTCAACGAATCCATCGCCGCGTGCTCAGCCTGGATCGAGGACCAGTCCATCCGGATCGCTGGGGTCTAATCCGCGAGCTGAAGGAGGACGATTTCAGCAACATCCTCGAGAGGCCAACCATTGGGAGCAACCCCCACGTCGCTGTTTGTCTGGCTGAGGAGTACCTCGCCATGCGGGAGCGGCTCAGCGGCTGCAGCGCTGAGATCCAGACACGCGTCTATCGGGAGGCCACCAAGGATCTCCGAGCCTACGGGGTCGTACAGCCGCTCGATCTGCTCCCACGTGAGGAACTGGGTGCCCTGATCCGCAGGACATTTCTGCGGCGTGAGGAGATGTATGGTTCAGCTCATCTTGGTCAATCCGAGCTTGCTGCGCGGGATCCCAGCGTCCACAACGATCCAAGGAGTAATGACTCCTTGCCTGCAGCACCCTCTGATTCCTCTGACCAACAGTCAGAGACGCCACAGACATCAGAGGCACCTACATTAGAACCTCCGAGCCTTCTGAGGAGGCTGTTCGGCGGTGCCTAAGCGTAGCGATGCTCCGATAGATCAGAATTCTGTTTCACCGATGCGCAGCCGCAACATGGCTGCGATCAAGGGGCGGAACACGAGACCGGAGCTTGCGGTTCGGAAAATGCTGCACCGCCTTGGGTATCGCTTTCGTCTGCATCGCCGCGATCTTCCTGGTACTCCGGACATTGTCTTACCGAAATACAAGACGGTGATTTTCGTTCACGGGTGCTTTTGGCACCGGCATCCTGGCTGCAGATTCACAACGAATCCGAAGACGAATTGGACTTTCTGGGACAACAAGTTTCACCAAAATATAGATAGAGACAAGAAGAACTGGATTGGGCTGACAACTGCCACTTGGCGAGTACTCGTTGTTTGGGAATGCCAAACCAGGGACCTCGCCTCCCTTGAAACAAGACTAACGGAATCCCTTGGCTTCAAATAATCATGAGTCACACCGTAGCTCATTTCTTCAATCATGCCGCGTGAGGCAGTTCCCTACCGATTTATTCCCGAGACATAACCAATATCTTGCAGATTTGCCTACTTGACACGATCAAACCTCAAGCTAGCATGATGGCGCAATAGAAGGCCCTGCTCCACTTTGCCTTGCATGGATTTTCTAAACACACGCGCCGATGATGCAATTAGGAGAGAGCTGAAAGGCATAAGGGATAGCTATCATCATTACTGGGACATACTTGCCGAGTTACTGCAGAATTCCAGAGACTCGATAACACGTCGAAGAAACAATGGATATGCGGGTCCTTCTTTCGTGAACATTGTTTTTTCAAAGGAAGAGAATAGCATTAAAGTGCTTGACAATGGAACAGGGCTTAGCCCTGCATTAGTTGAAAGAATATTGGCCCCAGGCGGAAGCGACAAGGATGCTCAGCAAAATGAGGTTGGGGAAAAGGGTGTTGGCCTAACTTTTGCCTTATTTTCAAGCAATAATTTCTTTATTCAAAGTAGGACGACATCAACGCCAGAATTCGCTGGTATAGTCGAGAATGCTAAGGGGTGGTTGAATGCCGAAGGCACTCATGCTGCGACAAGGCCAGAGTACCAAGCAGTGAGTGTTACCGAGTCAATTGGCAACAATTATTCATTTGAAAATCAAGCTTACGACACCTCGTCATATTGCTTGATGGTGCTAAAGGGCTTGGCGCCTAGATCGAATGAAATCAATATTTTTGATCTAACTCTACCTCAGCTAGTTTTTCTCTTGCAAACCAAAACGGCTTGCGGGGTAACAACATGCCTACACGATGAATCTACATCTCCAGAATTTACTGTGTATCTTGAGTATAACGTTTCGTCCTCTGACCCTCCCATCAAGATTGCCTTTCCTTCTTTATATCCATTGCCCCATGAAATGCTCGCACCTGGATCTGTCTTAACTCTTGACGCAGCACTGAATGTATTTGCCAGGCGAGGCACTGATGAAGCAAGGCATAGATTTTTCTGGGACAAGGTGATATGGGCACACAAAGAATATAATCAAGATGGATGGCTAGTGAAGGTGTACGGGATAATGCTTCCCGGCAATAACGCATTCGAGGCGATATCGCGCAATCCGTTACAGTTACTTGGGGAATCAGAAGTATTCGATCAAGATTCAGCTCTTTTTCGAAGCACGATTAACATAGCAACTAAAGGCATGCCTACTGGTATAGACATTTCAGCTCCCACATCTGGCCACCAATATCCAGCATACTATAAGCGCTGTTATTTTGTTGCCGAGTCAGATCAGTTACCCTTTGATATGGGGCGCAAGAGCATCAACCATCACTATCGTCGTAGATTCGAGCGTGCCGTTTCCCGACTATTTGCCGACCTAGCCATTCTTGCAAGATTTCAACAAGGTGACGCACGGATAAAACCAAGGCCTTCTGAAGATACGAGAGCAGCTCGTGAAGCACAAGAAAGGAGAGAGTGGGAAGAAGCTTTGGCACTTCCGGACTTGCGTTTCCCGGCCATCTCTTATCTTAAACAACCTGGAGCCCAAGAGGCTGCTGTAGCAGCAGTTTTTCATGAACTAATTGGTGCCAAGATCTTAACACGATATCAGACGATTACTACTGGATATAGCGCACGCTATGATGTAAGGGCTTTATATGCCTTGGGCCACGGAGAAGAGCCACTAAGGCTTGTAATTGAGTTCAAGTATAAGCTAGAAAAATTAATCGACGACCTAAGAGAAGACAGTAAGCACTTAATGTCAATACATCTTCTTGTTGCCTGGGATGCAAACGAGCTTAAGCTAGCCGAAGCCGGCTTTTCCTTGGACGATAACTGCGCAGTAGGTTCGGGAAGCCTAGAAGGGGCAACCCACCTTCTCGTTATTCCAATTGAAGGAATCGAACCCATTCCAGTTATGCTGATTCGACAGTTTATTGACCGACATAATTCCAATGCTGCTGCAGCTCCATGCTAAATGGCGCGAAAATCAACCGATTGGCCGTACAGCGCCCATGTTGAACGCGCAACAGCTCGCTAGTGGGCAAGGTTCTTCATCGGTGCCTCTGTTTCCATCGCATACTGGTTCTACGCCGCACCAACGTTCTGCTAAGGCTACGGCTGCCCTGTAGACCCTCCCCTCAGAATCTTCTCCTAACATGAGACCAAGGTGAAGCTCTCTTTGTTGTCTTGATGAGCTGTGTACTAGATCATCAATCGCAAGCACTCGTCCCACCATTCGACCAAGGCCGACACTGCAAGATCGATCCTCTGTGATACCGACCATGGCTAGACACTGTCTGATCCTGTCGCGACCCAGTCCATCGAGTTCTCGACGCACCCACTCACTCCAAGGCAGATTTTCCTGCAGTTCAATGGCGATTTGGTGAAGGAGATGTTCGAATCTTTCAAGCTGAAGGCTGCGGAAAGCACGGCGCCTGCTGTGTTCTGGATCTGCAAGGAATGCCTCATGATCAGGCCAGCGGCTCTGAAGTCTCTTCCAGAACTGCTGCTGCTGGGCGGGCTTCATCGACGCCACAATCAGCTCTCCAAGAAACACCCGCCAGGCACGAAGAACCTCAGGAATCTCATCGCCGTTCTCTTTCTGTCTCGCCCATGGGAGCTGTGATCTCCCTGGTTCAGCGCTGTACCAGCAGACCAAGGTTGTGCGGATATCCTCCGGCTGCCTCCAGTCGCTGCTGGCTTCAGAGTCATCAACAGCCCTGAGAAGTGCCTTCCCCAGTGCGAGGCCCACCAACGGGGCGACCGCTTCCCCCACTTGGTGAAACCGGTTGGAGGGTGTGCCGTGAAACCGGAAGCCATCCGGAAAAGACTGAACCCTCGCTGCCTCACGTATGGAGAGCGTGCGGATCTGCGAGGGATGGATGTACCAGTAGCCATCCTTTGACATATGCGCCGTGATGGTGATACAAGGTTCATCTGGTCTGAGAATGTTGTACTTGTTGCCGAAGCTGTGCTCCTTGCCGCTCTCCTTCTGAATGCGGCCCTCTCGTTGGGCCCGACTCGTGACCTGATACCGCCGATGCTCATCCTCCAGTTCGTGGTATTTCTTGCCGGTGGATCGCATCAACTGAAAGGTGCATTTGTCGTCTTCACGCACCTTTCTAGTGATGTGGTCATACACCTCTTTCCTTTCCACCGGCAACCAGTCGCGCATCAGCCGTTGATAAGCGGTGGACGGGCCGTCATAGTGCTCACGCGTCTGCCACTCCTCCCACCAGTCACCCTCAAGGGGAGGCAGATCACTGATGGCATCCATCAATGATGGCGCCGAACCCTGATCCGAGTATTCGGGTTCGGGCCACTGCAGCGGTGAGCTGTAGCCGATGCGGGTCCCGGCGATGAACAACCTGGGCCGAAGCTGCGGCACGCCGTACTCCCAGGCATAGACGATCCGGGCATGGACGCGATAGTCGGACGCTTCTGCACGGCTCACCACACTTCTGAAGATCTCCTGGTCGCCCGTAAGGGCGATGTCGGGAACGTTCTCCATGAGGAAGGCCCTAGGCCTCACATCTTCCACCACAGTCATGAAAGATTCCCAGAGTTCCCTCCGACTGCTGTTCAGTTCCCAGTGCTGTCCAGCCACATCCTCGTCGTGCTTGCGCCAGCGGATGTTCCGGGAAAAAGGCTGGCAGGGTGGTCCTCCAGCCACCAGTGCGATGTCTCCGCAGCGGTTGAGCTGCAGAATGATCCTCTGGAGTTCTTCCGGATCACTCAGATCACCCTTGTGGGAGCATCCCCCAAAGTGGTGACGGTGGGTGGCGATTGAATCCGGCCGGATGTCTGCCCCCAGGATCACCTCGAATCCGGCGCGATGCAAGCCGAGGCTCAGCCCTCCGGCACCGCAGAACAGATCCACCGCCAGTGGTCTGTTGCCGTTCAGTTTGCGCACATGCGCTGGCAGTGCATCCAGCTCACAGGCCTCGGGATGCGCCTCCAGCCTCTGCTCAGGGCCCTTCAGCGCCTTCAAGCGGTGAGGATCTGCCTGAACAACAGTTGATTTCGCCATCACAATCTGCAGGAAGCCTGGACGGGATCGGGAGACACCAGCCGCTCAATCTCCTCCTCACCCAGAAGATCGAGACAGATTGAACCGCCAAGAGCGTTGAGGCTCCTCACACCGGCTCTCACCTGTTGATCCGGCAGATCGGCAAGTCTGCGGGTGAGAACGCGGTTCACATGGGGAAGCAGACCGTATTCGCGGTCACTGAGACCAAGATGAAGCTCTTGGCTGCTGAAGAGCCTCCGGACGAGATCATAATCGTTGCCACTTGTGCCTATCAGACGATCGGCCGCAAAAAAGAGGCGGGCAAAGGTATTGCGGCCATGACCATTGATCGAGGCCGTGCCCAGAAAACGCACGGCGGGCACCGGCCTTCGGCCGTTCCCGAGCACAAAGCCCTCTTCGGGATCAGAAGGCACCGAACCCCTCCATCGGAGCCAGACCAGCTCGGGGTAGTGCACCACGGTGAGCCAGTGCCAGATGCGCATGTCCGTTCGAAGGGCCTCACCCATACCGCGGAGAGTGAGGTGAAGGGGTTCGACCAGGAAGGCATCAAGCGCCGACTCCTTCACACCTGAAGCGATCGCCTCCCGGACAGTCTGATCCAACCGGCTCAGGTCCACCCGGCTGGAAAGGTCGCTCACGGGCAACTCGCCTGACTTTCGCAGGGCCTCGACCAAGCCCTGCTCGCTGACGGGGCACTGCAGCCTCTGGAGAAAGCTGTTCATGCCACGTCCACCCCCACAATGGGTGCGATTTCAGCGGCTGTGCCGGAAATGTCAGTGTCGAGTGGGAGATGAGCCCCCTCCGCCATCGACTCGGCCAGCCTGACCAGCCTGGTCTCCTGCTGGATCAGGGCAGGCAACCTCAGCATGAGGGCCATGAAGCCCCCAGGGCGCCTGAGTTCAAGGACAAGCTGCGGGAGCGCGGCATGGGGTTCAAGATCCACACCGGCCAGCCCTGCCGCAAACAGTGCCAGCAGACGCCTCTGCCAGCTGCCCAGCTGATCAATGGCCTCCTCGGGCGTGGCACCAGGATCCGCTGAGGCAATGGTCTCGAGCTCGTGGAGTGCTGTGGAAACCAGCACGGGCCAGACAGTGGCACAGACGGAGCTGAAGAGCGCATCGCGCAGCAGGGCTCCGCCGTTCCGCCGACGCGAGCGGCTCATGAGCAGCCGTCGCAGTGGAGCGCTCACGGCCGCGTTCAGTTCGATCGTGGGTGGTTCACCGGGGAGGATCCGGAACAGCTGCTGGCTGTTTCCGGAAGGGAACGATTCCCAGCGCAAGTGGAAGAGAGGTTCTGCGGAACGTGGACGACCGGAGAATCGAACGGTGTGAATTCTGCTGCGGCCGAGGATCTGCCCCCTCCTGCAGCCGAAACCATCCATCGATGCCTGAGGCTCACCGGTCCGCACGAGCAGGGCCTCGGCGCGGATCTCCTCACCATCGAGCAGAGCTGTGTACGCGATATCCGCAAACCACAGACCCAGGCCATCGGATTCCAAGGGGACCACCAAGCGACGGCCGGTGGAGCGACTGATCAGTCTGCAGAGAAACTGGGCGGGTGGATCATCCTGTTCGTGAGGCAGGAAGCACTCCTCCCAGCCCCAAGGGGGGGTGAGCAGGACCTCCAGCCGCACATCACTGAGATCACCACGGAATCGGAACGTGACAGCATTGCTGACCTCCTGAATAACTTCTTCAGCGATGCTCTCAGGAGCCGTGACGCGGAAGGCCCCATCGAGATCAACAGTTCGCCAGGGAAGGAATTCCATTGGATCAACCTCCCTGACGGAAACCGGTCAGCGCCGGATCGACACCCGCGGGGGGGGACACGAGACAGCGAAAAGGAACGGAAGAAAACCCACGCGCCACGGAAAAGACCAAACGACGGCCATCGGTGTCTGTCATGGTGAGGTTCTTCTGAGAGCCGTGAATTTCAAGCCCGGAGATTCGCCACGAATCACCCTGGCCGGAATCGGCGATGCTGCGGAAACTCAGCCCGGCCGTCACAGAATCGTCATCGCAGCCGTAGCGGATCAACTCCCCCTGGACAGCCCAGCCACCCCGTTGCGGATCAAACCATGATCCTTCGCGATCCACACGCACCTCCAATCGTGGCTTCTCTCCCCTTGTGGCGGAGGAAACCGGCGCGGCTCCTTCTCCAAGGCTCAGCATTCGCATGAGAAGTTCGGGGCCTGCATCCGGTGCAGGCTCATCGGCACTGAGGAGGCGAAGCTGGAGAAGCTGACGTATCTCAGCCCGAAGACCCCTGAGCCGGCCAGCCGAGCCTCGCCAGTCGTAACTTTCACGCAACCTGCGTGTGGTGGGAATCCAATCGTCATGGGTGACGGGCTCCGCGGCACGGAAATATTCCTCGGCATCTCCTGCAAATTCTCTGCAGGTTTCCAGCGCCTCGGATGGAAACGTGTGAAGCAGCGCGGATCCGACAAGGGCGACCGCGCAGTAACTGCCTCCGTCCTGGAGCCGTAGCCCTTCGGCATAGTCCACCACCATCCCGGCGCCACGGATCATGGCGATCGTGGACCGGCAGGGGAGGCAGGCCTCACTGGGGGAGACACGTGTCACCCCGACCCTGATCATGGTCTCCAAAGCCGGGTGAAGCAGCTCGGGTCGGTCTTCGGGGTGGATACGGCTGGGCAGGGGGAATCCGGTGATGTCGGTGGCAGCAGAATCACCGGGCACCAGCGCCGGCTCTCCAGCGGGTTCCGCCCGGGAGGCCGCGAGGAAGGGAGCCCAAAGCCCACTCACCTCAGCCCTGCTTTCGAAACTGGCCCGAGATTCGCCGGAGGCCAGCACACGGGAGCGCACCTTCAGGCGACCCCAGCTGATGGCGGGCCAAAACCACTTTGCTGCAGCGTCGGTGAGATCGCGGCAGAGCTCCTCAGGCTCACGAATCCCCAAGCTACCCACATCATCTCGATCAGGCTCATGGAATGCCGGGATCAGAAGTGATGTGCCGGAACCCCTGAGGCCGGCGCGATCAAGCTGCAGCGGGCTGGCTGCCTCTGCCTCACGCCAGTCGGACAGGGCCACAGGGATCCCATCCCGTTCCGCTGCCACCCCGAGGTAGGCGCCATCAAGAAAAGCTTCTCCACCCAGCTCATGGGCGGGCAGCTCGCTGCGGCCGAACACCCGCAGCCCCCTGTCTTCCATCCCGTGGACGGAGGAGGTGAACAGCACCGTGAGCAGGCGGGAGTGCATCCAGCTCACAGCCTTGCCGAGGCCGAAGCTTCCGCCACGACCTGTTTCCTCCCCAGTCGAGAAGTTCTGGACACAGAGACGGCGGAAGTTTCCTTCCTCGTCCCAGTCATCTCCGGTCAACCCCGCCGTGCCGCTGTCGCTGATCCGGAGACAGACGAGCGTCTCGGCCTCCATGGCGTCGATACCGGCACGGAGCGTCAGGGCAGCTCCCCCGGCCCCCTTCACAGAAGCCAGATGCGGGCGCAGCGACTCCCAGTTCATGGCTGAGAGAAAGGCAACGCGCTCATCTCCTCGCAGAAGGATCAGGTCGAAACAGACCTCGGCGGCCTTTCGACCGATCCGCTGATCAGTGCTGTTCTGACAGATCTCACGAACGAGAGTCTCGAGGAGAGATCGACGACGCTGGCTTCCACCACCCTCGAAGAGCTCGGCAGCCGCGCTGCCACCGCTCGATCTGCCCTGGCCGAGAGCAGGGGTTGAGACCCATGTCAGGGGGGCAGCCATAGCGCTCTGAAGTCCCGTGCACACTAGATGCAGTGCCGAAGTGATCCTAGAGAACAGGCGTACTGCTCTCCTGTATTCAGTGCCACCTTTTCAGCGGGCCGTACCTCCGGAGCCTCGCCACCTTCCGCCAGGTGCTGCGCGATGGCTCCTTCGGCGAGCTGCTGGTGGATGGCCAGCGTCCCAGCCAGTGGCGCCACGTCTTCGCCTCGGTGCAGTCGCTCGCTGGGCTGGATCCGGCGGACCTGGCGCCGGACACGTTCGACGTGGTGATCGTCGATGAGTTCCACCACGCCACCGCCGCCAGGCCTCACCGCCACGCCCGAGCGCACCGGCGGCGAGGACATCCTCCATTGGTTCGATGGCCGGATTGCCGCCGAGCTGCGCCTCTGGAGCGCGTTGGAGCAGGGCCTTCTGACGCCCTTCCACTACTTCGGCCTCCACGACGGCACCGACCTCTCGCAGATCGAGTGGCGCCGCAACGGCTACGCCAGCGAAGCCCTGTCCAACCTCTACACCGCCGACGACGCCCGCCTGCGCCTGATCCCGCGCGAACTCGCAGACAAAGTCACCAACCTGGATTCGATGCGGGCCCTGGGCTTCTGCGTGAGCGTGGAGCACGCCCATTGGATGGCCCGCAAGTTCGTAGCCGCCGGCCTGCGCGCCGCTGCCCTGGATGCCTCCAGCCCCCGGGAGCAGCGCGCCGAGCAGATCCGCCGCCTGCGCTCCGGCGAGCTGCAGATCCTCTTCGCCGTGGATCTGTTCAACGAAGGCCTCGACATCCCCGAGATCGACACGGTGCTGTTCCTGCGGCCCACCGAGAGCGCGATCGTGTTCCTGCAGCAGCTCGGCCGCGGTCTGCGTCTCTGCCGGGGCAAGAGCTGCCTCACGGTGCTGGATTTCATCGGCCAGGCGCACCGGAACTTCCGCTTCGACCTGCGCTACCGCGCCCTGCTCGGCGGCACGCGCGACCAGCTGGAGCAACAGATCAAAGACGGGTTTCCCTTCCTGCCGGCCGGCTGCAGCCTGCAGCTCGATCGGGTGTCCAGCGAGCGGGTGCTGGCCAATCTGCGCGAGTCGCTGCCCACGCGCCGGCCCCAGCTGCTCGCCGAAGCCCGCCGCCTCGGGCGTTGTTCGCTGGCGGGGTTGCTGGAGGGGCTTGGGATGGAGGTGGGGGAGTTCTATCGGGTGGCGGGGTCGTGGGCGTTGCTGCAGCGGGAGTTGGGGTGGGGTGCCGGGGCGGCCAGCGGCGACGAGGAGCGGCTGGGGCGGGGGATCGCCGGCGGCCTGCTGCATCTGGACGACCCGGAGCGGTTGCGCTGGCTGGTGGATCAGCTGCAGCGCCCGGCGCCGCCGGACCCAGCGGGCTTCAATCCGGAGACGGAACGCAGCTGGCGCATGCTGATGGCCCAGCTGTGGGGCAGCGGCCGCCAGCACCTGCCCCTGGCCGAGGCGTTGGGGCGGCTCTGGGCCGCCCCCGCGATCCGCGCCGAGCTGGTGGAGCTGTTCGCGCTGCTACTCGAGCGCACCGACCACCTGGTGAGCCCGCTCGACTGGGACCGCGCCGATCCGCCCCCCGTTCCCCTCAAACTCCACGGCCGCTACTCCCGCGCCGAGGTGTTCGCCGCCTTTGGGCTGTTGAACGAGGCTCGCCCCTTCCCCGGCCGGGAGGGGGTGTTCTTTGACGAAGCCACCCAGTGCGACGTCTTCTTCATCACCCTCAAGAAGTCCGAGCGCCTGTTCTCCCCCACCACCCGCTACAACGACTACGCCATCTCTCCGTGGGAGTTCCACTGGGAGAGCCAGAGCCTCACCCGGGAAGCGTCCGCCACCGGGCAGAGATACATCCACCACGTTGAGCGCGGCAGCAGGGTGATGCTGTTCGTGCGGGAGGAGAACAGGCGCGGCGGGGTGACGATGCCGTTTCTGTGTCTGGGCTTTGCCGACTACGTGAGCCACGAGGGCGAGCGGCCGATGGCGATTCGCTGGCGGTTGCACAGAGCGATTCCGGCGGCGTTCGTGCCGGAGCTGGCGTTGGCGGTTTGAGGGCGTGGAGCTGATCAAGGCTTATCCCATTGGCCCTCTGGTTCCTGCAGGCGCCTCGTGGCCTCCCTGGCAAGAACTATCGCAATCCCTTGAAAATTGCCCAAGGCCAAGAGGTCGTCATCGCCAGAGACGATCAGATCGGCGAGGCCACCAACGGCCGCAGCCAGGACCTGATCGTCGTCGGGATCCCTACTGACGGGACCTCCCAGATCAGCAGGTTCCACGCGCTCAATCAGGGCGGCATAGCCATCAAACAGATCGGCAATCCTCACACCAAGCCGATAAATGGGCTCTCTGAACTTCGGACGCTGCAGCACGCCTTCCAACTCGGCGAGGAGAGGAACGGTACTGATCAGCTGAACCCGCCCAACAACGGCCGCATCCATGAGCTGCCCGGGAACTCCCTGCCAGATCAGGGCAGAGAGAGCCGTGTTGGTGTCAAGAACCAGCCGCAAGTCGTTGCCCCTTGCGGTAAGCGCTGATCTCCTCGTTGATCTCTTGCCGGGTCAGAACCTCTGGCGGGTCAGCAGCAAGAGCAGCCCTGGCGTCTTGCAAACGGACAATGCGGTCTGAGGCCAGCTTGTCCCGCAGCAGGCGCTCGATCGCTTCTGGCGCCAGCAGACCAGCTCCGCTGGCTTCCGCCGCTAGCGCATCAGGGAGGGTGATCTCGATGGTGGTCAAGGGTGCACCCCAACCATGCTTGCCTCTGAGGGTAGCCGGCATCTCCACCCAGAGGTACAGCTCACAGGCCGCCGCGGGCAGATCCGCCGCCTGAACGGCTGCACCTGCCCCTGGCCGAGGCCCTCGTCCGGCTCTGGGCTGCCGCCGACCTCCGCGCCGAACTGGTGGAGCTGTTCGCGCTGCTGATCGAGCGCACCGACCACCTGGTGACGCCGCTCGACTGGGACCGCGCCGATCCGTCCCCCATCCCCCTCCAACTCCACGGCCGCTACTCCCGCGCCGAGGTGTTCGCCGCCTTTGGGTTGTTGAACGAGGCCCACCCCTTCCCCGGCCGTGAGGGAGTCTTCTTCGATGAAGCCACCCAATGCGACGTGTTCTTCATCACCCTCAAGAAGTCCGAGCGCCTGTTCTCCCCCACCACTCGCTACAACGATTACGCGATCTCCCCGTGGGAGTTCCACTGGGAGAGCCAGAGCCTCACCCGGGAAGCCTCATCCACCGGTCAGCGCTATATCCACCACGTCGAGCGCGGCAGCCGGGTGATGCTGTTCGTGCGGGAGGAGAACAGGCGCGGTGGGGTGACGCTGCCGTTTCTTTGTCTGGGGTTCGCGGATTACGTGAGCCACGAGGGCGAGCGGCCGATGGCGATCCGCTGGCGGTTGCAGAGGGCGATTCCGGCGGCGTTCGTGCCGGAGTTGGCGTTGGCGGTTTAGCGTGTCCCGTATCCCTCAGCGCACGACAGGCCTGGAGCGCCCATGCGTCTCGCCGAGCTGCAGCAACTGGCCCCCCAGCTCCATGAACTGCTCGCACGCCATGGCGCCAGCAATCCGGCCGTGTTCGGCTCCGTGGCGCGGGATCAGGCCACGCCAAGCAGCGATGTGGATCTGCTCGTGGACCTTCCGGCCGGCGCCAGCCTGTTTGACCGTGTCGAGCTGAAATCGGCCCTTGAGGATCTACTGCTCACCCGGGTGGATCTGATCCGCCGCCGCAACCTCAAGCCCGAACTCAAAGCCACGGTGGAAGCCGAAGCCATCCCCCTGTGATGGACGCGAGAGATCGACAGGCTCTGGTCGATATCCGAGGCGTGCTGGATCGGTCTCTCGGCTACCCGATTGACAACGAAGAGACATTCCTCGCTAAGGCTTATCTCCAGGATGCTGTGATCCGTTGCCTTGAGATCCTTGGCGAGGCCACAAAGCGTCTCAGTCCTGAGTTCCGCCGTCTTCACCCCGCTCTGCCCTGGCGGGCCATGGCAGGGATGCGAGATGACCTGATTCACGCCTACGACCAAGTGGATCTTGAAGAGGTCTGGATGGCCTATCAGCGCTTCGCTGAGATCCGTCGCCAGATTGACGCGATCCTCAATCAGAGTTGAGGCCGACAACCACAGCGGGCGATTCCGGCGGGGTTGGTGCCGGAGTTGGCGTTGGCTGTGTGAGCTCCAACGACATCAGTCGTTTTGTTCAATCTTCCTGCTGTTCTGGGCCAAGCAGGATCCTCAGGGCCTGCCTGAGCTTGCTGGCGATCTGCACAAGATCTGCCTGTTCCTCACCGTCCCAGCGCCATTGGCCATCCACAGCTTCCAGCTGGCGGGACAGGGCGGCCAGATCATGGATCTTGTCGACCGTCTGCCCCAGCTGAATCAACCGGGCTTTAAGCAGTTTCTCCACACATTGCTGGGCGTGGAACACCACCGCATCACGCAGGCCGGGTGTGTTTCTGGTCAGGAGTATCTCCATGGCTTCCCAATCGCCCTCGGCCTTGGCTATCCACTCCGGAACGGCGGACCAGGGTTCAACCATGCAGCACCTCGCCATGATCAAGCGCCTCGCGCACGACCGGATCGCCCCCCCGGTAGCGAACCTCAATCTCCTCGGGCCGCCGGACCAGGAGATCCAGGGGAAATAGTGCCTTGCAGAGTCGACGCATTTCACGGATCTTGGCCAGGTGGCGTCCCTCGAAGGGCATCACGACCAGGATGTCGGCATCGGAATCCCAGCGCCCCTCACCACGGGCCAAGGAACCGAACAGGATCACCTTCTCGGGGGCGTAGCGCTCCACCAGCCGCTGCGTGAAGGCCAGCAGCGCCTCGCGGGTCACCAGAGGTGTCGGCGTGGTGGTCATGGGCTTCATCATCGCGAAGCTTCAACGAGCAGGCCACGATGCTGTTCCTGCGGCCCACCGAGAGCGCCATCGTGTTCCTGCCACCGCTTCGACCTGCGCTACCGCGCCCTGCTCGGCGGCACGTGACGTGACCCCCATCAGTGGTCCAGTTCCTATGAGAGCTGGTGGGGTGATCAGGCCGCTTTCCATTGCTGGAGGACTTCCAGTGGCGTACGCCCCTGAAGAGCCGAATGCGGTCTGTAGGTGTTGT
>NZ_JAYGHY010000012.1:0-65472 GCF_034931305.1 Cyanobium gracile UHCC 0281 | reverse complement strand
GCGGGATCGCCGGCCGCCCCTCCAGCCGCGACCCGCTGGCTGTCGTCGCGGTCGACCCGGGTGAGCCGCTCCAGCCGCTGCTCCCGCCGCAGGGCCGCGCCGCCACTGCGGGGGATGTCGCCCTGCAGCAGCGCTTCGGGCAGTTCGGAGAGGAACACCGAGGGCACCGCCGGTTCACGCATCCCTCCCCAGAGCCGCCGTTCACTGGCGTGGGAAAGGAACAGCCGTTCCTTGGCCCGGGTGATCCCCACGTAACAAAGGCGGCGCTCCTCCTCGAGGGCGGCGGGATCCTCCAGGGAGCGATAGCTGGGAAACAGGCCCTGCTCCAGCCCCACCAGGAAGACCACCGGAAACTCCAGCCCCTTGCTGGCATGCAGGGTCATCAGGGTGACCCGATCGGCCTCGGTGTCCTTGCTGTCGGCATCGCTGGCCAGGGCGGCGGAGGCCAGGAAGCCCTCCAGGGAGCCCTCCTCGTTCTCCTCCTGGTACTGGAGGGCCGCATTCACCAGCTCCTGCAGGTTGCGGCGCCGCTCCTCCGATTCGTCGCTGGCTTCGGCCAGCAGCTCGGCCAGGTAACCGCTCTGCTCCATCACCCGCTGCACCAGCTCGGAGGGGGGAGCGTCCTGAAGACGACGGCTGAGGTCGGAGATCAGCTCCTGGAACTGCAGCACGCCCCGGGCCGAACGACCGGCCAGGGAGCGCACCGCCTCCGGATCGCTCACCACCTCCCAGAGGGGCAGCCCAAGCTGGTTGGCCGCATCAGTGAGCCGCTCAATGGTGGTCTTGCCGATGCCCCGCCGCGGCACGTTCAGCACCCGCAGCAGGCTGACGGTATCGGCCGGGTTGACCAGCAGGCGCAGGTAGGCGAGCACGTCCTTGATCTCGCGGCGGTCGTAGAAGCGCAGGCCCCCCACCACGATGTAGGGAAGGCCCCAGCGCACCAGCGATTCCTCCATGGCACGGGACTGGGCGTTGGTGCGGTAGAGCACGGCCATGTCGCCCCAGCGCAGCTCCGGGTGGGCCGCCTCCAGCATCCGCATCCGGTGCACCACCGCCTCGGCCTCGGCGATCTCGTCGTCGCAACGGGTGAGGCTGATGGGCTCCCCTTCGCCGCGGGTGGGGCGCAGCACCTTGTCGATCCGTTCGCTGTTGTTGGCGATCAGGGCGTTGGCCGCCTCCAGGATCGTGGCCGTGGAGCGGTAGTTCTCCTCCAGCTTCACCATCGTGCCGGTATCGCCGTCGAGGGAGCCGTCGCCGAACTCCCTCTGGAAGCCCATCAGGATCGTGAAGTCGGCGGCCCGGAAGCTATAGATGCTCTGGTCGGCGTCGCCCACCACGAACACCGAGCGGCCCTCCCAGTCGTCGAAGCTCTCGGGCGCCTGGCCGTTGGCCACCAGAAGCTTGATCAGGTCGTACTGGGTGCGGTTGGTGTCCTGGTATTCGTCCACCAGCACATGGCGAAAGCGCCGGTGCCAGTAATGGCGGATCTGCTCGTTCTGCTGCAGCAGCTGCACCGGCATCAACAGCAGGTCGTCGAAATCGAGGGCATTGTTGGCCGCCAGAGCACGGCGGTAGCGGCGGTAGGCCTCGGCCTCGTGCTTGCCGCGCGGGCCGGCATGCTCCTCCTCAAGGCGCTCCGGTAGCCAGCCCTGGTTCTTGGCGCTGCTGATCGCCCAGCGCACCTTCTTGGGCTCGAAGCGCTTGGGATCAAGCTGCATCTCCTGGGTGACGATCTCCTTGACCAGGCTCTGGGCGTCGCTCTCGTCGTAGATGGAGAACTGGCGCGTCCAGGTGAGTCCCTCGGGGTCGCGGAACTTGTCGATGTCGAAGCGGAGCAGCCGGGCGAACAGGGCGTGGAAGGTGCCGATCCAGAGATCCTTGATCACCTCCCGGTAAATGCGGCTGCGCAGCTGCTTTTGCTCACGGGCCGGCAGGGTGCTCCAGGGCTGGCCGAACTGGCTCTGGGCCAGCCGCTGGGCCAGCAGCACCTCAAGGCGCTCCTTCATCTCCCGGGCGGCCTTGTTGGTGAAGGTGACCGCCAGCACCTGGGCCGGATCCACGCCGTGGTGACCGATCAGGTGGGCGATGCGGTGCGTGAGGGCGCGGGTCTTGCCGCTGCCGGCCCCGGCCACCACCAGCAACGGACCGGTGTGGTGATCGACCGCCCGTCGCTGGGCCTCGTTCAGACCGGCCAGAAAACTCACAGGCTCCGGCGCAGAGGTTTCATTTTTGACGTTAGCAGCCCTGTCCCGTTCAACGTGTTGACCGAATCAGATGCAGGAGCATTCCGTAGAACTAACGACCGTCATTGATTCCACAGCGCTTTGTCAAAAGCCATCCAATGAAGGCCAAAACAATCAGCCAAGCGGACTGGACAGTCGCCGTTCAAAAGAGGCCAGATCGTTGAAGGTATCGGAGCGTTGCCGCAGTTGGTCGAAGGTGCCAGAAGCCTTGATACGACCGGCTTCGAATTCAAAGATGCAATCAGAGCGCATCACGGTGGAGAGGCGATGGGCGATCACCACCAAGGTACAGCGGCGTCCAATCACCTCAATGGCATCCATCACCTCGGATTCGGTGCGGTTGTCGAGAGCACTGGTGGCCTCATCCAACACCAGGAACTTGGCATTGCGGTAAAAAGCGCGAGCCAGGGCCAATCGTTGCCGCTGCCCCCCGGACAGCCGGATGCCGTTATCGCCGATCGGAGTGAACAGGCCCAAGGGAAGTTCAGCGACGATATCGGCCAGCTGGGCCGCTTGGAGAGCCTCCCAGACCCGCATCTGATCGACCTCATCCACCTCCTCGGCGAAAGCGATGTTCTCGATGATATTGCCATTCAACAGATTGATCGCCTGGGGCACATAGGCGCAGTTCGCCTGCCAAGCCGGCACGTCGGAATCGACCACTTCGATGCCATCCAGCTTGAGACTGCCGGAGCTGGGCCGCAACAGACAGAGCAGCTGGTTGGCCGTTGTTGTCTTCCCGCTGCCGGTGGCACCGACGAAGGCCACGCGGGACCCCACCGGGATCGACATCGAAATGTCATGGAGGACATTGATATCGGAGCCGGGATAGCGGTAACTGACGCTACTGAGGCGGATCGCTCGCTTCGGCATCACCCCATCCGGGGAGGGGACCCCCTCGGAGCGGATGGTGAGCCGGCTTTCCGGCAACTCAATCAGCTTCAGGGTCTCCTCCAGGTCAGGTAGGCCCGCACGCAGGGAGGTGATGGCCCTGAAGCTATCTTGAAGGGGTGGAGTGAGCTTCAGCGACGTGACGGCAACAGTGGCCAGAAACGGAATAATCTTCAGCAAAGCGCCCGGATCGGGATTGGATAGCAAGGGCAGCATCCCTGCCGCGAAGATCATCGTGATTCCCAGCGGTTCGATCAACGCCCGTGGTGTCTCAGGCAGGACATCCGCCTTCCAGATGAACGGGATGGTTTCGCGGCCCGCCTCCTGGTAGTGACGCTCGAAATAGGGCTCCGAGCCGGTGAGCTGCACATCCAGGATGGTGCGCATCGATTCAGAAAGAATCGTGTTCGTGCGGACCTCCAGAAGGATCCTCTGCCGGGCTGCAAAACGCAGGAAAGGGGTAATGGCGGTGGAGATCAGCAGGTAACCAGCCAGGAGCCCCAAAATCAACACAACGGCCAGCAACTTTCCGACGATCAGCATGCCGGCAGAGAGCAGCGCGATCACGAACACGCCACTGGCCAACTGCAGCAGTGGCAACACGACAATGTCGGCGACACGCGACACATTGATCAGCACCTTCGCGGAAATATCGGACTTCGACTCCCCCAGAAAATAGACGTAGGGCTGGGCGATCAACTTCCTCTGGGCCATGTCGGAAAGATCACGCCAGATCGAAGCCTTAAGGCGCAGCTGGAAGGCCCGCAGCAGAAGCTTCGAGAGCGAGGAAAACCAGGCAGCCGCCACAAAGGCCACCACCAGCACCACCACCTTGACCCTGGGGTCTTCCGGAACCAGACCTTCCCAGGGGATCGAGGGACGATTTTCGCCGCCGACGACCACCGTGAACAGACGGGCCACCAGGGCCACCACCACCAGATCGGCAATCCCGGCAAGAATGGCCAGGGGGATCAGCCGAATCAACGCGCGCTTGCGTCGTGTCGGCAACTGGGCCAGAAGTCGCACCAAACTCCTGAAGGTTTGGCTTTTGCGAAACATCTGGTCAGACTTTTGCCGGAATCGTACCCGTGCCCTCAGAGGGACCGTCCCACCGCCAGCCAGTCAGTTCAGTGATCGCCACATGGTCCAAAACCGTCGCCGCCACTGGTCGATCCGCAGGGCCAGCAGGGGAGACGAACGCAGCGGCGTCGCCCCCTCCAGCAGCAGGTGGCTCCAGTGGGCATCAATGGCCTCGAGGGCCGTGTGCCAGCGTTCCTGAAGCACTGGCTCGCTGCAGGCCTCCAGCAAGCTGGAGAGCCGCGCCGGGGGCGGCAGCCAGGCCTGCGGGTCGGCCACCGCCGCCTGGATCCGCTCCAGATCGTTCTCCAGGGTGCCGCAGCCGATCTGGTGGCCCACCACCCCGGGATCAAGGCTGTCGGCCAGGGCGTGGTTGAGGCTGCTGAACACCACACAGCCGCAGGCCAGGGCCTCCAGCGGTGGCAGACCGAACCCCTCGCTCACCCCCCGGCCGCGCCAGTAGTCGGCGGAGTCGTACAACACCACCGCCGCACTGTTGAACAGATCGACAAGATCGTCCACCCAGCCGCTCTGCACCTCCACCCGCAGCCCCCGGCGGCGCAAGGCCGGCACCAGGTGCTGCAAGACATAGCGACTGCTCTTGCGCTGCTGGACAAGCACATCAATGGGCCGCCCGCAACCGAGGGGTGCCGCCCGGTTGCCCCGCTCCAGCCACTTGGGCTGTAACGCGTTGGGCACCAGAAACAGGGGGTTTCGGGGCGCCCGATCGCCCCAGTAGCCGAGGGTGTTGCGGCTGACGGCCAGCACCGGCACCCCGGGGGGCAGCGAGAACCCGTAGCCGCTGCTGTGGGCGTGATAGGCCACCGGCCGCCCCCGCAAGCGACGCAGCTGGCCGGGCACATCAAAACCCCAGCTGACGATCCAGAGGGTTTTCCCCGGCGTGGACTCCCTGGCCAAGAGGTCGTCAAGAAAGGGGTGGTCGGCCTCCCGTTGCCGGTAGGTGACCACCTCGGTGGGCACCAGTTGGGCCGTCAGGCGAGCCGTCTGCAACTCCACCAGCAACCCGCCGCAACGGAAGCGGCCGGTGGTGCCGGGAAGCAGGAAACGGATCGGGCGCACGCGGATCGGGGTGGCGGCGGCCGCCGAAGGCCTGGAAAACCTAGGCGGGCACGGCCTCAGTGCTGCCGGTGCGGCTGCGGCGGGTGAGGAAGCCGAACAGCACCTTGCCGATCGCGGCCACCAGGTTGCCTTCCAGTTCCTGGAACATCTTCATGTTGCAGTGGAAGGCTTCGTTGGCCTCGGCCACGATCCGGTCGGCCATGGCCTGGTCGATCGGCAGGCTGTCGAGGGTGAGCCGGTAGGTGGCCTTGAAGGCCTTCTCATCGTTGATGGCGTCGAATTCGTAGAAACGCAGGCCATCGTGCTCGCCCAGATTCATCGCCTTCTGGGCGATGTTCTTGAGGATCTGGCCGCCGGAGAGGTCGCCGATGTAGCGGGTGTAGTGGTGGCCGACGAGCAATTCGGGGCATTCCCGAGCCACCTTGTGCAGGCGGGCCACATACTCCTGGGCACCGGGGGTGGCGCGGATCTGCTGCCGCCAGTCGCCACCGAAGTAGAAGGTGAGATCGGCCTCGAGGGACTCGCGGCGGTTGAGCTCGGGTGAGGCGATCGGACCGACGACCGGATGGTCGACCAGCTTGCCGATCTCCTCTTCCATGGCGCTGTAAACGAACCACAGGTCGGCCACCAGGGTGCGGTAGCTGGCCTTGTCGACCACCCCCTTGAGGAAACAGCTCACGAAACCGGTGTTCTCGGCCATCGTGTGGGCTTTCTTCGTTCCCTCACGGAGTTGGGAAGCAAGGGCGACGGGCATGGGATCGGAAGGCTGCGCGGGCAGAGGATCCAAAGTAGGTGGGGCCTTCCGGGCAAGGCGCCAAGGTTGCGAAGGATTACGCGGCCCGCGTCCCTCGGTCCGCCACATCACCGAAGAGATCGAACAGCTCACGGCAGATCTGCTGGAGCGAGGACACCACCTCCACCGAAGGGAGATGGGACCCCGAAGGCTGCCAGTCTCCGACCGTGGCCAGGCGCCAACGCTCCGATTCATAGGTGAGGCCCCGGATCAGCACGCCCAGCAGCCGTGGCCGTTCGCCTGATCCGGCTGGAGCCCGCTCCAGCCGCAGCTGCACGAGCAGGGAGCGGCACTGCAGCCGGGGACTCCAGCCGGGGAAGTGGAGCGAGAGATCCAGGGTTTCCCGCTCATCGAAGGCACGGGTGAGGGGATCGTCGCGCCAGGGGGTGAGATTGGCTCGGGCGGCGGGGAAATGCAGTCGGAAATGACCCACCACCGCGGCGATGGCGGCAGCCAGTTCCACCGATCGGGCCTGGTCGGCCGCATTCATGCCGTTTCCCCTGAGCAGAAAGCCAATGTGTCCGAAACCTAGGCTCAACGGCGCGTTCCGTGCCGACTCAATGGCCACATACGAGAAGCTCACCGTCCCGGCCAGCGGCACGGCGATCCGGTTCGAGGGCGGCCAGCCGATCGTTCCCAACGACCCGATCATTCCCTTCATCCGCGGCGATGGCACCGGCGTGGACATCTGGCCGGCCACCCAGCGGGTGCTGGACGCGGCTGTGGCCAAGGCCTACGGCGGTGAACGCCGCATCGAGTGGTTCAAGGTGTACGCCGGCGATGAGGCCTGCGAGCTGTATGGCACCTACCAGTACCTGCCCCAGGACACCCTGACGGCGATCGAGGAGTTCGGGGTGGCGATCAAGGGCCCCCTCACCACCCCGATCGGCGGCGGCATCCGTTCCCTCAACGTGGCCCTGCGCCAGATCTTCGATCTGTACTGCTGCGTGCGGCCCTGCCGCTACTACGACGGCACCCCCAGCCCCCACAAGCGGCCCCAGGACCTGGACGTGGTGGTCTATCGGGAGAACACCGAAGACATCTACATGGGGATCGAATGGGAGGCCAGCGATCCTGTCTGCATCGAGCTGATCGCCCACCTCAACGACACGGTGATCCCCGCCAACGGCAAGCTGGGCAAGCGCCGCATCCCCGAGGGAGCCGGCATCGGCATCAAGCCGGTGAGCAAGGCCGGCACCCAGCGCCACGTGCGCAAGGCCATCCGGCACGCCCTGGGCCTGGAGGGCGCCAAGCGCCACGTCACCCTGGTGCACAAGGGCAACATCATGAAGTTCACCGAAGGGGCCTTCCGCGACTGGGGCTACGAGGTGGCCACCACAGAATTTCGTGACCAGTGCATCACCGAGCGGGAGAGCTGGATCCTGGGGAACCTGGAGGAGAAGCCTGGGCTGAGCATCGAAGACAACGCCCGCCTGATCGAACCCGGCTACGACAGCCTCACCCCTGAGAAGAAGGCGGCCGTGGACGCGGAGGTGACGGCGGTGCTCGACGCCATCGGCACCAGCCACGGCGGCGGCCAGTGGAAGCAGATGGTGATGGTCGACGACCGCATCGCCGACAGCATCTTCCAGCAGATCCAGACCCGGCCCCAGGAGTATTCGGTGCTCTGCACCCTCAACCTCAACGGCGACTACATCTCCGATGCGGCCGCGGCGGTGGTGGGTGGTCTGGGCATGGCCCCGGGGGCCAACATCGGTGACAACGCGGCGATCTTCGAGGCCACCCACGGCACCGCCCCCAAGCATGCCGGCCTCGATCGGATCAACCCGGGATCGGTGATTCTCTCCGGCGTGATGATGCTGGAGTACATGGGCTGGCAGGAAGCGGCCGACCTGATCACCCAGGGGATCAGCGCCGCGATCGCCAACAAGGAGGTCACCTACGACCTGGCCCGGCTGATGGAACCCCGTGCCGAGTCCGTGAGCTGCTCGGGCTTCGCCGAGGCCGTGGTGCGCCACTTCGGAGGGTAAAGGCCGGTGGTGGCCCACCCCCACGGATCTGGTTGGCGATGGCCTGCAAAACCACGACAACCTCCTTAAGGTCCAACCCGGATCCGTCATCTCGTAGATGCAGTCTGTAAGGAGCTGGAAGTCCCACGCAGCTCGACGTTTGATCAGGGTTCTGCCCAAGCGGGTGCAACTGGCCACCTGCTACCGGCAGCTCAATGGGGCCGCTCCCGATCTTCGCCACCCCACGCTGCTGAGCGAGCGGATCCTGCATCGGATCCTGACGGACCGCGATCCCCTGCTGCGCACCTTCTGCGACAAGATCGCCGCCAAGCAGTGGATCGCAGCCCGGATCGGTTCCGGCCACACTCCAACCACCCTGGCTGTCGCGGACAGCGTTGAGGCGCTGAAGGCCCTGCCCCTGCCGGATCGTTGGATGCTCAAGGCCAGCCACGGGTCCGGTTGGTTTCAGCTGGTGGACAGCACCACCCATCCCTTCGACGAAGAAGTGATGGAACAGGCCCGGATATGGTTGGATTCCGACTACGCCGACACCTTTCAGGAGTGGGGCTACCTGAAGCTGCCGCGCCGGCTCCTCGCCGAAGAGCTGCTCAGCTTCGCCTCCCGGCCGTGCACCGAAATGAGTGCCTTCTGCTTCCGCGGCCGGGTCAGGGGGATACGGCTGCATCGCTCGGAGTCCGCCCACATCGCCCACCGCGGCAGCCAGCGGCATCTGCCCCGCAGCAAGGAGCTGTTTCTCGATGAGACGCTTCAGCCGTTGCCGCTGCTGAGGCCCCAGTTCGACCACTGCCCGGAGCTTGCCGCCACCGATCAGAAGGAGCTGCAGACCTTCCTCGCCCTGGCCAGGGAACTCTCCTCGGACACACCCTTCCTGCGGGTGGACGGCTATCTGAGCGACAAGGGCGTCCTGGTGGGGGAACTGACGAATTACCCGGGGGCTGGCCTGATGCTCCACATGCCGCGACAGTGGGACGCCTGGTTCGGCGCTTTCTGGGACTGACGACGGGCTGTCGGGAGGCGCCTGGCGAGCGGCAACAATGGAGGGCATGAGCCTCCCGTCCATCGCCGCCAGCGGTTCTCCGGGTGCCGCAGCCCCCGGCGCCGGATTCATTGCCGCCGACCCGTGCGTCCACTGCGGCTTCTGCCTGCCCACCTGCGCCAGCTACCGGGTGCTGGCCACCGAAATGGATTCGCCCCGGGGACGGATCCATGCCCTCAAGGCGATCGACGCCGGGGAGCTGGTGCTGGATGCCACAGTGGCGAAGCACTTCGACAGCTGTCTGGGCTGCTTCGCCTGCGTCACCGCCTGCCCGGCGGGCGTGCGCTACGACCAGCTGATCGAGACCATGCGGCCGCGGCTGAACGCGCCCGAACTGCGCAGCCCCGCGCAACGCGTCTTCCGGCGGCTGATCTTCGCCCTGCTCCCCTACCCCCAGCGGCTGCGGGCCCTGCTGGCGCCTTTGCGGGCCTACGCCGGCACACCCCTGCAGGCCCTGGCGCGCCGCAGCGGGCTCACCCGCCTGTTCGGGCCCCAGGTCGCGGCGATGGAGAAGCTCCTGCCACCGCTGCCGGAGCAGGCCTTCCGCGACGACTGGCCCGTGCTGGTACCGGCACGCGGACCCCGCCGGCGCCGGGTCGGGCTGGTGCTCGGTTGCGTCCAGCGCGTCTTTGAGCCGGGGGTGAACGCCGCCGCCATCCGGGTGCTGGCCGCCAACGGCATTGAGGTGGTGATCCCGCCCGACCAGGGCTGCTGTGGCGCCATGACCCACCACCAGGGGGAACTGGCCCAGACCAGGGAGCTGGCGACGGCCCTGATGTCCAGCTTCGAGGCGGTGATCGGCCCGGGCAAGGCCGCGGGCCCCGAACCCCTCGAGGCCCTGCTGGTGGCCGCCTCGGGCTGCGGCCACACCATGAAGTCCTACGGGGAGATCCTCGGCAGCCGCCATCCCCTGCTGGGCAGAGTCGCCGACATCCAGGAATTCCTCGACGAGGTCGGGCTCAGCGACAGCTTCCAGGCGGCGTTGCGGCCGCTCCCGCACGGCGACGGCACGGCCGCCAGTGCGGAGCGGCCCCTGGAATTGGCCTACCACGATGCCTGCCACCAGCTGCACGGCCAGGGCCTGGCGGCCCAGCCCCGTCGCCTGCTGGGCCGGATCCCCCATGTGCGGATCCGCGAAGCCACCGAAGCGGGCGTCTGCTGCGGCAGCGCCGGCATCTACAACCTGATGCAGCCGGAGGAAGCCGCCGAACTGGGGCGGATCAAGGCGGCGGATCTGAGCGGCACCGGCGCCGCGCTGGCCGTGAGCGCCAACATCGGCTGCACGCTCCAGATCCGCCAGGCCATGGAGGGGCAGGCGCGGCCGTTGCCGGTGCTCCATCCGATCGAGCTGCTGGATCGCAGCTACGGCGGACCGGCCTGAGCCTCCATCCATCGCCACGCCTCCCGCAGGGTGCCGTCGTCGCCCAGGTTGCCGGGAAAAGTGAGCACGGGCAGGGGCCCCTGATCGGTGTCTGGGGCGGCCAGCACCAGTGAGAGTCCTGGCAGCAGCTGGCCCTGGAGCTCCACCTGCTCCAGGGCCAGCCCATCGGCCAGCAGGGTGTGGGTGGTGATCCCCCCCTTGCTGATCAGGTAGCCCAGATCGGGGGCGACGGCCGCCGCCCGCCGCGCCATCACCCCCGCCAGGGCCAGGCCCAGCGCCCGGCGCTCCTGCGCGTGGCGACAGCGGGCCTCGCCACGGCTGGTGAACAGCACCGGCGTGTGGCCGCCGGCCAGCACGTCCGCCAGCCGCTGCCCCCAGGCCAGCTCCAACGAGGCCAGCAACCGCACCGGTTCCGGGCCCTCCAGCAACCGCTGGACCTTGGCCACCGCCAGTTCCACCCCGACGCAACCGGGTTCCTCCAGCAAGCGCTCCAGCTGGCGGTCGGCCAGGGGCACATGGGAACCCACCAGCACCAGCCCCGGCAGGGGCCGCTCGCCGCGGCGGCGGCGCAGGGACGCCAGAGCCGCCGGCGCCAGCGGCTGGGGGGGCAAGCCTGCCAGGGCCTGGATCAGGCTGGCGGCGCTCTGGAACAGGAAGCGGCGGGGACGCCCATCGCCGGGGCCATCATCCGCCGGGCCCCCTGTAGCCATCACGCAGCGCACCGCGGTGGCCAGGGCCGCCAGCTGCGGGACGGAGGCCCCATCCACCGCCACGCAGGCATTGCCCTCGAGGCGCTCCAGGTGACGCCGCAGGGGAGCACCGCCCACGTCCAGCTCCCGCCAGCCGATGCGGTCGACCGCGGCGGCGGGGATCCGTCCCGAACTCTTCTCCGCCACCCAGTCCGGCAGGTAGCTGGTTCCGTAGGCGAACAGGCCGTCCCGGGCGAACGGGCTCTCATGCACGGGCTGGCCGTGGAGCCGATGCACCCCATCGACGGTGGTGCGCCCCCCCTCCAGGAAGGCCGGCACCAGCAGGGTGGCGTCGAAGGGGCCGAGCTCCTCGTTGATCACCTCCACCTCCAGGGGGAAGTGGCCCCGCAGGGTGGAATCGCCCCGGCTCACCACCAGCCAGCCACCGATGCGGCCGACAGCCACCGCCTGCCGGAGGGCAGGCCGCAGGGCGCGGCAGATCTCGCGCACTCGCTCGGCTGCCGCCGCCGGCGCCAGGGCCCGGGTGTTGGCCAGCAGGAACAGCAGCGGCGACGGGTGGGCCAGGCCGGCAGCCAGGGTCTCGGCGTCCCAGCGCAACAGCAAGGGGCAGCCGTGCACGGTCTGGGAGCCGGTGGGGTCGTCGTCGATGACGAGGATCTTGAGATCGGACCCGGAATCGACGGTTGCCTGCGCCATGGCACCATCGTGCCGTGATGCGACCTGAGCCCAGCGAGCTGCAGGAGCTGGTGCGGGACCTGCACCGGCAAGGTTCGGCCTGGCTGCCCGCGGGCCTGGGCAGCCGCCTCGACTGGGGACCGCCGCTCCAGGGGCCCTGCACGGTGCTCAGCTGCGCCGCTCTGCGGGGGGTGCGGGAGTTCAACCCCGGCGATTTCACCATCACCGTGGCCGCCGGCACACCACTGGTGGAGGTGCAGGAGGTTCTCGGACACCATGGCCAGTGGTTGTCCGTGGATGCCCCCTGGGGGGACGGCGATGGCGCCACCGCCGGCAGCATCGGTGGCCTGGTGGCCCGGGGCCTGGCGGGCGGCTACCGCCAGCGCTACCTGGGGGTGCGGGACCAGCTGATCGGCCTTGAGCTGATGCGGGCCGATGGGGTGACGGCCAGGGCCGGCGGCAAGGTGGTGAAGAACGTGGCCGGTTACGACCTGATGCGGCTGTTCACCGGCAGCTGGGGCTCCCTGGGCCTGATCACCGAACTGACCCTGCGCACCCTGCCCCAGCCGCCCCTGCGCCGCAGTGTCTGCTTCCAGGGCCAGACCGGCGCTCTGGCCCTGCTCAGCCGCTGGTTGCTGGGCTCCAGCCTCAGCCCGGAGCGGATCGACTGGTGGAATGGCAGCCTGGCCAGCGCTGCCGGCCTGGCATCGGAACCCCTGCTGCTGATCGGCCTGGCCAGCGTTGATGCGGCCACCCTGGAAGAGCAGGTGCGTTGTTTGCAGGAGCGCAGCAGCCTGAAGGCCCGAGTGCTGGACGCCACCACCACCGAGGCCTGGCTGGCCCGAGCCCGGGGAGGCGCCGCCACGCCCAGCACGGCGGCCACCGCGCCTGCCTGGCTGCTGCGGCTCGGCGTCAGCCCCGACCGGCTTGAGACCCTGATGCAGGCCCCAGCCCTGGCCGGCCTGTCCGTGGACATGGCGGCCGGCAGCGGCCTCGGCCTGGCCTGGACAGGCTCGGAGGAACCCCAGGCCACTGTGACCTCAGGCCAGATGCTGGCACTGCGCAGCCTCTGCACGGAGCTGGGGGGCCATCTCACCGTGCTGCGCCAGCCGCCGGTGGCCGGCCTGCCGGCCTGGCTGGATGCCCCGTCGCGGCCGCTGATCGAGGCGATCAAGCGCCGCTTCGATCCGGCCGGGCAGCTGGCGCCGGGCCGGCTGCCGGGCGTTGCTCAGAGCGTTTCGACGCTGTAGCGGCAACCCAGCTCCAGGGACTCCCCGGCGGGCACCAGCAGGCGCCGTTCTCCCGTGCTCAGGGCTCCCCGCGGCCCGCTCCAGGGCTCCAGGCAGAGCATGGGCCGAGGCGGGTCGCTCCACACCACCACCAGATCCATCGGCGCCGAGGGGGACAGCGTCACCACCCGACCCCCCGCTGGATCCACCAGGCGCACCGGGCCCTGGCCGCTGCAGAGAAAATCCACCCCCTGCTCCAGCCGGGACAGCTGATCAGCAGTGGCAGCCGGAGCCATGCTGAGGTGGTCGAAGCAGTCCGCCGGCAGGCCTTCGAGCCGCACGCGGGCCAGATCGGCGACGGCGATGTAGGGGTGCAGGCCCAGGCTGAAGGGGAGGGGCGCCGCACCGGCCTCACCCCGGTTGTTGATCCGGGCCGTGATCGCCAGGGCCGAGGGCTGCAGCCGCAGCTCCAGCTCGAGGACGAAGGCGAAGGGGAAATGGGGGCGGCTGAGGGGGCTGTCTTCCAGGCGCAGGCGCACGCCGTCCCCTGCCGGGAGCGGAGCGATCGACCAGGGCAGATCACGGGCAAAACCGTGCTGGGGCAATGGAAAGCGCCCCTGGGGCAGCACGAGCTCGTCGCCGGGCAGATTGCCGCAGATGGGGAAGAGCACAGGGATCCCCCCCCGCACCGACTTGGCGGGGTCGGCGAAGCGCTCGGCATCGAAGTAGAGGATCTCGCTGCCGCCGCAGCACCAGCCCGTGACCAGCCCGCCGCGCTCGGGGACGACCGTGAGGGAATCGCCGCTGGCCGGATCGGTGAAGCGCCAGTGGGGGGAAGCCCCGGTGGGGGGATGCAGGGTCATGGCGAGGGGGCGGAGGGGGTGGGCCCGGGGCTGGTGAGGCCCTGCTGTTGCAGGAAGCGCTCGAACGGACCCGCCAGCGATCGGCTCCCCGACACGCTCAGGTGATGGTCATCGGAAAAGAGCAGTGTTCCGTCTGGCCGCATGGGGGTAACGCGACCTTCAGCGTCAAGGAAGAAAGGGCTGGGATCAAACAGATGCACATTCGACAATCCAGCCGCAGCCTCCGTAAGGGTCTCCCTGATGGTCTGCTGCATGCGAGCGGTGATCTGCGGCTCTGGTGAACATTGCTCCCATTGGCCAGGCTTCGGCCTGCATTCCATGGGCTTTTGCAACAGCATGGGTGTATCCACCGTAAGCACCAAATGCAGGTCCCTGGCCGCCAACTGCTTGGCAAATCGGCGAAGGTTCGCGACATGGATCGCTCTCGCCTCAGGGGGGTTGATCCGCCTGCCATGCTTCTCCACCACCATGGGTGAAGGCTTACCACTGGAGGACAATCCCGAAAGATAAGAATTCAGCCAGCTTGAGATCATCACAATATCACCGGGCTTCAAACGCTCAAGGGCGCGTTCCATCTCACCTCTGGCGAGATCCTGACAAACGGGGAACTTCACATTTCCCAGAGTCGCCACCATGGACGTGTCAAGGAAGCAGGCCATTTGAAAAGCAAGCGTCAGCCGCTGTCCCGTGCGGCTGGTTACCGAATCGAGCATCGGCACCAAATGCAAAGCATGGGAGTCGCCCAGCAGAAAGATCTCTCGTGCCCCAGGCTTGCCAGGTTTCTGGCAGAGGTCGTAGTTCGGTCGCGTCGCCAGGCCGTAGGGCTTGCCAATCGGGACCGTGCAGTTCTTCTCTTTGATGCCGCTGTTCAAGATGTAGGGGTCATAGGTATGAATGCGCTCCCGAAAGGGCACAGGATCCGGATCGGGACCAATGAACAACTTGCCCCGGAACTGGTGGTGCAACGCATCGATCCCCAGCCACAGACCCACCACCGCCAGCAGGGCCAGCACCATCTCCCACCACCACGTCAGCGGATGGCGCCGCACCGGTTGCTCCACCAGCCCATACGCACCCACCGCCAGCACCACACTCCCCACCACCGCCAACCCGTACTGCCACCACGTCTCCATCCCCAATGTCCAGCGCAGCAGCACGATCACCGGCCAGTGCCACAGGTACAGCGAATACGACAGCAGGCCCGCCGTCAGCAGACCACGCTCCAGCCAGCGACCCGGCAGGAATCTCCCCCCCTCACCGGGGCCCGCCTGCAGCACCAGCAGCGTCCCCAGCACCGCCGGCAGCACCCCCGGCACCGGAAAGCCCTCCCGCTCCGATGTCGCCACCACCGCCCACAGCAGCAGCGCCGCACCCGCCAGACGCAGCCAGCGGCCCTTCAGCCACGGCGCCACCAGCAGCCCGCGCCGTTGCGCCACCAGCAGCAACGAGCCGCTCGTCAGTTCCCACAACCGACTCGGCATCAGGAAAAAGGCCGCCATCGGCGCGTTCTGCGTCCACCACCAGCTCGCCCCAACCGACAACACCGTCAGCGCCGTCAGCAGCGGCACGCTCCGCCGCACCCCATAGCCGATCCCCAGCAGCAGCAGCGGAAACACCAGGTAGAACTGCTGCTCCACACCCAGCGACCAGGTGTGCAGAAACGGATTCAGGTCCGCATCCGGATTGAAGTAATCGATCTGACCCATCAGGAAGTTGTTCGACCATCCGAACAGCGCCTTGAGGGCCGCGTTGAAGTAGGGCCCGCTCTCCAAGGGCGGGATCAACGCCGCCACAGCCAGGCTTGTCACAGCCAGGCACGCCAGCAGGTTCGGCAGCAGACGCCGCACACGCCGCAGGTAGAAATTCCCCAACCGCGGCCAGAACGGCTTGCTGGCCTGGCCCAGCAACGAGCCCATCACCACGTAGCCCGAAATCACAAAGAAGATGTCCACGCCCGTGAACCCACCCGGCAGCCACCCCTTGTTCAGGTGGAACACCAGCACCGCCAGCATCGCCGCACCACGCAGCGCATCGATATCCGGCCGGTAGGCAAAGCGCCCAGGGGCCGACGCCTTGGCCGAGGCGGCGACGGGGCTGCTGGTGGTCGCGGCCACCATCAGCGGGACGGTGCCGGGATCAGACCGGACTCCACCAGAAAACGCTCAAACGGCTCAGCCAGGGATCGGCTGCCGGTCATGCTGAGGTGATTGGAGTCGGCAAACAGGGGCGTCCCGTCAGGCTTTCGGTAGATCACCCGACCCATCGGATCAAGGAAAGCTGGGGTGGAGTCAAAGACATGGACATTGGGCAATCCAGAGGCTGCGGCGTTCAATGTTTCGCGAATGGTCTGCTGCATGCGAGCGGTTATCTGGGGATCGGGAGAGCAGGTTCTGCTGAAGTCTCGTGGGCAGAACATCATTTCCCTGGCCAGCTCTGGCGTATCGACAAATAGCAGCAATTGGATATTGCGCGCTGCAAGACGCTTGGCAAAGCTGCGCATGCTGGCCACATGCATCTCACGCGCCTGTGATGCCGAAAGGCGACGACCTCTCGACTCCTTCAGCGCCGCATTCGGCTGTCCCCTTGGGTCAATATCGGCGATATAATGGTTCAACCAACTAGACAACATCACAATATCACCCGGCTTCAGGCGTTCAACGGCCCGGTCCATCTCGCCGCTGACGAACTCTTGGCATGGGCCATACTCCTGCATCCCCCAATTGATCTGCACCAAGGGATCAGGGAAGCAGCCCCCCATGGCGGCAAAGGTGAGTCGCTGTCCGCTGCGGCTTGTCACCACGTCCAGCATCGGCAGCAGATGCTGGGCATGGGAATCACCCAACAGGAAGATTTCTCCAGCACCAGGCTTGCCAGGTTTCTGGCAGAGGTCGTAGTTCGGTCGCGTCGTCAGGTCGTAGGGCTTGCCAACCGGAACGGTGCATGAAGGAGTGATTCCAGTACCGGGAATCATCGGATTGAAGTTGTTGATCCGCTCATGGAGCGGGACTGGATTGGGGTCACTGCCGATGAACAACCTGCCCCGGAACTGGTGGTGCAACGCATCGATCCCGAGCCACAGGCCCACCACCGCCAGCAGGGCCAGCACCATCTCCCACCACCACGTCAGCGGATGGCGCCGCACCGGTTGCTCCACCAGCCCATACGCCGCCACTGCCAGCACCACACTCCCCACCACCGCCAACCCGTACTGCCACCACGTCTCCATCCCCAACGTCCAGCGCAGCAGCACGATCACCGGCCAGTGCCACAGGTACAGCGAATACGACAGCAGGCCCGCCGTCAGCAGACCACGCTCCAGCCAGCGACCCGGCAGGAATCTCCCCCCCTCACCGGGGCCCGCCTGCAGCACCAGCAGCGTCCCCAGCACCGCCGGCAGCACCCCCGGCACCGGAAAGCCCTCCCGCTCCGATGTCGCCACCACCGCCCACAGCAGCAGCGCCGCACCCGCCAGACGCAGCCAGCGGCCCTTCAGCCACGGCGCCACCAGCAGCCCGCGCCGTTGCGCCACCAGCAGCAACGAGCCGCTCGTCAGTTCCCACAACCGACTCGGCATCAGGAAAAAGGCCGCCATCGGCGCGTTCTGCGTCCACCACCAGCTCGCCCCAACCGACAACACCGTCAGCGCCGTCAGCAGCGGCACGCTCCGCCGCACCCCATAGCCGATCCCCAGCAGCAGCAGCGGAAACACCAGGTAGAACTGCTGCTCCACACCCAGCGACCAGGTGTGCAGAAACGGATTCAGGTCCGCGTCGCGGGCAAAGTAATCGATCTGACCCATCAGGAAGTTGTTCGACCACCCGAACAGCGCCTTCAAGGCCGCGTTGAAGTAGGGCCCGCTCTCCAGGGGCGGAATCAACGCCGCCACAGCCAGGCTTGTCACAGCCAGGCACGCCAGCAGGTTCGGCAGCAGACGCCGCACACGCCGCAGGTAGAAATTCCCCAACCGCGGCCCCAGAGGCTGGCTGGCCGCCTTGCTCAGCAGCGAGCCCATCACCACATAGCCCGAGATCACAAAGAAGATGTCCACGCCCGTGAACCCACCCGGCAACCACCCCTTGTTCAGGTGGAACACCAGCACCGCCAGCATCGCCGCTCCTCGCAGCGCATCGATGTCCGGCCGGTAGCCAAACCGCCCAGGTGCCGACGCTTGGCCCGAGGAGGCGACGGGGCTGCTGGTGGTCGCGGCCACCATCAGCGGGACGCCGCCGGGATCAGACCGGACTCCACCAGGAATCGCTCAAACGGCTCTGCCAGGGATCGACTGCCGGTCACGCTGAGGTGGTGGGAATCGGAATAGATCACAGTTCCTCTTCCATCTCGATAGCGCACCTGTCCTGAGGCCTCAAGCAGGGCCTTGGCAGGGTCGAAAACATGCACGTTCTTGAGTCCTGCAGCCGTTTCATTGAGAATGGAGGCAACGACACTCTGCCTGGCGAAGGTGACCTTGGGATCAAAGGCACAACTTCGTTGAGAACCCTTGGGACAGAAAACAATGTCCTGGGAAAGGGGAGGATTATCCACCACTAGCACCAATTGAATTCCTCGCTGCTGAAGGAACATGGCATAAGCACGCATTGAAGTCTGGTGAGCCCGACGCAACTCGGAGATGTTGAGCTGCCTGCCATCAAGTCGTGCCGACGACTCGAGTTCAGAGCCAATGCCCTGAGCACTGGAGAGATAATTGTGAAGGTTACTTGAAATCATGACGATATCCCCTGGCTTGAGCCTCTCAATGGCACGCTTCATCTCACCAGCGGCAAAATCCGTACAGGGCTGATAAGGCTTCTGATTGAGCTCCACGGTCAGTGCTGGATCGAGGAAGCACGAGGGTTTGTTCGAGAAGGTGATGCGTTGACCGGTGCGACGTGTCACCTCGTCCAGCATCGGCAGCAGATGCTGGGCATGGGAATCACCCAGCAGGAAAATTTCGCCAGCGCCAGGCCGGCCTGGCTTCTGGCAGCGATCATAATTGGGCCGGGATTCCGGACCATAGGGCGTCCAGTAATTCAATGTGCAGTTTTTATCAATCAACGTTCCCAGAATGGTGGGATCCCATTCCTGCACGCGTTCGTGGCGCGGCACCGGCGTGGGATCACTGCCGATGAACAACCTTCCCCGGAACTGGTGGTGCAAGGCATCGATTCCCAGCCACAACCCCACCACCGCCAGCAGCGCCAGCCCTGTCTCCCACCACCACGTCAGCGGATGGCGCCGCACCGGTTGCTCCACCAGCCCATACGCCGCCACCGCCAGCACCACGCTCCCGGCCACCGCCACCATGTACTGCCACCACGTCTCCATCCCCCACGTCCAGCGCAGCAGCACGATCACCGGCCAGTGCCACAGGTACAGCGAATACGACAACAGTCCGCACGTCAGCAGAAACCGCTCCAGCCAACGACCCGGCAGAAATCTCCCGCCCTCACCGGGGCCCGCCTGCAGCACCAGCAGCGTCCCCAGCACCGCCGGCAGCACCCCAGGCACCGGGAAGCCCTCCCGCTCTGACGTCATCACCACCGCCCACACCAGCAGCGCTCCGCCGGCCAGCCGCAGCCAGCGGCCCTTCAGCCAGCCCGCACCCAGCAGCCCACGCCGTTGCGCCACCAGCAGCAACGATCCACTCGTCAGCTCCCACAGCCGGCTCGGCATCAGGAAAAATGCCGCCATCGGCGCGTTCTGCGTCCACCACCAGCTCGCCCCCAGCGACAGCACCGTCAGCGCTATCAGCAGCGGCACGCTCCGCCGCACCCCATAGCCGATCCCCAACAGCAGCAGCGGAAACACCAGGTAGAACTGCTGCTCCACGCCCAGCGACCAGGTGTGCAGAAACGGATTCAGGTCCGCGTCGCGGGCAAAGTAATCGATCTGACCCATCAGGAAGTTGTTCGACCACCCGAACAGCGCCTTCAGGGCCGCGTTGAAGTAGGGCCCGCTCTCGAAGGGCGGGATCAACGCCGCCACAGCCAGGCTTGTCACAGCCAGGCACGCCAGCAGGTTCGGCAGCAGACGCCGCACACGCCGTAGATAGAAATTCCCCAACCGCGGCCCCAGCGGCTGGCTGGCCGCCTTGCTCAGCAGCGAGCCCATCACCACATAGCCCGAGATCACAAAGAAGATGTCCACTCCCGTGAACCCACCCGGCAGCCACCCCTTGTTCAGGTGGAACACCAGCACCGCCAGCATCGCCGCTCCTCGCAGCGCATCGATGTCCGGCCGGTAGCCAAAGCCACCCGCCTTGCCACCAGCTCCGGTCTCCTTGCCGCTTGCCGTTGGGACGGCTGCGGTGTTTGTGACGGCGGCGATCAACCCTGCCCCCCTTTGTGGAGGGAAATGTACCGACCGGGAGCCGCCGCTGGGTTCAGCCAGCGGTCAGCGCGGCAACCGGGCTTTCCACCAGACCCGCCAGCCACTCCAGCAGAGCCCGGTTCACCTGGTCGGGCACCTCGTCGTGGGGGCAGTGGCCGGCGTCGAGCACCACTTCGGTGGTGCGGGCCGGCGCGTGCCGCTGGAAACTGGCCCGGCGACCGGCGGCGTTGATCCAGGGGTCGCGGATGCCCCAGAGCAGCAGCAACGGTGCCGTGAGCCCGGCAAAGAGTTCGTCGAGGGGCTGACCGCGGGGAATGTCGAAGACGGTGCGGAACACGCCGAAGGCCCCTGGATCACGCGAGGGCCGCAGGATCGCTTCAACCAACTCGTCGTCGACGTTGGTGCGGTCGATGTAGACCTGATTGAGGGTGCGGCGCACCGTGGCGGGGCGGCGCATGTTCTCGAACAGGAGGCGCTGCAGCACCGGACTGCGCAGCAGGGCCGACCCGATCGTCTGGCGGGCGATGGCGCCCCACCCCTGGGGTGGCTGCTGCTCGTCGCTGAAGGGGCCGGCGGCGTTCAGCAGCGCCACGCCCGCGGCCCCCTCCCCCAGGGCGGCGCCGGCGGCCAGGGCGGCAAAGCCGCCGAGGGAGTTGCCCACCAGCACCGTGGGCCGACCGATCCGCTCGTTGACATAGGCGCAGAGCTGGTCGCGCCAGAGGGCGCCGCCGTAGGTGAGGCCAGCGGGTTTGGCGCTGCGGCCGAAGCCGAGCAGATCGATGGCGTGAACCTCATGGGTGCGGGCCAGCACAGGAATGTTGAAGCGCCAGTGGTCGGTGGAGGCCCCGAAGCCATGCACCAGCAGGATCGCCGGCCCGGTGGGCTGCTCAGGAGCCGCATGCACGGCGTGCACCCGATGGCCCAGGAACTGCCAGGTGGTTTCGGGTGACGAAGCCATGGACGCCGCGGCATTGCAGTGAGAGACGATGCTAGGAAGCCCGACCAGCGTGCGGCCCCGCCCCCTGCGCCTGCCGCCATGTCTGACGCCTTCACCCTCGCCGACCTGAGCCCACTGCTGCCGGGGGTGGCCCTGTGGGCCCTGGCCCTCTACCTGCCCCTGAGCGTGCCGCTGGGCCGGCTGGAGCAGGCCTTGGCCGAGGCGTCCCTGGAGGAGGGGCTGCAGCAACTGGTGCTGGTGGGCGGCAGCCTGCTGCTGGCCCTGGCGGTGGGCCTGGTGGTGGAACTGCTGCTCAGCTGGGCCCTCGGGCCTGGCTGGGCCGGAAGCCTGGGTTTGATCGCCGTCCTGGCGGGCCTGTCGCTGAGCCTGGCCGCCGGCAGAGACGACGACCGACAGCGCTGAGGCCAGCCAGACCGGCCCGGGGATCAGGCGGCCTGCTCGGTGGGCCTATCTGCAGACCCATCGGCGGGGGCCTCCGTGGGGACCTCGACGCCGCTGAGTGCCAGGCGCAGCAACAACGGCGCCAGGAACGTGGTGCCGATCACCATCAAGAGGATGGCCGCCTCCAGGGGCGTCGAAAGGATGCCGGCCTGGCTGCCCAGACCCAGGAAGATCAGACCCACTTCCCCGCGGGGCATCATCCCCAGACCCACCACCAGCCGGTTGGTCTTCTGCACGCTGAGGTAGCTCCAGCCGGCGGCCACCTTGCCGACGATCGCAACGGCCAGCAGGAACAGGGCCACCACCAGCCCTTCGCGGTTGGCGGGGTTGAGGGGATTCATCACCGACAGATCGAGGGCGCTGCCGATCAGCACGAAGAAGACGGTGGCGAACAGGGCCACCAGGGGCTTCACCGACTGCTGGATCGCCTTGGTGTGCTTGGAGGCGCTAAGGATCAGGCCGGCGGCGAAGGCCCCCAGGGCCGCCTCCAGACCGATGGCCTCGGCGATGAAGCAGCACAGGCCCAGCACCACGAAACCGGCCACCACCACTTCCCCTGGGGCCCTGAGGCGATCGAGGACCCAGTCGAAGGCCGGCGCGGCGGTGCGGCTCAGGAACAGGGCCACGGCCACGAACACCGCCGCCGCCAGCACCAGCTGCAGGATCGGACCGGCGGCGAGCACCCCGTCTCCGGCCAGGGCCACCACCACCGCCAGGATCACGATGCCGAAGATGTCGTCGAGCACGGCGGCACCGATCACGGTCTGGCCTTCCCGGGTCTTGAGGAACTTCAGTTCGCCGAAGACGCTGGCGGTGATGCCGATGCTGGTGGCGGTCATCGAGGCACCGGCAAACACCGCCGGAAACAGCGGCACATGGAAGAGGTAAAACAAACCAGCCGTGCCCAGGGCAAAGGGCAACAGCACACCGGTGATCGCCACGGTGGTGGCCTGCTGGCCCACGGCCATCAGCTCGTCGAGTTCGCTTTCCAGGCCCGTGAGAAACAGCAGGGCATAGAGACCAAGCTTGGCGGTGGCCTCCAGGGACGGGAAGCTCTCGGTGTAGATCTCGGCCACGGTCTCGGGGCTGACCCCGGCGCAGGAACCGACCAGATCGAGCATGACCTGGTTGAGCTCGGCATGGGCGGCTGGCGGAAGAATCAGGTGCAGCCCGGTGACGCCGATCAGCACGCCTGCCACCAGTTCGCCGAGGATCGTGGGCAGCTTGAGGCGCACCATCAGCTCCGCCAGGGCCCGGGCCACCAGGAAGATGACCAGATAGCGACCCACCTCCAGCAGCGTTTCCACCGTCTCGATCTGGGTGGTGCCGACTTCAAGCAGAAGGCTGGGCGCGAACATGGACGCAATCAGTGCCGAGCGGACGCTAAGGGCGTTGGCGTCGCCCAGGTGTGCCGTTGCTGATCTCCCAACAGGCCGGGCGAGAGGAATGGCAACCACCGCTACGGTCTGGAGACGCACGGCCAGACCTGTGCCTGAGGGATCACCGCGCGCCGACCGCCATGAACGACCATCAACCCCGCAACCTGAGCCTGCCCACGCCCGGGTGCTTCGCGGACCCCGATCGCAGCGGCTTGACGGCGACGGACGTGTTCGACGGCATGACCGAGCACCTCTTCTACACGCTCGGCAAACTCGCCCCCAGCGCCAGCCGCCACGACCTCTACATGGCGCTCAGCTACGCCGTGCGCGACCGGCTGATGACCCGCTACCTGGCGGGCATTGAAGCGATTGCCGCCAACCCCAAGCGGATCGTGGCCTATCTCTCGGCCGAGTTCCTGATCGGCCCCCAGCTCGGCAACAACCTGCTGATGCTGGGCATCCAGGAGGAGGCCGCCGAGGCCCTCAAGCAGTTCGGCATCAACGACATCGAGGAGATCCTCGATGTGGAGGAGGAACCGGGCCTGGGCAACGGCGGACTGGGTCGCCTGGCCGCCTGCTTCCTCGAATCTCTCGCCACCCTCGAGATCCCCGCCACCGGCTACGGCATCCGCTACGAGTTCGGCATCTTCGACCAGCTGATCCGCGACGGCTGGCAGGTGGAGATCACCGACAAGTGGCTCAAGGCCGGCTGGCCCTGGGAGATCCCCCACCCCGACCAGGCCTGTTTCGTGGGCTTCGGCGGCCACACCGAGAGCTACCGCGACCACCAAGGCGCCTACCGGGTGCGCTGGATCCCCGCCGAGCACGCCATCGGCGTCCCCCACGACGTGCCAGTGCTGGGCTACCGGGTGAACACCTGTGACCGGCTGCGCCTCTGGCGGGCCGATGCCACCGAATCCTTCGATTTCTATGCCTTCAACAGCGGCGACTACTACGGCGCCGTGGAGGAGAAGGTGGGCTCAGAAACCCTCTGCAAGGTGCTCTATCCCAACGACGGCACCGCCAAGGGCCGCCAGCTGCGCCTCAAGCAGCAGCACTTCTTCGTCAGCTGCTCCCTGCAGGACATGATCCGCAGCCTGGATGCCCGCGGCATTCCCATCCAGGAGTTCCCCGACCACTGGGCCGTCCAGCTCAACGACACCCATCCCTCGATCGCCGTCGCTGAACTGATGCGGCTGCTCCTCGACGACAAACACCTCGAATGGGAGGCCGCCTGGGCGATCACCACCGCCTGCCTCTCCTACACCAACCACACCCTGCTGCCCGAGGCGCTCGAAAAGTGGGGCCTCGATCTGTTCGGGTCCCTGCTGCCCCGCCACCTGGAGCTGATCTTCGAGATCAACCGCCGCTTCCTGCAGCAGGTGCGCCTGCGCCACCCCGGCAACGAGGGCGTGCTGCGCCGGCTCTCGATCATCGATGAAACCGGCGAGAAGGCCGTCCGCATGGCCCACCTGGCCACCATCGCTTCCCACCACGTCAACGGTGTGGCCGCGCTGCACAGCGACCTGGTGAAGCAGGAGCTGTTCCCCGAATTCGCCAACCACTGGCCCGACAAGTTCACCAACGTCACCAATGGCGTGACGCCGCGCCGCTGGCTGGCCCTGGCCAATCCCCAGCTCTCGGCCCTGCTGAATGAGACGATCGGCGACGGCTGGGTGCGCAACCTCGAGGAGCTGCGCCAGCTGGAGCGCTACGCCGACGACGGCGGCTTCCTCGAGAACTGGGGGGCCACCAAGCTGTCGGTGAAGCGCCACCTGACGCACTACATCCATCGCCACACGGGCGTGCTGGTGGATCCGGCCTCGATGTTCGACGTGCAGGTGAAGCGCATCCACGAGTACAAGCGCCAGCACCTCAATGCCCTGCAGGTGATCGCCCAGTACCTGCGCATCAAAAACGGCCTCGCCGATGGCCAGGCCCCCCGCACCGTGATCTTCGGCGGCAAGGCCGCCCCGGGTTACGCCATGGCCAAGCTGATCATCCGCTTCATCAACGGCATCGCCGATGTGGTGAACGCCGACCCCGACATGGATGGCCGCCTGCGCGTCATCTTCCTGGCCGATTACAACGTCAAGCTCGGTGAGCGCGTCTACCCCTCCGCCGACCTCTCCGAGCAGATCTCTACCGCCGGCCTGGAAGCCTCCGGCACCGGCAACATGAAATTCATGATGAACGGCGCCCTCACCATCGGCACCCTCGATGGCGCCAACGTTGAGATCCGCGAGGAGGTGGGGGACGACAACTTCTTCCTGTTCGGCCGCACCACCGAAGGCATCGCCCGCCTCAGGGAGGAGGGCTACCGGCCCTGGGACCACATCGACGCCAGCCCCGAGCTGCGGGAGACGCTGAACCTGATCGAGTACGGCCACTTCAGCAATGGCGACACGGAACTGTTCCGGCCGCTGCTGGAGAATCTCATCGGCCACGATCCCTTCTTCGTGCTGGCCGACTTCAAGGCCTACCTGGAAGCCCAGGAAGCGGTGAGCAAGGCCTGGAACGATCGCCCTCTCTGGAACAGGATGTCGCTGCTCAACACGGCCCGCAGCGGCAAGTTCTCCTCCGATCGCTCGATCAGGGACTATGCCGAGCGAATCTGGCGGGCCGAGACCTTCCCGGTGACGATCACCTGCCAGATCGACGAGGCTCAGGTGAAGGGACGGCAGCTGCCAGCGCCGCAGTGATCGCTTGGCTCAGCCGCCCCGGTGATCGGGCAGATCGGGTGTCTGATGCAGCAGCCGGTTCAGGCGCAGACGGTCGGCGTTGAGGGGGTCGGGGGCCAGCTCACCGGCCACCTCCCGGAAGGTCTGCTCCACCGGCTCGGGCACCCTCACATCGAAGATGCGCTCCATCAGGGCCTCGATGGAGAACAGGTGGGCATTGATGTTCTCCAGATCGGCCATGGCCTGCTGGATCGCATCGTTTTCGGGAGCAGCCTCGCCGTTGACCTCCTGCAGGTCGGCCTCGGGAGCCGCAGGGGCGGGTGGCGTGTCGCCGTCGCCGTGCTGCTTCTGGAGCTCCTCAAGCACCCGGCCCGCCAGGGTACGGAACGACTGGAGGGCGGCCCAGTTGAGCTCCTGCTGCTGACGGAGGCTGGGATTTTCTCGGATCAGCCGGTCGTGTTCCCGATAGAACCGCTGGCAATCAGGACATTGGCAGGGCTCTTCTGGCACCGCGTCCCTTCTTTCATTCAACAACCATCATGGCACCGTCAGGCCGCCAGGGGGCCTTGATCGGGCCGATCCCCCGCCTCACTGAGCAGCGGCAGGGGAATTTCGATCGAGCTCACCACCTGGATCACATCGCGCAGGCGCATGGAATCGGCGAACCAGCCCATGGCCTGCTCCACGTCGCCGCGGCGTTCGGCATCGATGGCCTGCTCCTCATGGGCGTCGGCCAGCAGGGCCAGCCAGCAGAGGCAGCGGGCCTGCACCACCGAGAGATCCAGCTCATCGGGGTGGGCGTGGGCGATGGCCTCGCTCTCCTGTTGCACCAGCAACCGCAGGCGCAGGTCGTGAAGCTGGGTCATCCACTGCTGACGACTGGCCACACGCTAGCGAGGGTGTCTGGTTTGGGAAGGCCACCAGGGGTAGCGGTCGTTACGGGTCAGCCGATGCCTCCCTGGGGGGGCCTGCGGCACTCGGAACGGGGCTGGCGGGACTCGAACCCACGACCTACGGTTTAGGAAACCGTCGCTCTATCCGGCTGAGCTACAGCCCCTTCCAAGTGATTATGAAGGCTACGGGGGCCAGCGACGCCCAGCGAAGGATCCGCGGGAGTGGGAGACAGTCCGGGGGCCGCTGGGGCCTGGGGCCGTAAAACCGAGTGCTGGGGCGGCGGCGGCGGTCCAGACGCGAGCCCTGACTGTGCGGGTTTGCGAACCTGGGGAAGCTGATTCTGTGAAACGGGTGAGAGGTGGTAGTATTCCGCCGGTACGAGTCCTTTCCGTCTACCCACCATGCTTTCGCTCAGAACGCCTATAGGCCTTGGGGCTGCGCTCAGCGCAAGCCTGGCCGCTTCTCTTCTTTCCGTTGCCCCGGCCCAAGCCCAGGAGTTCGCTCCCTCCGGCAACGAGTGGCCCGGTGGGGTCGACGGCAGCAGCAAGCCCGCCAACTGCACCGCCTTCACTCCAGGTGCCACCATTTTTTCTGGAGACTTTGCCTGCACCTCAGGCGACAAGATCTACAGCAGCTTCTTCCTCACCACTGACACAGGCGGCGCCCTCAACAGCGGGGTCTTCAACTTCACCTTCAGCGGTACCAACCACACTCTTGCTGCCCTCGCCAATTTCGCGCCAGGCACTTACGAGTTCGGCTACACGATGACCATCTTTGATGCTCTCAACAGCGGTCAGAGGCTGGAGAGCGCAAATACGTCGGCTACCTCATCGGTCATCGGCTCCAACATTCCGGCTTGGACCAAGACCCTTAACGTCTCCACCAACGACGAAATCCTGGATATCACCACCACCCAGAGTCAACCCATCATCGTCAACTCCAACGGTCCCAAGACATTCGGAGTCGCCGTTCAACCCGTTTCAGCTGACTTCATTTCCAAGCTGATTGTGGCTAACCTGCCTAGCAACTCCGTTCAAGGCATCACCGACAGCGTCACCCAGAAGTTTGACGACGGTGAGACCGTCCCCGGCCCGCTCCCCATCCTGGGTGCGGGTGCCGCTTTCGGCCTCTCACGCAAGCTGCGTCGCCGCATCAAGCAAACCGCCTGAGCCTAGCGCTTTCAAGGTTTTTGGCCCCCACTTCGGTGGGGGCTTTTTTTTGCCCACGTGCTGGTCACAACTCCATTCCTGGCCGAAGCGCCCCTCCTGAAAAACGGCCCTGCGCAGCTAGATTTGGCCCTGCCTTCTGAAAAAACTCAGGCATGGATGCGACGGAGCCAAGTTTTTCAGGCAACCAAGAGGTTCGCCTCAAGAAAGAAGCCGCCAATGCGTTCTCCGTCATTGGCCTTGTTTCCATCGGTCTTGGTCTGGCTGTGCTGGTGTTCAGCTCCCTCCCGGTGCGCCTGCTGGACCCCGTCTGGCAGTTGCAGCTTTCTGGGGCGTTGACGGCGGCTGGCTTCTCGCTCCTGATCGGTAGTCTCCTGGTCTGTACGGCCGGCGCCTTCCCTGGCTCCGCCCAGCCCATCGGCAACAACGTGAAGTTGCTGCGCAACATCTGCACCTGGGTGGCCATTCTCTACCTGGTGCTGATACCCATTCAACTGTATGCTGGCATGCGGGTGCTGCGGCAGCAATCGAGTGAGGAGGGCCGGACCCAGGCCATCTGGAAGAAGTTCAAACGGCAACTCGAGGCCACCAGCAACGAGCAGGAATTGCGTACCTTGCTCGGGCAACTGCCCCAGCCCATCAATCTTCCGGCCAAACTCGATCAGCCCTTTGGCTCCTTCAAACAGACCATCGTTGCTCAGGCGGATTCACGTTTCAATGCTCTCGCCTATCAGACCGATCAGGCCCGCTCCAAACGTCTGCAGGGCTTCATCAGCGAAGCCGCCAACAACAGCATCAAGTCGCTGCTCATGGCCACGGGCTTCGCGGCCCTGGCCCAAGGGAAACCCGGTGGGCCAACCCTGCTGGGTCAGGCGCTGCGTGTCTTCGGCAACAAGTCCCGCAAGCGCAGCCGGAGCGTGTGAGGTCCCACGGGTCGCTGCCTACAGTGACCCCGGAAAGCAGGCGAGGTGATCGCGATCGGTGCGGTGCGGCCCTCGGGCCAGCGCCGCGGCCGGTTGAGGAAAGTCCGGGCTCCCCAATGGCCAGGCCTGCTGGGTAACGCCCAGTGCGGGTGACCGTGAGGACAGTGCCACAGAAACACACCGCCGATGGCCCCGGCTCGCCGGGTGCACAGGCAAGGGTGCAAAGGTGCGGTAAGAGCGCACCAGCGGCATCGAGAGGTGCCGGCTTGGTAAACCCCGGCTGGGAGCAAGGCCCAGGGACAGCGGTTGGCCATCTTCCCCGTCCCGATTCCCATGCGCCGCTCGAGGCCGTCGGCAACGGCGGTCCCAGACAGATGATCACCCCCCCTGCCGCTGGCAGGGGAGAACAGAACCCGGCTTACGTCCTGCTTTCCCCCCTTGCCCCGCGATGACGCCCGAGCGCCGCCAGCAACTCCTGGCCTTTCTGGAGAGTCTCGGTTTCGGCAGCGGCAACGGCCTGCTGCTCCTTGATCCGGCCGCCGATGCCGCCGCCCTGGCCACCATCGATGAGGCCCTGACCCACAGCTCCACCGGCCAGCCCCGCCACCACGACCGCCTGGAGTTCCTTGGCGATGCGGTGCTGCGACTGGCGGCCGCCGAGTTCCTGCGTTCGGCCCACCCCTCCCTGAGCGTGGGGGACAGCTCCGCCCTGCGGGCCCAGCTGGTGTCCGACCGTTGGCTGAGTGAGCTGGCCCGCACCATCGCCCTGGAGCCGGTGCTGCTGCTGGGTGCGATGGCCACCGGCGATCGGGCCGGCCGCGCCACCGTGCTGGCCGAATGCTGCGAAGCCCTGGTGGGCGCCATCTACACCGTGGGCGGCGGTCCCCAGGGCGGGCTGGTGGCCGTACAGCACTGGCTGGGCCCCCACTGGCAGGCCAGCGCCGCTGAGCTGCTGGCCGACCCCCTGCGCCACAACTGGAAGTCGGTGCTGCAGGAATGGAGCCAGGGCCAGGGGAAGGGCCTGCCCGCCTACCACTGCCGCGAGCGCAGCCGGGTGCATGGGGATCCGGAGCGCTTCGAGTGCCAGGTGGAAGTGGGCGGCCTCAGCGGTGAGGGCCGGGGCGGTTCGCGGCGGGAGGCGGAGCAGCAAGCGGCCAGGGCTGTCCTGGCGGCGCTCGAGCTCAGGCCTGCTCCAGGGTGCTGAGGGGCACGGTCACGAGCTTGTCCCAGTTGCCGCCTTCAAACAGCACCGCCGCCATCGCCCCGCTGATGCGCTGCACGAAGCCCTGGTAACCGTTGTAGATCGAGCGGGGATCGCGAACCACCACGGTGGAACCGGGCAGGATCGGGCTGCTGGCCATGGCGGAGGCCCCCAGGAGCCATCAAGTGGGGTCATTATCAATGCCTGGGTGCCCTGTTGCGGTGGCGGCGGGCACCGCCCCGGCCCATGGCGCGATGATGCGCCGCGATGGGAGCGATCTGGCCGTGGCCGACACCAGCAATGAGGCGCCCGGAGCCGACCCGGGGGAGCTGATGGCCGTAGGCCGCTTCGTGGCGGCCCAGGGCATGGGCGGCGAGGTGCGTCTGCTGCCCCTCAGCGACTTCCCCGAACGCTTCACCAGGCCAGGCCAGCGCTGGCTGCAGGCCCCCAAGGGCGAACCCCGCCAGGTGCGGCTGCTGGCCGGTCGGCCCCTGCCGGGCAAGAACCTGTTCGTGCTGCGCCTTGAAGGCGTCAGCGACCGCACCGCGGCCGAAGCTCTGGTGGATCAGCACCTGCTGGTGCCCGCCAACGACCGTCCCAGCCTGGAGCCGGGGGAATTCCACCTCCTCGATCTGGTGGGGCTCCAGGTGCGGCTGCTGGAGGAGCCGCAGGCGTCCCTCGGCACCGTGACCGACCTGATCCACGCCGGCAACGATCTGCTGGAGGTGGAGCTCACGGCGGGGGGCCGGCGGTTGCTGATCCCCTTCGTGGAGGCGATCGTGCCGGAGGTGAATCTGGCGGAGGGCTGGATCGGCCTCACGCCGCCCCCCGGCCTGCTGGACCTCTGAAGTGGCCCCGGGTGCACAGGAACGCTGACGGCCGGGGTCACCTCGGGTTGAATGGGGCCGTCTGATGGTCCTGCGGGACCGCTGCCGCCTCCATGCCTTCCCCCTCCCTGGTTCCGGTGATCCTCTGCGGCGGCACCGGCACCCGCCTCTGGCCCCTGTCCCGGGCCAGCTACCCCAAGCAGTACTGGCCCCTGGCTGGGACCACCGAGGAAACTCTCCTCCAGCAGACCCACCAGCGCCTGCAGGGCCTCCCGGACCTGGCGCCGCCGCTGCTGATCTGCAACGAAGACCATCGCTTCATCGTCGCCGAACAGATGCGCCAGATCGGCGTGGAGCCGGCGGCGATCCTGCTGGAGCCGGTGGGGCGCAACACAGCGCCGGCAGTGGCGGTGGCGGCCCTGCAGGCCACCGCCCGCGGTGACGACCCCCTGCTGCTGATCCTGGCCGCCGATCACGTCATTCGCCGCGCCGCCGATTTCCGCGCCACCGTGGCCGCCGGCATGGCCGCCGCTACCGCCGGCCAGCTGGTCAGCTTCGGCATCGTGCCCACCAGCGCCGAAACCGGCTACGGCTACATCGAGGCCGCCCGACCCATGGCCGCCACCACACCCGTACCGATCGCCCGCTTCGTGGAGAAGCCGGACAAGGTCACCGCCGAGGGCTTCCTCGCCACCGGCCGCTTCACCTGGAACAGCGGCATGTTTCTGTTCCGCGCCAGCACGATCCTGGCGGAACTCGAGCGCTTCGCCCCCGAGGTGGTGGGCGCCTGCCGCACGGCCCTGGAGCAGGACAGCGCCGACCTGGAGTTCCTGCGGCTGGAGCGGGAGGCCTTCGCCAACGGCCCCAGCATCGCCATCGACGTGGCGGTGATGGAGAAGACCGACCGGGGCGTCGTGCTGCCCCTCGATGCCGACTGGAGCGATGTGGGCAGCTGGGGAGCCCTGTGGGAAACCTCCGAGCAGGACCACGAAGGCAACGTGCTGCGGGGCCGGGTGATCAGCGAGGGCAGCCGCAACTGCTATCTGCGCAGCGAACACCGGTTGGTGGTGGGGCTGGGTGTGGAGGACCTGGTGGTGGTCGAGACCGACGACGTGGTGCTCGTGGCCCATCGCGACCGGGCCCAGGAGGTGAAAGGGATCGTCGGCCGGCTGGAACGGGACGGCGCCCCCGAGAGCCGCGCCCACCGCCGCATCTACCGGCCCTGGGGCCATTACGACGGCGTGGTGGAAGGGGAGCGCTGGCAGGTCAAGAAGATCTCAGTGAAGCCCGGCGCCAGCCTCTCCCTGCAGATGCATCACCACCGGGCCGAGCACTGGGTGGTGGTGCGGGGCACCGCCGTGGTGGAGAAGGACGGCGTGGAGGAGCTGGTGGGCGAGAACCAGAGCACCTACATCCCCCTCGGTGCCCGGCACCGCCTCACCAATCCAGGCAAGATCCCCATGGAGCTGATCGAGGTGCAGAGCGGCCCCTACCTCGGGGAGGACGACATCGTCCGCTTCGACGACCAGTACGGGCGCAGTGACGCCCCAGCGCTGCGCCCCTGCTGAGGACTTTGTCCATCCAGAAGACTGTGTCCAGGCTGTCGGCGGCGGCGACGCGCTGGTTGAGAACCCTCAAACGCACACTGGCGGCCCGGATCACCCGGTATCAGGCCCGGCGCATCCTGCGGGCAATGGAGCGCGCCTCACCGTCGCCCTTCGCCACAGTCCCTGCAGAGGGATACCAGCGAGGCATCGATTTCTACAGCCGCCAGGAACTGATCGCGACCCTGCAGAACGTCCTGGCGACCTATCGGACGGCTTGCGGCCGGTTTCCCAATCTGGTGTCACCTCAGCTCTATTCCGAGAAGGTGAACCACGCGAAGTTCTTCGCGCCCATCAAGGTGCCGGCCAGTGGCAACAAACTGCTCACGGCCCACTTCCTTCCCCCGGCCCTCGAAGGCCGCGTAAGCCTGCCGGAAGTGGTCTGGCACGACCAGCAGCCCGCCCTGCCAGCCAATGAAAGCCTGGCGCCCGGCGATTACTACCTCAAGGCCAGCCACGGCTCGGGGATGGTCAAGAAAGTGAGCTTCCCGCTGGATGCCATGCAGCGCAAAGTGCTGGAAGCGACCTGCCAGCAGTGGCTGAGCCGCCCCTACGGCCTCGAACAGGGGGAATGGTGGTACAACGCCTTTCCACCGCATCTCCTGTTGGAGAGATCGGTCTCGGCCCGCACGCCGTCGATCAGCCTGCTCTTTTATGTCCTCGGTGGCGACGTCGCCCTGATCACGGTCTTTGCCAAGGCGCTGAGTCCTGGGGTGCCCAACCGGCGTCTCCTGCTGGACGGAAGCTTTCAAGCTCACGCCGAACAGGATCCCGAGGAGATGCGGCTTGGGGATCTCGATCTCAGCGAGCCCTTGAAGCAACGCTGCCTGGAGGTGGCCCGCACCCTCGGTGCCCAGTTCCGCTCTGTCAGGATCGACCTGATGGTGGGAGACGACGAGCGGATCTACCTCAACGAGGTCACCTTCTCCCCCAATGCCGGCCTGCCCTTCGTCGGCAGGGAACTCGACCGGCGACTCGGGAGCCTCTGGCAGGGGGCGGGCCTGTGGCGCTGAGGTCGCCGGAAGCCGTGGAAAGCTCTCGATCCCACTCCCCAAGGGAGGGTGTCGGTCCTGGGACCGCCGAAGGCGGCGTTGCCCGCCAAGCGGGCTCACCCGCCGCTGGAGGTCCGAGGACCGACACCCTCACTCGACGGTGACGCTCTTGGCCAGGTTCCGCGGCTGATCGACGTCGAGGCCACGATGGGCGGCGATGTGATAACTCAGCAGCTGCATCGGGATCACCGTGAGCAGGGGGCTGAGCAGTTCGTCCACCTCAGGCAGCGGCAGCAGCACATCGAACAGTTCGGTGTCCGGGCAGGCGGGAGCGACGCCGATCAGCTGGGCGTCGCGGGCCTTGGCCTCCTGGGCATTGGAGAGCACCTTCTCGAACACGCTGCCGGGGACGGCGATCGACACCACCGGCACCCGGGCATCGAGCAGGGCGATCGGGCCGTGCTTCATCTCCCCCGCCGGGTAGCCCTCGGCGTGGATGTAGCTGATCTCCTTGAGCTTGAGGGCCCCTTCCATGGCGATCGGGTAGTTGATCCCCCGTCCCAGGAAGATCACGTCCTGGGTGTCGGCGAACAGATGGGCCAGCTCGGCGCAGCAGCGGTCATGGTCGTCGACCAGCTGCTGCAGCACCGAAGGCAGCGCCCGCAGCTGCTCCGCCAGGGCCCGCAGCTCGGCGGGGGTGCGGCCGCCGCCCAGGGGGTGGGCCGTGCCGCCGCGGCGTTCGGCGAAGGACAGCGCCAAGCCGTAGAAGGCCAGCAGCTGGCCGAGGAAGGTCTTGGTGGCGGCCACGCCCACCTCGATGCCGGCACCGATGTCGAGCAGGTGGGTCACCATCCGGCCGAGGGAACTCTCCGGGCGGTTGGTGATGCCCAGCAGGCGCGGCGCGTAGGACGGATCGGCCACCAGGAAGCGCCGCTCCTGCTCCATCGCCAGGGCGGCGAGGGTGTCGGCCGTCTCGCCTGACTGGGTGACACCGATGGTGAGCGTGTGGGGCTCCAGCGGCGGCGGGGCATAGCGGAACTCGCTGGCATAGAACACTGACGTGGGCAACCCCGCCAGCTGCTCCAGCAGATGGGCGCCCACCTGGGCCGCATGGCGGCTGGTGCCACAGGCCAGGATCTGGATCCGCTCCACCCCCTCGTAGACAGACTCGTCGAGGGGGAGCGCCACCAGGGCTCCTTCCGGCAGGTGGCGCGCCACCCACAGGGCCATGGTTTCGGGTTGCTCGTGGATCTCCTTGTGCATGAAATGGCGGAAGCTGCGCTTGTCCGCCACGTGCTCGGTGCCCACCAGCAGGGTGGGGTTGCGCTGCACCCGCGCCCCGGCGCCGTCGTAGAGCTCAATCCCCAGGGGCGTCAGCAGGGCCACCTCCCCGTCCTGCATCGGCAGGATCGTGCGGGTGAAGCCCGCCAGGGCCGGCGTATCGCTGGCGCAGAGAAACTCCCCCTCCCCCAGGCCGATCAGCAGCGGTGCCTGCCGCCGGGCCACCACCACGGCCCCGGGCACTGCCGCCCACACCACCGCCAGGGCGTAGGCCCCCTGCAACAGGGGCAGCACCTGCTGCAGGGCCTCCAGCAACAGTGCTGGCGAGGCCACCGCCCCTTCAGCCTGCCGCTGCCGCAACCACCGGGAGAGCAGATGGGGGATCACCTCGGTGTCGGTGTCGGAGCGGAACGCCACGCCTTCGGCCTGCAGCTCCTCCCGGAGGCTGCGGTGGTTCTCGATGATGCCGTTCTGCACCACGGCCAGCTGGCCACTGCCATCCAGGTGCGGGTGGGCGTTGCGCTCCTCCGGCTTGCCGTGGGTGGCCCAGCGGGTGTGGCCGATGCCGCACTGGCCGGGGGCCCCCTGTTCCTCGTAGCGGGCCGTGAGGTTGACCAGCTTGCCCTCGGCCTTGAGGCAGTGCAGGCCGGCCGCGTCAACGGTGGCGATGCCGGCGGAGTCGTAGCCGCGGTACTCCAGCTGGCGCAGACCTTCCAGCAGCTGGGGGGCCGCCTCCCGTGAGCCGATCAGGGCAACGATGCCGCACATAGGAGAAGCAATCCGGCGGGAAACGGGGTGGGGGCCAAAAAAAAGCCCGGCGCTGGCGCCGGGCAAGAGCTTATGGGAGGGCAGCGGCGCCGCCCGGTGTCAGTAGGCCAGGCCCATGGAGCGGCTGGTCTCGTCGCCGAGATAGACGCGGATGCTCAGGAAGTCGGTGGGGCAGGCGGTTTCGCAGCGCTTGCAGCCGACGCAGTCTTCGGTGCGGGGCGAGGAAGCGATCTGGGCGGCCTTGCAGCCATCCCAGGGCACCATCTCGAGAACGTCGAGGGGGCAGGCACGGACGCACTGGGTGCAGCCAATGCAGGTGTCGTAGATCTTGACGGCGTGGGACATGCCAGGGCCGGGAACGAACGGCGAGGTGCCCAAAGTACCCACACCGTTCCGGCGCAGGGCCGGACCCGACGTCGGCCGTCACCCTTGTTCATACGGCGAAAGGGCCCGACCGGGGCGACCCGTAGGATGCTGCCTCCCTCACAGCAGCCATGTCCCAGGAAGCGATCTTCGAGAAAGTCCGGTCGATCGTTGCCGAACAGCTCAGCGTGGAGGCTGACGAGGTGAAGCCGGAATCCAACTTCCAGAACGACCTGGGAGCTGATTCCCTCGACACCGTCGAGCTGGTGATGGCCCTGGAGGAAGCCTTCGACATCGAGATCCCCGACGAGTCGGCCGAAGGGATCACCACGGTGGGCGACGCCGTCAAATACATCCAAGAGAAGCAGGCCTGAGGCGTCCATGGTGGAGGGTCTCCGCCGCGTCGTCGTCACCGGCCTGGGCGCGGTCACACCGATCGGCAACAACGTCGCGGATTACTGGGAGGGGCTGATCAGCGGCCGCAATGGGGTGGCGCCGATCACCCTCTTTGATGCCTCCCGTCATGCCTGCCGCTTCGCCGCCGAAGTCAAGGACTTCGATACGGCCGGCTGGCTCGAGCCGAAGGAAGCGAAGCGCTGGGATCGCTTCTGTCAGTTCGGCGTGGTTGCTGCCAAACAGGCGGTGGCCGATGCCGGTCTCAGCATCGACGACAGCAATGCCCAGCGGGTCGGGGTGGCGATCGGCTCCGGCGTGGGCGGACTGCTGATGATGGAAACCCAGGCCCACGTTCTGGCCGACCGCGGTCCCGACCGGGTCAGCCCGTTCTGCGTGCCGATGATGATCCCCAACATGGCCACCGGGCTGGCGGCCATCGCCATCGGCGCCAAGGGTCCCAGCAGCGCCGTGGCCACCGCCTGCGCCGCCGGCTCCAACGCCATCGGTGACGCCTTCCGGCTGATCCAGATGGGCCTGGCGGACGCCATGGTCTGCGGCGGGGCCGAATCGGCGATCACTCCCCTGGGGGTGGCCGGCTTCGCCAGCGCCCGGGCCCTCTCGTTCCGCAACGATGACCCCGCCACGGCCAGCCGTCCCTTCGACGCCGAACGCAACGGCTTCGTGATCGGCGAGGGGGCTGGGGTGCTGGTGCTGGAAAGCCTCGAGCACGCCACGGCCAGGGGCGCCCGCGTGTTCGGCGAGATCGTCGGCTACGGCATGACCTGCGACGCCTACCACTACACGCTTCCCTCCCCGGGCGGTGTGGGGGCGGCGGAAGCCATCCGGCTGGCCCTGGCCGATGCCCGGCTGGAGCCGGAGGCGGTGGATTACGTCAACGCCCACGGCACCAGCACCCAGGCGAACGACAGCAACGAGACCGCCGCCATCAAGTCGGCCCTCGGGACCCACGCCATGACCATCCCGGTCAGTTCCACCAAGTCGATGACCGGCCACCTGCTGGGCGGCAGCGGCGGTATCGAAGCGATTGCCGCGGTGCTGGCGGTGGCCCACAACCATGTACCGCCTACGATCAACTACAGCACGCCCGATCCCGCCTGCGATCTGGATGTGGTGCCCAACCAGGCCCGGGAACACAACGTCAACGTCGTGCTTTCCAACTCCTTCGGATTCGGCGGCCACAACGTCTGCCTCGCCTTCCGCCGGATGCCCTGATCACCCGGCGCCCCATCCCAGGACCACCTCCCTCCTCCCTGCACTCCCCCGTCAAGCCATGGTCGCCGCCCCCACCACCCAGGTCGAGAGCCACGTAGAGACGCTCTGCATCAACAGCATCCGCTTCCTGGCGGTCGATGCGATCAACAAGTCCAACTCGGGCCACCCCGGCCTGCCGATGGGCTGCGCTCCGATGGCCTTTTCCCTGTGGGACAAGGTGCTGCGCCACAACCCGAAGAATCCGCAGTGGTTCAACCGCGACCGCTTCGTGCTCTCGGCCGGCCACGGCTGCATGCTGCTGTACGCGCTGCTGCACCTCACCGGCTACGACAGCGTCACCCTGGAGGACCTCAAGCAGTTCCGCCAGTGGGGCTCCCGCACCCCCGGCCACCCGGAAACCTTTGAAACCCCGGGCGTGGAAGTCACCACCGGCCCCCTGGGTCAGGGCATCTCCAATGCCGTGGGCCTGGCGATCGCCGAAGCCCACCTGGCCGCAAAGTTCAACAGGCCCGACGCCACGATCGTCGACCACTACACCTACGTGCTGATGGGTGACGGCTGCAACCAGGAGGGCGTCTCCAGCGAGGCCGCCTCCCTGGCCGGCCACCTGGGACTGGGCAAGCTGATCGCCCTCTACGACGACAACCACATCACCATCGACGGCAACACCGGCGTGTCCTTCACCGAGGACGTGCTGAAGCGCTACGAGGCCTACGGCTGGCATGTGCAGCACGTCGAAGACGGCAACACCGACGTGGCCGCCATCACCCGGGCGATCGAGGCGGCCAAAGCGGTCACCGACCGGCCCAGCCTGATCAAGGTCACCACCACCATCGGCTACGGCTCCCCCAACAAGGCCAACACCGCCGGCGTGCACGGCGCCGCCCTAGGGGCCGAGGAGGCCGAACTCACCCGCCAGCAGTTGGAGTGGAGCTACGGGGCCTTCGAAGTGCCCGAGCCCGCCTACGAGCACTGGCGTCAGGCCATCCAACGGGGCGCCGCCGCCGAATCCGACTGGAACGCCACCCTTGAGAGCTACCGCACCCGCTATCCCGCCGAAGCCGCCGAGTTCGAGCGCCTGCTGCGCGGTGAACTGCCCGAGGGCTGGGATGCCTCGCTGCCCGTCTTCACCCCCGCCGACAAAGGCCTGGCCACCCGCCAGCACTCCTACAACGCCCTCAACGCCTTCGGCCCCAGCCTGCCCGAACTGATCGGCGGCTCCGCCGACCTCACCCACTCCAACCTCACCGACATCAAGGGCGAGGCCAGCTTCCAGAAGGGCTTCGAAGCCAACCGCTACCTGCACTTCGGTGTGCGCGAGCACGCCATGGCGGCGATCCTCAACGGCATCGCTTACCACAACAGCGGCCTGATTCCCTATGGCGGCACCTTCCTGGTGTTCGCCGGCTACATGATCGGCGCCATGCGGCTGTCGGCCCTCTCCCAGCTGGGGGTGATCTACGTGCTCACCCACGATTCGATCGGCCTGGGCGAAGACGGCCCCACCCACCAGCCCGTGGAGACCCTCGCCAACCTACGTGCCATTCCCAACATGTTGGTGATCCGCCCCGGCGACGGCAACGAGACCATGGGGGCCTACAAGGTCGCCGTCACCAACCGCAAGCGCCCCACGGTGCTGGCCCTCAGCCGCCAGGCCATGGTCAACCAGGCCAACTCCGCCGCCGAGAAGGTGGCCCAGGGCGGCTACATCCTTGAGGATTGCAGCGGCACCCCGGATCTGATCCTGATCGGCACCGGCACCGAGCTCGACCTCTGCGTCAAGGCCGCCGCCCAGCTCACTGCCGAAGGCAAGGCGGTGCGGGTCGTTTCGATGCCCTGCGTCGAGCTGTTCGAGGAGCAGGACGCCGCCTACCGCGAGTCGGTACTGCCGGCGGCTGTTCGCAAGCGGGTGGTGGTGGAAGCCTCCAGCTCCTTCGGCTGGCACAAGTACAGCGGCTTCGATGGCGCCACCGTCTCGATCGACAGCTTCGGTGCCTCCGCCCCGGGCGGCGTCTGCCTGGAGAAGTTCGGCTTCACCGTCGACAACGTGGTGGCCACGGCGAAGGCGCTGGGCTGATCGGATCCTCCCAAAAAAGCCAAGGGTTGGCTTGACCATTACCGAAGCCGGGCCGCCATGGTCCGGCTTTTTCATGGCGGATTGTGGCTCTGGCTGCCGTTCAGCGCTGACGGGATGGCACGTTGTGGCGGCTGCGCTCCACCACCAGGGGCAGGCGCAGGGTGCGCTGGTTGATGAAGCCGATGTATTCGCCCAGGATCCCGAGCGCGAACATCATCGCGCCGGCGAAGAACAGCGCCGAGATTGAGAGCATGGCCAGGCCAAACTGGAAGCTATCCCAGAAGATCAGCTTGCTGAGCATCACCACGAACGACAGCAGGATCGAGAGGGCCCCGAGCGACAGGCCGGCTGTGGTGATCAGGCGCATCGGCTTGCGGGAGGAGGTGACGATGCCAAGCACGCCGAAATCCACCAGGAACGACAGGGAGGCAGAACTGCTGCCCCCCTTGCGATCGGCACTCACGTAGGGAATCGTCGACCACTTGAAGCCGATGGCGCAGACCAGACCCTTGATGAAGGGGTAGGAATCGATCGACTCCCGCAGGGCCAGGATCACCGAACGGTCGTAGATGCCGAAACCGGTGGTATCGCGAACCATCGGATAGTCGGAGAGCCAGGAGAGCGTGGCGTAGTAGATCTTCTTGCAGAGAAACAGGATCGGGCTCTCATGGCTCGAACGCCGAACGGCAAAGATCACCTGGTTGTCGCCCTGCTTCCAGGCCGTGATCAGATCGGCCACCAACTCGGGGGGATCCTGAAGATCGGCCATCAGAAAGACATTGGCATCAGCATCCGGGACTAGCAGAGCGTTGGCGGAGGAGCGCACAAAGCCGAAGTTCGAGACATTGCGAATCAGGCCAACCCGCGAATCCCGTGCCGCCAATCCCTCAATCAGTGCGACCGTGTGGTCGGTGGAGCAATTATCGGCAAATACAACCGAGAAAGCATCGTCAGGGAACTGCTCAAGAACCTTTGACAGCCTCACATAGAGGGCTTCAACGTTGGAAGACTCGTTGTAACATGGAATGCAAATGGCGATATGATGGCCCAATGTTGACGAAAAGCATGCTGCAGGCAGTGTATCTTTTGGCTGCCGTTCTCGCGGCATGCCTGGGCCAATTCATCTTGCGGATCCGACCTCCTGCCGAAGGCATCCGCACCTCAATGCTTTATCTGGTGGCCTCTCTGCTTTGCTATGGCGCGTCGTTCGGGATCACGGCACTCGTGCTGCCCGCCGCCGACCGCAAACTGGCGGTTTTGATGCTGAGCCTGCAGTATCCGCTTCTCTATGTGCTCTTCGCGCTCAAGGATTCGGCCGCACTTCAGCCGGCAAGCCTGGTGGCAATCACCCTCGGCTATGCGATCGTCGCTGTGGGTATGTTCGGGCGTTAGGTTTTGCCGGCACAGAGAAGCTGAATCTGCCGCTGGCCTAGGTGGAAATTCCACGTTGGACCTCCAAAAATCTGAATTGGCTGAGGACGTGGACTGCCGCATTGCTCGCTCAGCTGACCCTCGTAGCCGATGGTTCTGATCTGCCCCGTTGGACTCACGTCAAAGACAGGCCTGTTGATGACATTGTTGTGATAGAAAACGACGGTCAGCACCAGCCAGATGGCCAGGGAACGAGCTGTTGCACTGTTACGCGTTCGTTGGTCCCGGGCCAGAAAAAAGAAGGCCAATACCAACACTGACAGAAACAGGACAGTGTTCCAATAGAAGAAGCGCCCGCCCGCATCTTCAACGCTCAACATCTTCAGGTCCACCCCGCGACGGGTCGCCACCAGCAGGCTGGAGAAGGAGAGCACCAGGGTGGAGAAGATGGCCAGGTAAAGCAGGGCCGGCTGGCCCATGCGCGCTGTCACCACACGCACGGCCAACACGACCAGGAGCAGCACCCCGAGCACGGCCAGCAGTTGCAGGGGATCGGGCAGGTCCCGCAGGTACCACCAGGGCTTGTAGCCCCCCAGCAGCGGGGCGATCATGTGCACCGTGAACCAGTCGAGCAGCACTCCGGGCCGCATCAGCAGCTTGGCCAGCGCCTGGGCCGTGGAGAGGGGGTAGTTGGTCTGCAGCTGGGAAAAGTAGATCTGCAGGGACGACAGCAGCACCGGCAGGCTCAGCCACAGGGGCCGGAGCGGCAGCCGGCGGCGACGCAGGCCAGCGAAGATCATCAGCGGAATCGTGTAGAGAGCCATGAACGGGCCGGTGAACGCCGCCACCAGCCCGTAGAGGAACAACGCTCCCTTGAGGAGCGGAGATCGGAAGACCTCCGCACGCCCAGTGCCCTGCTGCGCCACCACGCCATAGGCGATCAGGATGAAGCCGAGCGGGAAGAAGATGTAGGCATTGGGCAGATTCAGATAGGTTTCGCCTGCATAGGGGTAGTAGACGTAGGGGATGTAGGCCAGCCGCAACACCCGGCTGAACACCCCGGCGCCGATCAGGGCCTCGACGCTGACCAGGGGCAGCAGGTACGACACCCAGGCCACCAGCAGAAAGAAGCCGGGATAGGCCAGCGGCGAAAGAAGATTCACGGCCGTCAGGGCGGTGATCCGCTGCAGAAGATGGCTGTAGCCCGCATACAGCTGAACCAGCGATCCGGCGCCCTGATCAATGGCCTGCTGCAGGAAGATCGAGCCATCTTCCGCGTAGAGACCGGGTTGCAGCGATACGGACGGGCGCCGCAGGTGGTAGCCGAGGGCGCAGAGGCCGATCAGGGCGGCGGAGACGAGAAAAGCGTGGAGCCGGGGAGGCAGCCGCTGCTCCGCTGACTGCCGGAACGTCTGGATCCTCTGGAGGACAGTGACCATGGTTCTGCGCAACGGCTTGATTCAGGCCGCCATCAGGTTGGTTTCGGTCCACGCGAGCATGCGGCTGACCCCATCGCGGCAGGAGATGGCCGGCGACCAGCCGAGCAGCCGCCCAGCCTTGCCGATATCGGCGATGAAGCAATCCTGGTCGCTGGCCCGCCGGGGGGTGGGCGTGTACACCAGCGGCGGGATAGCCAGCAGCTCGGCAAGCAGGGCGAACAGCTCCAGCAGGCTGAGGGAATTGGCCACGCCGCCACCGATGTTGAAGATCTCGCCGTTCATCTGTTCCCTGTGGTCGTAGGCGGCCCGGTAAAGGCGGATCAGGTCGTCGGCGTGGAGCACGTCGCGCACCTGCTTGCCGGTGCCGGCGATGGTGAAAGGCTCGGGGGAAACGCCGGCGAGGTGGGCCCGCTTCTGCTCGATCGCCTTCTGGCAGAACCAGCCCACCCAGCCCTGGTCGAAGGAGGCGAACTGGCGGCCGCCGAAGATCGAGGAATGGCGGAAGACCACCGTTTTCAGGCCATAGACCCTGGCCCAGTCACGCACATACTGGTCGGCGGCGCCCTTGGAGCAGCCGTAGGGGGTGGAGAAATCCAGCCCCAGCGATTCGTCGAGCCCTTCGGGGTGATCCGGCAGCCGGTAGCGGGTGGCGGTCTCCTCGTAGCGCAGCCCCTCCAGATCCCCGTAGACCTTGTTGGTGCTGCTGTAGGCGATCAGGGCTTCAGGAGAAAGGGCCCGGGCGGCTTCGAGCACAGCGAAGGTGCCGAGCACGTTGGTCTGCAGGTCGCGGGCGGGATCGGTCAGGGAGGTGGTCATCGCCACCTGGCCGCCCACATGGCAGATGTAGTCGAAGGGGGCGTGGCGGCGGAACACGGCCAGCACGGCCTCGGCCTCGGCCAGATCGGCCTGGATGAAGTGGAAGCGGCCCGGGGCGGCCTGCTGCTCCAGCCAGTTCAGGTTGGCCGCCGAACCGCGCCGGAACAGGGCGTCGACCACGATCACCTCGGCCCCTTGTTGAAGGTAGGAGGCGGCCAGGTTGGAGCCGAGAAAGCCGCAACCGCCGGTGATCAGGACCTTCATCGGATTCAGGGGAGGGGAGAGGCCGGAATCCTCAGCCCGCGCAGGTCGGGCACATACCGTTCGATCTGATCGGGGCGGTCGGGAAGGCTGGCGGGCAGCAATCTACCGGTCGCCCCCAGGCGCCCCCATTCCGCCTCGGCGAAGGCCAGCAGGCTGGTGGCGGCCCCCGAACCGATGTTGGTCACCAGGGGTACTCCGGCGATGAGGTCGGGGCGCGTGCAGGCCTCCAGCAGGTGGGTGGCCACGGCGGCGACGGGAATGAAATCGCTGACCTGCCGGCCCGATGTCATGGGGAAATCGTCGCCGGCGAGGGCGGCACGGCGCAGGGACGGCCAGAAGTTGCCCGCAAACTGGCCCTCGCCATAGGCCGTGAAGATGCGGCCGTAGAAGAGCTCCAGGCCCCGCTCGATGGCGAAGGTGCGCAGCAGCTGGAACGCTGCCGCCTTGCTGGCCCCGTAAGCGCTGAGGGGCTCCAGGGGGGCGTCGGGGGGAATGGCGTCGTAGCGGCGGGCGGCATTGCCGTACTCGTGGCTGGTGCCGGTGACGACGCAGCGGCGCACCCCAGCGTCCGCTGCCAGCTCCAGCAGCCGCAGGCTGCCGGCCACGTTGGCCTGCATCAGCTCGGCCCATGGCACCTGCTTCGGGCTCACCCCCGCCGAGGCCAGGTGCAGCACAACCTCCACCCCCTGCAGCTGGGGGGCGGTGAGGCTGTGCAGATCGCCCTCGCACCATTCGGGCTGGCAGGGCAGGGGAATCACCGGGGCGGAGGCGGGGCTGCGGCGCAGGGCCCGCACCTGGTGGCCCGCCGCCAGGGCCGCCGCCAGCACGTGGGAGCCGACGAAACCGGTGCCGCCGGTGAGGAACAGCCGCATCAGGCCTGGCAGAAGGCCCGGATCACGGCGATCTCCTTGGCCAGCATCGGAGCCGTCAGGCCCGGGTAGGTACCCAGGAACAGGGTGTCGACCATGATCGCATCGGCGCCGGCCAGATCGCCCACCACCCGCAGGGCCTCGGGGCGATCGGCGCGCAGCTGCACGAAGGCCGGCTGGCGCACCAGATTGCCGCCGAACAGCATGCGGTTGCCGATGCGGTGGGCATCAAGCTCCCGGGCCAGGTCGGTGCGGCGGAAGGGGGCGTCGGGTTTCACCGAGATCTTGAAGCCGAACCAGGAGCAGTCGGTACGGCAGCCCGTGGCATCCCAGGAGAAGCCACCCGCCGGATCCCAGCCGGTGGCGTGGGTGGGCAGGGAGAACTCCAGCACGGACTCGGTGGCCACCAGCCCCTCGCGCAGGGTCTGCCAGTTGCGCTTGCGGGCCTCGATGAACTCCGGCAGGCGGCGCAGCTGCACACGGCCGATGGCGGCCTGGGGATCGAGCGGTTTGAGGTTGAAGCCCAGGTGGCTGTAGATGTACTTGTGGTCGTAGCCGGCGGGCAGTTCGCCCAGCTGCCAGTCGAAGCGCTTGCCGCAGGTGTCGTCCTTGCCGGAGGGGCACCAGCAGTCGCGGCCCCAGTCGCGGAAGCTCTCGGCAACCACCTTGAGCTTCTGGTCGCGAATGATGTTGACGGCGCCGCCCTCGCCCATGGTGAGGTGGTGGGGCGGGTAGAAGCTCTGGGTGCTGATGTCGCCCCAGGTGCCGGTCCAGCGGATGACGCGGTCGGGACCCTCATCGAGGCCGGGGCTGTTGGTGGTGAAGCCGAGGGATTCGGCCAGCTCCCGGGGCATGGAATAGGAGCAGCCCAGGGCGTCGCAGTTGTCCTCCACCAGATAGAGGTCGTGGGCGCGGCAGAAGCGCAGCACGGCCGTCAAATCGAAGGGATTGCCCAGGGCGTGAGCCATCATCACGGCCTTGGTGACCCCGGGGCGGTAGGCCGCTTCGAGCTGGTCGCAGCGGGCGTTGCCGGTGATCGGGTCGGCGTCGATGAACACCGGCACCGCGCCCACCTGCAGGATCGGCGCCACGGTGGTGGGGAAGCCGGCCGCCACGGTGATCACCTCGTCACCGGGCCGCAGGCGCCGCTCTGCCGGCAGGCGGTGGGAGGTGAGGGCCGAGATGGCCACCAGATTCGCCGAGGAGCCGGAATTGACCAGCAGGCTGTGGCGCACCCCCAGGAAGGCCGCCAGCTCGCTTTCCATCGCCGCCCCCTCGCTTCCGAGGGTGAGCCAGAAGTCGAGGGTGGTGCCCACGGCCGCCTCCACTTCGTCTTCGGTGAAGACCCGGCCCGCGTAGGGAATCGTCTGGCCGTCGGTATGGGGGGTGCGATCCGGGTCGTCGCCGGGGCGGAAGGCGGCGTGGGCCCGGCGGGCGTAGTCGCGGGTGAGACGCAGGATCTCCTGCTTGAGCTGGTCGAGGTCGGCGGTCATGGGGTGGATCGGCCCGGCGGGCAGCAGGCGAGATAGGCGGTGAGGTCGTCGAGGCAGCAGGCCAGGGGGTCGTCGCCTGCTTCGATCACGCGGCGGTACCACTGAAGCGTGCGGGCGGTGGTGGTGGCGAAATCCCAGCGGGGCGACCAGCCGAGGCGGTGGTGGGCCTTGTCCACCACCAGGTTGAGCAGGCCAGCCTCGTGGGGGGCGATGGGATCGGAGGCATCGATCCAGGTGCCGGGCCAGTGCACCAGGGCCTGCTCCACCAACTCCTGCACGGGCCGGTTGGCCTCCAGCTGGGGACCGAAGTTGAAGGCTTCGGCCATGGCCGCGCCGCGGGCCGGCTCGGCGAGGGCCTCGGCCAGGGCCAGGTAGCCGCCGAGGGGTTCGAGCACATGCTGCCAGGGCCGGGTGGCGGCGGGGTTGCGCAGGGTGATGGACTCACCGGCGCGCAGGGAGCGGACGGTGTCGGGAATGATGCGGTCGGCGGCCCAGTCGCCGCCACCGATGACGTTGCCGGCCCGGGCGCTGGCCAGGCGCAGGTGGGGCGACTGGTGGGGCAGGGTGCCGCAGTAGCTGGCGCGCCAGGAGCTGATGGCCAGCTCGGCAGCGGCCTTGCTGCTGCTGTAGGGGTCGTGGCCGCCAAGGGGGTCGTTCTCCCGGTAGCCGTAGAGCCATTCGTTGTTGCGGTACACCTTGTCGGTGGTGATCAGCACCGCGGCGCAGGGATGGGTGAGCGGGCGCAGGGCCTCGATCAGATGGATGGTGCCCAGGACGTTGGTTTCCCAGGTGAGCACCGGCTCGGCGTAGCTGCGGCGCACCAGGGGCTGGGCCGCCAGGTGCAGCACCACCTCCGGCTGGCAGCTCTCCACCAGCTGCGTGAGAGCGGCCGGATCACGCAGGTCGCCCACGTGGTGGGCGAGGCGGCTGGACAGGCCGAGCTGGTCGAACAGGGAGGGATCGGTGTCAGGCGCCAGGGCGAAACCTGACACGTTGGCCCCCAGCTCACAGAGCCAGAGGGACAGCCAGCTGCCCTTGAAGCCGGTATGGCCAGTGAGCAGCACGCGTCTGCCCTGCCAGAAGGCGGGATCGGGCTGCTGCCAGGCCCGCCTAGGGGAGGCGCCGGTCATGGTCAGCTCCAGATCTTCCAGGGGGCACGGCCCTGCTGCCAGAGGTCTCCGAGCCGCTGACAGTCGCGCAGGGTGTCCATGGGCTGCCAGTAGCCGCAGTGCTTGAAGGAATGTAGGGGGTCGTTGCGAGACAAGGCCTCCATGCGTTCGGCCTCAGCAGGCAGCTCCGTGGCAAGGGGGGGGGGGACCTGGATGGCCGGGTTGTGGTGCGGACCACTGCCTAAGGCCTCACACGCCACGGATAATCACTCCATAGCTCGCCTGGGCAGGAACGGCAGGGAACGCCCGATCCGGGATCCCCTCGAAAGGGCAGGAGTCCTGCTCAGAAGATTGGCTGGTTTCCATTCAAACAATATGGCAATACTCGCGAATCAACGCTGTGTTCACAACTCCCGGCGGCGGATGCCAGATCTGAACAAGCCACCGCTGTCCGTGGGTCTCAAACATCGACGTTGAATCTGTAGGCGGATAGCCGGACAGTGACTGACACCGGTCACAATCGATCGCCCCAAGGCATCGCCTGTATCAGTGACTGGAACGTATCCGCAGCCCGCAACTGTCAGTGCAGCGATACCAGCAGGAACGACTTGGCGACCTGAACCATGGCGACAGCAAGCAACTGACACACGTTGAGCATGGTCGCCAGAAGATCGCCGGCCATCAACGCGAGGGGGCTTCACCGGGACTGAATTCCGGTAGACAGGGCAGGTCAAGGCTTTCGTGGGTGGCGCCATTCATCTGGCCTGCGTCAGCGTGGTGGACGACTAGAAGCTTCAACGAAAATGACCCGACATCATCGCCCCATGGCGTGGAAAAGCCTCTGAGGCCCTGGGATAGAAGCCGGAAAAGTCAAGGCCTTAAACCCCTGGAGCCACGGGAAGGCGGTGCGGTCTATCTGGCCTCCGATCCTGGGAAGGCAGTCGAACCAGCAGTAGTCCAGGGCCCTCGTGAGGCCGTACGGCACATCGGCAGCCCGTGACAACCTGCTACGGGACGAGACGTAGAACGATGACAAGCCTCGGTGCGACTCGGCCTTAGGTCGATACCCCCCAGGTGGTCCAGTCAGCAGCAGGCATGACCAACCAGCGAAAGGTTCGCACCCAGTTAAAGGCAAACAAAACCTAACAACGGATCCGACGAAGCCATGGCAGGATTGATGAATCAGCGTGTGCAGCCAGACCGACAAAACGCCTGGGTGTTCGTCAGACACGGCAAATCAAAGAGTTCCAATCCCAAAGATATATCACAAGGGTCACATCCACTGAGCGAGCCCCGCGTCTTTAATCTGTAGCAAGGCAAGCTGCATGCCTTAAGCGTCCAGGCTCATCACTGGCGCTCTATTACCATGCCACAGAACAAGCTCTGCAATCCCATGCACAGGACGGCTGACAGGAGAGATAATCTCATCATCTGGCTTTTGATGTCGATAGTCTTTACCGCTCTAGTCATCAATCAGTCGTTACGTCAAGGGCAATTAGCCCTGCCGCCAACCTACGACGACATAGTATACTTCACGGATGCCCTAACGAGGCTCAATATACTCTATGATCATGGGGCAAAGGCACTTGCGGAGAACTTCATTGAAAGCCCTCCTCATGCACCTCTGGCGACGCTAGTACCTCTGATTGGCTTTTCCATCTTTGGGGTCCACAACTGGGCCCCTCCTATCGTCAACGGCATCTTTGTCCTTTTCTTGCTTGTCCTTGTCGATAGCTTAGCTCAAGGTGTTTCCAGGGCCGGGAAGATCCTCATAGGAATGATTGCCCTATCTTGGCCCGTTACTGGACAATTGGTCATTGAGTGCAGGCCAGATCTTGCCTGGGGCTTAATCACGGCAACATTTACAATTCTTTCACTTAGAGAGCAATCTAGGGTTACCAGGAGCAAAAAGAGTTCCTTAATCATTGGCTTACTGATTGGATTATCGCTTCTAGCAAAGCCATCAATTTTTCCAATTACGTTAATCGCGGCCCTTGCCAGCCTATTTGTTGCCTTTTTATTTGACATCCGACGACAAGATTTTAAGCTTAGCAGACGTTCCGCTCTGGCATCAAACATTCGCTGCCTTGTAGTTGCGCTGACGATTGCAATGCCGTATTACGTGGCAGCACATAAGCAGGTTTATGCATACATTTATGAAGTTGTGTTCAGCAGCAACGCCTCAATGTGGGATCCCAATGCTGAGCTGACTCTATTCGATCATCTTTCCTACTATCTGACATCGGCAAGCGGGCAGATTGCCATGGGCAAGTGGATCTACGCATGGTTTCTCTTCGTAGTTGTGTGCACTGCTGCATTGCTTAGCAAGAAAGACTGGAAAAGATTGACCAGTTCGCTGCCATTGTGGCTTGGCTTTTTTATTCTGTATCTTCTCGTTACGGCTCCCAAACTTAAGATGAATTTTTTTGGGGCATCTCTCTACTTCTACATTCTATGCACTTTCGTAATACTCGTTGCCGAAGTATCCAGGGCACTGAGAAGCAGTCGATATGGCTCTAACTTTAGCTATGCCTTCATCATCGTCATTTTCTTGTTCGGGGTGGGACAATTTCAATGGCCTTGGTACCACATAAGCAAACAGACAGGGGTATTGTCGTCAGAAGTACAATATCGGAGAAGCGCCATCGAGTCCCTCTATAATGACATCCTCGAAAATCAAAAGGAAAACAGGATAAGGAACGAAAAGCCAATATCAGTCTTTTTTACCACTTCTAACAAGTTTTTCAATAGCTTTACACTAAAGTTCCAGTTCGCCAAGGACAATGTCCTGAACAATACAAGAGACCTTTACCTGTCTGACAACTTGCCGCTCTTCGTTCAATCGATCAACTCATCGGACTACGTGGTGGCATTCAATGCAAGCAATACGGATACGTTTCCGTGGCTTCCAAGCAGTAAAATACAAGGTCAGGTGTTAAGCCTCCTACGCTCCGATCCAAGCTTACAGTTAATCAGAACATATGCCGATCCATATGGAGATAATCAGGCATACCTATTCGGGAGAGTGCACTCAGGCTCTAAGTAACGAGAGCTTCCTATCATCTCGTCTATCAGGCTTGACGACGCGAACAGCAAGGAAAACGCCTGCCGGTCGATATCTGCAAATAAGAACTACAGCCGCAGACCCATCCAAGGCAAGACGTGATGCACGCCAATTCATGTACAGGCATGGAGAGAAGATAGCAGCCTGGAAGCAATAAAGAACCAGACCCCAAAAGAAGATATGGAGATGATCGACCGCCTTCGATGGTGATTCGCAACAGTCTGACCATGGAGACCTTGTGGAGTTGCGACTCGCGTCACGGATGACTAGTCTACCGAGCCAGGCATGAGAATAAGATCACATCGATAAGATGCATGTCTACAAGAGCAGCCAGAGATTGGGCATCTGGGTTTAGGAATGAATCGTGATAAGGATGACCTCCTCACAGCTTGGTGGGAAATGGCCCGAGAGAAGGCTAGAGCCATGTCCGATGCGTGAGCTAAAGTCATCAGGCGAAAACTCACATCACAGATCAAGATAGTACGTGCATGGCTTGCCAGGATGAAGGTGGATTATAGTCAGTCGGCAAAAGCGCCGGCCAAAACCGTGCGTCCACCGTTGGCTCACACCACCTCATCATGAAGGCTGTCATTTTGGCTGGAGGCCTCGGCACCCGCATCAGCGAAGAAACCCATCTCAAGCCCAAACCCATGGTGGAGATTGGGGGCAAGCCAATCCTTTGGCATATTCTCAAGACCTACAGTTTTCACGGCATCAACGAGTTTGTAATTTGCTGTGGGTACAAGGGCTACGTCATCAAGGAGTATTTCGCGAACTACTTCCTGCATACAAGCGATGTAACCTTCCGGATGGATATCAATCACATGGAGGTTCATCGCCAAGCCGCCGAACCTTGGAAGGTGACCCTGGTAGATACAGGCGAATCCACACTTACAGGGGGAAGACTAAGGAGAGTGAAAGAATATATTGGCGACGACTCATTCTGTTTCACTTATGGCGACGGCGTTTCAGATGTCGACATCACTGGACTAGTGGCTTTCCACCGCAACCATGGCCTTGAAGCAACCCTCACGGCCGTGCAGCCGCCTGGCCGGTTCGGCGCCCTGGAATTCAATGAGGCAAATATCGTTCATGGCTTCCAGGAAAAACCCCATGGAGATGGGGGCTGGATCAACGGTGGCTTCTTTGTACTGCAGCCCTCGGTTATTGAACGTATTCATGACGATCAGGTCATCTGGGAACAAGAACCTCTCAAGGGTCTGGCGACGGACGGACAGTTGGCGGCGTATAAGCACCAAGGCTTTTGGCAGCCCATGGACACGCTGCGAGACCGAGTGTATCTCGAGGAGCTGTGGCAGTCCCACAAGGCTCCATGGAAAGTCTGGGAGTAGCCGCATCATCTCCCGATGGTGCTGTTGCTCCTCAGATGCCTACCCGTAACCAGCGGAAGAAGAGATCCGCCTGGTTCTGGTGTGCACGGTTCCATAACTCAAGAGTGTTGCTTTGTCAGCGCAACAAATACTTGAATCTGTACGCGGTTGCAGAGTCCTATAAGGAGTCGTCGATTCGCCTTGGCAGAGTGCCTGATGAACCGAAGGTTCTCTGTCAATAGACACTGGAAGTCCAAGGAATCCACCTGGCTGAAACTGGCTAGAGCCCAACGACTAGCCAGTCACGCCTGCTATGCAATAGGAATAAACGTTGGCCGCTCCTAATCCTCAAAAGGCGCCGGATAGACCACCCAGAGATTAGACATTAACGAGATATTCTGACTTGTGATCGCCACATTGACATAGGAAGGAATATGAGGGAAGGCAATCACTCCAAGTCGAGCCCTTCAATGATTGCTGTTTTCTAGCATGGCCGAAGCGCTCTTGGACAACGCCAACCCCTAATCAAAGGAGCCTGACCCAGTCTCCACTGCACCATGGGGAGCGAGAAATTCAAATGATCAAGACAAGCAGGGGCTGTCGGTGGTGGCGAAGTGCCTCCATGACTGAAACCGAATCTGTTGGTGTGATTCTGCTCGAGAAGGAAGGAGAGGTTAGGAAAGAGCGTCGACTGACAGCTGGGAGAGTAGCCGACGGGGGACGACCCAACTGTCCGCTACTCCTCAGATCGGCTACGATACTGGGGCTTTTGATTCCAAGAAGGTCATCCGCAGTGGCGTCGTCGACATCTGCAAACCTTCGTTCTAGTCCACTGCATTTCATCAAGCCGTCTGCAAACTCGAATGGATTTCTTGTTTCCCGTTGCATCTGTCACGAATCCCATCCAAAGGACTGGTGACAACCCAGCGACAGATGGATACAAGAGGCCCCTTGGGCAGAAGTTGGTCAGAACTGAGAATCAGTTGTTGCAATTCACACTGGACTACCTAAGGGGACATAGCTTTCTCAAATGTCAATTCGCATTTGGCAGTTTGCCACATCCTTCTTCAGTCCTCAGGCTTTGGGAAATTCATTCTGGTGTACTACGGCTAGAGTCATCTGAATCCCTCTCCGAACTCACGGAAAGAATCGAAGGCAAAAGAGTTCGCATTACTGCTTGTTGAACGTCAAATAGTTCCAATCATTATCTTTCCCACAGTATCGCTGAAATGAAAGCCTCCGATTTCGTTGCTCTCTACCTGGAATCCAGAGGTGTCACCCATGCTTTTGAACTGGTGGGAGGCATGATTACCCATCTTCTAGATTCCCTTAGTAACACAACAGAGATCCGGATCGTTTCCTGCCATCACGAGCAAGGCGCAGGCTTCGCGGCCGAGGGCTTCGCTCGAACCAGTGGCGTTCCTGGTGTGGCTTTGGCGACGAGTGGACCTGGCGCAACAAATCTCCTCACCGCCATCGGAAGCTGCTTCTTTGATTCAACTCCGGCAGTGTTCATTACAGGTCAAGTCAATACCCATGAACTCAAGGTCGACACTGGTGTTCGGCAGCTTGGATTTCAGGAAACCGACATCGTAACGATGGTCCAACCAATCTGTAAATTGGCGGTTCAGTTGAGGAATGCGGCGGATCTTCCCCGTGTCCTTGAAGAAGCTTTCAATATTGCCCTCGAAGGCCGACAAGGCCCGTGTCTCGTGGACATTCCCATGAATGTTCAGTCAGAAGATATACCTCTGGAACTGGCAAAGCCAGTATTAACTCGATCAGGCGCAAGCCCCCTCCCCTCAATCTCCTGTGAGACAGTCAATCCTGTCCTGCATGGACAAGTCGCTGATCTTCTCGATGCAATTACCCGAGCGGAGCGGCCACTGCTTCTTCTTGGAGGGGGTGCTGCAAGTTTTCAGAACCGAGTGGCTGCAAGGCAGATTAGCGCACAGCTGGCCATTCCTGTGGTGCTATCGCTGATGGCCGTAGACTTATTCAGCGCCACCAACGACCAGCGGGTCGGCTTTATCGGGTCTTATGGAAACCGCTGGGCCAATAAGATCCTGGGAGAGGCAGATCTGCTGGTGGTGGTCGGCAGTCGACTTGACATTCGTCAGACTGGTGCAGACGTTGGTAGCTTTTGTGAAGGCAAGCAGATCTGGCAAGTTGATGTTGATCATGCTGAGATCGGGGTACGCATCAAACCACAGAGGACAATTAATGCCAGCATCGCTGAATTGGCCTCAGCACTGAAAATGGACATACCGCAGGACCCTCTAGCTGCGACTCCGCATAGGTGGCGAGAGCGTATTTCCACCCTACGCAATCAGTTTCCCGCAGACTCAGAGTACAGAGCAGAGCCGCAAGAAATTAATCCTGTGCAGGTTCTCCAATCACTAAGTCAAACTCAGCCAGGGAGGCAAGTTCTTTATGTTACTGACGTGGGGCAACACCAGATGTGGGCCGCACAAAGCCTAGACTTTAAGAAAAACGATCGGTTCATTACATCTGGTGGCATGGGAGCAATGGGCTTCGGGCTGCCGGCTGCCATCGGCGCGATCATGGCCGCACCAAAAGCCCGAGCCATTTTGGTGAGCGGCGATGGCAGCTTTCAATTGAATATACAGGAGCTCGAGACACTGCGCCGGAACCAACTCGATTTGAAGATCGTACTATTCAACAATAACTGCCATGGAATGGTTCGGCAGTTCCAAGAATCGTATTTCAGGGACAATTTACAATCCACTGTCATTGGTTACTCGTCCCCTAACTTCGTTGCTTTGTCGCAGGCTTATGGTATTCCCGCTGATCGCCTTGATGAACCCGGATGCGTTGATCAGGCTTTGGCGCGGATGTTGAGCGAGGAAGGTCCCTATCTCCTTGAGGTAAAGCTTTCACAGACCAGTAAGGTATACCCAAAGCTTGCCTTTGGCAGACGGTTTGGTGAAATGGAACCAGAGGCAAGCCCCTTGGCCATGGAGTCCACCTAATCGTGATGGACGGCTTGATCGCAGTTACGGGAGCAACGGGATGGGTTGGTCGTACTGTGATTGATGAACTGCAGCGACTCATCTCACCCGAAGAATTCAAGATCCGAGTCACACCCTTTGCGAGCCGCGAGGGACGATTAGCCCTCTCAGATAACACGTATCTCAGAATTCTGCCATTGGAGGCCTTACCAGAGCTTGCCGTACGAGAACCGTTGTCCGCGCTGATTCATTGTGCATTTCTAACCCCAGACCGGTTGCATGCGTTGGGGGAAGAGACATTCATTGCAATGAATCGCAAGATCACCGATTTAGCGAGCAAAGCCTTAGAGGCGAGACCGACGACTCGAGTTATAGAGATTTCCTCTGGAGCAGCCACCTTGGTTGAAACTGGTCTAGATGAAGCCGTATGGTCCCCATCCACCGCACACCAGCTTTATGGAGCTCTAAAGCTTGATGAAGAAAGACGATTGTCATCAATCGCACCCAGCTTGATCCTGAGAGTTTACGCGTTAACTGGCCGCTGGATGCGTGATCCAAAGAAGTATGCATTAGGCGATTTTCTTCTTCAGGCCGCTGCTCGGAAACGGATAACCATCAGAGCTCCACATCCAGTGATTAGAAGCTACGGTAATGCAAGTAATATCGCTGAGCTTGCACTGCATTGGCTCCTAAGTGAAGACACTCCTCCATCCAAGGCTATTCCAGCTGTGAATGCAACAGTGAGCCTTGAAGAATTGGCATTGATGGTCTCAAATCACTTTGATCTTCCGGCTCCCATTGCAGATGTAGACTCTAGTTTACCCATGGATATTTATTGCGCTGAAGCCTCAGGCTACACGGAAATGGCAAGGACTTATGGCGTCAAGATCAAGTCATTAGACCGCCAGATAGTTGACTCCGCTCTTGCTATCACTAAGTCACTTGAGTATCTTGCTTGATTCCATAGGGGGAAGCTCTGGAAAAGCTCATTCAAAATGGTCGGATCATGTTCCTAGAGGCCACGGGGAAAGGCTTTAAGTGCAAGTGATGCCTTTCATAAGTCTGGGTTTGATGCCACACCATAGCAAAGGTGCCAATCATGGCCCTTTTCTGCTTTCACGTATTTTCGCAGATAGATCATACCGATAGCATATCTTGGACCAGAGATATCCTCCAGTACTTCCAAGAACCCCTAATACAATGGCCATATTGATCTTGCCAATCAACCCAGTCAGCGACATTGCCAGACATATATTCAACAGACTAAGGGGAACTGCTGCAGAAAGATATGTACGGATTCCCCTACTTTTATTCTCGCTAAAGATAAACCGACTATGAGAGAAATAGCGGAGGCAGTGGATGATAATTTCAGAGAAGAATGAAGCGAGGCCTGGTGCCAATTGAGACGCTAGAACCACAAAAAGAGATGGTCCTGCAAGCGTGAAGAATATACCTGCAAGCAAAAACTTGCAATAGCGGTAGGACAGGACTACCATCAATCAGATATGCGCCTACTTTGAACAGGCTGCCGATAGGAGACTCTTGATTGTGCTTCAATTTGTCTTGACACCAACGAAAGCATGATCATTTGAATAGCTGCAGAAAAAATGACGAGGATCGCGACTGTCACCGTACCGGGTGCATAGCCACTAAAGCCTGATAGCTTATTGGCAAGAATAGAAAGTGCAAGGAGAACTGACACCAAGATTCCAAAGGCTCCAATTCTGAGGCTAATCCTTCCTGCGATAGAACTTCCTGAAAAGATTGCGACGAGGGCCTCGTTTACATACCCAAGGAAAGAATAGCTAGAGCGGCCAGCGACTCTGTCTGGCTGGACGTAACGCACAACCTGATGACAGCCCGAAGCACTGATCAAGCAACTGCGCATATTCAATGAAGTGTTCGACCACAGCCAAAGGGCTTGATTAATAACGGAGCTAGAATAACAACCAAAACCATGGAAACCACGCAGGACAGCCTGATCACGATTAGAGAAGTTCATCATACGGTAATAGAGTTTACGACCAAGCTTAATGAAGGGAGTGCCCGCAGATCTTTCCTTGCTGCCAAGTACAGCATCAATGCTGTCTCTGCCATCAATCCATTGCTTGAGCATGCTAAAGCCAATGCTTGGTGGATCTTGCAGGTCTGCACACATGAGCATGACAACATCAGCCTCTTCAACACTTTGAAGCCCATACATAAAGGAAGGCTCAACCCCATAGTTACGGGCATTCCGAAAGGCGATAACCCGCTGATCCCTACGAATCAATCTCCTGATTTCCAAAGTCGTTTGGTCTTCACTGCAATTATCAATCAGAAAGAGGCGCCAGTTCAAGATAGTCATCGGCATTTCACGCTGAAGACCTTCAGCGGCCTCAGCACAGGCTTCATATAGCGAGAGAATATTCGCTTCTTCATTAAACGCTGAAGACACAATGGCAAGATTGATTTCGGGCGTCGCGACTGCCGACATATTGGCTCTTTCTGTTCTCAGAGTTTGTTTAATTTAAGCACTGACCAAGATAGGTGTCAAGCAACTTTCCAAGCGGGACTCTGTTTCGTCGAAGCCTTCACCGCGGGAGCAGAATGCGACTATGGTTTGGGAACCCACGCCTTTCCCAAACTGTTTTCAAGGAAACGAAATGACGGGCTGGTGAGCGGAGCACTCAACCTGACCTCGAGATCTATCTGTATACGCTGCGGAACCTTCATCTACCACAACCTCTTGATGCCCTTGACATGGACCCCGGAAACCGTTCCAGGGTGAAGGAGAGTCCTCAACCGACCAGACTGCGCCGGGGACTCCACCATGAAAAGAATTCGCCACACACACCGGAGCCGATCATCCGCAAGCACTCGCCCAAGGGCGTCTGCAAAGCGGTGGGCCCCCGAGCAACCCATTTCCGAGGGCCTGTCCACTGAGCAGCAACCCATCAGCGCAGGAGCTCCGCCAACGTGGCGCCGCACTCCTCGCGGGCGCTCAGGCGTCCTGGCAGGTGCACCACCCGATCGGCCATGGCCGCCAGCGCCTGCATCTGGGCCAGCGACTTCGGTGGCGACTGATCGGCCTCTACCACCGTCAGCGGTTGAGCCGGCCGAGCAGCGGGTCCCGCACGGGCGCTTCGACCAGGCCGCGCAGCACCGGGAAGGCCAAGCCATGGCGCCGGGGGGCGAGCAGGACGATACCGGCGCCGTGTCCAGCGGCGATCAGGCCGCAGTCTGCCGGGCAGACATCACGCCGGAGCTCGGCGTCGTAGGTCAGTTAGCCGGCTCAGCCGCGCTGGCCTCCTCGACCGGGCGCCGGGGGCTGGCGATGCTGGGCACCGGCACCTGCACCCTGTGACTGGAGGGAGAACACCGGCCAAGGCGATCGGGTCGTGAACGACGTTTCCACCATGGATCCGGCAGCAAGCCTTGTGGCCGATGACCGCCGAAGCCAGACCGTGTTCCTGATCGCGGGGATCGCCCCGGGGGGAGCGCTGGTCAAGATCCAGGACTCCATCGAACGCCCAGCACGACTGCGACAGCCACCCGTCCCCGGTGGTGCCACCGCCCTAGGCCCTCGTCGGTGAGGTGCTCTGGCGCATCTCGGCCATGGACTGCGCCACCGGGGAGAACATGATCCGGGAGAGGCCGGACAGTCGGAGATGCTCCAGCCCCACCCGCCGTCACGAGGGAGTTCCTGATCGGCCATTGACCGGAGGCCGCCATGGTGATGGCGCTCCATGCCATTGTCGAGGCACTGCAGGGGGCAGCTCCCTACCCAAGGCGCTCAGCAGCTACCGGGCCCTGTCAGACCAAGGGCCCCGGAGGCTGGCAGGGAGAGGGGAGACAGATGAAACAACTTCGAGTACGCCGGCCCCGCAGTGGCCGGCGCCAACGGGCGGCGGCCCCGGCGCTTCAGCGAGGAGGGCGTGGAGGCCCTGGCCCGCTACATCGAAGCCACCGAGAAAACGGGCGTGCTGGGTTGGTTCCGCGATCGGCTGTTCAACGTGCAGCAGAAGCGCAAGCAGCTGCTGGTGTCGCGGCGGATCACCCAGGAATTCATCGAAGCCGGCGGCACGCTGGAGATCCGGGGCGATCTGGCCTTCGTGAGCCGCAAAACCACCGTGGGCATCCTGCAGAGCAGCTACCTGGGGCTGAACAACTCCTGGAACCGGCTTCGCACCGCCGGCACCGAAGAAGGGGAAGAAGCCCTGGAGCTCAACAAGGACTTCCTGGAGAGCGCGGAGCGGCAGCTGCTGATCAGCCAGCGGGGCATCGCCCGCGTGGGCCGCGACATGCGGGTCAACAGTCGCATCACCAAAACGCGCCAGGCCTGGATCGAAGCCGTGGGCGATGTGGTGGAGGCCTGCTTCAACTCCGAGATCCGCTACCTCACCGAAGACGTGGACCGGGCCATCAAGCGCGCCAAGTCGGCCGCCGGCCATCGCTGCGAGATCACCGGCAAGAAGGCGGCGGTGCACAAGAAGATCGACCTCGACGGCCACCATCTGTTCGACCGGGGCAGCCGACCGGATCTGGCCGACCTGCCGGAGAACATCCTGGAGCTGGTGCCCGATCTGCATCGGGAATTCCACGGCTGGAAAAGCGGCCCCTGTACCCCCAGGGACGTGCTGGTGTTCATCGAAACCGCCCGGGGGGATCTGTTTGATCCGGTGAACTCGCGCGACATGAAGCGACTACGGGCGCTGACGCACCGGCTGCAGCGGTTCCAGAGTGAGCGGGAGGGGCAGAAAGTGAGGTATCACAGGAACTAACTTGCTCTTCGGCGGTTCCGCGAACACGCTCCGCATGGAAGGTGCCGCTGGCAATCACCAGCTGGGGCCGCTCTACCGACGCCAGATCGCTCCCCACCCGATGACGGGAAGCCACGCTGGCGGCGGATACGAGCCGCGCCCCAAACTCAAATCAGACCCCCAGCGGTTCCCCCTGGGCCTTCTTCTGCTCGGCCAGCACCTGCTCCAGACCCTCGATGTCTTCGTCGGTGATCTTGGTCTGCATCGGGCAGTGCTTGGGGCCGCACATTGAGCAGAACTCGGCCTGCTTGTAGATGTCGGCGGGCAGGGTTTCGTCGTGGTACTCCCGCGCCCGCTCCGGATCCAGGCTCAGATCGAACTGCTTGTTCCAGTCGAAGGCATAGCGGGCCCGGCTGAGCTCGTCGTCGCGGTCGCGGGCGCCGGGGCGGTGGCGGGCGATGTCGGCGGCGTGGGCGGCGATCTTGTAGGCGATCAGGCCCTCGCGCACATCCTCTGCATTGGGCAGGCCCAGGTGTTCCTTCGGCGTCACATAGCAGAGCATCGCCGTGCCGTGCCAGCCGGCCAGGGCCGCGCCGATGGCACTGGTGATGTGGTCGTAGCCGGGGGCGATATCGGTGACGAGGGGGCCGAGCACGTAGAAGGGCGCCTCGCTGCACTCTTCCATCTGCTTCTTGACGTTGAACTCGATCTGGTCCATCGGCACATGGCCCGGACCCTCCACCATCACCTGCACGTCGTGCTTCCAGGCGCGTCGGGTGAGTTCACCCAGCGTCTTCAGTTCCGCCAGCTGGGCCGCATCGGAGGCATCGTGCTGGCAGCCCGGCCGCAGCGAGTCCCCCAAGGAGAAGCTGCAGTCGTAGCGCTTGAAGATCTCGCAGATGTCATCGAAGCGGGTGAACAGCGGGTTTTGCCTGTGGTGGTAAAGCATCCATTGGGCCAGGATGCCGCCGCCGCGGCTCACGATTCCGGTGAGGCGGCCCTTCACCAGCGGCAGGTGCTCGATCAGCAGGCCCGCATGGATCGTCTGGTAGTCGACCCCCTGCTGGCAGTGCTTCTCGATGATGTGCAGGAAATCGTCGGCGTCGAGCTTCTCGATCGAGCCGTGCACGCTCTCCAGCGCCTGGTACACGGGCACCGTGCCGATCGGCACCGTGGAGGCGTTGATGATCGCCGTGCGCACCTCATCGAGGTTGACCCCGCCGGTGGAGAGATCCATCACCGTGTCGGCGCCGTACTTCACCGCCAGCTTCAGCTTCTCCACCTCCTCGTTGAGGTCGGAGGCATTGGGGGAGGCGCCGATGTTGGCGTTCACCTTGCACTTGCTGGCAATGCCGATCGCCATCGGCTCCAGGCCAGGGTGCTCGATGTTGGCCGGGATGATCATGCGGCCTCGGGCCACCTCCTCCATCACCAGCGACTCGGGAAGGTTTTCCCGCTGGGCCACGAAGGCCATCTCCTCGGTGATCACCCCCTGGCGGGCGTAATGCAGCTGGGTGACGTTGGCTTGACCACGACGCTTCTGGATCCAGGCGCTGCGCATGACGGGCTACGGCAAAGGGCGGGGGCGCGGCCTGAGACTGGTTTCACATTCCTGGTTCCACTTCCCTGCGCCGGCATGACCCGGATCAGGTTCGGAGGGTGTGATCTCAGCCCTGGGCGAAGCGATCGGTGGATCCTGCGCCGGGCACCCCTAGTGACGCTCGAAAGCTAGCAAGGCAGATCGGGGATGGGGCCAAGCTGAAAGGTGGCAAGGCCAAGGCGGAACGGGGACAGGGCTCCACAACCATGATTCCCGGTTCTGTACAGCCTGTACAGGATCGGGAATCAACAGCGCCGCACCATGACCAGGCCCCACGAACCCGGCCCGGTGCAGGCGCAGGCGTCTGGCGCAGGGATCAGGCCTGCAGGCCGTCCAAAGCAATGGCCGTGACGCGATGGTCGCCGTCGCCCTGCAGCGCCGCCAGGGCCTCGCGGGCCTGGGCCGCCTCCGGCCTGCGGCCCTCACGCACCAGCCGGCCCAGGATCTCGGCCCCGCCGGCCCGCACCGTGCCGTCGCCATCGGCCACCGCCTCCCGGGCCAGCTCCAGCAGCCAGGCCGGAGGCATGTCCTCCTGTTCGGCCAGGGCCGAGAGGATGCTGCAGCGCACCAGCCACTGGTCGTCGGCCACGAAGGCGTCCCGCAGCAGGGGCCAGGCCCGCTCCACCCCGTAGCTGGCCAGGGCGTTGGCGGCCTCGGCGCGCACATTGGCGTCCTCGTCCTGCCGCACCGCCGTCTCCAGGGCCGCCCAGCCCACCTCGCTGCGCTTCACCCCCAGGCCGGCGCAGGCCAGTGAGCGGATCACGAAGGTGGTCTGCTCCAGGCCCAGCAGCAGCAACGGGATGGCCGCCTCCGCCTCCACGGCCCGCAGCCCCGCCAGGGCCGGCATCGCCCGGCTCGGATCGCCCGAAGCGATCGCCTGCCGCGCCGCTTCCAGATCGGGGGTGGACTCACTCACGGGGATCAGGGCGGGGAGGCTTCACCTTGGCGCAGCGCGCGCAGCAACTCGGCCCGTCGGCGGCGGCGGCGCAGCATGCTGGTGCCCAGCAGCCCGCAGCCGATCACCAGAGCGGGAATCGCCGGCAGCCGGTCGGCCCCCTGGCGGGTGAGCAGCACCAGCAGGGCCAGCAGGATCAGCAGCGGCGCCGAGAGCGCCAGCAGGGCGGCCAGGAACCGAGGGGCCCGACGGACACTCAAACCGGCTGCTCCATCCAGCGCAGCAGGCTGAGGGCCAGCACCTTGATGCCCACCTCCAGGCAGCCCTCGTCAGGATCGAAGCTGTTGCTGTGCAGGGGCGAGCAGCCACCGGGTCCGGCCACCCCCAGGCGAAACATCGTGCCGCGGGTGTTGGCCAACAGTTCAGCGAAGTCCTCGGCCCCCAGAGACGGCTGCTCCAGCCACTGCACCCTCGAGCGGCCCAGCAGGGCCACGGCCGCGTCGGCCACCAGCTGGGTGAGCTCCGGATCGTTGTGCACCGGCGGCGAGATGCAGCGGTAATGCACCCTCGCTTCACCGCCGTGGCCGCGGCAGAGGGCATGGACGGTGTCCTCGATCCAGCCCGGCAGCTGGGCGTGCACCTCCAGATCCAGGCAGCGAACCGTGCCCAGCAGCCTCACGTGGTCGGCGATGACGTTAAAGGCCTTGCCGCCTTCGATCAGCCCGAAGCTCACCACCACCGGGTGCAAGGGATCGAGCCGGCGGCTGATCGCCTCCTGCAGGCCACTCACCACCCGGGCGGCGATCCAGATCGCGTCGGTGCTCTGGTGCGGCCGGGCGCCATGGCCCCCTTCCCCCAGCACCTCCACCTCCAGTTCCCCCGCCGCGGCCGTGAGGCTGCCGCTGCGCACCCCCACGGTTCCCACCTCCAGGCTGGGGAACACGTGCACCCCGAACAGGGCCTGCACCCCGTCCATCGCCCCGTCGGCGCGCATCCAGGCCGCCCCCTCCGCCGTTTCCTCCGCCGGCTGGAACAGCAGCCGCACCCGGGCCGTGAGCCGGTCGGACACGCTGGCCAGCAGCCGGGCCACCCCGAGGCCCACGGTGGTGTGGATGTCGTGGCCGCAGGCGTGCATCAGGCCCTGGCGGCTGGAGGCGTAGGCGAGCTGGGTGCGCTCCTCGATCGGCAACGCGTCCATGTCGGCCCGCAGGGCCACCAGGGGAGCCCCCAGCGGACCCAGTTCGGCCACCACGCCGGTGCGACCCACCCCTTCGCGCACCTCCCAGCCCCAGCGCCGCAACTCACCGGCCACCAGGGCGGCGGTCTGCTGCTCGTGGCCGCTCAGCTCGGGATGGCGGTGGATGTGGCGCCGCAGCTGGATCAGCTCCGGCAACGCCGCCTGCAGGGTCGCGTCCATCCCGAGCGCCTCCCAGGTGGCATCAGCCGGGGCCATGGGGGGAAAGGACAACGGGGTCATGGGCGGAGGGGGAAGCCGATGGGGCGAAGCCGGTTCAGGGGGCCAGGGCCAGGAACTGGGCCAGAGCCTGCACGGGAACGGGCGGCCAGCGCCGTATCTGCAACAGCCATTCTTCCTGCCGGTAGCGGGGATCGAGGCCGGAGGCCGCGGCCCAGTGGCTCTCCGCCTCACCCCGGGCACCCTTTTGCCAGAGCAGCGCCGTGAGGCCGGCGCGGGCGTCGGCGAACAGGGGGTAGCGGCGGATCAGGTCACGCAGCTGTTTCTCCGCCACCGTGGTGTCCCCCAGCTGGAAGGCGGCCAGGGCGGCGCTGGAGCGGGCCATGGCGAAGCCAGGCCGGGCGCCGGCGGCCGCTTCGAAGCATTGGCGGGCCGCCGGCCAGTCGTCCTGGGAGCCCTCCACGTTGCCCAGGTTGTAGAGGGCCGAGGCATCGAGGGGATCTCGCTCCAGGATCCAGCGGTAGTCGGCGGCGGCGGCCGGCCACAGGCCCAGGGCCTCCTCGGCGGTGCCGCGGTTGAGGTGGGGGTCGGCGCTGGCGGGCTCCAGCTCGATGGCCCGGTCCTGGTCGGCGATCGCCGCCAGCGGATCCCCCAGGGCCAGCTGCACGTTGCCGCGGTTGCTCCAGGCCGAGGCATCCTGCGGCGCCAGGTCCACCACCTGGTCCCACAGGGGCAGGGCCTCGCCGAAACGCCCCTCGCGGCTGGCGGCCAGGGCCCGGTCAAACAGCACGGGCAGAGACGGCGCCGCAGGGGCGGCCTCGGCCCATCCCGCCGGCGCCCAGGCCAGGAGCCCCGCCAGCAGCAGGGCCAGCACAGCCAGAGCCGCCCCCTTTCGGTGCCTCACGCCGCCACCGCGGCGGGACCATCGAGGTGGGCGCGGCCGGCAGCAGTGACGATCCGTCCCCGGGGGGTGCGCTGCAGGAAACCCAGCTGCAGCAGGTAGGGCTCCACCACCGCTTCGAGGGTGGCGGGGTCCTCCCCCAGCCCCGCGGCCAGGGTTTCCAGCCCTACCGGGCCGCCGCCGTAGGCCTCCAGCATCAGGCGCAGCAGGCGGCGGTCGCTGGCATCCAGGCCGCGGCCATCCACCCGGTGCAGGGAGAGGGCCGCATCCACCAGCGCCGCATCGATCTGGCCGTGCCCCCCCACAGCGGCCACGTCCCGCACCCGGCGCAGCAAGCGGTTGGCGATCCTGGGCGTGCCCCGGCAGCGGCGGGCCACCTCCTGGGCGGCGCAGGGCCGCAGGGGCAGCTGCAGCAGGCCAGCGGCCCGCACCACGATCGCCTCAAGGTCGGCGAGGCCATAGAACTCCAGCCGCTGGATCAGGCCGAAGCGATCCCGCAGCGGCGAACTCAGCGAACCGGCGCGGGTGGTGGCCCCCACCAGGGTGAACGGGGCCACGTCCAGGCTGCGGGTGCGGGCGGTGGTGCCCTTGCCCACGGTGAGATCGAGGCGGAAGTCTTCCATGGCCGGGTAGAGGATCTCCTCGGCCACCCGGTTGAGCCGGTGGATCTCATCGATGAACAGCACCTCACGGGGCTGCAGGTTCACCAGCAGTCCGACGATGTCGCGGGGTCGTTCCAGGGCCGGGGCGCTGGTGATGCGGCAGCGCACCCCCAGTTCCTCGGCCAACACCAGGGCCATGGTGGTCTTGCCGAGGCCGGGGGGGCCGTAGAGCAGCACGTGGTCGAGGGCCTCCTGGCGGCGGCGGGTGGCCTCCACGGCAATGCGCAGCACCTGCTTGAGCTCGCTCTGGCCGATGTAGTCCGCCAGGCGGCGAGGCCGCAGGCCATCCTCCCGGACCACTGGCTCCTCCTCGGGCCGGGCGGTGGGGTCAACGAGGCGCTCCGGGGCGGCCGGGCTGGCTTGGCCCCCGCCCGCTCCCGGGACACGCCCGGTCGGTCCCCCCGAAGAGATGATCGCCATGGCTGGAGGGTACCGGCTGCTGCCTAGGGTCGGGGAGCACCCAGGTGATTCGGGACGAAGCGATGGCGAAGGGGCCCGGCAGGAAGGGCGGTGGCGCCAAGAGCGCCGACCCGGCCAACCGGCTGCTGGCCGACAACCGCCTGGCCAGACACCAGTACGAGATTCTTGAAACCCTCGAGACCGGCATCGAACTGCTCGGCACCGAGGTGAAGTCGATCCGGGCCGGCCAGGTGAACCTGCGCGACGGCTTCTGCCTGATCCGCAACGGCGAGATGCAGCTCCACAACGTCCACATCTCCCCCCACAGCCACGCCGGCAAGTTCTTCAACCACGAGCCGCTGCGGGTGCGCAAGCTGCTGGCCCATCGGCGCGAGATCGACAAGCTGCGCGTCTCCCTCGATCAGAAGGGCCTCACCCTGATTCCGCTCAACCTGCACCTGAAGGGCTCCTGGATCAAGATCACCATCGGCCTGGGCAAGGGCCGCAAGCTGCACGACAAGCGCCAGGACGAAAAGAACAAGCAGATCGCCAAGGAAACCCGGGCCGCCGTCGCCCGGCTCTGAGCGACGCCCTCAGGGGTTGGCGGGTTCCACCGGCGGCGGCGGCGGCGCGGGGGCCGCTGGGCTGGCG
>NZ_JAYGHY010000011.1:0-66041 GCF_034931305.1 Cyanobium gracile UHCC 0281 | reverse complement strand
CAATGAGCTGCTGCCGGCCTACCTGCGGATCTATAACGGCCGCAGGTGCCACATGGCCCTGGGTGGCCTCACCCCCCAGCAGCGGCTCGCTCAGTTGCAGGCATGAACAACCTGGTGGGAAATCACACTTAAGGCCCTTCAGGAGTTGGCAGTCTTCTGGCAGCAGTATCCCCACTGCTGGATAGCCTTCAGAGCAGCCAGCAAAAGCAACCTTCCTCTGTGGTGCAAAGTCTGTTGCTGGCCCTGCGTACGACAGGCACGGAGCTAGCATGGCTGATTGTTTCCACAGGCGCTGGCTTCGCCTTTCCCTTTCTTTTACTCGGTAAGCTGTTCGGATGCAAGAGCGTGTTCAGTGAGTCTGTGACCCGTATCCACACACTGAGACTTTCTGGACGGCACGCTCGTCAGTGGCTAGATCTGGTTTCCGTGAGCTGGCCCCAGCCGCAGCTTTGGTATCCCCCTGCCAAAGTCGTCCAGGGGAACGTCGGGCCATGATTCTCGTCAGCGTCGGGACGGAACAGTTCCCCTTCAACCGACTGATGCATTGGCTGGAGCTGTTGATCCAGAATCAGCTCATTGATGAAGATATCATCGTTCAGTATGGCACCTGCACGTTTCTGCCCAGTGGTACGACCGTGTATCGGTTGGTGAAAGAGGATTCCTTTCGAGAATTGATTCAAGAGGCGCGGATCGTGATTGCCCATTGCGGAGAAGGCACGGTCCTGTTGCTCGATACATTGCAGAAGCCTTTCATCCTCGTTCCACGCAGCGTTCGCTTTCAGGAGCATGTCGACGATCACCAGGTGGAACTCGCCCTGGCACTGTCGGAAATGGGTGTGCCGATTGCCTGGAGTCCAGGCGATCTGCTTCGTTTTCTTCAAGCCCCATTCCAAACCTCGATCAGCGACGTGACCGACAGTTCAGCCCAGTCCCTGTGTCGCAGTCTTCAGGCCCACTTCCCGTTGCAATGATGGGTCACCAGTCTCCTGCCTCTGCCTTCGTTCAGACCGTTCAGAACGGTGTCCTGATGATCCAGCTGCCACCCCGGCTGACGGTCACCGAGGCCGTGGCGTTTCGTGAGGGTTTCGCCGGCTGGATGGGACAGGTTCAGAATCTGCGAGAGGTGATCCTGGATTTCGGGCGAACGGCCGTCATCGACAGCAGCGGAATCGGCTCCCTTGTCAGTGCCATCAAAACGGCGCAAGAACAATCCGTTCCGCTTCGCGCCTGGAGCCTGCATCGTCAGGTGACGCTCGCGCTGCAGATGACTGGACTGGAGAAGCTGTTGACGATGGTGGAGCACAGCGAGGGCCTACTTCCCCGTCTCTCGCGTGTTGACGATCAACGTCCCCCCCTGACACACCCTTCGGTGCGCTCGCGAATCAAGCGGTTGATGGATGTGTGTGGCGCCCTTGTCGGACTGGGCGTCACCGCGGTCCTTTTCCTGCCCATGGCGCTGGTGATCCGCCTGGATAGTCCTGGGCCGATTCTGTTCAGCCAGGTTCGATGCGGCTGGATGGGACGTCATTTTCGCATTTGGAAGTTTCGCTCCATGGTCAGCAATGCCGAAGCTCTCAAAGCCAACGTTGCCAATCAGGCTCAAGGGGCCTTCTTCAAAAACGATAATGATCCCAGGATCACAAAAGTGGGCAGATTCCTTCGCAAGACCAGCCTTGATGAACTGCCCCAGTTCTGGAATGTGTTGATCGGCGATATGAGTCTGATCGGAACCCGACCAGCCACGCCTGACGAAGTCCAGCGTTACGCGATCCCCAGCTGGCAGCGTTTCGATGTGCGCCCCGGGTTGAGCGGTGAGTGGCAGGTGAGTGGTCGCTCTACCATCCGCGACTTCGAAGACGTGATCAGGCTTGACCTTCGCTATCAGAAGAACTGGAGCCTTGTCTACGATCTTCAACTGATCCTGAAAACATTTTTGGTTCTATTCAGCAAGAACTCAGGGGCCGCGTGAATCCCTCTAGCGATGGAGAATTCAAGGTGCCGTTCAGCCAGCTCACTGTGGTCAGCCATCTCGATGAACTCGAGAGCGTACTCACCTGGTTTGACAGGCTGACCTGTTCGGCCGTTCCAGAGGAGCTGTGGATGCAGGCTCAGTTGGCGCTGGTGGAAGGGTTCACCAATGCGGTTCGTCATGCCCATGCTCACCTCGTTCCAGCTCCCCAAGTCGTTCTCTCGGTAGAGGTGAAAGCCAGCACCCTTCGTGTCGAGATCATCGACCGTGGTGAGCCTTTTGACTTTGAGTCAGCCGTAGCGTCCCTGCAGAAAGAAGTGGCGGCAAGCACAGCAGATCCTCTTGCCAGAGAAGCCCATTGGGGATTGGTGATGCTGTTGAAGCTTCGCACGGACTATGGATGGAGCATCAACTATTCCCGCCAAGAGGGGATGGCCAACTGCCTGACCCTGAGCCATCCTCTCAATGGGAAAAAGGCAGGTGATGCGTCATGCTGAAATATTCCGGGTGGCAACGGGCAGGCTGAAAGACAGACCATCGCGTCAAGAGGTTGAGAAAATAGTTGGTTCCTTCTGGCCCCCACCCCCAGCCATTGGAGACGTGCTTCCCCCAGACAATGCTGGTGGCTTCCAGAGACTTTCGCTCTTCCATCGGAAAAGTTGCCAAATCTCCTCGATACAGGATCAATTGCCCCCTGTAGAAGAAGGAAGGCTCGATGTTCATCCCCCTGTACCTTTCATCCAGCCTGAACCAGACTTTCTTGCTCTTATGAAGAAACCAGAAGGTGCGGGAACAGGTCGGAGCTACGACGTCATTCTTGAAGCTGTAAATGATGCCAGGATGCTGTTCCATTGCCCCGGGGTAGGGGGCCGTGACGCCTTGGCTCATGAACTGTGCTGCAGATGTCCACGAAGCGAGCAAAGCGACTGTTTTCACCGCCCGGTCGTTCCTATGAGCGTACCTTGCCATTCTCGGTGTCCTGCACCCGCATGATCTGATCGGCATCTTCGTCCATCGTCAGGTACAACGCGTTCTCCGCTCGCACCAGCATGTCGGCGATGCTGAGATCTGTCGATTCCTGGGCCGTCACACCGACATGCACCTCCCCAGCTTCGCAGTGACCCGTCCGCGACTGGTTGAACTGGTTCGCTTCGGCGCAGAGGGAACGGGCGATGTCCATGGCACGCACTGTGGACGTGTTGACCAACAGCAGGGCGAACATCCGATCGGCCATCCGTCCCAGAAGATCAGCGGGGCCACAGAGCGTCTGCCATCCGGCGGCTAGTCCCCGGATGCCCTGTTCCGCCGATTCGGAGCCCCCACCCAAGCGCTCCGCCGGAGGGGGACGATGGTCGAAGTACAAGAGATGAAGCCGGTTGCCGGTCCGAATCGCCCGTTGAAACTCCTTTTCACTCAGGCCAAGGAAGGCCTCTCGCTTCCAGAGTCCCGTCACTGCGCAGTGTGACTGGACCTGTCGAAATTCAATCTCGCGGCTGACCTGTTCGGCGAACATCTTCAGCACTTCCCGCTGCTCATCGCTGAAGCCGTGAGTCTGCTGATCGATCAGACAGAGCGTTCCCAGGTTCTGGCCATCGGCCGATTTCACAGGAGCCCCGGCATAAAAGCGGATGTTCGGCTCCCCGATGACCAGTGGATTCGTGTTGAACCGCCCATCTTCGCTTGCATCCGGGATCACCATCACCTCATCGGTGATGATGGCGTGCGCGCAGAACGCCATCTCGCGAGGGGTTTCGCAGGCATCGATTCCTGTTCTGGAAAGGAACCATTGGCGATTCTGGTCCACCAGCGAAATCAGTCCGATCGGCATGCCCAGGGTGGTGCTGGCCAGGCGCACGATGCGATCAAGGTGCGGGTCGGAAGGGGTTTCCAGGAGCAGGATTCGCTCCAGTGCCCTCAGGCGTGCTTCCTCATCCTCAGGTAGCGGATAATCGGGATAGGGAGCCATCAACCCCAGCCAACATCTAACCCTACAGCCGTGGTTGATCTCAACGCTGCCTGTCCGTCCCATGGGCTTGGGAGACTCCAGAGGAGCATCTGCTCGCTAGCGTCCAGAATCAGCCCCATGCACCGGCCTTTCCGATCGTGAACCGCCATGCCACCCTGTCTTTGGCTGCAGCCTTGGTCGGATCCATGGCTGGAGCGATGGTGCTGCCATCCATCGCGGCTTCTGCTCCGCCAAGCGCCGTGGTGACCCCACCGGAGCCAGGCACAACTGAAGTGGAACCCATTCCCCCATCGGTCAAGCTGGTGCTCGACCGGCGCCATCGGTTGCTGAAGGTGATGGAGGGCGAGCGGGAACTGCGCCGTTTTCCTGTCGGCGTGGGCATGCCCGGTTGGGAGACGCCGGTGGGATCATTCAGCGTGATCGAAAAGACCGCCGATCCGATCTGGGAGCATCCGGCCAAGGGCCTTCGCATTCCCCCGGGTCCCACCAATCCCCTCGGTTCCCGCTGGATCGGATTCCACCGGGACTGCAAGGGCCGGAGGGGTTTCAACGGCCAGGAGCATCTGGAGGTGAAGGGCTGTGTGACCTCAGGCTTCCACGGCACGCCGAACCGCCGCAGCGTCGGTGGCGCCGTCTCCCATGGCTGTGTGCGGTTGTTCGATGAGGACGTGCGGGTGCTGTTCGACCTGGTTCAGGTGGGCACCCCGGTGACGGTGCTGCCATGAGAGGCAGGGGCGCCTCGTGGCAGCCCGTAGAGTTCCTGGCGCACCAGGGATCGAGCGCGGATGAGGGTTCTGTTTGCCGCTGCGGAGTGCGCTCCGATGATCAAGGTGGGAGGCATGGGCGACGTGGTGGGCTCCCTGCCACCGGCCCTGGCGGCCCTGGGCCACGACGTGCGCATCATCCTGCCGGGCTACGGCAAGTTGTGGAGTCGGCTGAAGATTCCGGCCGAGCCGATGTGGCGCGGCCACGCCATGGGCACCGATTTCGCCATCTACGAAACCCGCCATCCCAGCAGCGGCCTGCCCATCTATCTGGTGGGCCATCCGGTGTTCGATCCGGAGCGCATCTACGGCGGTGAAGACGAAGACTGGCGCTTCACCTTTTTCGCCAACGCCACGGCTGAATTCGCCTGGAACGGCGGCTGGAAACCCCAGGTTCTGCATTGCCACGACTGGCACACCGGCATGATCCCGGTGTGGATGCACCAGGACCCCGAAATCAGCACGGTGTTCACCATCCACAACCTGCGGTATCAGGGTCCCTGGCGCTGGAAGCTGGACCGCATCACCTGGTGTCCCTGGTACATGCAGGGCGATCACACGATGGCGGCGGCCCTGCTCTATGCCGACCGGGTCAACGCCGTCTCGCCCACCTATGCGATGGAGATCCGCACGCCCGAATACGGCGAGCGCATCGACGGCCTGCTGAACTTCATCAGCGGCAAGTTGCGCGGCATCCTCAACGGCATCGACACCGCGGACTGGGATCCGGCCACCGACCCCACCCTGCCGGAACCGTTCTCGGCCGACGACCTCTCCGGCCGCAGCGCCAGCAAACGGCTGCTGCAGGAACGGATGGGGCTGACCGTGAGCCCCCGCACCTACCTGATGGGCATGGTGAGCCGCCTGGTGGATCAGAAAGGCGTCGACCTGCTGCTGCAGGTGGCCGACCGGGTGTTGGCCTACAGCGACAGCCAGTTCGTGGTGCTGGGCACCGGCGACCGCGCCCTGGAATCGGGGCTGTGGCAGATGGCCGCCCGCCACCCCGGCCGCTTCGCCGTGTTCCTCACCTACGACGACGCCCTCTCGCGCCTGATCTATGCGGGCAGCGACGCCTTCCTGATGCCGAGCCGCTTCGAGCCCTGCGGCATCAGCCAGATGCTGGCCATGCGCTACGGCTCGATTCCTGTGGTGCGCCGCGTCGGCGGCCTGGTGGACACCGTGCCCCCCAACGACCCCACAGCCGGCACCGGCACGGGCTACGGCTTCGATCGCTACGAGGCGATCGACTTCTACACCACGATCGTCCGATCCTGGGAGGCCTACCGCAACGAGCCCAGCTGGCAGGAGCTGCAGCGGCGGGCCATGACCACCGACTTCAGCTGGAACCGCTCGGCTCTGGAGTACGACGCCATGTACCGCGAGGTCTGCGGCGTCAAAGAGCCCACCCCCGACGCCGCCCAGGTGGAGCGCTTCTCCCAGGGTCAGGGAGCCGATCCCAGCCTGTTGCACGACGAGCCCAGGCCGGACGTGGTCACCAAGGAACCTCCGCCGGCGCCGCGCCCCCGCAACCCCCTGGCCTTGCTGCGTCGCCGTAACGACTCCTGAGTCCGGCGCCCATGGCTGATCCGGTTCCGCCACCCTCCGATCTGCCGGCGCCCTACGCCAGTCCCTGGGGCCAGCTCGGCGACGCCGCGCGGGCCGTGCTCGCGACCCTGCGCCTGAAGCTGCGCGAACTCTGGCGCCGCAACCGGGAGGGGGACCTGTCGGTGCCGGGCTTCTGGCCCCAGGGCCTGGCCCCCCTGTTCTGGCCCCTGCTGCTGGCGGCCCTGCTGGCCCTCGCCCTGGCCCTGGCGGGGCAGGTCTGGCGTGGGCTGTCCCACCGGGCGGTGCAGGCGGTCGGAGAGCCCGCTGCGCCCCTGGCGACCCCGGCACCCGTCTCCGCTCCGGCCCTCCCCGCACCCGCTCCTTTCACGGTGCCCCCCCTGGCCGTGGAGGAGAGCACGCCCCTGCCGGAGCCGGAGCCACCGCCGCCCCTGGCGCTCGACCCCCTCCTGGCGCTGCTGGCCCAGGACGATCCCGACCATCTGATCGCCTCGGCCCATCCGGTGCCCGCCGAAGGCCGGCTGGTGCTGACCATGGCGCCGACCTACACCGGCCTCAGCGAAGCGAACCGGCGGCGCTGGGCGGAGCGCTGGCAGCAGCGCGCCCTGGCCCTGGGCTACGAACGGCTGGAGCTGGTGGACGGCCTGCAGCGCCTGCTGGCCCGCCGGGCTCTGGTGGGCTCCGGCATGATCCTGCTCGATCCCGGTGCCCCAGGCTGATGCCGCTGCCGTTCGAGTCCTTGCGCCAGCTCTGGGGTGACCCCCTGATGGCCCCCGGAACCACTGCACCGGACACCTTCGCCCAGGTGAGCACCGACAGCCGCGGCGATCTGGCCGGCGCCCTGTTCGTGCCCCTGGTGGGGGAGCGCTTCGACGGGCACCGCTTCCTGGCCGAGACCCTCGCCACCGGGGCCGCGGCGGCACTGGTTCAGAGGGGCCGCCTGGAGGGAGACGTCCTGGCGGAGCTGGTGGCCAACGGCGGCGCCCCCATCTGGCTGGTGGAGGACACCCTGGTGGCTTACCAGCAGCTGGCCTTGCTGTGGCGGCGAAGGCTGGGTTTGCCGGTGGTGGCGGTGACCGGCTCGGCGGGCAAAACGACGACGCGGGAGCTGATCAAGGCGGCCCTGGGCTCCCTGGGGCCGGTGGTGGCCAGCAGCGGCAACGAGAACAACGATGTGGGGGCGCCCCTCACCCTGCTCAAGGCCAACGAGACCACGGCGGCCCTGGTGGTGGAGATGGGCATGCGCGGCCTGGGGGAGATCGATCGCCTCACCCGCTGCGCCGCACCGGATGTGGCCGTGATCACCAACATCGGCACCGCCCACATCGGCCGCCTGGGCAGCCGCGAGGCGATCGGCCAGGCCAAGTGCGAGATCACCGCCGGCCTGGGGCCGGAAGGGGTGCTGGTGATTCCGGCCGGGGATCCCCTGCTGGAGTGCTCCCTGGCCAGGGTCTGGGGCGGCCGGGTGGTGCGGGTCGCCCTGGAGGACGAGCTGGCTGGGTTCCCGGCCGCGACGCCGGCGCCGGACCTGGTGGGGCGGCTGGAGGCTGACGGCCTCAGCCTGGCGGGCGGGCCCAGCCTGCGGCTGCCCCTGGAGGGGCGCCACAACGCCCGTAACCAGCTGCTGGCGGTGGCGGTGGCCCAGGAGCTGGGCGTGCCGGCCACGGCCCTCGTCGATCTGGCGGTGGAGCTGCCGGGGGGGCGGTCCCGACGCTGGAGCCTGGGCGAGGTGGAGCTGCTCGATGAGACCTACAACGCCTCGCCGGAGGCGGTGCTGGCGGCCCTGGATCTGCTGGCCGCCACCGGCAGCGAAGCGGGGGGCCGCCGGTATGCGGTGCTGGGCACGATGCTCGAGCTGGGGGAGCGCAGCCTGGAGCTGCATCGGCAGGTGGCGGCCCGGGCCAGGGAGCTGGGCCTGGACGGTCTGCTGATCGTGGCCACCGGCACCGAAGCGCAGGCCATGGAATCTGCCGCCGCCGGGCTACCGCGACTGCAGCGGGTGGCCTCACCGGAAGCGGCGGCCGACGTGCTGCTGGAGTGGCTGCAGCCGGGGGATCGGGTGCTGCTCAAGGCCAGCCGCGGCGTGGCGCTGGAGCGGGCGATTCCGCTGCTGGAGGCCGCCCTCACACCACCTCATTGAATGACTCCAACCATGTTCGTGACCACCACCTTCACGATTGAGGGCTACACCATCACCGCCTATCGGGGCCTGGTGCGCGGCATCGTCGTGCGCTCTCCCACGCTGGTGCAGGGCTTCTTAGGAGGGCTCAAACAGATCGTGGGCGGACGGATCGGCGCCTATACCGAAATGTGCGAGCAGGCCAGGGAGCAGGCCTACGAGCAGATGATCCAACACGCCAGGGCCCTGGGTGCCAACGCCATCGTGGGGACCCGCTACGACGGCTCGGAGGTGCAGGGCGGCACCGCTGCCGCCACCGAGGTGCTCTGCTACGGCACCGCCGTGGTGGTGGAGCCTCGGCCCAGCAGCAGCGGCAGCAGCGCGTAGAGGAGCAGCAGGGCCAGATACACGACGCCTGACACCGGGTCGCGGTCGATGAGGATGTCCTGCAGGGGACGGTGCAGGATCAGCAGCCCCACCGCGAGCTCAGCCAGCAGCATCAGCACCAGGGCAAGGCCGCCGACGGCAGCGCGGGCTGCGGGGCCGGCGCCGTGGAGCTGGCGTCGCACCACCAGGCGGGCGGCGAGCACCATGGCCAGAGCCATCCACGGCATCTCCAGCAGTTCGGCCGTGCGCTGCCCCAGCCGCGGCACAAGGAACGGGACCCGCACCGCCCCCAGGACGAAACCGGTGCCGAACACCAGGGCGAAATAGGTGGCGGCGGCGCGCAGGATCCCCATGGCAGCAAAGTCTGTATCCATTTGTGGGGGGCCCGAGGGACGAGCGGGACGGACCTGCATAGCGTCGGACCAGCAGAAGACGTCCGATGCCTTTCTCATCAAGCAAAACCCGGCTGCTGGGAGCTTGGACGGGGGCCGCCATCGCCGCGGTCTCGCTGATGGCAGGGGCGTCGATGCCCCTGGTGGCGGCCCCCCAGACCCCGCCGCTGCAGGGCACCTCCTGGCAGCTGGTGGGGATCCAGTCGATGGATGACGCCCAGGGCCTGAAGCGTCCGGCGGACCCCTCCCGCTACACCCTTTCGCTCCAGGCGGATGGCAAGGCCGTGCTGCAGCTCGACTGCAACCGCGCTAGCGGCACCTGGCAGGTGGAGCCCAGCGCCGACCCCGGCAACGGCGGTTTCCGCTTCGGACCCCTGGCCAGCACCAGGGCCCTGTGCCCGGCACCCAGCCTGGGGGAACCCCTGGCCCGGCAGCTTCCCTTCGTGCGGGGCTACCTGCTGCGGGACGGCCGGCTGAACCTGAGTCTGCTGGCCGATGGCGGCATCCTGATCTGGGAACCCCGCCCCGTCGCCGGACCCGCCTACAGCAACCGGCCCGATCCAGCGCTGGAGGCGGCAATCCTGGCGGCCTCCCCGGACCTCCGCCGCGCCCTGGGGAGCGCCGGCGGCGGCATGGGGCGGATCAGCTACGTGCACGCCCGCACCGACCTCAATGGGGATGGCCGTCAGGAGGTGCTCGTTTACCTGATGGGTCCCTACGTCTGCGGCACCGGTGGCTGCACGCTGCAGGTGTTCCAGCAGGGGGCCCGGGGCTACCGACTCGTCTCCAGCTTCCCCACCAGCCGGCTGCCGGTCATCGTCTCGGAGACGCGCCGCAACGGCTGGCGTGATCTGTGGCGGCGGCAGTCCGGCGGCGGGGCCCCGGCCACCTGGGTGCGCGAAGTGTTCGACGGGCGGGGCTACCGCAGCAAGGAGCGGATCCCTGCGGCCGGCGCAGCACCGGCCGGCACCGTTGTGCTGGGCGGCGATCCCTCCCTGGCGGATGGGGCGCCGCTGGTGACGCGCCCCTGATCCATCCCGGCCGCCATGGGCAGGGACTCAGCCCTCCTCCGCCAGCCGCCAGTGCAGCACCTGGCCGGCATGGAAGGGCACCAGGGTGGTGTCGCCCCCGTGCAGGCGCGCCGGCACCGTATGGGGCTCCCGCACCAGGGTGATGTGGCCGTCGTTGAGGGGCAGCCCGTAGAAGGCGGGCCCATGCAGGCTGGCGAAGGCCTCGAAGTGATCGAGGGCCCCCTCCTGCTCGAACACTTCCGCGTAGCTCTCCAGGGCGAAGGGGGCGTTGTAGATGCCCGCGCAGCCGCAGGCGCTTTCCTTGGCCGAGCGGGGATGGGGAGCTGAGTCGGTGCCCAGAAAGAACCAGGGCTCCCCCGAGGTGGCCGCCTGGCGCAGGGCCAGCCGATGCCGTTCGCGCTTGGCCACCGGCAGGCAGTAGAAGTCCGGCCGCAGGCCGCCCTGGAACATTGCGTTGCGGTTGATGTGCAGGTGGTGGGGGGTGATGGTGGCGGCCAGGTTGGGGCCCGCCTGACGCACGAAGGCGACGGACTCGGCGGTGGTGATGTGCTCCAGCACCACCTTCAGGCCCGGATGCCGCCCCAGCAGCGGCGCCAGGTGGCGCTCGATGAAGACGGCTTCGCGATCGAAGATGTCGATCTCCGCGTCGGTCACCTCCCCGTGGATCAGCAGGGGCATGCCGATCCGCTCCATCGCGGCCAGCACCGGCTCGATCCGGGCCAGGTCGGTGACGCCGGCGGCGGCGTTGGTGGTGGCATGGGCCGGGTAGAGCTTGCAGGCGGTGAAGACCCCCTCGGCATGGCCGCGCTCGATCTCCGCCGGATCGATCGTGTCGGTGAGGTAGGCGGTGAGCAGGGGGGTGAAGCGGCTGCCGTCCGGCAGGGCGGCCCGGATTCGGGCGCCGTAGGCCTCGGCCGCCGCCACCGTGGTGATCGGCGGGCTGAGGTTGGGCATCACGATCGCCCGGGCGAACGAGCGGGCCGTGGCCGGCGCCACCGCCTGCAGCAGGGCACCGTCGCGGAGATGCACATGCCAGTCGTCGGGGCGCCGCAGCCGCAGGCGCTGGGGGGTGGCGTTCGGCTGCAGCGAAGCGGCTCCCATGATCAGAGCAGCGACCGGTTGGCATTGGCCGTGACCAGATAGCCGCTCAGGGCCAGCAGCAGAACGCTCAGGCAGAAGAACGCCAGGGAAGGGCCGTCCTTGATCGGCAGGGTGAGCATGGCCTTGAAGGCGGACACGATCAGGGCCACCACCAGCACCTTGACCAGCTTCTCCTTGAGCTGGTCGAGGCTGCGGATGTCCAGCAGGCCGCCGCCCCCCTGGTCGTGCTCCCGAGCCGCCTCGATCGGGGAAATCAGCAGCTCATAGACCCCGTAGCCGAAGATCAGCAGGGCGATGCCGATCAGGTAGAGGTCGATCCCCGAGACGATCGCCCCCAGCAGTTCAGCCACGAACTTCTTGTCGAGCTGGTCGACCTTGCCGAAGGCGGCCAGGGCCTTGCCGATCTCCAGGGTGCCCAGCACGAAGGAGACCACCGTGCTCACCAGGCTCATGATCACCGGCAGGATGGCGATCAGGCGCAGCCGCCACAGCACCCTCTCGAAGCGTTGTTCCATCCGCTTGAGGCGTCCCTTGAGCGCAGAAGCCATGCGGCGCTGATGCAATCGATCAACCCTAGGCAGCGCCCGGTTCAGCGCTGCGGACGTCCCAGAAGGAACACCACCGCCATCGCCAGATAGCCCAGGGCCCAGGGGCTGCCGCTGCCCCAGCCGGGGTCGAGAACCGTGTCGGCCAGGGTGAAGCTCCAGGCATGGATCAGCCCCAGCCAGGAGGCGGCCGCCGCCACCAGGGCGCAGAGGGCGGCGGCGAGGAAGCGCTGCTCGATCACATACACCAGCATCGCCGCCAGCAGCATCGCCGCCAGGATCTGGCCCTGCTCGAGGGCAAAGGCCCCGGCGGCCCACACATCGGCCTGCTGCAGCGGCGGCAGCAGCTGGGGACCGAAGGGATTGGCCGGGGTGCCGCTGCCCCCGGCCCGCAGCCCCGCCTTCAGCATCAGGGACCCCCAGCCGGCCAGGCCGGGCAGCAGCCCCAGGGCGACGGCGGGGGCATGGGCCGGGGGTGTGGCCTGGAAGGCCTGGGCCGCCATCACCAGGGCGATGTAGAGCACGATCGCCATGCCGGCCTCGATCGGCACCAGCTGGCCCACCACCCCGAACAGCCCCAGCAGGCAGCCCAGGCCCATCACCAGGCCGTTGAGCCAGGAGTAACCGATGCGGGCCCCCATGCCCTTCCAGCCCGGGTGGCCGATGTAGATGGTGGTGGGGAAGCAGGAGCCCAGCAGGGCGGCGGCCACCGTGCCGATGCCATTGATCAGCAGGGAGCTTTTCACCGGGTAGGCATCGCCGGCCGCCTCGGCGCTTTCCAGGTTCTGCAGCGACCCCAGCAGGTTGAACAGGCCCATCGGCACCGTCACCCCCAGCCAGGGCAACAGCTCATCGCGGCCAGCCCAGAGGGCGCCCACCTGGGGCACGGGCAGGTGCAGACCCACCTGGGCCAGGTTGGTCTGCCAGGTGGGGCCATCCAGCCGCAGCAGACCCGTGGCCGCGGCCAGGGCGATGCCCACCAGCACCGCCAGCACACCCCCCGGCAGGGGCAGCCGGGCCTGGCCGAAGTAGGCCAGCAGGATCACCGCCAGCACCGCCAGCCCCACCACCGGGACGGCATAGGTGCGCAGCAGAAACCCCAGCCCGATGTAGCCGAGAGCGATGCCGGCCAGGGTGGAGAGCAGGGCCGCCCGGGGCAGCCAGTGCCGCAGGGGGGCCACCAGGAAGGCGCCGCCCGCTTCGATCAGCCCCGATCCCAGGCAGGCCAGCAGGCCGGCTCGCCAGGACAACAGGGATGCGGCCTGGGGATCCAGGCCCTGGCTGGTGGCCGCCAGCTTCACCGGCAGCATCACCAGGAACACGTAGGCGAACAAGCTGACCGTGTTGATGCCATAGGGCAAGGCGGTGCGGTCGTCACGGCCCTCGCGCCGCCCCAGGCGGTGGGCCTGAATGGCATAGGCCACGTTGCCCACCACCAGGCTGACGCCGGTGGCCGGCAGGATCGTGCCGAAGATGAGGCCATCGGGATACCCCAGCACGCCGCGGCAGAGAGCCACGATCAACAGGATCTGGATCAGGTTGTCGAGCCCCAGGCCCAGGAAGCCGTCCAGGTCGCCGCGCACCCACCAGCGGGGAGATGACGCCAGCTCAGCCATGGGGCAGCCCCCCCGCCACCCGATCCGGAAACAGCACCCCATCGAGGTGGTCGCACTCGTGCTGCACCACCCGGGCCTGGAAGCCCTCCACCCGGCGCTCGAAGGGATAGCCCGCAGGGTCGAAGGCCCGGACGTGCAGACGGCGCCAGCGGGGCACCAGGGCACGCCACCCCGGCACGCTCAGGCAGCCCTCCCAGGCGCCATCGTCAATCTCCTCGCCGAGGGGCCTGAGGACGGGATTGATCAGCACCGTTTCCGGGATGGGGGGCGCCTCCGGGTAGCGGGGGTTGTGGGTGATGCCGAAGATCACCACCCGCAGGGGCACGCCGATCTGGGGTGCCGCCAGGCCGGCGCCGTCGGTGGCGGCCATGGTGTCGCGCAGGTCCTGGAGCAGGGCCGGCAGGAGGGGGTCGTCGAACCGTTCCAGCGGCGCACTCAGCTGGCGCAGGCGGGGATCTCCGATGGTCAGCACGTCACGGACGGCCATGGGCGCCTCTGGATCGGTCCCACTGTGCCGCCTTCCGGCCGCCCCGTCCGTACCATCCGCAGATGATGCTGCGATCGGCGGATCCATGGCCGTGAGCTCCCTGCGGGTGGCCGTGCTCTGCTGCGACGGCCTCTACCAGCGCCACCTGGTGCGGCGGGCGGACGAGGCGTTCACCCTGGTGGGCGTGGTGCTGCAGGTGTCGCCGCCCGACAGCCGCAGCTGGCCGGCCCGACTGGCGAGATACCGCCGGCCCCTGCGGCTGCTGCGCCAGCTGATCGCCCGCGTGCTGCTGCGGCCCCACGACCGCCGCGGCGCCGCCCTGCAGCGGCAGCTGTTCCACCACGACGGCGCCCCGCCCGAGCTGCCGGAGGGGGTGCCCGTGCTGGTCACGTCGGCCATCAACGAGCAGCGCACCGCCGACTTCCTGCGCCAGGTCGCCCCCGACATCGTCCTGGTGAACGGCACCCAGCTGCTGCGGGCGCCGGTGCTGGAGCTGATCCCCGCCATCCGCCACGGCCTGATCAATCTGCACACCGGGCTGTCGCCCTACTCGCGCGGCGCCAACTGCAACCTCTACATGCTCATGGAGGGGCATCCGGAGCTGGTGGGGGTCACGGTGCACCACATCGACCCCGGCATCGACAGCGGCGACATCATCCTGTCGGCCCACGTGCCGATGCAGCCCGAGGACGATGTCGAGACCATCGACGTGCGCAGCTTCCAGGTGGGCATCGAACTGCTGATCGAGGCGGCCCGCCGGCTCGAGGCCGGCACCGCCCCGCGGGTGCCCCAGTGGGAGAAAGGGAAGTTGTTCCTGCGGCGCACCGGCTACGTCTACGAGCCCTGGCAGCGGCTCGTGGCCAACCGCCGCATCGCCCGGGGCCTGGTGCGCGCCTACCTGGCCGACCAGGCGCGCCGGGACGCAGCCGTGCGGGTGGTGCAGCCATGAGCCGCCTGGGGCGCATCGCCAACCGGGCGGCGGACCTGCTGTTTCTGCCGCCCCTGGATCGGCTCTGGCGCCGGCGCCTGCAAGGGAAGGTGCTGTGTCTGCTGTATCACCGGGTTGACCAGCCGGGCCGGGTGCCGTTCCTGGACAGTTTCGGGGTGCCACCGATCCCCCCCGCCGCGCTGGCCGCGGAACTGGGCGTCCTGCAGCGCCGCGGCGCCCGCTTCCTCACCTACGCCGATCTGCGGGCTGGCCGCTTTCCCTCCGCTGAGGAGTTCGCGGTGATCGTCAGCTTCGATGACGGCCTGCGCTGCAACTACGAGGAGGGGATGGACGTGCTGCAGGCACTGGGCATCCCCGCCGTGTTCTTCCAGTCGTCCGGGATGCTCGCCGGCGGGGAACTGGTCTGGGAGCACGCCCTTTACTGGTATGGCGCCCACCCCACCCTGGCGCCCCGGCTGGCGGAGCTGGCCCGGCAGCGGCTGGATCTGCCGGCCGATCTGGAGGGTGCGGCCCTGATCGCCCGGCTGCGGGATGCCACCCCCGTGGCGCAAGTGCGGGAGCTGCTGGCGGAGCTGGCGGAGCGCTGGGGCACGGCCGCCGAGCTGGTGGCGGCGGCCGATCGCCTCTACCCCAGCGAGGCCCACCTGCGCCGGGCCCGGGACGCCGGCCACGAGGTGGGCAGCCACGGCCACCACCATGTCCCCCGCTGCAACATCAGCCCAGCGGAGTTCGAGCAGGAACTGGTCCGATCAAGCGCGGTACTCGGCCGGGTGCTGGGGGAGGCACCCCAGTCGTTCTCCTACCCCTTCAACAGCCATCTGCCCGGCGACGCCCAGATCTGCGGACGCCATTTCCGCCAGGTGGCCACCGTCGATGGGGCCCTGCTCACCGCGTCGACGCCAGCCCTGGCCCTGCCCCGCTTCACCTGGCCGGGGCCCCATCCCAACCGGCTGCGCCGCCGCCGCTGGCTCTGCACCGGAACACTGGCCTGGCCAGGGAGATAGGGTCTGGTTTCCTTCCACGCTGCGATGGCCTGGCCCCTGGCCATGTTCGACGGGACCATCAGCCTCACCACCCTGGAATCCCTCCTGCACGACTGGGGGTACTGGGTGGTGTTCGGCGCCATGCTGCTGGAGAACGCCGGTGTGCCCTTGCCGGGCGAGACGGTGACGCTGCTGGCGGGCTATGCGGCCGGCAGCGGCCAGCTGCAGGTGCTCGGGGTGATGGGGGCGGCGGCCGGCGGGGCGATCCTGGGGGACAACATCGGCTACTGGGTGGGACGCCAGGCGGGCTGGGGGCTGCTGCTGCGGGCCGGGCGGCTGCTGGGCCGGACTCCGGAGCAGATGGAGGCCCTGCGGGAGCGCTTCCTGCGCCACGCCGGCAAGTCGGTGCTGATGGGGAGGTTCGTGGCGGTGCTGCGGGTGCTGGCGGGCCCGATCGCCGGGGCGGTGCGCATGCCCTACCGCCGCTTCCTGCTGTTCAACATGCTGGGGGCCGTGCTCTGGGCCTCAACGATGGTGAGCCTGGCCTGGCTCGGCGGCCGCTGGATTCCCTTCGATCAGATGGTGAAGGGCGTCGTGGAGTTCGGCCTCGGCGCCCTGGTGCTGCTGGTGATCGTGCTGGTGGTGCCGAAGCTGGTGGCCCGCTTCGAAGAGCGGCAGCTTGAGCTGGAGGCCAAGGAGCCTCCTGTCTGAGGTGAATGGCCGGGCGCCGACCTAGAGGCCGAAGTAACGGCAGATCAGCCAGGGGGTCGTGAGAGCGAGCGTGAGCGTGAGTGGGGCGCCGTAACGGGCCATGTCGAGGAAGCGGTAGCGACCGGGGCCGAACACCATCAGGTTGGTCTGGTAGCCGATCGGGGTGAGGAAGCTCTGGCTGGCGGCGAAGGTGATCGCAAAGATGAAGGCCATCGGCGGCAGCGCCAGTCCCTTGGCCAGTTCCGTGGCGATCGGCAGCAGCAGCACCACCGTGGTGCCGTTGCTGAGGGCTTCGGTGAAGGCCTGGCCCAGCACGAACACCACCAGCAGCACGGCGTAGGCCGGCCATCCCTGCAGGGCCCGCAACAGGTCCTGGGCCAGGGCTTCGGCCAGGCCGGTCTTCTGCATCGCCACGCTGAAACAGGAGAGGGAACCCAGCAGCAGGATCACGTCCCAGCGGACTGATCGCTGCACTTCCCCCGGCCGCAGACAGCCGGTCGCCACCATCGCCACCATGGCCAGCAGCACCGCCGCCATCAGTGGCAGCAGCTTGAACATCGGCAGCAGGATCATCAGGGCCGTGATGGCCATGCCAGTGAATTTTCGATCGGTGGTGGGCAGGTCCTTCTCCAGTTCGTCGAGAAGCACCAGATCGTTGTTGGCCTGCATCCCGCGGATGGCATCGAGGGGGGCCTGCAGCAGCAGCACGTCGCCGGCCTGCAGCACCACCCGCCCCAGCAGCTCCCGCAACACCTGGTTGCCGCGCCGCACCGCCAGCATGGTGGCGTTGTAGCGCTGCCGGAAACGCAGGTCCCGGACACTGGCCCCCACCAGGGAGGAGCCGTTGGGCAGCAACACCTCCACCACCCGCTGGGGCGATTCGGTGGCCCCGCTGAGCTCGCGCATGTCGTCCTCCTGATCGCCCACCGGAGCGAGGGTGACGGTGTGCTCCTGTTGCAGCCGCAGCAGGTTGTCCCGGTTGCAGCGCAGCAGCAGCCGGTCGCCGGCCTGGAGCTGCAGGTCGGCCAGGGGGGCGCTGAAGCTGTCCCCCCCCCGGTGCAGTTCCAGCACGTCGACATCGAAGCGGCGCTGCAGGCGGCTGTCGTGAAGGGAGTTGCCGATCAGTTCCGACCCTTGCGGAATCAGCACGTCGGTGATGTAGCCCTCCCGGGCCAGGCTCACCAGCATGTCTTCGTCGCCCGAGCCCCGATCGGGCAGCAGACGGTCGGAAAAGAAAAAGATGTAGGTACTGCCGATCAGCCAGATCGGCAGGCCGATCGCCGTGAAACTGAACAGGTCGAGGGAGCCGAAACCCAGCTGCCGGCTGACATCGCTGGCCAGCAGGTTGGTGGAGGTGCCGAGCAGGGAGATCGTGCCGCCCAGAATCGTGGCGAAGGACAACGGCAACAGCACCCTGGAAGGGGAAATGCCGCGGCGCTGGCACCAGCCCTCCAGCACCGGCAACAGGGTGGCCACGATCGGGGTGTTGGGAATGAAGCCGGAGATCGGCGCCACCACGCCCACCATCAGGGCGATCATCCGCTTCGGACTGCGGACCACATCGGAGCCGATCAGGGCCCGCAGCCGGTCGAGACCACCGCTGCGGAACAGGCCTGAGGCCACCGCAAACAGGCCCATCAGGGTGATCAGGGCAGGGCTGCCGAAGCCCTTGACCGCCTCCTCGGGACTCAGCACCCCGAAGGTCACCAGCAGGGCGGCCGCCAGCAGGCCCGTCACCTCCGGCGCCAGCTTGCCGCTGACAAACAGGACGATCGCCCCGATGAACACGCCGAGCGTGATCAGACCCGGACCGGTGCCGGCAACGGCGAGGAAACTTGACATGGCAATGGCCTGATGTCAGGGGTTTAGCAGGTCAGTCCCGCTGCCGCTTTCCCTGACGCCTGAAATCTCCGCCCCTAGAGGTAAAACCCCACCGTGGTCACCACGCGGGTGCCCCGCTCCCGCAGAGCCCGCCGCAGGCGAATCGTCGACTGGTTATGCAGCAGGTTCTCCCAGCGGTGCCGGGTGACGAACACCGGCAGCACGACCATGCAGAAGGCCTGACGATCCTTGTGGTGCGCCTGCTCGAAGCGCTTCACGAAGTCCGCCACCGGGTCCACCAGGGAGCGGTAGGGCGATGGCAGCACCTCCAGCGGCACGTCCGGCAGCTGGAGGCGCCACTGTTCCCTCAAGCCCTCGGCGCGGTCACCGATGAGATCCACGTGCACGGCCACCAGGTCGCTGGCGACGCTGCGGGCGAAGCACAGGGCTTCGTAGCTGCCCCGGTGCAGCTGGCCCACCAGCACCACCGTGGGAAGGCCCCCACCGGGTGGAGGGGAGGACGGCAGGTGGAGGCGCACGTCGGAAGCCAGGCGCAGGCGCCTGGCCACGCGGTCGTAGTGGCTGCGGATGCGCCTGTACATCACCACCAGCAGGGGGATCGCCAGCACGACCACCCAGGCCCCCTGGGTGAACTTGCTGACCAGCAGCACCACGCCAACCACGGCGGTGATCCCCGCACCCACGCCGTTGACCAGGGCCTTGGCGTGCCAGCCCCGTTCGCGCAGCTTCCACCAGTGCATCACCATCCCCGACTGGGACAGGGTGAAACTGATGAACACCCCCACGGCATAGAGCGGAATCAGCCGGCTGACGCTGCCGTCGACGAGCACCAGCAACAAGCCAGCCAGGCCGCTGAGGGCAAAGATGCCGTTGCTGAACACCAGCCGGTCCCCCAGGGAGCAGAGCTGGCGAGGCAGAAAGCCGTCCTGGGCCAGGAAGGCCGCCAGGCGGGGGAAATCCGCATAGGCCGTGTTGGCGGCCAGCAGCAGGATCAGCAGCGTCGCCAGCTGCAGCACGAACAGCAGCGGGCCATCGCCGAAGATCCTCTCGCCCAGCTGATACAGCAGCGTGGGACCGTTGTCCTCCACCACCAGCCCACTCTGGCTGGCGAGGGCGCTGATGCCGCTGAACATCAGGGCCAGCATCAGCACCATCACCACCAGCACCCGACGGGCGTTGCGCCACTCCAGGGGCCGGAAAGCGGCGACGCTGTCGCTGATCGCCTCAATACCCGTGAGCGCGGCGCAGCCGGAACTGAAGGCCCGCATCAGCAACAGGGGGCCGATGGCCTGAAGGCCCTGGCTGCCCTGGTGGGCCGCCGCCAGCAATCGTTGCTGCTCCGCCGCCGGCAGGGGAGGGAGCTGGCCCAGGCCTGTCTTGATCGCCCCCGCCACCAGCAACGTCACGACGGCCGCCATGAACAGATAAGTGGGCAGGCTCAGCAACCGGGCGCTGGAGCTCACGCCGCGCAGGTTGGCGAGCATCACCAGCAGCACCGCCAGCAGGCAGAGGGGCACCCGCTCAGGATCCAACGCCGGCACGTAGGAGGTGAGGGCAGCGATGCCGGCGGCCACGCTCACCGCCACCGTGAGCACGTAGTCGATCGAGAGGGAGGCTCCGGCCACCAGACCCGCCCCCTGGCCGAGGTTCTGCTGGGAGACCCGGTAAGAGCCGCCCCCCTGGGGGTAGGCCTTGATCGTCTGCCGGTAGCTGCTGGCCACGATCAGCATCAGGGCCACGATCAGGCCCGTGATCGGCAGGGTGTACACCAGGGCCGTCGCCCCGCCCATCCCCAGCACGAGAACGATTTCCTGGGTCGCGTAGGCCACCGAGGAGAGGGCGTCGGAGCTCAGGATCGCCAGGGCCTCGGCGTTGCTGTAGCGCTCCTCGTGGTGGGCGCTGGTGGGCAGGGGAGTGCCGATGAGGCGGCGCCGCAGGCTGTCGAGACGGGGCATGCGTCGTCGGAACTGCCGCTGGATCAATCGGAACGCTAGGCGCCGTGGACCTGCCCCCCCTCAGCGCCAGACGCCGCCGATCACCGTTCAGATCCTGCCGGCTGCACGGCCCAACAGGCGTGCACCCCGGGCAGGTGCCAACGGAGAGGAAGGCTAGGGTTTGTCCGAGTGGGAAACCATCCCGTTGAATCCTGCTGCTGCTGCGAGTCCCTGGCATGCCCTGACTCCTGAGCAGTGCCTGCAACGGTTGGAGGCCAGCGGCGACGGCCTGAGCACGGCCCAGTGCGCCGAACGCCTGGCGCGGGTGGGACTGAACCGGCTGGAGCTCAAGGCCGGGCGCAGCAATCTGCGCATCCTCTGGGATCAGTTCAGCAATGTGATGCTGATCATGCTGCTGGCGGTGGCGGCCGTGTCGGCCGCTGTCGCCTTTGCCGCCCAGCGGTTCCCCAAGGATGCGATCGCCATCGTGCTGATCGTGGGCCTCAACGCCCTGCTCGGCTACCTGCAGGAAAGCCGCGCCCAGCAGGCCCTGCAGGCCCTGCGCGACATGGCCCAGCCCCTGGTGACCGTGCGCCGTGACGGGATCTGGGAGCGGCTGCCGAGCGAGCAGCTGGTGCCAGGGGACCTGATCCGGGTCGAGGCGGGGGACCGGGTGCCGGCCGATGCCCGCCTGCTGGAGGTGGCCGAACTGGGCCTGCGCGAGGCGGCCCTCACCGGCGAGGCCGAAGCGGTGAACAAGTTGGCCGTGCTGTTGCTTGAACCCTCCACCCCCGTCCTGGAGCGTCAGAACTGTCTGTTCCAGGGCACCGAAGTGGTACGCGGCCGGGGTCTGGCCGTCGTCAGCGCCACGGGCATGGACACCGAACTGGGCAAGATCGCCCAGATGATCAACACGGCGGGTGGGGAGACCACACCGTTGCAGGAACGCCTCGACGGGCTCGCCAACGTGCTGGTGGTCTCCGCGCTGGCCCTGGTGGCCGTGGTGGTGCTGCTGGGCTGGCTGTTGGGCCAGGGCCTGCTCGATCTGCTGGAGGTGGCCCTATCGATGGCGGTGGCGATCGTGCCGGAAGGGCTGCCGGCGGTGATCACGGTGACCCTGGCGATCGGCACCCAGCGGATGGTGCAGCGCTCCGCCCTGATCAGGCGCCTGCCGGCGGTGGAGGCCCTGGGTTCGGTCACGGTGATCTGCACCGACAAGACCGGCACCCTCACCCTCAACCGTCAGGTGGTGCAGGAGCTGCGCAGCGGCACCACGGCGCTGGCAGTCAGCGGCAACGGCTACGACCCCCACGGCGAGTTTCAGGCCACCGAGCTTCCCGTCCCCGCTGAAGCCACGGCTGGTCTGGCCCCAGGGGGCCGCAATCTGCTGCTGCAGGCCGGTGTGCTGTGCAGCGACGCCGAACTCAAGCAGGAGCCCGACGGCCGCTGGGACATCCTCGGCGATCCCACCGAGGGGGCCCTGGTGGTGGCAGCGGCGAAGGCCGACCTGGATGGCTTCGCCCTGCGCAGCCACTACAAGCGCGACGCCGAGATCCCCTTCAGCTCCGAGCGCCAGCTGATGGCGGTCTGGGTGGACGACCACGACGGCAGCCTGCAGGCCCCCCTGGGGGACACGGCCGCCGGCTCCACCACCTTGATGATCAGCAAGGGGGCCCCCGAGGTGATCCTCGGCACCTGTGATCGCTGGCTCGACGCCTCCGGTGTGGCCATCCTCAGCGACGACCAGCGCCAGTGGTGGCTGGAGCAGGCCCGGGGGCTGGCGGCGTCCGGCCTGCGGGTGCTTGCTTTCGCCTGCGCCCCCCACCACCCCAGCCCCGAGAATGAACTGGAGCACCAGGTGCTTCTCGGGCTGATGGCCCAGTTGGATCCCGCCCGTCCCGAGGTGGCCCTGGCGGTGGCCCGCTGCCGGGAGGCCGGCATCCGCCCGGTGATGATCACCGGCGACCACCCCCTCACCGCCCGCGCCATCGGCGTCAACATCGGCCTGGTGGACCCCGGCGCCGAAGTCGTGCTCGGCCGGCAGCTGGAGGAGGCCGATGCGGCCGGTCTGGCTGCGATCGTGGCTCGCTGCAACATCTATGCCCGGGTGCCGCCCGAGCAGAAGCTGCGCATCGTCAAGGCATTGCAGAGTCTGGGCCAGGTGGTGGCCATGACAGGCGACGGCGTCAACGATGCCCCGGCCCTGAAGCAGGCCCACATCGGCGTGGCCATGGGCATCACCGGCACTGAGGTGAGCAAGGAGGCCTCCGACATGGTGCTGCTCGACGACAACTTCGCCACGATCGTCAATGCGGTGGAGCAGGGCCGGCTGGTGTACGCCAACATCCGCCGCTTCATCAAGTACATCCTCGGCAGCAACGTGGGTGAACTGATCACGATCGGTTCAGCCCCGCTGCTGGGGCTGGCGGGTGTGCCGATGACGCCGATCCAGATCCTCTGGATGAACCTGGTGACCGACGGGGTGCCCGCCCTGGCCCTGGCCCTGGAGCCCGGCGAGGCCGGCCTGATGCAGCGCCCGCCTGCCGAGCCCGGTGAATCGATCTTCGCCCGGGGAATCGGCAGCTACATCCTGCGCATCGGCGTGGTGTTCGCCGTGATCACGATCACGATGATGCTGTACGCCTCCCGCTCCGGCGCTCCCTGGAAGACGATGGTGTTCACGATGCTGTGCCTGGCGCAGATGGGTCATGCCCTGGCGGCGCGCAGCGACCGTCCGCTGGTGCAGGTGAATCCCTTCAGCAACCCCTGGTTGCTGGGAGCGGTGGTGTTCACCAGCCTGCTGCAGTTGTCGCTGCTCTACGTCCCCGTGCTCTCGCAGTTCTTCGGCACCGTGCCACTCTCGGCCCGTGATCTGGGCCTCTGCGTGGGCTTCAGTCTGGTGTTCTTCCTTTATCTGGAACTCGAGAAAGTATGGCGGCTGTGGCGCCGCCGTCGCAGCGCCAACGCCTGAAGCCTGTACCGCCTTGCCCAGGGGGGCGGCGGCCACAGAAGACGGCGGACTGATAACGAAAGCTTGCAGATCCCATAGGACTTTCCTTTTCGGAAAGCCCACCACTAGGCGCCGGTGATCTTAGTGTTCGCCACCACGCGGGCCATCCCCGGTCCCGACTGTTCTCCCGCCATGACCCTGTTCTTCGCCCAGACGGCCTGGCTGGTCCCCCTCTACCCCCTGCTGGCGGCCCTGGTGTCCCTGGCCTGGTCGCCTGGGTTCATCTGGAAGACGGGACCAAGGCCCTGCGGCTACTTCAACCTGACCATGGTCAGCGTGGCCTTTGCCCACAGCCTCCTGGCCCTGCTGGCAGCCAATGCCCATCCCGAAGCGCTGCCTCTGCACTTCGGCTGGACCTGGCTCCAGACCGCTGGCCTGTCGATCGGTTTCGACGGCTCGATCACCCAGCCGGCCCTGATCGCCACCCTGTTCGTCACCGGGGTGCACGTGCTCGCCCAGATCTTCGCCATCGGCTATCTGGAGATGGACTGGGGCTGGCCACGCTTCTTCGGATCCCTCAGCTTTTTCGAGGCTGGTCTGTGTGCCCTTCTACTCACGGATTCCCTGTTCTTCAGCTATGTGATTCTGGAGCTACTCACGCTCGGCACCTATCTGATTGTGGGCACCTGGTACAACCAATCGCTGGTGGTGAAAGGGGCGCGGGATGCCTTCCTCACCAAGCGCATCGGTGACCTGATCCTCCTGGCCGGCCTGGTGGCGATCCTGCCGGTCACCGGCACCTGGAACTTCGGTGCCATCGCCAGCTGGGCCGCCGCCCAGACCCCCGGGAGCCTGCCCCTGAGCCAGGAGCTGATCCTGCTGGCCCTGGTGGCCGGCCCCATGGGCAAATGCGCCCAGATCCCCCTGCACCTCTGGCTCGACGAGGCCATGGAGGGTCCGCTGCCCTCCACCGTCCTGCGCAACTCCGTGGTGGTGGCCGGTGGCGCCTGGGTGCTGCTGAAGCTGCAGCCCATGCTGGCCCTCAGCCCCCTGGTCACCACGGTTCTGGTGGTGGTTGGAGGCACCACGGCCCTGGTGGGGGCGCTGATCGCCCTGGCCCAGATCGACATCAAGCGGGCCCTGTCCTTCCTGGCCAGCAGCTGGATGGGCCTGCTGTTTCTCGCCGTGGGCCTCGGTGATCCCACCGTGGCCGGCCACCTGCTGCTGGTCTACCCGCTGCCGATGGCGCTGGTGCTGATGGCGGTGGGCACGGTGATCGTCAGCAATGTCACCCAGGACCTCACCCAGCTGGGGGGTCTCTGGAGCCGACGGCCGCTGGTGGGCCTGGCCTTCCTGACCGGGGCCGGCGGGCTGATGGCCCTGCCGCCCTTCGGTGGCTTCGCCGCCATCCGCGAGCTGCTGGAACTGTGCAGCGCCAGCTCCCAGCCGCTGCTGCTGGGCGGGTTCGTGCTGGTCACCAATGGCCTGATGGCGGCCGGTCTGGTGCGGGTGTTCGGCCTGATCTGGGGCGGGCGCCCCAGCGTTTTCACAAGGCGCTCCGCCGAGGTGCTGTGGCTGATGGTGCTGCCCACCCTGGTGCTCATGGGTGTGGTGCTGCACCTGCCGATCCTGCTGGCCCGCTATGGCGTCTTCGCCACCACGCCCCTGCTGGGCTGGGGTCCCCAGGCGGTACCGCTGCTGGTGTCCACCCTGCTGGGAGGCGGTGTGTCGGCGGTGTTCTATCTGCGTCCCCATCCCCTGGCCCAGCTGCCTTCCGCCCTGGGCGGTCTGCAGCACTGGCTGGCCCACGACATGAACACGGAGAACTTCTACCAGCGTTCGGTTGTGGCTCTTGTGGTCGGCCTGGCCCGCCTGAGCTCCTGGACGGATCACCAGCTGGTGGATGGCTTCACAGGCGCCACCGGGGAGGCCGCGCTCCAGAGCGCCCGCCGCCTCAGCTTCACCACCTCCGGCCGCACCCAGACCTACACCCTGACCCTGCTGATCGGCGTGGTGCTCATGGCCGCCTGGCTGCTGACGATCGTTCCCACAACCCTGCTGCGCTGATGGCCCTCCTCCTGCTCTTGCTTCTGCCGGCCCTCGGAGCCGGACTGCTGCCCCTGCTGCCGGAGCGCCAGCGGCTGCTGCGCCGCGTGGCCCTGGTGCCTGCGCTGCTGCAGTTCACCATCGGCCTCAGCCAGCTGGGCCACCCCCCCAGTGAGCTGCACCAGGTGTGGTTGCCCCGCATCGGCCTCGCCCTCGATCTCGGGCTCGATGGCCTGTCGGCGCCGCTGGCCGTTCTGATCGCCCTGATCGTCCTGGTCACGGTGCTGGCCACCCCCGCCGACCAGGCCCGGCCCAGGCTCTTCTTCAGCCTGCTGCTGGCCACCGACGTTGGCCTGATGGGGGCGGTGCTGGCCCGCAACGCGCTCCTGTTCCTGCTGGCCTACGAGTTGGTGCTGATCCCCACCACCCTGCTGCTGGCGGTCTGGGGCGGCCCGCGCCGCGCCCAGGCCGCGATCCAGTACGTGATGTACGGCGCCGCTTCCGGATTGGCCCTGCTGGGGGGCGTGCTGGCCCTGGGCTGGCTGAACGGCGATGGCTTCAGCTTCGCCTTCGCCGATCTGGCCGCCATGCAGCTCCCCACGGGCTCCAGCCACTGGGTGTTCGCCCTGCTGGTGCTGTCCTTCGGCCTCAAGCTGCCGGTGGTGCCGCTGCATGGCTGGCAGCCCCTGGCCTACGGCCAGGCCTCCAGTCCGGTGGCGATGCTGCTCAGCGGTGGTGTCTCCATCCTCGGTGGCTATGGCCTGCTGCGCTTCGCCATCGGCTTCCTGCCGGACGAGTGGATCCTCTGGTCACCATGGATCGCCGGGGTGGGGGCCCTCACCGCCGCCTACGGCGCCCTCAACGCCATCGTCCAGAGCGACATCCGTCGCCTGGTGGCCTACGGCTCCCTCGGCCACATGGGATTGCTGGTGGTGGCCCTGGCCGCCGCCACGCCCCTGAGCCTGCAGGGGGTGGTGGCCCAGCTGATCGCCCACGGCCTGATTTCGGCCCTGCTGTTCCATCTCGTCGGGCTGATCGAAGCCAAGACCGGCTCGATCCAGATCCCCGAGCTGGCCGGCCTGCTCAACCCCTACCGGGGGCTGCCCTTCACCCTGGGCCTGTTCCTGCTGGCCCTGATGGCCAGTGCCGGCATCCCCGGCCTGGCGGGCTTCGTGCCCGAGTTCCTGATGTTCGAGGCCAGCTGGACCCCCTTCCCGGTGGCCACCCTGCTCTGCCTGATCGCCTCGGGCTTCACCGCCGTGTATGCGGTGCGCCTGTTCAACAGGGTCGGCTTCGGCCGCCTCGACAACGACCGTGTCGACTACCCCGCCACCGTCTGGAGCGAACGGTTCCCCGCCGTCCTGCTTGCGTCCCTGGTGGTGGTGGGCGGCCTGTGGCCGGGCCTGCTGGTGGGCTGGAGTGAATCCGCCACCACGGCCCTGGCCCTGCGCCGTGAACCGTTCACCGCCCTCGTGGCCATCGCCCCCTCCGCGTCCCCCCGCCAGATCCCTTCATGACGCCCCCCACCGCCACCGCTCCGGACACCCTGCGTCAGCCCCTGATCCCCCCCTCGACCCATCGTTACGCCGAGGTGATCCACCGGCTCGAGGCGGGCGGCTCGATGCTGCCGGACACGCCCGAGAACCTGATGCAGATCATCGGCATCTACAAGGCCTATGCCGTGCCGATGGATTTCTACTGGCGCGATCTGCTCTACATCGCCGAACGGGTGTTTCTCGATCCCCTGCCGGCCTTCAAGTACTTCCCCTCCCAGGAGTACCTGGATCTGCCCAACTCCTACGCCGGCGAGCAGTCGAAGCTGCGCATCTGGCGCGGCGGTGCGACGGCCCACCCGGAACTGCTGGAGTTCATGGCCAAGGGCGAGACGACGGCCATGCCGAAGCTGCTGCATCACCTCTGGCACGACCGCATCAACATGGAGTTTGCCGAGGCCTGCATGGAGGCCATGTTCTGGCACCAGGGCATGGGCGGTCGCTTCTACGACTATCTGGAGTGTGACGCCTACAAGGCCAATGCCGATCGGGCGATCAAGGCCTACTTCAGGGGCAATCCCCTGATGCTGGGGCTCTACGCCCTGTTCCCGGAGATGTTCCTGGAGCAGGTGCGCAAGATGAGCTACTACGCCAATCTCGGCCTGTTCTGGGAAGTGATGGCGCCGGTGTTCTTCGAGATGAGCGACATCTACGACGAGGGCGGCTTCTCCGGCGTTCCCGCCGCCATGGATTTCCTGGTCAATGGCATCTTCGCCGTGGCGGGCCGGCCCATCTACCACCACGTCTACATCGGCGGCGAATGCCTCGAGATCATTCCCAAATCAGAGGGGTTCACCTGGCTCTATGAGGCGGCCCTTCCCTATGTGGAAGCCGTGTTCTACCGGACCGCCCCCTTCCGGGGCACCAAGAGCTACAACGCCCAGGCCGGCCAGGTGCCCTCCGAGCAGGCTGATTTCCACTACGGCATCCTCTATGCCGATGTCTTTCCGGTGGGTTCAGCGGGGATCCCCCCCACCCTGCTGATGCAGGACATGCTGCACTTCCTGCCCCCCTACCTCACCGAGCTCTATGCCAAGCACAAACGGGGCGAGGGCGACATCCTCAACCAGCTGGGCGTCACCTTCCAGCGCTCCATGTACAACGTCACCTCGGCGGTGATCCAGGCCCTGCGCTGTGCCCTGCTCTACCCCCTCGATGACAACGACCCCGAGCACCTGATGGCCAACCGGCGCTTCTTCGAGGCCCAGATGGACCGCTTCATAAGGCCTGAGGCCCGCCTGCCCCAGATCCAGACCCAGGACTACCGCTAGGAGATCCCCCATGGCCAACATCATCGAAACCGCCAAGGGCGCCGGCTGCTTCGCCACCCTGCTCACCGCCGTCGAGGTGGCCGGGCTCACGGGTGCCCTGGAAAGCCCCGGCCCCTTCACCGTCTTCGCCCCGGTCGATGACGCCTTCGCGGCCCTTCCCCCCGGCACGGTCCAGACCCTGGTGGACAACGTCCCCCAGCTGGCCAGGATCCTCAAATTCCATGTGCTCTCCGGGGCCTACCGGCGGGAGCAACTGATTGAGCAGACGGAATGGGAAAGCCTGGAGGGGGCGCCGGTGGCGATCCGCCGGGCTGAGCCTTTTGAGGTGAAGAACGCCACCGTTGTTTCCGCCGACATCGTCTGCGACAACGGCATCGTGCATGTGATCGACCGGGTGATCCTGCCCGGATGACCAAAACGGGGCTGCTGGCGCTGGCTGCACTCTTTGGCCTGGTGGGCTGCGCCGCTGGCAACGAGGCCCCCGTCAGCCCCACCATGGCCAGGATCCGCGAACGGGGACGGCTGGTCTGCGCCGTCGATGGGGCGGTGCCGGGATTCAGCACGGTGGGCCCCGGCGGCGCCTTCGTGGGCATCGACGCCGACTTCTGCCGGGCGGTGGCTGCCGCGGTACTCGGGGATCCCCGCAAGGTGGAGTTCCGGCCGGTGACCGCAGGCGAGCGCTTCGTGGCCCTGAGCAGCGGCGAGGTGGACCTGCTCTCGATCAGCTCCACCCACACCCTCAGCCGGGACGCTCCAGGCGGCAATGCGCTCAGCTTCGGGCCTGTCTTCTTCTATGACGGCCAGGGGGTGATGGTGCCCAAGGCCAGTGGCATCCGTCGCCTGGGGGATCTGGCCGGCAAGCCGATCTGCGTGGAGAGCGGCACCAACACCGAGCTCAACCTGGCCGATCGCATGCGGGAACTGGGGATCGCCTACCAGCCGCTGCGTTTCCAGTCCGGCGAGCAGGCCTACCCGGCCTACGAGCAGGGCCGCTGCGCCGCCATCACCAGCGACAGCTCCCTGCTGGCGGGCAAGCGCAGCGGCTTCCGGACGCCGTCGGACCACGTGCTGCTCCCCGACCAGCTCAGCAAGGAACCCAGCGCCAAGGTGACGGTGCAGGCGGATCCGGCCTGGGCCGATGCGGTGCGCTGGATCACCCACACCCTGGTCCAGGCGGAGGAGAGCGGCCTCACCCAGGCCAACGTCGAAGCCCGCCGCAGGGCGGCCCGGGCCGACACCAACCAGGCGGAGCAGCGCCGCTTCCTGGGGATCGAGGGGGACTTCGGCCGCCAGCTGGGCCTGCCCGCCGACTTCACGGTGCAGGTGGTGAAGGCGGTGGGCAACTACGGCGAGTTGTTCGAGCGCCACCTCGGCCCGGCCACGCCCCTGGGCCTCGAGCGGGGCCTCAACCAGCTCTGGACCCGCGGCGGCCTGCACGTCGCCCCGCCCTTCCGCTGAGGAGGTTCCGGGCGGCCTACCTGCACTGGCCCGCACCTGCAACAATGCGGCCACTTAAGGACGCAAGCATGCTCTGGAACCGGACCCGCACCCTTGGGGCGTCCCTGTTGGCAGCTGGCCTGCTCGCCGGTTGCGCCGGGGAAGACGGTGGGGTGCAGAGCCAGAAGCTCTCCACGATCACGGGACGGGGCAAGCTGATCTGCGGCGTGGAAGGCAAGCTGCCCGGCTTCAGCTTCGTGGGCCCCGACGGCAAGTATCTGGGCCTCGATGTGGACGTCTGCAAGGCGGTGGCCGCCGCGGTGCTGGGGGATCCGGCCAAGGTGGAGTACCGGGATCTGAACTCCAGCGAGCGCTTCGCCGCCCTGGCCAGCGGCGAGGTGGACCTGCTGTCCCGCAACACCACCATGACGCTGAGCCGCGATGCTCCCGGCGGCAACGGTCTGAGCTTCGCCCCCACCACCTTCTATGACGGTCAGGGGGTGCTGGTGCCCGTGGCCAGCGGCATCAAGGACCTCAAGGGCCTGGCCGGCAAGCCGATCTGCGTCGAGAGCGGCACCACCACCGAGCTCAACCTGGCCGACCGGATGCGGGAGCAGAACATCCCCTACACACCGCTGAAGTTCCAGACCAGCGACCAGACCTTCGCCGCCTACCTCGGCGACCGTTGCGTGGCCGTCACCAGCGACCGCTCCCAGCTGGCCGGCAAACGTACCAGCTTCCCCAACCCCGATGCCCACACCCTGCTGCCGGTGGTGATGAGCAAGGAGCCCCTCACCCCCGCCACCACCAACGGCGATCCCGCCTGGGCCGATGCCGTGCGCTGGATTGTCTATGGCCTGATGCAGGCCGAGGAGAGCGGCATCACCCAGGCGAATGTGGACGCCAAGCTGGCCGAGGCGAAGGCCAACACCAACCAGGCCGACCTGCGCCGCTTCCTGGGGGTGGAGGGTGATTTCGGCAAGCTGCTCGGCCTGCCGCCCGACTTCGTGGTCAAGGCGGTGAAGGCCGTGGGCAATTACGGCGAGATCTTTGATCGCAACGTGGGCCCCGCCTCCGCCCTCAAGCTCGACCGGGGCCTCAACCGCCAGTGGAAGGATGGCGGCCTGATCTACTCCCCGCCCTTCCGTTGATGGCGCCGGTCCCCCCCGCCGACCTGACCCCATCGCCCAAGCCTGCCCCCAAACCGCCCTGGTGGCGCGACCGCCGCGTCGTTCCCTGGGTGGTGCAGGCCGTGGTGGGTCTGCTGGTGCTGCTGCTGATCGCCTTCCTGATGGGCAATCTGATCCGCAACCTCACGGCGGCCGGACTGCTGCTGAGCTGGCGCTGGCTGCAGCAGCCGGCCGGCTTCGACATCTCGGAATCGGTGCTTCCCTTCAACGCCCAGCTGCCTTACTGGCGCGCCCTGGCGGCCGGGTTGGTCAACACGATCCGGGCGGTGCTGGTATCCATCGTGGGAGCCACCCTGCTGGGCACCCTGGTGGGGATGGCCTCCTTCAGCCACAACGGCCTGCTGCGGCGGCTGGCGCGGGTCTACGTGGAGGTGGTGCGCAACATCCCCCTGCTGCTGCAGCTGGTGTTCTGGTACTTCGTGGTGTTTCTCACCCTGCCCAACGGCCTGCAGGCGATCCAGCTCCCCGGGGTGGTGCTCGCCAAGTCGGGGCTCTACATCGCCGGGCTGGGCGAGGGGCTGCGCTGGATGGGCCCCACCCTGGTGAACGGGGTCTGGCAGGCCCCGGTGCGCCTGAGCGTCGAATTCGGTGCCCTGCTCACCGGCCTGATCGTGTACTCGGGGGCCTTCATCGCCGAAGTGGTGCGGGGCGGCATCGCCGCCGTTGCCAAGGGACAGTGGGAGGCGGCCTCCTCCCTGGGGCTGAGCTGGTTCGCCACCCTGCGCCGCATCGTCCTGCCCCAGTCGCTGCGGGTGATCGTGCCCGGGCTCAACACCCAGTACATCTCCCTGGCCAAGAACTCCTCCCTGGCGGTGGCCGTGGGCTACACCGACCTCTATTCGGTGGCCGAAACCACCCTCAACCAGACCGGCCGGGCCGTGGAGGTGATTCTGGTGCTGCTTGGGGCCTACCTGACCCTCGACCTGCTGATCTCGGCCCTGATGAACGGTCTGAACCGGCTGGTTCAGATCCGGGAGCGCTGAAATGAAATCCGTGCTGCGGCGACTGCGCGCCGAACTGTTCGCCACCCCCGCTGATGCGGTGCTCAGCACGGGCTTGATCGCGGTGCTGTCCCTGGCGGCCTTCGGAGTCCTGCGCTGGGCCTTCACCCAGGCGCAGTGGGCCGTGATCCGGGTGAACAGCACCCTGTTCGCAGTGGGGCGCTACCCCGTCGAGGAGCAGTGGCGGCTCTGGCTGCTGCTCTGGCTGTTGTTCGCCGCCACCGGCCTGAGCTGGGGAGTGCTGCGCAGCCATCCCCGACGCGACCGCAGCGGCGCCCTCTGGCCCCGCAACGACCGGATCGCAGCGACGCTGCTGGTGGTCCTGGGACTGTGGAGGCCTTTGGCCATGGGGCTCAGCCTCTCCATTCAGGCCCGCTGGTGGGGGCTGGTGGCCCTGCTGCTGCTGGTCCGCTGGCTGGCCGGACGCTTCGGTCCCCGCTTCGGCCCCCTGGGCCTGCGGTTGGTGGCCCTGATGTGGCCGGTGCTCTATCTGGTGGGCATGGTGCTGATCAGCGGCGGACTGGGCCTGGTGGCCGTGTCCCCATCGGAATGGGGCGGTCTGCTGCTCACCCTGCTGGCCTCGAGCTTCGCCATCCTGCTGTGCTTCCCGATCGGGGTGCTGCTGGCCCTCGGTCGCCGCAGCGAACTGCCCCTGCTGCGCTGGGGTTCGGTGCTCTACATCGAGTTCATCCGCGGAGCCCCCCTGATCACCCTGCTGTTCCTGGGCCAGAACATCCTCGGTTTCCTGCTTCCCGGCGGCCTGGCGCCGGATCGGGTCTGGCGGGCGGCCTGGGTGCTCACCTTCTTCGCCGCCGCCTACCTGGCGGAGGCGGTGCGCTCCGGCCTGGCGGCCGTGCCCCGCGGCCAGCTGGAGGCCGCCCGCTCCCTCGGGCTGTCCTATCCAAAGGCTCTCCAGCACGTGGTGCTGCCCCAGGCCCTGCGGGTGGCCCTGCCAGCGATGGTGGGCCAGTTCATCTCGCTCCTGCAGGACACCACCCTGCTGTCGCTGATCGGATTGCTGGAACTGCTCGGCACGGCCCGCACCGTGATGGCCAATCCGGCTTTCCTGGGCAAGAACGCCGAGGTCTATCTGACCCTGGCGGTGCTGTTCTGGTGCTGTTGCGCTGCCCTCGGACTGGGCAGCCGGGCCCTGGAGCGTCGCCTCGATCCCCACGCCGTGCCCTCCGCCACCTGACCGCTTTCCCACTTCCCTCTCCCCCGCTCCGTTCCCTCTTCCTGCCCCATGAGCCAACCCAGCAACGAACTGATGATCGAGGCGCGGGCCGTTGAGAAGTGGTACCCCAACGGATTCCAGGCGTTGCGCGGGGCCAGCCTGACGGTGCGCCGCGGCGAGGTGGTGGTGATCATGGGCCCCTCGGGCTCGGGCAAGAGCACCTTCATCCGCACCTTCAACGCGCTGGAGGATTTCCAGAAGGGCCGTATCACCGTCGACGGCATCGTGCTCTCCAACGACCTGCGCAACATCGATGCCGTGCGCCGGGAGGTGGGGATGGTGTTCCAGCAGTTCAACCTGTTTCCCCACCTCTCCGTGCTCGACAACCTCACCCTGGCTCCGGTGCTCGTCCGCAAGCGTCCGAAGGCCGAGGTGGAGAAGCAGGCCTGGGCCCTGCTGGAGCGGGTGGGCATCGCCGAACAGGCGGGCAAGTATCCCGGCCAGCTCTCAGGAGGCCAGCAGCAACGGGTGGCGATCGCCCGGGCCCTCTGCATGGAGCCCCGCATCCTGCTGTTTGATGAACCCACCAGCGCCCTCGACCCGGAGATGGTGCGGGAGGTGCTGGAGGTGATGCAGAACCTCGCCGACGACGACATCACCATGGTGGTGGTGACCCACGAGGTGAAGTTCGCCCGCCATGTGGCCCACCGGGTGGTGCTGATGGCCGATGGCGAAGTGGTGGAAGAGGCCGAACCGGAGGTGTTCTTCACCAACCCCAGCCACCAGCGCACCCGGCGGTTTCTGGATCAGATCCTCTGAATTGCCTTCAGGCCCGCGTCGCCCAGTCGGCCGCGTTCAGCTCCGGGAACAGCCCGTCCTCGCGTTGCACCCCCACCAGCCATTCCCTGGGCAGGTCGGTGCCGTGCTCGAGGGCATCGATCAGGCGCCAGAAACGGTCGAGGTGGCGGCGGATCCGCTCGCGGGCCAGGCCGGTGGTGGTGCCGGCCCGCAGGATGAAGCTCCAGTCGGAGCTCTGGGCCAGCAGCAGTTCGCGTCCCGCCTGGGTGAGCAGAGCGCGCTGCTCGGTGCTGCCCACACCCCGGTTGACCCGCTGCACCATGGCGCGGGAGGCACGCTGCCATTCCGCCACGACCCAGGCATTGGTGTCGTTCAGCCAGTAGTCGTGGTAGCCCCCCTGGCCCCAGCTGGAGGGGGCCGGCCGGCAGACCTGCAGGGCCCGGTTCTGGCTGAGCACATCGCGCAGGTGGGTGAAGCCCACGTCCATCGCGGGGCCCTGGCGGAACAGCTCGGCCAGGAACTGGGGCCCTTCGAACCACCAGTGGCCGAACAGTTCGGCATCGAAGGGGGCCACCAGCAGGGGTGGCGGCTCGATCGTGGCGGCCAGGTGAGAAATCTGCTCGGAGCGGCCCCGCAGGAAGGCCGCCGCATGCTCCTTCACCTTGTCCGCGGCCCGCTCCTGGTCGTAGGGCTGCTTGAGCTCCAGGGGGCAGCCCTGGGCGGTGACCCGGTGCAACTTGAGCCCGAGGGGGCGACGGTCGTGGATGCCCTGGGCCTCCAGGTCCGCTTCCGGCAGGTCCCAGCCCAGGTCGCGGTGGAACTCCCGGTAGGCGCCGTCGCCGGGATAGCCCTGGCTGGCACTCCACACCGGCAGGGTGGATTCGCTGTCGCGGGCAAAGAAAGCCACACCGGCGGTGGAGCAGATCGGCGCATAGACCCCGTAGCGGGGACGGGGCAGGCCATGGAGCAGGCCGTGGCCATCGAGCAGGGAGTAGCGCAGGCCGCACTCAGCCAGGAGACGGTCGAGATCCTCGTAATAGGCGCACTCCGGCAACCAGATCCCCAGGGGGCGCACACCGAGCAGGCGCTGATGCTCACGCACGGCGGTGAGCAGCTGGGCCCGCACCGCCTCCGGCGAATCCCGCAGCAGCGGCAGGTAGCCGTGGGTGGCGCCGCAGGTGATCAGATCGAGGACCCCCTGCTCCTGGAGGCGGCGGAACCCGGCTAGCAGGCTTCCCCCCAGCTGGCGCCACTGGGCCTCGATGGTCGCGAGCGTGGACTGGAGCTGGCGCGCCGGCAGCGCCAGTTCCGGTTCCACCTGGTCGAGCAGGGTCCGGCGCAGGGCCAGCCAGGTCGGGAAACGGCTGTTCAGGGCCCTGTCGCTGAGCAGCGACAGCAGGGTGGGGGAGAGGCCGAGGGTGAGTTTCGGCCGTTGTTCCGGGTCGGCGGCGGCCCGCTCCAGAACGGCCAGCAGCGGCAGATAGCATTCCTGCAGGGCCTGGAAGTACCAGTCCTCCTCCAGCGAACCCGGTTCTCCCGATCGCACGTAGGGGAGGTGGGCATGCAACACCAGGGCCAGATCGCCTGCGGCCATGGGGAAACCTCTGTGGGGCCACTGTACGTTCCACTCCCGGAGCAGGGCCGTCGGGCGCCTAGAGTGGGCCTAACTCATAGCTATTCCGCTTAACTCCATGGCCCGCGATCCCGGCCGGGTATTGATCTTCGATACCACCCTCCGCGACGGGGAGCAGTCCCCTGGCGCCAGCCTCAACCTGGAGGAAAAGCTCGCGATCGCCCAGCAGCTGGCCCGCCTGGGGGTGGACATCATCGAGGCCGGGTTCCCCTTCGCCAGCAGCGGCGATTTTCACGCCGTCCAGCGCATCGCCGCCAGCGTGGGCACCCCGGAGGGGCCGGTGATCTGCGGCCTGGCGCGTGCCGCCAGCGGCGACATCAAGGCCTGCGCCGAGGCCGTGGCCCCGGCGGCCCACCGGCGCATCCACACCTTCATCGCCACCAGCGACATCCACCTGGAGCACAAGCTGCGCAAGAGCCGCGCCGAGGTGATCGCCATCACTGCGGAGATGGTGGCCTATGCCCGCTCCCTGGTCGACGACGTGGAGTTCTCCTGCGAGGACGCCGGCCGCAGCGACCCCGATTTCATGCACGAGGTGATCGAGGCGGCGATCAACGCCGGGGCCACCACCATCAACATCCCCGACACGGTGGGTTACACCACCCCGTCGGAATTCGGCGCGATCATCGCCGGCATCAACCGCTCGGTGCCCAACATCGACCAGGCGGTCATTTCGGTGCATGGGCACAACGACCTGGGGCTGGCCGTCGCCAACTTCCTCGAGGCCGTCAAGCACGGGGCCCGTCAGCTGGAGTGCACCATCAACGGCATCGGCGAACGGGCTGGCAATGCCTCCCTCGAGGAGCTGGTGATGGCGCTGCATGTGCGGCGCAGCTATTTCAACCCCTTCCTCGGCCGGCCGTCGGAGCAACGCGATCCCCTCACCAACGTGCGCACCGAGGAGATCACCAAGACCTCCCGACTGGTCTCCAACCTCACCGGCATGGCCGTGCAGCCCAACAAGGCGATCGTGGGGGCCAATGCCTTCGCCCACGAATCCGGCATCCACCAGGACGGCGTGCTCAAGAACCGGCTCACCTACGAGATCATCGATGCCCGCACCGTCGGCCTGGCCGACAACCGAATCTCCCTCGGCAAGCTCTCGGGCCGCAGCGCCTTCCGCGCCCGGCTGGAAGAGCTCGGCTACAGCCTGGAGCGCCACGACCTCGACGATGCCTTCGCCCGCTTCAAGGAGCTGGCCGACCGCAAGCGGGAAATCACCGACCGGGATCTCGAAGCGATCGTCAGCGAACAGGTGCAGCAACAGGACGGGCCCCGTTACGTCCTGCAGTCGGTGCAGGTGAGCTGCGGCACCAACCTGCAGCCCACCGCCACCGTCACCCTGCGGGATGGCGACGGCATCGACCTGACCGAGGCGGCCATCGGCACTGGTCCGGTGGATGCGGTCTGCCAGGCGCTCAACCACCTGGCCCAGGTGCCGAACGAGCTGGTGGAGTTCAGCATCAAGTCCGTCACCGAAGGCATCGACGCCATGGGTGAGGTGACCATCCGCCTGCGCCACCAGGGGGTGCTCTATTCGGGCCATGCGGCCGACACCGACATCGTCGTGGCGGCGGCCCAGGCCTTCGTCAACGCCCTCAACCGACTCGTCACCGGCAGCCAGCGCGCCCCGCTCCATCCCCAGAAGACGGCCCTTCCGGTGGCGGAACTGCCGCGTCTGTGAACGCCCCCAACCGCTCCTCGCTGGCCACAGGCCTGCAGCTCGCCCTGCTGCTGCTGGTGGCGGTGCTGCTGCTGCTGCCCCTGCTGTGGCTGGTCAGCACCTCCCTGAAGGGGCCGGCGGAGGACATCTTCACCAGCCCCCCGGCCCTGCTGCCGAGCCAGCCGAGCCTGGAGGCCTACGGGCGCCTGTTCGCCGCCAATCCCATGGGCACCTACCTGCTCAACAGCACCATCGTCAGCGCCCTGGCGGTGGCCGCCAACCTGCTGTTCTGCTCCCTGGCGGCTTACCCGCTGGCGCGGATGCGCTTCCGCGGCCGCGGGCTGGTGCTGGCCCTGGTGGTGGCCACGATCCTGATCCCCTTCCAGGTGGTGATGATTCCCCTCTACCTGCTGATGGTGCAGATCGGGCTGCGCAACTCCCTCTGGGCCCTGATTGTGCCCCAGGCGGCCACGGCCTTCGGCATCTTTCTGCTGCGCCAGAGTTTCCTGGCGGTGCCGGTGGAACTGGAGGAGGCGGCACGCATTGATGGCTGCACCCCCGTCGGTGAATGGTGGAACGTGATGCTGCCGGCGGCCCGTGCCGACCTGATCACCCTGGCGATGTTCGTGTTCATCGGCACCTGGAGTGATTTCCTCTGGCCGCTGATCATTCTCGACGACCCCAAGCTCTACACCCTGCCCCTGGGATTGCAGCAGCTGGCCAGCAGTTTCTCCCTCGACTGGCGCCTGGTCGCGGCAGGGTCGGTGGTCTCGATCCTGCCGGTGTTGCTGCTGTTCGTGCTGCTGCAGCGCTACATCCTGCCCAGCGCCAGCGGCGATGCCGTGAAGGGCTGAGGAGGAGCGATCTCAGGGGCTGCCGGGCGCTGGCGGGCGGAGAACGCCGCCAGCACTGCGGTCGGACGCAGGGGGGCTGGGGCGGCCGCCGGAGCCTGACGACGGCAGCGGCGCGGCGGGGAAGAGGTCTGGTTCCACCTGGGGGCGTCGCACAGCACGGCCCTGCATGTCGGCCAGGGCGGAACGCCACTGCTCCTGCTGGCGCTCGAGCGCTTCCAGCCGCTGGGCGCCGCTCTCGAGCGTCTGCAGGCGTCCCACCATGGCCCGCTGCTGCTCTTCCAGTACAGAGGTGCGATCGAGGGCACGGCTGTTCTCCAGTCCTTGCACGCGCTGCTCCAACCGCATCAGTCGCTGGTTCTGCTCCTGCGTCTTGCTCAGGATCACCAGGAACAGCACCGCCAGCATGGTGCTCAGGCCGATCTGCAGCCAGCCGGTCCAGACTGGCGGCCCGAGAGGTGCCGTTGGGGGGCGCCTGGCGTCGTCGTCGCGGTCGGTGATCGAAACCATGCGCCCCCTGTGCTGCCCCATCCTGCCCTGCATGGCCCGGGCCGTCAGCCGACCGACAGGGGAAGGGGGGCCCCACTGCGGGCGCTAGCTCCGGCCAGCAGCTCCGCCACGGTGGAGCGGTAGACAGCCGAGGCCTGCTCCGGATCCCGGCCGATGCAGGTCATGCCCAGCTTGCCGAACTCCGAGAGGCAGCCCAGCAGATGGAAGACGCTGCCCTGCAGGCGGGCGGGGTCGTAGTGGAGGCCAGCCTCGGCGACGATGTCGATCAGGTCGAGGGGCATCAGGCCCCGCAGCCGGGGGTCGCTGAAGTTGTCGGTGGCGCGGTAGTGCAGGGGTTGGCCGGTGGGGGAGAGAAAGCGGCCCGTGGCGGGCTCGAGGCTGCCGGCGGTGATCGCCCGCAGGGCCATGAACGGATGGGTGGTGCCGCCCTGACGCAGGTTGACCTCAATGGCCTGGAGATCCCACATCTCGCCGAAACGGCGGGCGATGAAGTCAACGCCGTAGCGCTCCAGGGCCCCTTCGGCGGCGAGGGCCTGGCCGACGGCCCGGCCGTGCTCCATCAGCGCCACCCGGTAGGGCTCGGCGGCGGGGAAGCAGCAGCCGAGGTAGGTCTGGCCGCCAGGGCCACCAAGGATCTGCTCGTGGGTGGAGAGCACCTCCACCAGCCCCCCCGGATGGATCGTGCCCTGCACACTGGGGGAACGGAGCACGTCCCCACCCTCCAGCCAGGCTTCTGCCAGCGCCCCCTGCTGGGCCAGCAGCTCCTTCCAGGCCGCCGCCGGCATCGCCAGCGCCTCCAGGGCCGCGGCCAGCCGGGCGACCCGCTCCCGCCTGGAGAGGCCAGCCAGGACCAGGGGCGTGAAATCCAGCCGGGCATTGCCTTCGCCGCTGAAGCCCTCGTTCAGCTTGATCACGCAACCGCCGAGCTCGGGGTGGGAGTCCCAGAGATCGGCCACCGCCTCCGCCAGTTCCGCGGGGCTGTGGGCCAGCCCGGTGCCGGGGGGATGGGGGACGCCGCAGCGGCCGAACAGTTCCCGGCTGCCCGCCTTGGTGCCCCAGTAGCCCAGGGCCGGATCGGTGCCCAGCAGGGGCACCTGCAGCCGTTCAGAGAGCGTCTTCTCCAGCTCCGTCACCACGTAGCAGTTGATGAAGCTGCGGCCGGGCCGCAGCTGTTCCCGGATCCGCCCCAGCAGCGCCGGACGCTCCAGCAGCTTCTGGGTCAGCGGCCGGGCGGAGCCGTCGTCGGTGTCGAACAGGTGCAGGCGCCGGCGGGCATGGGAGGTGGGGACCCCGGGCATCAGCTCCAGCACGGCATCCACCACCAGCTCCGGCAGCAGCTTGCTGGTCACATAGACCACCTGCACCCCGGGATTGCGGAGTCGCATCAGGGAGAACAGCTGCCGCTCCTCGTAGTGATGGGCCCCGGTCACCAGGGCCAGCTGGGAGGGATCCATGGTGAGCGACGGCACCATCAGCAGATCGAAGTCCGCAACGGGCCCGCCGGCAGCGGCCTCGCCATGCTCCCGGCCCCAGGGGGCCTGCAGCTGCCCCTGCAGTTCACGGAAGCTCAAGACCACGGCGCCATGGGCGGAATGTCGTCATGCTGCTCCCAACAACGGCCAGCGCCAATGGAGTCCATCGCGGTGAGTGCCCTTGGCTATGGGGCCGCCACGTTGACCACCCTCAGCCTCTTCCCCCAGGCCGTGAAGACCGTGCGCAGCGGCGACACCAGCGCCATCTCGCTGCGGATGTACGGCCTGTTCACCCTGGGAATCCTGGCCTGGGCCGCCTACGGACTGCTCAAGGCCGATGGACCGGTGATCGTCGCCAACCTGATCACCCTGGTGCCGGCGACGGTGGTGCTGGAACGCAAGCTGCGGGCCCTGCTGGAGGGGCGCGAACGCTGGGGCCGTGGTCCCCGGGGGAGAGGCTGAGATGGCGGCACCCGTGACTAACGACGCCCTGTTCGTGGCGCTCGGTGCGGTGCCGGGAGCCTGGCTGCGCTTCCGGGTCGTCAACCATTTCGAGCCGATGCTGCCCCGCAAGCACTGGGGCACCTTCGGTGTCAATCTGATCGCCTGCTTCGCCATCGGCCTGCTGGTGAGTCTGCAGGCCAGCTGCGGCCTGGGGGCCGGCCGCACCCTGCTGCTGCTGGGCACGGGATTCCTGGGCAGCTTCAGCACCTTTTCCACCTGGATCGCCGAACTGCACGACACCCTGCAACGGCAGCAGCGCCGGGAGGCCGTCCTGCTCTGCGGCGGTTCGGTACTGGGGGGTCTGCTGGCCGTGGGCGCCGGCCTGGCCCTGGGCAGCTCCTAGGACAGACCCATGGCACCCTCCCCGATCGGTGGCCCATCCAGCCTGCGCCGCGAGGCACGGGACCTGCTGCTGGTCGCCGCCGGCGCCGTGCCCGGTGCCCTGCTGCGCTGGCGCCTGGAGGACCTGGGCAAGGGCCTGGTGGGAGGCCACGCCGGACTGATCGAGTCCGATCTGATCGCCAACATGCTGGGCACGTTCCTGATCGGCGTGATCGCGGCGCTGCCGCCCCCCCGGCCGCGGCTGATGCTGCTGGGGGGCATCGGCTTCTGCGGGTCGCTCACCACCTTCAGCAGCTGGATGTTGCAGATCAGCCTGGCCCTGCGCCGCGGTCGCCCCGATGAAGCCCTGACCGTGGTGGTGATCAGTCTGCTGGGGGGGCTGGTGGCGGTGAGTGTGGGCCTGGCGGTGGGCCGCTGGCTTGGCCGCTGGCTTGGACACGGGCGCCTCAGGCGCTGAAGGCCTTGCGGGGGGAGATGGGGTAGGGAATGCGCCGGTGGCGCATGCGCCGCCAGACCCGCACGAAGGCCCGGATCACCAGTTCCAGTTCCGCCCGGGAGATGCCGCTGCCGTCGAGCTGGCCATCGTTCTGACGAGCCTCCACCAGCCGGCGCACCATCGCCTGGGCCTCCGCCTCCGTGGTGCCCGGAGGCAGGGAGCGCAGGGCGGCCTCGCAGCCATCGGCCAGCATCAGAATGGCCGTCTCGCGGCTGCGGGGGGCGGGGCCCCGGTAGCGGAACTGCTCTTCGGAGACGGCAGGATCCCGCTCCCTGGCCTGGTGCAGGAAGTACCCCATCTTGAGCCGGCCCTGGTGCTCGGGGATGAAATCGGCCAGGGGTCGGGGGAGCCGATAGCGACGCGCCAGCTTCAGCCCCTCGTCGACATGGGCCTGGAGGATGGCGGCACTGGCGAAGGGATCGTCGAGTTCGTCATGGGGGTTGGCGCCCTGCTCCTGGTTCTCGATGAACCACTGGGGGCCGTGCAGCTTGCCGACGTCGTGGTAGAGGGCACCGGTACGGATCAGATCCACATCGGCCTGGATGGCGCGGGCCCCCTCCTCGGCCAGGCCGCAGATCATCAGAGTGTGCTCGAACGTGCCCGGCGCCTCCATCGACAGGCGCCGCAGCAGCGGGCGTTCCAGATCGGCCAGTTCCATCAGCCGGGCCCGGGTAAGCAGACCGAAGAAGCCTTCCACCAACGGGGCCAGCAGCAACCCCGCCATCAGCAGACCCGTCACCAGAAGAGCCTCCTGGAGCAGGTCGCTGCCGCTGAACGGTCCCGGAGTGGTTTCCAGGGCGCGCAGGTTGAACGTCTGGATCAACAGCCACTGGAGCAGCACGGCGCCGACCGGGAGCAGCAGGGCCAATTGCAGCAGCTGGGCCCGGTTGCGCTGCCGCCCGGCGAGCACCGCCGCGATCGCCGCCACCAGGGCCGCCACCCCCAGCTGGGGCGCCAGCAGACCCTGGACCGGCTCCGGCCAGAGCATGGCAGCCACAGCCAGCCAGGCCAGGCCGGCGGCTGTGCCCAGGCCCTGGGACAGCAGCAGGGTGGGGGGAACCAGCAGGGCCAGGGGACTGACCTGGTTGCCGAGCCAGAGCTTGCACCCCTGGACCAGCACCAGCATCGCCAGCGCCAGCAGGGCCTGGCGGGGTTCGAGGCTGGCCCGCCAGCGGCGCATCACCAGCAGCATCACACCGCAGGCTGCCAGGGCCTCACTGAAGCGGGCCAGCCAGGCCAGGGGGCGGGGGCGATGGTTGACCAGGTCGAAATGCTCCAGCACATCGAAGGCCTGGGGACTGATCGGTTCGCCCTGCCGGGTGATCAGATCGTTCTTCCGCACCCGGATCGTCGGCAGCCCCTGGCGGGTGAGCAGGTCCTCGATCCGGCGCTGGCTGAGGAAGCTGTCACCGCGGAGGTTGGTGCGTCCCTGCAGGCTGCTGGCCAGCAGGCGGCTGCCCAGGCTGCGGGCCGGAGGTGGCAGATCGTTGAGTTGCAGCTCCGCAGCCTGCAGCAGCTGGCCCTCCGAAAGGCTCGCCACCACCCCCTGGCTGAGCATGCGCAGCTGGGCCTGGCGCAGGGAGACCTTCCAGGCCACCAGCCGGGGGGGGGTCAGCCCGGTCAGCCAGCGGCGCTCCTCTTCGGTGAGGTTGAGAGAATCAGGGCGGGGCTGGTCGTCGGCCACCTTCTCGCGCACGTTCAGCAAACGTTGCTCCAGCCGTTGCATCAAGGCCTCGCTGGCCAGGGGGTCGACCACCTGGATCTGGCTGCGCGGCAGCATCTGACTGCGGCGCTGCTCCAGGTCGGTGCTGTCGATGACCGTGGCCTCGGCGGGCGCACGGACGGTGAAGGGGGCCGCCATGCCCGGACGCAGACTCGGCTCGACCAACCAGGGCCAGCTGGACAGCAGGGCCACCAGGAGGCAGAGCAGCAGCACCAGCAGACCGCCCCCAGGACGCCAGGCCACCAGGGCCTGGCGGGGACGCTCAAGCCGCAGCAGCTGGCGCCAGAGTCCCCTGATCGGCCGCAGCCCCAATCTCATACCACCCAAGCTAGCCAATGCCCAACGTCGCTCCATTCGGGGGCTGTCGGTGCATGCTGGTGGTCGGCAGCACGTTCTCCCCATGGCCACCCTTCTCGACGGCCGGCGACTGGCGGCGGAGATCGAAAGGCGCCTGAGCGCTGTGATCAGCGAGGGCCTGCCGGAGGCGGGTCGGGCTCCCGGCCTGGCGGTGCTGCGGGTCGGGGATGATCCCGCCAGCGGCGTGTATGTCGCCAACAAGGAAAAGGCCTGTGGCCGCATCGGCATCAGCAGCCACGGGGGTCATCTGGCGGCGGACACCCCGGCCGAGGAGGTGCTGGCTGTGATCCGGCGCCTCAACGCCGACCCGACGGTTGACGGGATTCTGTTGCAACTCCCCCTGCCGGAGGGTCTGGCGGAAGAACCGCTGCTGGCCGCGATCGATCCAGACAAGGATGCCGATGGTCTGCACACCCTCAACCTGGGCCGGCTGCTGAAGGGGGAGCCGGGCCCGCGCAGCTGTACCCCGGCCGGGGTGATGGCGCTGTTGCGCAGCGCCGACGTGCCGATCTCCGGGACCCAGGCGGTGGTGGTCGGCCGCAGCATCCTGGTGGGCAAGCCGATGGCCCTGATGCTGCAGGCGGCCGATGCCACGGTCACCGTGGCCCATTCCCGCACCCATCACCTGAGCGAGGTGACCCGCCAAGCCGATCTGCTGGTGGTGGCGGCCGGCCGTCCCCAGCTGATCGGCGCGGTGCATGTCAAACCGGGGGCCGTGGTGGTGGATGTGGGCATCCACCGGCTGGATGGAAAGCTCTGCGGTGATGTCGATTACGAGACGGTCGAGCCGCTGGCGGCCGCCATCACACCGGTGCCGGGTGGGGTGGGGCCCATGACCGTGGCCATGCTGCTGGTCAACACCGTGGTGGCCTGGTGCCATCGCCACGGGCTGGAGCATGACCTAGGGGATCTGCTCAGCTGAATCCACTTCAAGGAGGGTGAAGGGGACGGGGGTCTTGATGAACTCCAGGAAAGCCTCCTGGGGCAGTGGATGGCTCAGCAGGTAGCCCTGGATTTCATCGCAACCGAGCTTGCGGAGCAGGGCCAGTTGCTCAGGCGTTTCCACGCCTTCGGCGATCGTACGCATGCCCATGGAGCGGGCCAGGCCGACGATCGTCGACACGATCGCCTGGTCGTCTTCATTGATCACCAGGTCACGGATGAAGGATTGGTCGATCTTGAGCCGATGGGCACGGATCCGCTTGAGATAACTCAGGGATGAATAGCCGGTGCCGAAGTCATCGATCGCCAGGCGGATCCCCTGGGCGTAGAGCTGCTCCATCTGAGCCAGAGCCTTCTCCGGATCCGCGAGCGTCACCGACTCGGTGAGCTCCAACTCCAATCGATCGGGCGGGAACCCTTCAGCGTGAAGCTCATCGATCACCATGCTGACAAGATCGCCATGGTCGAACTGAACGGCGGAGATGTTGACCGAGACGGTTAAAGGGGTTGATCCAAGCGCCCTCCAGGCACTGGCATCCTGGAGGGCGGCGGCCATCACCCATTGGCTGATCGGCAAGATCAGGCCACACATTTCGGCCAGGGGAATGAATTCGGACGGCGATACCGGACCCAGATCGGGATGGGTCCAGCGGATCAGGGCCTCGGCCCCGAAGATGAGGTTGCTGTTGAGCTCGAGCTGGGGTTGGTATTCCAGGCTGAGTTCTCCACGTTGGATGGCCTGGTGCAGGGCGTTGGTGAGCCGCAGGGAGCGGATGCTCCTCTCCTGAACGCTCGGCGTGAAGAATTGGAGGCCGTTGCGGCCGGCAAGCTTGGCCTGATGGAGTGCCATGTTGGCGTTGCTCATCAGCAGCTCCGGTGTGATTCCATCTTCGGGGAAGTTGGCAATGCCCACTGAAGCGGTGAGGAAGAGGGGGTCGGCGCCGAGGCTGAAAGCCTTGGCGACAGAATTACGCAACCGTTCCGTCATCGCCAGGGTGGCCGTGGTATCCGAATCGGGCAGCACCACCACGAATTCGTCGCCACTGGTGTGGGCCAGAGTGTCGCCGTCCGCCAGGTGAGCCTTCAGGCGCTTGGCCATCTCCAGCAGCACCCGGTCGCCGATGGCATGGCCCAGGTTGTCGTTGACGTGCTTGAAGTTGTCGAGATCGAGGACCAGCAGGGCCAGAGGCAGGTTGGAACGCCTGGCCAGATCAAGGCCGTTGCGGATCCGATCCTGCAGCAGGGTGCGATTGGCCAGGCCCGTGAGGGGGTCGAAATAGGCCAGTCGCTCGATCTCCTCCTTGGCGAACTTGCGCTCAGTGATGTCACGGGTCACCCCGTGGAGCTCCACCCGGCCGGTGCGTTTGTTGCGCACCATCTTGGTGACCGATTCGGTCCAGACCGTTGAGCCGTCCTTGCGCAGGAGTTCGGTCTCGTCAATCGAGACAATGTCGCTGCTGCGCAATCCGGCACTGAACTGGGCCAGCTCTTGGCTGATCTGCCGTTTCAGCCGCTCGGCGGCATCCCCGCCGATGGACTCACCGAACGGCCTGGCCATCACCTCCTCGACCGTGAATCCCTGCAGCCGCAGCACGGAGGGGCTCACATACAGGTAGCGAAGGGTCTCGGGATCCAATGACCAGATCACTTCATGGGTGGACTCAGTGATCTCCCTGAACTTCTCCTCGCTGGCCTTGACCGCGTCTTCGAGCGCCACGCGGGTGGACTCGAGGCTGAGCCGATCGAGGGCGACATCGATGCCACCAACCAAGTCGAGCAGCAACTGCTGGCTCTTGACATCGAATCGATCGGTTTCATTGGCGTAGATCCCCAGACCGCCGATCACGACCCCGTCGCGATGCAGGGGCAGGAAAGCGGCGGCCCCCCATCCATAAGGGCGGGCCTGCTCGTGCCAGGGCACGCACGAGGCATCCGTCATGAAATCTCTGATCCATAAGGGGTGGTTGTCCCGCAGGGCGATCGCGAAAGGGCCCTGCCCCTTAGGGTCTTCCGGATCGAGGCTGATCTCCAATCCATCCAGGTAGGCGCTGTCTTCGCCGAACCAGGCCACCGGACTGATGCGGCGGCTGAGCGGTTCGATCAACCCAACCCAGGCCAGTCGCATCTCCCCCGAGGTGACCGCCAGGCGGCAGATCTGCCCCAGCATCTCCGAAGCGTCTCGAACTCTGGCCACCACCTTGTTGCAGGCGCTCAAGGTGGCGTAGAGCTGGTTGAGGCGCAGAATCCCTGCTTCGTAGCCTTTGCGCTCGGTGATGTCCCGGCAGAGCATCAGGTAGTGGTGGCCGTCCCGGTTCTCCTGTTCCTTTCGGGCGATCGAGAACTCGAACCAGGCGACGCCTCCGGGCTTGCCCATCTCGATCTGCCGCCTGGGGGAGCGGCCGTCCACGGACGCGTCCGCCAGCGCCAGCGCTTCCTGCATCGTGGTAGCGGCCGCAGGGGAGAGAACATCCTCCAGATGGGGGCGTACGTCCGGGTTCTCCGGCAGATGGAACAGCCCCCGTTGGGCACTGTGAATCGCCAGGATCTCCCCTGCCGCCGAGATCTCGATCAGGGGATCGGGAATGGAGTGGATGATGGCGCTGAGGTTCTCACGGTCCTGGCTCAACGCCTCCGTCCGGCGCCTCACCTGCCTGCGCAGACTTGCTCTCCACAGCGCGACCACACCCCCGCTGGCCAGGATCAGGCCAAGAACGAGGGCGACCTGCGGCCAGGCCCAGCCGAAACCTCTCATCCCGGCGAAGCGTCGAAGCGGCGCACGGGCGCCTGGGGGATCGGCGGCAGCACCCTGGAATGTCTCACCTTGAGAACCCACTAAGGGTCGATAGATCAACCTAGAGAGCTTTCAGGGGGTTGCTCCCCAAAGCCTCTCCAATGCATCCCACTGCATCGCAACCGATCCCAAACTGTTGCGCACACCCAGCACCTGCCACCATCGGCCTGAGAGAATCCGCCCCAACCCTCAGGACCCCATGACCCCGGCGGTGAGCACGGCGTTCGACTTCACCGCCTACCTGGAGGCGGCCCGCTGGCGGGTGGAGACCGCCCTGGACGGCTCCCTGGGCCCGGAGCGCCCCGAATCACTGCGGGAAGCGATGCGCTACTCGCTGCTGGCCGGCGGCAAGCGCCTGCGGCCGATTCTCACCCTGGCGGCCTGTGAGCTGGCCGGCGGTGACGCCGATCTGGCCATGCCCACGGCGGTGGCGATGGAGATGATCCATACGATGTCGCTGATCCATGACGATCTGCCCGCCATGGACAACGACGACCTGCGCCGCGGCCGGCCGACCAATCACAAGGTGTATGGCGAGGCCAAGGCGATCCTGGCCGGCGATGCCCTGCTGACCCGTGCCTTCGAGATGGTGGCGTTGCGCAGCCCGGGGGTGCCCCCCGACCGGCTGCTGCAGGTGGTGGGCGAGCTGGCCCTGGCCTCCGGTGCCCCCGGCCTGGTGGGCGGTCAGGTGGTCGACCTGGAGTGCGAGGCCCGGCAGGTGGATCTCGACACCCTCGAGTACATCCATCTGCACAAGACCGGCGCCCTGCTGCGGGCCTGTGTGATCTCCGGGGCCCTGATCGCCGGGGCCTCGGAGGAGCTGCTGGCCTCCCTGCGCACCTACGCCCGCGGCATCGGCCTGGCCTTCCAGATCATCGATGACATCCTCGATGTCACCGCCAGCAGCGACGTGCTGGGCAAGACGGCCGGCAAGGACCTGACCGCCGACAAGACCACCTATCCCAAGCTGCTGGGCCTGGAGGAATCCCGCCGGCGGGCCGAGGCCCTGGTGTGCGAGGCCAAGGCGGTGCTCGCCCCCTGGACCACCAAGGCCGCCCCCCTGCTGGCCCTGGCCGACTACATCACCAGTCGCGACCGATGAGCGAAGCCGTCGGCGCGCTCGATGCCCTGGGTCAGCTCCTTGCCAATGGTGTGCTCGCCTGGGGTCTGGCCGCCTGCGGCGTGGCCCAGCTCTCCAAGCTGGTGATCGAACTGGTGCTGCACCGGCGCTGGCGGCCGGCGGTGCTGGTCGAGACCGGCGGGATGCCGTCGAGCCATTCCGCCCTGATGACGGGCACGGCCGCGGGCCTCGGCTGGGAACTGGGCTTTGCCGATCCCCTGTTCGCCCTGGCGGCCGTGCTCTGCTTCGTCGTCTTGTACGACGCCAGCGGCGTCCGGCGGGCCGCCGGGCTGACGGCCCAGCGGGTCAACGGTCTCCCCGATGGCCTCTGGGACACGCAGCCCACCACCGATCAGACCAGCGCCGAACCCGTGCTGCGTCCCCTCAAGGAAAACCTCGGCCACACCCGAGCGGAGGTGCTGGTGGGCAGCCTGATGGGCCCCCTGGTGGCCCTGCCGGGGCTGGCCCTGCTGGGATCGCCCTGGCAGATCGCCCTCCACGCCGGTTGGTTGCCGCTGGGGTGAGCGATCTCTCCGGCCTGAGCGACGACCAGCAGAGCGCCGTCACCGCCTTCGCCGCCTGGCTGTCGGCCCCATCCGACGGCGTGCCGTTCGTGCTGGAGGGCTATGCCGGCACCGGCAAGACGTTCCTGTCGATGCGCTTCCTGGCCCAGGCGGAGCGGGCCGGCCTCTGCTGGACCGTGGTCGCACCCACCCACAAGGCGGTGGGCGTGCTGCGCCATCACCTCGCCCTGGCGGGACTGCAACCCACCTGGTACCCCTCCACCATCCACCGGCTGCTGCGGTTGAAGCTGAAGCGGGAGGGGGATCGGGAACGCTGCGAGGAAACGGCGCAGACCGCCCTGGCACTCGAGAACCTCGGGCTGGTGCTGGTCGATGAGGCCTCCATGGTGGATGGCAGCCTGCTGGAGATCACCCTTCGCTGCGCCCAGGCCTACCGCACCCGCCTGGTGTTCGTGGGAGATCCGGCCCAGTTGCCGCCGGTGGGGGAGGAGCAGAGTCCGGTGTTCGCCATGGGCCGCGCCCAGCGGGTGGCCCTGACCCAGGTCGTCCGCCACCAGGGACCGGTGCTGCGCCTTGCCGGCGGCCTGCGGCAGGGGAACCTCCCTTGCCAGCGGCCACCTGTGCTGGCGCCGGTCCGCACCGCCACCGGGCGGGTGTCGCTGCTGGGACGAAGCGACTGGCTGGCGGCTGCCCAGGAGGGCCTGCGTCGCAGCGCCGCCGCCGACGATCCCGACCTGGCCCGGATCCTCTGCTACACCAACCGTTCCCTGGAGCGGCTGGTGCCGATCGCCCGCCGCGCCCTGCACGGCGCCATGGCCGACCAGCTGCCCGTGCTCCCCGGCGAGGTGCTGATCACCCGCACAGCCGTGATGGCGCCGGCCTGCCGCGAAGGGGACGCCGCCGCCGAGGAGCCCGACCTGCTGCTGGGCAGCAACCGGGAGCTGGTGGTGCGCGACGTGCGCCCCGAACGCTGTGATCTGGCCGAGTTCGGCGTGGAGGCCTCCCTTGGCGCCCCCGTGATCGACACCCTCACCGCCACCGTCGAGGCGGGGGAGGCCCAGCTGAACCTGCGCTTGCTGCCGCCCCTGGGCAGCGGCCCCCGCGCCAGCCTGGATGGGGTGATGGAGGGGCTGCGGCAGCAGGCCCGCGAGGCAGGCAAAAAAGATGGCAAGCCCTTCTGGCGCCGCTACTTCCTGGTGCGTGACGCCTTCGCCTCCCTGGGACCGGCGGCCGTGCTCACCGTCCACCGCAGCCAGGGCAGCACCTTCGGCGAGGTCTTCATCGATGAGGACGTCTTCTGGCCCAGGGACTTGCAGCTGCGGCAACGGCTGGTGTACGTGGCGGTGAGCCGGGCCAGCCAGGCCGTGACCCTGATGGCCGGGGCAGGGGATGACGCCGAGCGGGAGCACTGGGGACGCTGGCTGCGGGAGGTCGACGCTGGCACAATGGCTCCGTGAGGTGGCGCTGATGCGTGCCCACCGCCTACCCTCTGGGCGTTGGTTCTTGTCTTGATCCCCTCCCCTGAGTCTTCTTCTCGGCATGACGCTTCCCCGGGCGGCACCAGTCCCCGTGCTGGCCACCTCCCAACCGGCGGGCAAGGGTTCTCCAGATCCGAGCGCAGCCAGTGCGTCCGGTGGCAGCGGCGAGCTGAGCAGCGAAGTGGGAGCCCTGCTCGTCGCGGCGGTCCTGATGGGGGTGATCGTGCTGGTGCGGCGCTGGCTGAGGCTGCGCTCACGGCCGTCAATGCCGGGACTGCCACGGGAGCGGGTGTTGCGCGTCTCCCGGCACGGCACCATCCACGATCCCAAGTATCTCGGCCGGATCCTCGAGGCTGAGGACCCCCCGGCCGGTCCCTGAGCTCAGCCGGCCCGCAGCCCCTCGATCCCCTGCCAGCCGAGGTAGGCGGCCAGGACGAAACAGATGGTCGCCACGATCAGCTCGGCGTTGGCGAACAGCCAGTCCTTGCCCGCCTGCAGCACGGGACGCAGGCGCTCCTGGCCCACCAGTGCCAGCCCCGCCAGGGGCAGCAGCAGCAGGATGCCGCTGAACAGGCTGAACACCCCCGTGGTGAGCACCTCCCGGGGCCGACTCAACCCCGCCTCCAGCAGGCTGGCGGCCGACTTGGCGTAAAGAAACAGATCATCCGGGCTGGACACCTGAACGGCGGCGCTGAGGCCGAGCAGCAGCGGCAGCGGCAAGGCGCAGAAACCGTCCAGCCGGCGGGTCCAGCCGGGGGGGCCAGCCTCCTCGCGGCTGCCCTGCAGGCCGTTGAGGCCCAGGGCCAGCAGCCCGCCAGCCCCCAGCAGGTCGAGGCCGGTGCGCTGATCGGTGCCCTGCTCCATGGTGAGCAGCAGGCCATGGCCCACGCTCAGCAGCAGGGCCATGGCCGCCGCGGAGGTGAGCAGCCACCCCAGCACGAACCAGCTTCCCCGGCGCAGCGGACTGGGTCCCACCAGGATCAGCAGCAGCAGGCCGATGTGCAGCGGGCTGAAGCTGATCGCCAGGCCGAATCCGAACAGTTCACGCCAGAGGCTGGTGGTCGGCATCGCTGCGGGGAGGGGCCCCCATTCTCCGGTGCCGTCCCGCCGCCGGCGGGCCAGCGTTCAGGAGCGGATCTCGAACCAGTCGGTGCCCGCCACCGCCACCTGGCCGCTGCTCACACCGCTCACCTGGGCCCCCTGGGGCCCCTTCTCGCACCAGAGCCGCAGCTCCTCCAGCCGGTCCGGAAGCCCCTCGGCCTCCAGATCCACTGAGCCATCGGAGCGGTTGCGCACCCAGCCGCTGAGGCCGAGGTCGATGGCCTTCTGGCGGCAGCCCACCCGGTAGCCCACCCCCTGGACCAGCCCCCGCACGTTCATCCGCCAGCGCTCTTGGGGCGTGGCACTCATCCGGAGACTGGGCTGAACGAAACGGCGTTCCTCGGCAGCGGCACGGCGCTGGCGGCGGCTCTCGCCACTCTCGAGGGAATCGCCGGGCATCCAGCCCAGTGGAGGTGCAGCCAGCTGGCGTGAACGGTCCGGGTGGTCCATCCTTCAATCCTCGCTGGTGTTCCCCAGCCTTCAAGTTGCCACAGGCCCTCCCCCGCTGCCAACTCATCGGCCAGGGGTGGTTGGGCCACCAGCTGCCAGCGATGGAACTCATGGCCGCTGAGGACTTCACCTCGGCGCACCAACAGCCCATCCGCGCCCGGCAGGGCCTGGCGGTAGCCGAGGCTGAGGGCACCCCGACGGGCGCTGAAGGGGAGCAGGCCGGCCATGGGGTGACGGTTCCCGTCGCCATCCTCCAGCTCCCGGCCCAGCAGCAACAAGCCGCCGCATTCGGCCACGATCGGCACACCGGCGCGGGCGGCGGTGCCGAGGGACTCCAGGCTGCGGCGGGCGGCCGCCAGCTGGCTGGCATGCAGCTCGGGATAGCCGCCCGGCAGCAGCACCGCCCGGCAGTCCGCCGGCAGGGGCTCATCGGTCAGGGGACTCCAGGGCACCGGCCGCAGGCCGCAGGCCGAGAGCAGCTCCTGGGCTTCCGGGTAGCGGAAGTGGAAGGCGGCGTCGCTGGCGATCGCCACGGGCAGGGGGCCGGGGGCCGGGGTGGCGGTGGAGACGGTGGTGGGTGGCTCCGGCGCGACCTGCCCCAGGCACCAGCGAATCGGATCCTGGCCTTCCGGCGGGCCGGCCGGTGGTGCCAGCAGGGGCCAGAGCCGGTCCAGATCGAGGTGCTCTTCGGCCAGGCGGGCCCAGATCCGCTGGCGCTCGCCCAGGTCGCCCAGCTCGCCCGGGGTGAGCAGGCCCAGGTGGCGGGAGGGGAGTTCCAGGCTGGGGTGGCTGGGCAGCACCCCCAGCAGGGGAACCGCGATGGCCTCGAGGGCTTCGGCGAGCAGGCGGTGGTGCCGGTCGCTGCCGACCCGGTTGAGCACCACCCCGGCCAGGGTCACCCGGGGTGGGCCATGGTCGCGGAAGCCGCGCACCAGGGCCGCCAGGCTGCCGGCCTGGCGTGATGCCTCCACCACCAGCACCACCGGCAGCCCCAGCAGATCGGCCACGGCGGCGGAGCTGCCCTCGCTGCCGGAGCCACGGCCATCGAACAGGCCCATGACCCCCTCCACCAACACCCGCCCGGCCCGGCCGCCATGCCAGCGATAACAGCGCCGCACCCACTCCTCGCCGCAGAGCAGAGGGTCGAGGTTGCGGCAGGGGCGCCCCGCCACTGCCCCCAGCAACTGGGGGTCGAGGTAGTCGGGCCCCACCTTGAAGGGCTGGATGCTCTTCCCCCGCGCCCGCGCCACGGCCGCCAGGGTGAGGCTCAGCAGGGTCTTGCCGCTGCCGCTGCAGGGGGCGGCGATCAGGCAACTCATGCGGTGGGTGGCTCGCCGGGGGGGAGGGGCGCTTCAGCCTGGCAGCAGGGTGGCCGCCAGGGGCACGGCCGCCGCCAGCAGCGGAGCGGTGGAATCGTGGCCGCCGGACAGCAGGCGGGCCATTTCCATCTCCTCGCTCTCTTCGGGCAGGGGGACCACCCCCTCGGCCAGTTCCATGCTCGCCATGCCCCCCGACTCCAGCCGCATGCAGCCCCCTGATTCCGAGCAGAGGATCACGCACAGGGGCGGCCGGAGCACCGGTTCACAGATCAGCCGCATGCCGACGATGGCGCCGGGATGGGTCTTGGGTACGCCCATGGGCACCGGCATCAGGGTGAACTGGACCGCCACCCCGTCGGTGCGTTCGAATTCCGCCGTGATGCCCTGGCCCGGTCCATCCACCTCCACCATGTAGCTGCTCACCAGGTGCCAGCCCAGGCGGTCGGCGATCCAGGCGGCCAGCAGCAGGCCCTTGACCGGGTGGTCCCCCTCCACGTCGATGTCGAGCTGCACCACATGGCCGAGAGCGTCCCGACGGGACGGGGGGTCGAAGACCATGGCCAGGGACTCCCGCCAGGTGCGCAGCCGCAGCCAGTTGAGATCGTTGACGGCCTGGCCGGCGCTGATCCGGGCCAGCATCAGGTCGAGGCAGCGGCGCGGTTCGCCCAGGGAGCTGTCAATCACCAGGCGCCGGGGAACCGGTGCCAGCGCCTCCAGCATCTCGGAGGGCTCATCCAGGCTGCTGTTCCACCACACCCAGCAGGGCAAGCTCTCGTCCACCAGGGTCTGGAACAGGTCGAGGCTCTGCTGCAGCGCTCCCATGCCGCCGCGCAGCACCACCACATCCCCGCAGGCGGCACCAGCGCCGCCCTCCTCCGGCAGCGGGCAGTAGGCGGCCACAAGGGTCTCGAGGGGATGGCCGGGGTCGAGGGTGGGGGCCAGGGTGATCAACCGCCGCGGCATGTGGGCGCTGATGGCGCTTTCCACGAACTGGCCGCGCAGGTCCTGGCTCTTGTGGTGGCCATCCTTCTGGCCGATGGCCCAGGCCAGCCGGGGATCCATGGGCGCCGTACTGAGGGGCAGGTCGGTGTCCGGCAGGGCCAGGCGGGCCGCCTCGAGAAGCTCCTGGCGCAGCAGGCCGGTGATCGGCCCGTCGACCCGGCCGATGCGCACCATCTGCTGCTCCAGCCAGGAGGGTTCCCAGACCACCAGGGTGAAGGTGGCCGCCCCGATGGACCCCTCCAGGTCATGGGTCCAGAGGCGCTGGAGGTAGGGATGGACCTCCTCGGGCGGCAGATCAAGGGGGGCCTGGAGGGTGAGCTGGGGAGCCATTGGGACGCGGGAGGGGGCGGAGATCGCTGGTCGGCGGAGCTGGAAGGTGATAGGGGGCCTGACCCGGGCCTCAGGGGCGGCGCCAGATCAGGCCGTCATCGGCCAGGAGGCCGTCGGCGGCGGCCGGCCCCCAGGTGCGGGCTTCGTAGGGGTGGACCGGCAGCTGCCAGGGGGATTCCTCGATCAGGGCCAGCAGCGGGGTGTACAAACGCCAGGCCGCCTCCACCTCATCGCTGCGGGTGAACAAGGTGGGATCTCCCAGCATGGCGTCGGCCAGCAGCCGGACGTAGCCCTCATCGGAGGGTTCACCGAAGGATTCGTCATAGCTGAAGGCCATGTCGACCGGGCGGCTGCGCATCCCGGAGCCGGGGGCCTTGACTTCGAACTTGAATTCGGCGCCCTCATCGGGCTGGATACGCAGGATCAGCTGGTTGGGGGTGGGGGCGCCACCGGCGGCGTCGAAGAGGTGCACCGGGGCCTCGCGGAAGGTGAGCACCACCTCGCTGAGGCGCTTCGGCAACCGCTTACCGGTGCGCAGATAGAAGGGCACGCCCTGCCAGCGCCAGTTGTTGATGGCCACCTTCATGGCCACGTAGGTCTCGGTGGTGCTGTTGGCGTTCACCCCCGGCTCCTGGCGGTAGCCGGACAGGGGCTTGGTCATGCTGCCGCCGGCGGCGTACTGGCCCCGCACGCAGCACTTCCAGGCCTCCTCCTCGTTGGCCAGGCGCGCCGACTGCAGCACCTTGGCCTTCTCGTTGCGGATCGCCTCCGGATCGAAGCGGCCGGGGGCCTCCATGGCCGTCAGGGCCAGGATCTGAGTGAGGTGGTTCTGCACCATGTCCCGCAGGGCGCCGGACGACTCGTAATAGCCAGCCCGTTCCTCCACCCCCACGGTTTCAGCGGCGGTGATCTGGACGCTGGAGATGTAGTTGCGGTTCCAGATCGGCTCGAAGATCGTGTTGGCGAAGCGCAACACCAGGATGTTCTGGACCGTTTCCTTGCCCAGGTAATGGTCGATGCGGAACACCTGGCTTTCCTTGGCGCAGGCCTGGACCACTTTGTTGAGGGCCTGGGCGCTGGCGTAATCCCGGCCGAAGGGCTTCTCGATCACCACCCGGCTGCGGTCCGGATCGGCCAGCAGGCCGGCCCCGGCCAGGGCACGGCAGCCGCTGCCATAGAACTCCGGCGACACCGAGAGATAGAAGGTGCGGTTGCCGCGGGTGGCCCGCAACCGGTCGATGCCCTCGAGCCGCTGGCCGAGACGCACCAGGTGGTCGGGCTGCTGCAGATCCACCGGCTCATAGAAGAGCCCCTGGGCGAACTGGTCCCAGGCGGTGCGATGGGCGGCGATCTCATCGGAGAGCGCCGCGCCCATCTTGTCGCGGAACTCCTCGTCGCTCCAGGGGCGACGGGCGCAGCCGAGCACCGCGAACTCGCTGGGCAATCGCCGCTGGCGAAACAGCTCGAACAGCGCCGGGATCAGCTTGCGGTGGGTGAGGTCGCCACTGGCCCCGAAGATGACGATGCACTGGGGCGAGATCACCCGCTCCTGGCGCAGACCCACCCGCAGGGGATTGGTGAGGATGGCGGTCATGGGCAGGACGTCCGGTCACCCTGGTTTAACGGCTGCTCCGGCATCCCGCTGCATCGCCGCCGCAGGGAGCCTGCCGGTGTGTGCATTCTCGGATCGTCGCCCATGAAAAAGCCCGCCGGAAGCGGGCTTGGGGGCGAGGCAAAGGGCTGGGTCGCCGCCGGGATCAGTAGGTCTCGACGTGCCAGCGGTCGGCCTTCTTGAGCTGAGGCCGCAGTTCGCTCCAGTTGAGATCCTTGGCAGCGGCGGCGGCGGTCATGGCCTCGTCGATGCCGGGCTCCATGCCGCGCAGACCACACATGTAGACGTGGGTCTTGGGGTCCTCGATCAGGGAGAAGATCTCATCGGCGTGCTCGGTGACACGGTCCTGGATGTACATGCGGCCGCCGCTGGGGTTCTGCTGCTCACGGCTGATCGCCTTGGTGTAGCGGAAGTTCTCCGGGTACTCGGCCAGATAGCGCTGGAAGTCGTCCTCGTAGAGGAGGTTGGGGGTCTTGGGGACGCCCATGATCAGCCAGGCCTTGCCGCGGAACTGGTACTCGGGGTTCTTGGCGCGCTCGGACGGCTCGAACATGCGGCGCAGGTAGGCCCGCATCGGGGCGATGCCCGTGCCGGTGGCCAGCATGATCACGTTGGCGTCCTCATCGGGGGGCAGGAGCATCTCCTTGCCCACCGGGCCGGTGATCTTCACCTTGGCGCCGGGTTCGATGTCGCAGAGGAAGGTGGAGCAGACGCCGTTGATGGTGCTGCCGTCCTTCTCGTACTGGAGCTGGCGGACGCAGAGGGAGACCGTGCCGCCCTCGCAGTTGTCGCCGTGGCGGGTGCTGGCGATCGAATAGAGGCGCAGCTTATGGGGCTTGCCGTTGGCATCGGTGCCATCGGGAATGATGCCGATGCTCTGGCCCTCGACGTAGTGCAGGTTGCCTTCGGACAGGTCGAAGGTGATGTGGTTGACCCGGCCGATGGCCCCCTCGGCCAGGAGGCTGTAGTTGCCGGTGACCGTGCCGATGAAGGGGTCCTTGGGTTTGTAGAGATTGACCGGAACGTCGGCGTGGCTCACGGGGGCTTTCCTGGCGGGGGTGGGTGGGGCGGCCGGGGCGTCGGCTGCAGCTTCGGTGGAGGGGGCCTGGGGCTCGGACCCGGCCGGGACCTCCTCAGCGTTGATGGCCCGAATCCGACCACCCTGAAGGGCGATGGTCTGCATCAGCCGCTGCAATTGGCTGAAGGGCACGGTGAGACGGCGTTCCGCCCGCCGCTGCAGACCGACGCCGAAGCCTTCGACGACAACCGTGAACATGCGGCCGTCGGACTGGGTGGCCTTGCCGGTGGAAACGCGCATGCGGGCGACGGTGCCGAAAATCGGGCCGATCATAGAGAACTCGCCTCACGCCTCCTCGGGCAGCCTGGGCAGCCTTCTTTGACCGGAAAGCGGAAACACGGGCTAGTTTGTGTTCCGACGCACCATTGGCGGTGCCGTCCGCTGCCACCCTCCCCCAAGCCCCGAGCGAGCTCCGATCCGTCTTGGCACAGCCTCTGGCGTTGTTTCCCAGCCCCGTGACCCTCCCGTCCCCCGAGGCCTTGGTCGCCAGAGAGGCCTGTTGTGCCCTCGACACGATCCAGCAGGAGATGGAGCGGCTCCCCCACGGCACCCGCCGTCTGGCGGTGCAGTTGCGGCTCAGCCTCGCCCCCGAGTGGATCTGGTCGGTGCTCACCGACTACGACCACCTCGACAGCTTCATCCCCAACCTGGCCAGTTCCCGCCAGCTCTGGCGTCGCGGCAACCAGGTCGCCCTCGAGCAGGTGGGCACCCAGCAGTTCTGCGGCCTGCGCTTCAGTGCCCGCGTGCAGCTGGAGCTCATTGAAGAGCCTGACCAGGGCCGCCTCGCCTTCCGCATGTTGGAGGGCGATTTCCGCTGCTTCCAGGGCCTCTGGCAAGTGGGCATCGACGACACCAGCACCTGGCTCCTCTATGACCTCACCGTGCAGGGCAAACCGGGCATGCCGATCGGTCTGATCGAGCAGCGTCTCAAGGAGGACCTGGCCAGCAACCTGCGGGGCGTGCAGCGGGAAGCCCAGCGACGCTTCGAAGCAGGCTGACGTCCTCGGCGGCTCGACGTCTGTTCACCGTCTGAGCACCCCGGCAGCGCAGCTTTGGCACAGCTTGAGTGGGAACTCGGGCCCAAGCGTTGTCGCCTCGGACCCGGAACCGATGGATACCCCCAAGGGGATTCGAACCCCTGTCGCCTCCGTGAAAGGGAGGTGTCCTAGGCCTCTAGACGATGGGGGCGAGGCCACAGCCGGCTTGCAGCCGATCTGATGTGATGGACGCTACGGGCCGGAGGCACCCTTCGTCAAGAAAGGTCGCTGGCGGCGGGTGGTGCGCTGCCGACGGCGCGATCGGGCTCGAGGGAGCTCTGGCCGGTCCAGACCGGCACCGTGAAGTTGAAACAGGCGCCCTCCCCGGGTTCGGACACCACCCAGATGCGGCCCCCGTGCACCTCGGCGATGCGACGACACACCGACAGCCCCACACCGAAGCCGGAGGTGGTGCCGGAGGTCTGGGGCAGCCGCACCCGGTCCTGGAAGATGCGGTGCTGCTCCTGGCGGGGAATGCCCGGGCCGCTGTCGCAGATGCTCACCTGCACCCACTGACTGGTGCGGTGCATGAGGCTGAGGCTCACCTTGCCGCCGTCGGGGGTGAACTTCAGGGCGTTCTCCAGCAGGTTGAGCATCACCTGCCGCATGCGCCGCTGATCGGCATGGACATCGGGCAGGTCGGCGGGGATATCGGTGACGAGCTGCAGCCCCCGACCCAGCCAGAGCTTCTCCAGCTCCAGGATGGCTTCGGCAGCCACCTGGCTCAGGTCGAGGCGCTGGGGATTGAACAGGGCTTCCCAGCGGGTGGTGCCCACCTCCAGCAGGTCCCTGGAGAGGGCCTCGATGTCATCCAGCCTGCGGTTGAGAACGTCGCGAAAGCGGCTCTCGTCGATCTGGCCCAGGGCATGGCTCTGCAGGGCCAACTTGGCGGCCGTGAGGGGGGTGCGCAGCTCATGGGCCACCATGCGCAGCAGCCGTTCCTGGACCCCAAGGCGTTCGATCAGGGTTTCGTTCTCCTGCCGCAGCACCAGCAGCTGGTCCTCGAGCTGCACTTCCCTCTGGCTGCGGCTGCCGTCGATCTCCGCCGGCCGCAGGCTGAGGCCCAGGCTGGTGACCACCTCCATCTGTTGCCAGCGGGGCAACCAGGTGCGCAGCTGCTCCGCCAGGGTGTTGCCGGCGAAGACCTGCTTCGGCAAGGGGTCGAGTTTGATCAGCGCCGGGGTGGCCACCAGCCGGTGTAGTTCGAGCAGCTCGGGGTGGTCGGCCGGATCGGCCACCTGCAGCGACACCTTGCAGGTGCACTCCTCGGAATTCATGAACCCGATCAGGGCACGCAGATCCGCCGACGCCATGTGGTGGCGCGCCGCAACCAGCAGCAACCGCAGCGGTTTCTGGGCCTCAACGCCGGCAGCGCTGGCGTCGGTGGTGGCGGCTGCCACCGCCGACGACGGGAACTCGGACTCCCCCAAGACCGGCAACGGCAGGCATGCGGCAATACACCCAACCTTATGGGGTTCTGGGCACAACCCCGTGAACGTCGCTAGGACTTCGGGGATTGACCGTCTGTGTCGGCGTGGGCCAGCCATGACCACATCAACCCAGCCGGGCCTTGCTGGAGGAGCTCCCGTGCAGAGCCGCATCCGCCTCGACACCAGCCTGCGGCGTTGGTTCGCCCGCAACCTGGGGCTGTGGCGGTCACGCCGCACCTACTTCTTCACCGAGGGCGATGAAGTTCTGCAGGTCGACATGAACCTGCGCATCGAGGTCCACAGCGCCTTGGTGGACGGGGATGAGGGCTACCGGTTCACCTGGTGGGCGGAGGGGCATCAGCCCTTCTTCGAGAGCAAGCCCGACTACAGGCCGGAGGGAACCATGGAGGCGTGGCTGTGTGGCCACCAGTTGCGACGCAGCTGCGGCTTCCTGGCGGGTCCCCCCACCGTCAGCCAGATCCGCCAGATCGATGAGCACACCATGGCCTTCCAGTCCAACGACGACGACTGGGAGGTGCTGGAGCAGATCCGCCTGGTGGATGAGGACCGCTACCGCTCCCGCTCGATCCACACCTGGCGCCACGGCAACCTGGAACTGGTGGAGCTCCATCACGAGATCCGGCTGGAAGCCGCCGGAGAACCGATCGGTTAAGCGCTCTCGGCGCCGGGACCCCGGCCGCAGGGCCGCCTCGCGGAGCGGACTCTTTGGCGGGTGTGGCGGCTGCTGCGATGCATCACGATGGGGGTTCACGGATTCCTACCCCTTTGTCTCTCCTGCTCCGCCGCACCCGGCCGCTGCTGGTGGCACCCCTGGTGGCCATGCCGTTGCTGCTGGCACCGGTGGCGGCCCACGCGGCCCCAGCCACCCCCGCTGAGATGGGCCTCTACACCCGCATCGGCGCCGTCAACGTCTGCATCTCCCGCGCCGCCGGCATCGACTTCGAGAAATCGGTGGGTATCGCCGGCGAAACCATCGCCCAGCTGATCCTCGGCCAGCACAAGGGGGAAATCCAGCAAGTGGGCACCAAGGCCCTGACCATCGAAGAACTGCGCCGCGGCGCCATCAACTCGGCTGTGCTCGGTGCCGCGGAGATCTGCCCCAAGGAGGTTCCCGCCGACGTCATGAAGAAGGTTCAGGACGCCATCAAGCAGCAGGGCGCCGCCAAGCCAGCCCCCAAGTGAGCCTCTGATGGCCGTCGTGCACCTCGCCGACTACCGGCCGGCGCCCTACCTGCTGGAGCGCACCGATCTCACGGTGCGCCTCTTCGCTGACCATGCCCTGGTGGAGGCGCGACTGGGGTTCCTCCCCGGGGCTGGCGCCGACGCGCCGGAGCAGGCCATCGCGCCGCTGGAGCTGCGAGGTGTGGATCTGGAGCTTCGCTGCCTGGAACTCGACGGCCTTCCCCTGCCCGCTGAAGCCATCCAGCTGGAGGACGACCGCCTGCTGGTGCTGCAGCCGCCCCAGCAACCCTTCGTGATCACCAGCACGGTGTGGCTCGATCCGCGGGCCAACACCAGCCTCGAAGGGCTCTACGTGAGCGGGGGGATGGTCACCACCCAGTGCGAGGCGGAGGGGTTCCGCCGCATCACCTACCACCCGGATCGGCCCGACCTGCTCAGCCGCTTCCGGGTGCGGATCGAGGCCGACAGGGACAGCTGCCCGGTGCTGCTCTCCAACGGCAACGGCATCGAGAGCGGCGACCTGCCGCCCGGGCCCGGCGGGGAAGCCCGCCACTACGCCGTCTGGGACGACCCTTTCCCCAAACCCTCCTATCTGTTCGCCCTGGTGGCCGGCCGGCTGGAGGAGGTGCGCGACACGTTCGTCACCGCCGATGGCCGCACGGTGCAGCTGCGCCTGCATGTGGAGCCCGGCGATGCCCCCTTCACCGCCCACGCCATGGCGTCGCTGAAGCGGGCGATGCAGTGGGATGAGCGCGTCTATGGCCTGGAGTACGACCTCGACGAGTACAACATCGTCGCCGTGCGCCACTTCAACATGGGCGCGATGGAGAACAAGAGCCTCAACATCTTCAACTCCAAGCTGGTGCTCGCCGATGCCGCCACGGCCACCGACGGCGAACTGGAACGCATCGAGAGTGTGATCGCCCATGAGTATTTCCACAACTGGACGGGCAACCGCATCACCTGCCGCGACTGGTTCCAGCTGTCGTTGAAAGAGGGGCTCACGGTCTTCCGCGACCAGAGCTTCTCGGCTGATCTGCACGGCCATGCCCTCAACCGGATCGAGAACGTGGCGATGCTGCGCAACACCCAGTTCCGGGAGGATGCGGGTCCGACGGCCCATCCGGTGCAACCGGATCACTATCAGGCGATCGATAATTTCTATACCACCACGATCTACGAGAAGGGCTCGGAGGTGATCCGGGTGCTGCACACCCTGCTGGGGGAAGAGACCTTCCAGCGCGGCATGGCGCTCTATGTGCAGCGCCACGACGGCACCGCCGCCACCTGCGAGGACTTCGTGGTGGCGATGCAGGACGCGGCCGGTGAGGTGGCCGACAGCTGCCGCCTGCCGCCCTTCGATTTCGTGCAGTTTCGCCGCTGGTATCACCAGGCGGGCACCCCGGTGCTGCACGTGCGGCGCCGCTGGAACAAGGCCGCCGGGACCCTGGAGCTGTTTGTGCGCCAGTCGACCCCCGCCACCCCCGGCCAGCCCCACAAGCAGCCCCTGGTGATTCCGCTGGCCGTGGGGCTGGTGAGCCAGGCCGGCCAGCCCCTGCCGATGCGGCTGGTGGCCGAAGACCCCGACCACGGCGCCGCCCCGCTGCTGCCGCGACGCTGGGGGGCGGGGACGCGCCTGCTGCTGATCGATCAGGAGGAGCAGGTCTTCCGCTTCGAGGGACTGCCGGCCCAGGCGCCGCCGCCGGCCCTCTCCCTGCTGCGCCAGTTCTCGGCGCCGGTGAAGGTGGCGCTGGGGCGGCCCTCCAGTGAGCTGGTGCATCTGCTGGCCGCCGACAGCGACCCCTTCGCCCGCTGGGACGCGGGCCAGTTGCTGCTGCGCCGGGCCGTGCTGCGCCGGGCCGCCGGACGGGTGGACATGGCCCTGGAAGAGGCGCTGATCGCCGCCTTCGAGCGGATCCTGGCCGATCCCTCCCTGTCGGAGGCCAGCCGCAGCGTGCTGCTGGCCCTGCCGGGCCTGGCCGAGCTGGAGGATGCGGCGCCAGAGCCCGATCCGCCGGCCCTGTTCGCCGCCCTGCAGGCCCTGCGCGGCCGCTTCGGGGAGGCCCTGGCCGAACCGCTGCAACGGGCCCTGGAGCGGGTCAGCGCGCAGTGGTCTTTGGCCTGGCCGGAGGGGGTGGGCGACCGGATGCTGACCGCCTCGATCTGGAGCTGGCGGGTGGCCGCCGGCGACGCGTCGGTGATCGCCGCAGCGCGGGCGGCGGTGGACGGACCCTCGATGACCCTGGCCCGGGCGGGCCTGCGGGCGCTGCAGGACCACCCGATCGCCGCCCGCCAGGAGGCGGTGGAGGCCTTCTATGCCCGCTGGGAGCAGAAGCCGGTGATCCTCGATTCCTGGTTTGCCCTGGAGGCCTCAGCCCCCTTCGCCGATGGCCTGCAGCGGGTGCAGCGGTTGCTCGACCATCCCCGCTTCGATCCGGCGGCACCGAATTCGGTGCGGGCGGTGCTGGGGGGACTGGCGGGCAATCCACCGGTGTTCCATGCCGCCGACGGCAGCGGCTACCGCTTCATGGCCGACCAGATCGCTGCCCTGGACCAGCGCAATCCGATCACGGCCTCGCGCCTGGCCAAGGTGTTCAGCCGCTGGCAGAGCTACGGCCCCGGGCGCCGGGAGCGGATGCTGGAGGCCCTCAACCAGCTGGCGGCGGCCGACCTCTCCACCAACACCCGCGAGGTCGTGGGGCAGTGCCTCGGCGCGGCTGGCGAGAACGCCTAGCGGCTGCCGAACACCTCTTTGTTGAGGCGCCGGAAGGCAGCCTGGCGGAAGGCCGCCCCCTCCGGCCCGGCGTGCTGGCCCCAGAGCCCCTCCCAGTAGAAGAAGATCACGCCGTGGCCCCGGGCGGCGGAGAGGCGCACCTTCTGCGCGAGGGTGGCCATGTCGGGGGTGCGGCCACCGAAACCGGACAGGATGCCGATCTCCACGGGCATGCCCCAGCGGCGGGCCTTGACCAGCGCCGGCTGGTCGAGGTCGCGCTCGAAGCCCTTGACCGAATAGGCGTAGTTCTGCACGATCAAGTCGTCGACCAGTTCACCCAGGGCCCAGAGCTCCCAGTCCTGCAGCCAGTGGTTGTAGGCGAAGCGGAACGGGCCCGGCGACAGGCTGATCACGGTGCGCCGCGGGCCGCCCACCTCCCGCAGGGTGCCCCGCAGTTCCCGCAGCAGGCCCGTGAGCTGCTGGCGGCGCCACTTCATCCAGTAGCGGTCGTTGAAATTGGCGGGCGGCTCCCGGCCGGTGTCCGCCAGGTAAAGGGCGCGGGTGTAGGGGTCGTAGCCCAGTTCCACCGGCCATGCGAAGTGGTCATCGAGCTGGATGCCGTCCACGCCGCAGCGCTGGACGATCTCGCTGATCAGGCCGATGAAGCGGGCCCGCACCCCCGGGTGGGCCGGGTTCAGCCACACCCGCAGGTCCTTGAGCGGGGACGTTTTCAGGTTGGCGCCGTGCATGGCGTACAGGGCACTGCCATCGGCGCGGCGCAGCACCCATTCCGGGTTCTTCTGGACGACCTCGGCATCGCCGGGCTCCATCAGGCCGTACTCGAACCAGGGGATCACCTGCATGCCGCGGCGATGGGCGGCCTTGGTGAAGCGGCAGATCGGGTCGAGGCCGAGGTTGGAGCGGGCCAGGGCCGGCTCCAGCGGTGCCCAGCGGCTGCGGTGGAAGGTGGCCCCCCGGCTCCAGACGTTGGGATAGAGGGTGTTGAAGCCGGCGGCGTCGAGCTGCGCCACGGCGGTCTCGATGCGTTTGGCGTCGTAGTAGAGGGGGCTGGGGCTGTTGGTGAGCCAGACGCCGATGCGTCGCTCGAACCCCTTCGGCAGGCGGCCTTGCGCGTCGGCCGGACGGGGGGCACCGACCGTCAGGGCCAGCAGGGCCGTGACCAGAACGGTGAGCGGTACCGGCAGACGGCGCTTGAGATGGGCGAAGCGCTTGAGCGGCACCCGCTGGACAGGCGGTGGAGAGGCGACCATGCCGGTGTTGCTCAGCGGAACATCGAGCTGACCGAGCTCTCCTGGTGGATCCGCCAGATCGTTTCCCCCAGCATGTTGGCGATCGAGAGCACCCGCAGCTGGGGGAAGTGCAGGTCGGGGGGCAGGGGGATGCTGTTGGTCACCACCACCTCCTCGAACAGGCCCGGGGTGGAGAGCCGCTCGACGGCAGGCGGGGAGAAGACGGCGTGGGTGGCGCAGGCCAGCACCCGGGCGGCCCCCCGGGCGCGCAGCAACTGGGCGCCCTGGAAGATCGTGCCGCCGGTGTCGATCATGTCGTCGATCAGGATCGCCGTCTTGCCGGCCACGTCACCGATCACGGTGAGGCTTTCAGCCACGTTGTGGCCGGAGCGGCGCTTGTCGATGATCGCCAAAGGCGCATCCTTCATCTGCTTGGCGAAGGCCCGGGCCCGGGCCACACCGCCCACGTCGGGGGAGACCACCACCACCTCGCCCAGATCCCGGGTGGAGAGGTAGTCGACCAGGACCGGTGAGCCGTAGATGTGGTCGCAGGGGATGTCGAAGTAGCCCTGGATCTGGGAGGAGTGCAGGTCCATGGCCAGCACTCGCTCGACACCGGACTTGACCAGCAGGTTGGCCACCAGCTTGGCCGTGATCGATTCCCGTCCGGCCGTCTTGCGGTCGGCGCGGGCGTAGCCGTAATAGGGGATGACGGCCGTGATCTGGCGGGCCGAGGCCCTCCGGCAGGCATCCACCATGATCAGCAGCTCCATCAGGTGATCGTTCACCGGAGCACAGGTGGGCTGGATCAGGAAGACGTCGCAGCCGCGGATCGACTCCTGGATCTGGATGTAGAGCTCACCATCAGCGAAACGCTTGATCACCCTCGGGCCGTCGGGCACGCCGAGGTAGGCAGCGATTTCGTGCGCCAGGCCGGGGTTGGAATTGCCGCTGAACAACCGCAACCGGCGAGGGTCGTGGCTGGTGAGGGGCGGCTGCCCGCTCTGCTCCACCCGTTCAGCGGTCGAGAAAGTGGACAAGGGCGCAGGCGGCGTTGCTTCGCAGCACGATGGTAGAAGCGACCCGGCCCGCGCAGTGCAAACAACCATGTCGGTTTCAGGGACCGAAACGCAGCCCGGCGGCGGCCTGCTGCTGGTGGGACTGGGGTTGCGGCAGGAGCTGGAAGGCCTGGCGGCGGTGGCGGAGCGGCTGGCCGCCGCCGAAGGCGTGCCTCTGCGGCAGCTGGCCGGCGCCGAGGATCCCGATACCAGCCTGGCGGCCCTGACGGCGGTCACGGGCCCGTGGCTGGCCGCCCTGCCCCTGGATCCGGG
>NZ_JAYGHY010000010.1:11771-73074 GCF_034931305.1 Cyanobium gracile UHCC 0281 | reverse complement strand
GCACGGTGCGTCCCCGCCAGGTGGAGGCCGGCACCTCCAGCAGCCGCCAGGCCGGCACCCGCGCCATGCTGCCGGCGGGGCCGGGATAGTCGAGGCCCATCGGCGCCACCGGCGGCGGCGCCGGGCGCACCAGGAAGGCCATCGGCCGGGGCAGGGGGGGCGGGAACGTGCCCAGCCGGGAGCGGATCCAGTCCTGGCCCGGCACCGCCTCCACCACCCCCCGGGGGGACTGGAGCAGGGTGGTCAGCCCGGGGGCACCCAGCGGGTGGATCGGCAGCCGCAGCCGGCTCTGCTCCAGCCCCCCCTCCTGGCGCACGTCGTAATGGACGGCCAGGTGCACCCGCTGGCGCCAGGGGGCGAGGGTGGCGGAAAAGGCCCGATCATCGGCGGGGCCGTAGCGGCTGGGCTGGCTGTACTCGATGTTGAACAGAACCCTGGTGGCGCCCCGTTCCAGGACATGGGCCGCCAGCCGGGCCTGCAGGGCCCGCGGCCAGGGCCAGGGCCCCATCTGGCGCCAGAGCGGCGACGCTTCGCGCTCGCCAGGGGCCAGCAGCTCCCCCAGTTCCAGGGAGTCGGCATCGATGGCCAGGATCACCGGATCAGCGGGGGCGGGACGCGGACCCCGCAGCAGGAAGAAGGCCTGCAGCAGCTGGTCGTCCAGCAGCCGTGGCCCCTGGCCCAGGGGGGTGATGGGCGGTCGGTCGAGGCCCGCCAGCAGGGGCGCGGCCAGGGCCAGCCACCAGAGCCGGCGCCCCAGGCCAGACCAGGGAAGCATCAGGGGCTGAGCCCGAGTTCGCGCTCGATCACCGGCAGGGTCTGCATCGGCGCCTGGAAGCCATTGAGCAGCTCGCTGGTCCGCCGCCGATTCTTCACTTCCGCCGCGTCCATGCGGTGGGGGCCCTTCCAGCCCTGGGGCGTGGCCTCAAGGCGCTGGCCGCTGGTCAGCCGGTAGGCAGTGCCGTCAGCGGCACGCACCTCCACATTTCCCTCCCAACTCAGGAACAACACCTTGTCGGCGGTGGCCTCGATGAAGACCGTGGTGCCCTGGATCGAGGCGGTGCCCACCCGGGTGCGGACCCGTAGCGGCGTGCTGCCCTTCGATCCCGGATCAATCCAGGCGATGATCCGGCCGCGCACCAGGTCGAGCAGGGTCGGCTCGATGCGTAGCTGGGCATTCCCCCCTAGCCGGAAGCTGCGCCCATCGGCCAGCAGGATCTGAAGCCGGCCAGGGTTTTCGGTGCGCAGCACCGTGGAGGGTTGCAGCACCTGGCCCACACTGGCGGGCCGCTCCGGCGCCGCCGGCGGCATCACGAACGCCGGCCGGGACGGCACATCCACCACCCGGGGCACCCGGGGAGCCGCCGAGGCGCCGGACACGACACCGGCTCCAGGCAGAACCAGAGCCAGAACGCCCGCCAGCAGGGCGATCGCCGCCAGGGTCAGCGTCCTGGGAGGCCAGAGGCTCCTGCGCTGCGCCATGCCAGGGGGACCCGAAGGTCCCCAGGATGGCCGCTCAGGGCTCGACCCGCCACACCTGGTCGGCGGGCGTCCACTCGCAGAGCTCGGAGGCCGCGAACCAGAGGCCGATCTCAAAGACGGCCGTTTCCGGCGCATCGGAGCCGTGGATGACGTTGCGGCCGATGTTCACCGCCAAATCGCCGCGGATGGTGCCGGGCTCGGCCTCCAGGGGCTTGGTGGCACCGATCAGCTTGCGGGCGCTGGCGATCACGCCATCCCCTTCCCACACCATGGCCACCACGGGCCCGCTGGTGATGAAGTCCACCAGGCCGGCGAAGAAGGGGCGCTCCCGGTGCACGCCGTAATGGCTTTCGGCCAGTTCCCGGCTGGGAACCAGCTGCTTCAGGGCCACCAGCTTGAAGCCCTTGGTCTCGAAACGGCCGAGGATCTCGCCCACCAGACCCCGCTGCACCCCGTCGGGCTTGATGGCAAGGAAGGTGCGTTCGGTGGCCATGGCAAAGGGAAAGAGGATCGGGCCATCGTCCGCGCTGGGCCTGCCGCTTGGCAAGCGCCCACACCACAGCGACTCGCCTGGGGAGGCTGATTAGATTCCAACGGCAGTGCAGAGCCACCCGGGGACCCATGGTGCTCGCCGATCCCCCCAGCGGCCTGCTGGCCGACGCCTGGAACGCCGCCGACGGGGCGGCCCTCTACGGACTCGACCGCTGGGGCGAGCCTTATTTCAGTGTGGGCGCCCGGGGCCACGTGATGGTGCAACCCCGCGGCGACCGCGGCGGCGCCCTCGATCTGGTGGAACTGGTGCGGGAGCTGCAGGGGCGCGACCTGACCCTGCCGCTGCTGATCCGCTTCGACGACATCCTCGAAGACCGGCTCGAGCGGCTGCACGGCGCCTTCGAACGGGCCATCACCCAGTACGGCTACGACGGCCGCTACCAGGGCGTGTTCCCGGTCAAGTGCAACCAGCAGCGCCACGTGGTGGAGCAGCTGGTGGAAAGCGGCCACCGTTGGCATTTCGGCCTGGAGGCGGGCAGCAAGGCCGAGCTGCTGATTGCCCTGTCCCTGCTTGACGACCCCGACGCCCTGCTGATCTGCAACGGCTACAAGGACCGGCGCTACATCGAGACGGCAATACTGGCCCGGCGCCTGGGGCGCCAGCCGGTGGTGGTGATCGAGCAGGCCGACGAGGTGGAGCGGATCATCGCCGCCAGCAGCGCCCTGGGCGGGGCCCCGTTCATCGGCATCCGCGCCAAGCTCTCGGCCCGCAGCACCGGGCGCTGGGGCAGCTCGGTGGGCGAGCGGGCCAAGTTCGGCCTCTCGATCCCCGACGTGCTCACCACCGTGGAGCGGCTGCGGCAGGCCGGCCTGCTCGACGACCTGCGCCTGCTGCACTTCCACGTCGGCAGCCAGATCAACGACATCGCCGTCCTCAAGGACGCCCTGCAGGAGGCCGGCCAGATCTATGCCGAACTCACCAGGTTGGGGGCCCCGATGGGCTTCCTGGATGTGGGCGGCGGCCTCGGCATCGACTACGACGGCAGCCGCACCGCCACCGCCGCCTCCACCAACTACTCACTGCAGAACTACGCCAACGACGTCGTCGCCACGATCCGGGAGTGCTGCGAGCCCCACGGCGTCCGCCCTCCCACACTGGTCAGTGAGAGCGGCCGGGCGCTGGCCAGCCACTTCAGCGTGCTGGTGTTCGACGTGCTCGGAGCCGGCGGTCACACCGAGGCGGTGCCGCCGCCAGCCGAGGGCGAGGCCCTGATCCTGCGCAACCTGCGGGACACCCATGCGGTGATCACGGCGATCGCGGCAGGAGGAAGCCCCGAAGGGGAGGGCGGAGACGAGCGGTCGGTGGTGGAGCGGCTGCAGGAGGCCTGGAACGATGCCCTCAAGTTCAAGGAGGACGCCCTCACCGCCTTCCGGCTCGGCTACCTGAGCCTGCCAGAGCGGGCCACGGCCGAGCGGCTCACCTTGGCGAGCTGTCAGGCGATCGCGCGCCAGCTGGAGGGCCTGGCCACAGGCACCGTGATCCCCCAGGAGCTGCAGGCCCTGCCGGCGGCCCTGGCCGGCACCTATTACGCCAACCTCTCGGTGTTCCGCTCAGCGCCGGACACGTGGGCCATCGACCAGCTCTTCCCGGTGCTGCCGATCCACCGGCTCGATGAACGGCCCACCCGGTTGGGCAGCTTCGCCGACCTCACCTGCGATTCCGACGGCAAGATCGCCCGCTTCATCGATCGGGGCCAGGTCAAGCCCCTGCTGGAGCTCCACCACCTGCGGCCGGGCGAGCCCTACTGGATCGGGCTGTTCCTGGGCGGGGCCTACCAGGAGGTGATGGGCAACCTGCACAACCTCTTCGGCAGCACCAACGCCGTTCACATCCGGCTGGCGGCCGGGGGCGGCTACCGGGTCGACCATGTGGTGCGGGGCAACACCAACGCCGAGGTGCTCGAGGCGATGGAACACGACCCCGACCTGCTGCTGGAAAGGCTCCGCCTGGCCAGCGAACAGGCCATCGGCCGCGGCGACCTGGCCATCAGCGACGCCCGGCGCCTGATGGCCCATCTGCGGGCCAGCCTGGAGCAGACGACCTATCTGGAGGCCTGACCTTACCTGGAGGCCTGATCCCGGAGCGACACGGTGAAGATCTCCACCTCCCCCAGGCTCTTCACGGGCTGGGCCCCCAGTGAGCGGGAGTCGAGGCCCGCATCGGCCTGAATCAGGCTGGCGGTCTGGGCGTCGCAGACCACCGCGGCGTCCACATTCCGGGTGGCCGACTCCAGCCGGGCCGACAGGTTGACCGTGTCGCCGATCACGGTGAATTCCATCCGGCGGGGGCTGCCGATCTGGCCCACCATCACCTGGCCGCTGGCCAGGCCGATGCCGTTGTCGAGGGTGGCGATGCCCCGCCGCGCCCAGTCCTCGTTGAGGCCGGCCAGGGCCGCCCGCATGGCCAGGGCGCAGCGCACCGCCTGGCTGGCCTCTTCGGTCACCCCCCGGCTCACCGGTGATCCGAAGACCGCCATCACCGCATCGCCGATGAACTTATCGACGGTGCCGCCATGGGCCATCACCACCTCCACCATGGCGCCGAGGTACTCGTTGAGCTGGCGAACATGCAGCTCGCTCTGGCCTTCGCCGCTGCGCTGCTTGGTGAGCACCGTGAAGCCCTTGATGTCGGTCATCAGCACGGTCACCTCCAGCAGCCGGCCGCGCAGGATGCCCTGGGCCGATTCCGGGTCGGAGAGGATCTCCGCCACCACCCCAGGGGCCACGTAGCGCTCGAAGGTGCGGCGCAGCCGCCGCCGCTCCTGCCCCTCCCGCAGGTAGGCGTCCCCGCCGTAGAGCAGGCCCAGCAGGACCAGGCCCGAGACCGGAGCCAGCAGCGGCAGCCAGCGGTTGGCCTGCTGCAGCGCCACGGCGACGGCGGCACCCTGGAGGGCCAGCATCAGGGCCACCAGCACCAGCCGCCAGCGCAGGTCGGTCCAGCGGCGGGCCGCCGCCAGGACGACCAGCAGCGGCACCAGGGCCAGCAGGGCCCGTCCTGGGGCGCTGCGGGGCCAGGGCTGCAGGCCATCGCCCTGGAGGGAGTTGGCCGTCGCGGTGGCCAGCACCTCCAGCCCCGACAGGCTGCCGAAAGGGGTGGGGTAGCCATCGGCCCCCTGGGCGACGACGGGGCCGAGCAAGACCACAGACCCGGCCAGGTCCTTGCGCAGGGGATGGGTCTTCCAACGCTCTGGGTCGAGCACTTCCCACGCCGGCAGGCGCCGGAAGCTGCCCTCCGGCCCATAGAAATTGAGGGCGCTGGCCCTGTCGTCCTGGCGACTCCGCTGGCCCCCCAGCCGCAGCAGGGTGGAGGAGAGGGCGCTGTGGCCCTCGGCGCCCCGGGCGGGGAGCACGCCGCTGGCATAGGCCTCGGGGTGGCGGCTGGGCTCGCTGGAGGTGCCGGCGAGGATGTTGGTGAGCCCGAGGGAGCCGGTGCCGCCGATGGCCGCCAGGAAGCGCTCCGGCCGCACGAAGGTGAGCGAGCCGGCCCCCTGGGCGTCGTTGGACTCGAGCATCTCGGCCGCCAGGGCGACACGGCCGGGGTAACGCCGCAAGCGCAGCTCCAGGGCCTCGTCATCGGCAGCGCCCTTGCCGCTGGGCCCCTCGAAGACCACATTCACGGCCACCGCCTTGGCGCCGGCCTGCAGCAGCTTCTCCGCCACCATGCCATAGGTGGCGCGGGGCCAGGGCAGGCTGCCGACGCCCCTGGCCCATTCCGGGATGCGGCCCTCCTCCTCGAACCAGTCGCCCTGCTGCAGCGTGGCGTCATCGACCGTGACCAGCACCACGTTCGCCGGAGGGCGCCGCGGGCCGCGCAGCAGCAGCAGTTGCTGCTCCACCCCCCGCTCCCAGACCCTCATCCGGGGCCCTGGCCAGCCGGAGCTGACCCCCACCCAGGCCAGCACGGCCACCACCAGGACGCTGAAGGTGCGGCGTCGCGCCATCTGGTCGTACCCCTCCCGGTGGTGGTGGCGTTGGCGCCTGGCAGGCCCCCATCATCGGGGACATCGCCGCTGCGGGCCCTGCCCTGGCCCTAGGGGGAGGCTCCCGCCACCGGACTCCACAGCGTGCAGATCGCGACGGCCCGGCCGGAGCGCTCCAGACGTACACAGTCGATGGCCCGGGCCCTGGGACGGTTGATCAGGATCTGGGTGTGCAGGGGCGAGCCCATCCAGCGCGACACGATCACCTCCGGGTTCCAGGCGCCCGCCGGCATCGGGCAGGCGATCACCTCACTGGTGGGCATGAGCCTGGCCGTTGCCGCCATGCGCTCCTGGAACGCCCCCCAGCGGGAGCGGTCGTGGTCGCAGTCGCGGCTGTTCAGCACCTCGTCGAGCACCGGGGCCAGATAGGCGGCGTTCCGGGCCGCCAGGTCCGCCGGCAGGGGTTGCAGGGAGGGGCGCCCGCTCTGGGCCCGGTAGCGGTTGATGGTCGCCACCAGGGGGTCACTGCTGACCGCCGGCCTGGCAGGGGCGGCGATCACCCCCGGGAAACGGCGCTGCACGAAGGACTCCAGCGCCGCCATGCCGGGCAGGGGGGCCGTGAACCCCTGAAACAGAGGCCCCCGAAGGATGGCGGCGTAGTCATCCGCCGTCAGGGGTCGCTGCCAGAGCAGGGCCCCCTGGCTGGAGAGGCGCACTCTGTTGCCACCGGCCACGAGGATCGGCGCCCCGGCCAGGGGCCGTCCATCGGCCAGAGGCTGCAATTCGAGTGCCCCCTCCAGCACCGCCACCTCCTCCTCGCCACCGTCGAGCAGGGTGATCAGGTAGTTGGTGCCGCGGGTGCTCAGCCGAGAGGAACGGGTGCAACCGTTCTGCGGACCGGACACCAGGATCTGGCCGCTGCTGAGCAGGAAGCAGCTGCTGCCGAGCCGCAGCTGGGTGAAGCGGTTGAGACGGCCGGCAGCGCCGCTGGCGAAGCCCAGCTGGCCGCGGCTGTTCTGAGTGCGGACCAGTTCGGGCGCAACCGCCTTCTCCCGCAGCTGGGCCTGGCGGCGTTCGATGAAGAGCTCGTTGCCATCGAGGATCTCCTGAACGACCGCCGACGTGCTGGTGCTGGCCACGCTGCCGCTGGGCCAGGCCAGGGCCGCCGCCAAGGCCGTCATCAGGAGCGGGAGCGGTCGAACCACCGGATCAGAAGAAGCGCGGCAGACCGAAGGGCAGCGACGGGACGCTGACCGGCACGGGCAGGTTCACCCCCGGCACCTTGGAGCGGATGTAACTCTCCAGGGAGCCGTAGGCCGGCAGCGGCACCCGGAACCCCTGGAAGAGGGGCCCGCCCAGGATGCCGTTGTAGTCGCTGGCGCTGAGCCCCAGCAGCGCCATCACCACCCCGCCGGCCGAGAGCCGCAGCTTGTTGCCCGCCTCCACCGTGGTGGCGGGTTTGCCGCTGGGCTCCCCATCGACAAGCGGTTCCACCTCCACCGACCCCTCCAGAACGGAGATCTCCGACTCACCCGACTCGCTGACATCGATCAGGTAGTTGGTGCCGCGCACACTGAGGCGGGCGGAACGGGTGCAGCCGCTCTGCTTGCCGGAGACCAGGATCTGGCCCTTCTCGATCAGGAAGCAGCCCTGGCCCAGCTTGAGCAGGGCGAAGCGGTTGAGGCGGCCGGCGGCACCGCTGTCGAACCGGATCTGGCCCCGGCTGTTCTGGGTGCTGACCTTCTGGGGGGCAACGGCCTTCTGCTTCACCTGGGCCGTCTTGCCATCAATGAACATCTCGTTGCCATCGAGGATCTCCTGCACCACAGCGCTCTCGGAGGCCTCCGCCGGCAGCGGTCCGGTGGCCGGACCGACCAGCAGGATCAGGATCGGCAGGAATGACAGGCTCGGCAGGGCGCTCGACAGGCGGTGGCGCATTCGCTCAAGGCTCCGAGTCCGGATCGCTGCATTCTGCTCGGCGGGGCCCAAAACGCATCCGCACGCCTCAAAAGCATCACCGGGCGCAGAAGCGCACCGTCAGGCTCAAGCGGTCCTTCGGCAGCGCCAGCTCGGCCGGATCGAAGGGCGGTGCGGCATCGGCGGCGGCGGCCCGCATCAGCATCGGCCGCAGTTCGTTGCCGTCAAGCTGCACCTCCAGGGGGTTGAGCTTGCTCAGGCCCACGGCGGCGGCCACCTCCCGGGCCTGGGCGAGGGCGTCCTGGTAGGCCCCCCGCAGCAGCTGGCGCCGCACCGTCCCATCCAGGCCGCGATCGGCCACGGTGCCCACCGGCGCCAGGCGCACCCCGGGCAGGGCCCCCACCTCCCGGATCAGGGACTGCAGCCGCTGGGGCGCCAGCCGGCCGCTGACCTGCAGGTTGGCCGTCACCGCGGCCGGTCGGTTGCGATCAGCGTCGCGCCGCCAGGTGCTGGGCGAGGTGACCCGCAGTTCCTCCACCTGCTGCCCCTGCAAGGCGGTCCGCACCGCCGCCAGGCGCTCCTGCAGGCTCTGGAGGGCGCCATCGGCCGTGGGTGCCTCCGCCTCCAGGGAGAGGGAGAACGACAGCCGGCGGGTGGGCCGTTCCTGTTCGGCACTGCCCCGGGCCTCCAGCAGGGTGCCCTCGCAGCGCAGCTGCACCTGGGCGCCGGCGGCGCCTGGCCAGGTGCCGGTCGCCACCAGAGCCAGCAGAACAACAACGGGGCGGAGGTAGATCGGACGCATCAACGGCGGGCGCGGCTGCTCCCAGCCTGCTCTCCCCATGGGCCGAAGACCAGGATCAGCGGCAGGATGGGGCGATCGAAGCGAGTGCCTTGGCCCTGCTGCAGATCTGGATCAGCGCCCTGGCTGCCACGGCCGGGCTGCTGGTGCTGGCCCGTCTCAGTCGCCACAGGCAGCTGCCGGCCCTGCCGCTGCGGTTGCCGCTTTTGGCCATCGCCGCCTGGGCGCTGCTGAGTTCCCTGCCGCTGCAGGGCTTGCCGCCGGCCTATCGGGTGTGGCTGCTGCTCACCGACGACCTGCTGCTCACCTACGCGGCCATCCTCATCACCCTCTGGGCGACCCTGCAGGTGCCCGCCCATCTGGGGTTATGGCGTCCGCCGCCCCAGTTGCTGATGCAGCTGCTCACCCTCGGCAGCGGCGCCCTGGCCACGGTGGTGCTGGTGCGGCAATCGGCGCGGCTGGATCTGGTGGGACTGGTGACCACCTCCGCCGTGCTCACCGCCGTGATCGGCCTGGCGGCCCAGGAGTCGCTCAAGGACCTGTTTGCGGGCCTGGAGCTGCAGCTGGGGGACGACTTCACCGAAGGGGATTTCCTCGAGCTGGACCAGGGGGTGCGCGGGGTGGTGGTGCAGGTGAGCTGGCGCGACACCATGCTCCGCAACATGGACGGACATCTGGTGGTGGTGCCCAACAGCCTCGTCACCGAAAGGGTTCTCCGCAACCTGGGGCGCTCGGGGGCCATCAGCAACCGCTTCAGCGTCGGCCTCGACTACGACCTCCCCCCCGCCCAGGCCAGGGCCCTGCTGGAGAAGGTGGTGCTGCAGCATCCGAAGGTGCTGCGGGAACCGTTCCCCCGCATCCGGGTCAAGGAATTCCAGGACAGCTCCATCGCCTACGAGCTGCAGGTGTGGCAGCAGGAGCTGGGCGATGCCGCCATCGGCGATCTGCGCAGCGATCTGCTGGAGCAGATCTGGTATGCCCTGGCCCGCGCAGGCCAGAGCATCCCCTTCCCGGTGCGGGAGCTGCAGCCACGCCGCTCAAGGGACCGGCCCCGGCTTCCGGCCCGCCCCTCCCCCGCGCTGTGCTGCGAGGCCCTCGCCAACGCTGGCGTGTTCGCCGACCTGAGCGGCGATCAGCTGGAGAGGCTGGTCGAAGGCAGCCACCTGGTGTCCTACGGACCCGGCGAGGCGGTGGTGCAGGAGGGGGCCGAGGGCCGCTCCATGTTCCATCTGCTGCGGGGAACCGTGGAGATCCTCAAGGAGGTGGAGCCCGGCCACACGGTGACCGTGCGCCAGCTGGAGCCGGGCGAGGTGTTCGGCGAGATGACCCTCTTCCTGGATGCCCCGCGCAGTGCCACGGTGCGGGCTAAAGAGGAGTGCCTGCTTCTGAAGGTAGACCGGGAGAGCATCAAGGGCCTGCTGGAGGAGAACCCCGACCTGCTGGAGCGCTTCGCGGCCATGGTGCAGGAGCGGCAGGCGGAGCTGAAAAGCCTCGATCGCGAACAGCACACGGAACAATCCCATACTCTGCTGGAGACCATGAAACGGCTCTTCCTGGCCTTCACGGGCGTCTGATGGACAGCAGACCGTCGCGCGGATCTCGGCTGCACTCTCTGCTGGCACGGCTGGGGTTGCACCATCTGGGAGATGGCCTCCGCTCGCTGGTGCCCTACGCGGCCGCGGGGCTGCTGCTGCTGGCGCTGCAGCGCAGCCCCATCAACGAAACCCTCAACCTGCTCCTCTACGACCTGATCACCAGTCTGCGCCAGGCTCCCCCGGGCACCGACAAGCCGATCACGATCATCGGCATCGACGAATCCGACCTGGCCACGTATGGGTTCCCGATCGACGACAAGGTGCTGTGCCAGGCCATCGACCGGCTGATCGCCGAGGGGGCCGTGGCGATCGGCCTCGACATCTACCGCGACCAGGGCGTCGGCCCCGACCAGGCCTGCCTGCGGGAGCGCTTCCGGACCAACCCTCGCCTCGTTTCGATCTTCAACGTGGCCGAAGCCATCGGCCCGGTGCCGGGCACGCCGCCCGATCGGCGCGGTTTCAACGACCTGGTGCTGGATGCCGATGGGGTGATCCGGCGTGATCTGGTGCATGTGGCCGGCCAGGACGAAGCCACCGTGTCCCTGCCCCTGCGCCTGCTGGAGGTGGGCAAGGGCCAGCGCAACCTGCGGCAGCGGCTCGAGAAAGGAAGCGAACCGGGCCCCTGGCTGGATCCGGCCTCCGGGGGCTACGACCAGCTGGATGCCGCCGGGTTCCAGCAGATGCTGTCGTTCCACCAGCTCGGCAGCTTCCACCTCTGGAATCTCCAGGATGTGCTCGGCCGCCGGCCGATCCCCCGCGACCAGATCCGCGGGCACATCGTGCTGATCGGCAGCACCGCTCCGAGCCTGCGGGATCTGTTCCCCGTGCCCCAGACCCGCTCTGCCCTCGGGGCCAAGCAGCTGCTGGTGCCCGGTGTCGAGATCCATGCCCATCGGCTGGCCGCCCTGATGGACCGCGATGTGGCCGGCGACCCGCGGCGGCTGCGGACGCTGCCGGGCTGGGTGGAGCGTGTTGCCGAAGTGCTGGCCGTGGTGCTGGGGATCGTGCTCGGGGAAGCCTTCCGGCTGCTGCGCCGCAGCGTGATCGTGGTGGTGCTGGTGGCCGCCCTGATGGTCGGAGGGGCCGTGCTGCTGCTCTACAACTTCGTCTGGGTCGGGTTGAGCCTGCCCCTCACCGGGCTGATCGCCATGGCCGGTGCGGCCTGGGTGCGCCGGGGCGCCTCCAGCCAGAAGCAACGCCAGCAGATCGAACGGCTGCTCGGCCAGACCACCTCCCCGGCCGTCGCCCGCCAGCTCTGGAACCAGCGGGATGGGCTGCTCAGCGACGGTCGCTTCGAGGGTCGCCAGCTGCCGGTCACGGTGCTGATGTCGGACACATGCTCGTTTACTAGCGTGTCGGAACGCCTCACCCCTGGCGAGCTGCTCGACTGGCTGAACCGGGGCATGGCGCTGTTTGTGCCGGCGATCACGCGGCGGGGCGGCATGGTCAACAAGTTCACCGGCGACGGGCTGCTGGCGGTGTTTGGCGCCCCCCTGAGCAGCGGTGAGCAGGCGGACGCCAAGGCCGCCATCGATGCCGCCCTGGCGATTCAGCGCGCCGTGGCCAGCCTCAATGAGGAGCTGGCGAAGGAGGGACTGCCAGCCATGGGACTGCGCGTCGGCGTCCATTCCGGGCCCGTTCTGGCGGGATCGATGGGCAGCAGCGAACGGCTGGAGTACGCCGTGATCGGCGATGCCGTGAACTGCGCCTCACGGCTGGAAAGCCTCGACAAGGAGCGTCAGACCAACCTCTGTCGCGTGCTGGTGTCCTCCAGCACGGTGGATCTGCTGCCCAAGGGGCTGCCGCTGGAGTGGCTCGACTGGGGCGCGATGAGCGTCAAGGGGCGCACCGAACCCCTGAGCATCTGGGAGCTGCGGGGTGGCCTCAGGCGGGACAGCGCACTGGAATCCGCTCCGGCCACTGAGTCGTGATCAGATCGGCCAGGCCGAAGGTGGTGGCCACGTCCTCGCGGGACACACTGGAGCCACAGGACTGGCGCAGTTTGGCCAGGGAAGCCTGCACGGCCGCATCTTCCTTGGACGCTTCCGTGACCAGCAGACTCAGGGCCGGCGGCGAGTCTGCGGCCACGAAGTTGAGCGGATCAGCCGGGGTGGAGGTGGCGGGCGCCCCGGGGCAGATGTAGCTCGACTCCCACATCGTCGGCACCTTCACGGGGGGCAGGGTCAGGAGGGTGATGCCCGGTGCGGAGGCCGGCAGCACCCGGCGCTGGCCCGAGGCCATCGCCCCATCCACGGTGCCGCGGTCGCTCAAGGGGCGGAAGGTGATCTCCAGGGGACTGGGGGCAGCGCTGGGGCCTTCGAGCACACCGAGATAACGGGCCTTGCCGGGGGCGAAGACGCTGCTGGAGGGCACCAGATGGGCCAGAAGGCGACTGGCGCATTCACCCCGGGTTCCTCCACCCACACGCCGGCCCGGGAAGCTTTTACGCAGCTCACTCTGGGCCTGGGCCGGCGGCGGCTCGATGAACGCCAGGGGGACCAGGGTCAGAAGGGTAGCGGCCAGCAACGGGGAGGGGGAACGTCGCGAAGAGCCGAGGGGGCGGAGACGCGTAGAAACAGCCATGGGGGAACCGGCAACCTTTCTCTTCATTGGAACCAGAGCGGTGTGGAGGCCTGCCGAATCGCCAGCCAGGCCCAGAGGAGCTTGCAGAGGATGTGAAGCGCCTGATCAATGGACAGGGTCCACAGACGTCGACATTTGCCGAAGTCGATCAACAGATGCACACCCCATTCTGCCACACCCAAAAGCGGAGTTTGCGTGACCATCCCCACCAGAAAGCCATGGATGGCGGCATGGGAGGCGAGCCACCACCCCCATCCGAGCGTCACCCCGCAACCGGGGCATTTCTCCCGCGCCATGCGATCGCTTTGGAGCCCGAAATCCCCGAGGAAATGGGCCATCGCCAGCATGAGAAAGACGTTGAAGACCGCTGGAAGATCAGGCACTGAATGAGGAACTGGGTGGACCGTGGAGACCCACCACAGGTGGGATCGAAAGGGGGAAGGAAGCAGGCCAAGACAGCCGTTGTCGATGGTTCACCAGGGAGTTCCAATCAACTGAACCCCTGCCCAGAAATAGGGATGGGCCATGCCTGAGGCAACGCGGCGCCGCTGGGATGGTGTCAATTCGGTGAGTAGGGGGACACCATCAGACCCGATGACCTTATCGCCCTCAAGCCGCACTTTGCCAGTGGCCATCGCCTGTCGTGTGGCCCGCAGGGCATCGGCTTTCTGCACACCTTGGTCAAGGTAGCGATACAGCTGCAGGAAGTAGGCCGAGGTGGCGACGTCATCGACATACCAGAGGGTCCCGATCGCACTACGTGATCCGGCCTGCAGGGCCAGGCCTGCAAAACCAAGCTCACTGTCGCTATCCCCCAAGGCGGTGCGACAGGCGCTCAGAACGAACAATTCAAGCGGACTGCCGCTGCGTTGCTGCCGCAGGCGGGCGAACTCCTGAAGGCTGACGGAGCCGGTTCCGGTGAAGATGCGGGCCTGGGACGGTCCCCCGGGCATGAACTCCGCATGGGTGGCCACGTGCAGGCGCTCATAACGAGGGTCGGCCGCCTGGCTCAGGAGCACCTCCGGGGTGAAGTTCTTGTTCAGAAAGCGGTCGATGCCGACCCCATCAGGGATACCGGCCAGCTCCTCGGGCACCAGGGGCAAGGGGCTGAGGCCTTCGAACTCTGAGGCCCCCGCAGCCAGCACCCGGCCCCGGGCCAGCCGGGGAGGGCCGAAGGAGGTGAGGTTGAGAGACGGGGTGATCGAGAAGCCGAATTGGTCACCGAAATAGCTGGCACCGTCATGCAGGGCCGCGAAGGGAAGACCCTGCAGGCCCCGGTCGGCGACGATCACCAGGGTGGTGATGCCCTTGGCCTTGAGCTCCTCGGCCAAGGGGGCGATCAGGGCCCGGTGGATCTGCCTGGAGGGGGACTCAGGGTTCTCCACGTCAAGCGGTTCGAGGCGAGCCAGCTGGCGGTAGAGCGCCCTCAGCTGCTGACCGAAGCGCTCGCGGGACAGTTCAACCCGCTGCCCGAACGGCTCACCCTTGCGGCTGAGCAGAATCAGATCGAGGAATGAGTTGGTCGGTTTCTTCTCGGTGGCGCCCAGGGCCTTCTGATCCTGGGCCGCAGGGGGCTTCTGCTCCTGGCCTGCAGTCTCCTGCTGTTCGGTGAAGGACACCATCAGCACGGCCGGATTGAAGCGTTCGTCGTCCTTGTCCCCCTTCTGGGAGGCCTTGCTGAGCAGTCGCTGCAGCTCCTCAAGGCGCAGGGTTCCGTCGGAATCCGCCGCCGTGCCTACATCCCCCAGGGTCCTCCTGACATCCTCCGTCCGCTGCTGATCCCCATCCGAGAGGGCCGAGGCCACCAGGTCAGGCGACAGGGTGGTGGTGGTGACGGTGAGGGGAGCAGGAGCCGTAACCGCCCCATCCGCCAGGCTGAAATCGGCTTCCGAGAGATTCACCGCCAGCGCATCGGTACCCACGCCTTGACGGCTGCTGCTGAGACTGGAGCCGAAGGGAGAGGTCTGGGTGCCAGCAAAGAGTTGGTAGCCGAGATCGGGCACCAGGAGCGACGGGGTCGGCGCTGGTGACGGCTCGGGTGACGGTGAAGGCGCCTGGGGAGCTGTCACCGTCTGGGGCGGCAAGGCTGTGGTAGGCGGGTTCGGCGTGAAGGGCGGGCTCGGCGTGAAGGGTGGGTCGGGTGGCGCGAGGGGGGGTGGAGCATTGGCCGCCAGGCTCCCGCCAACGATGGCCGGCAAGAGCGGATCGCCAGTCATGGCCACACCCTGAAGCACGAAACCAATCGGCAGGAAAGTCTGGTTGGGGATGAAAGCGCCGGTGATGGCTTGGGCCCTGATCAGATCGAAGGGAGTGGCAACCCCGACGATCGGCGGAGAAGCCACTTCCAGCCCCCCGCCAAGGACGGTGTCGCCGAATATGGAAAGTTGATCAGCGGTGGAGAGATCAAAAAGGAGCTGGCTGTTATCTGCCAGCTGGAAGCTTGCCGCCCGAATGACGAGCGAACCAATGGGATCGAGCAACGCCACTGGGGCCCCGGGCAGGGGGGAGCCTCCGTTTGTGAAAGACCCCTGACCGGAACCCACCACAATCTCACCGGAACCCTGGACCGTTCCATCATTCCGAAACGAGGCACTGTCGACCCGCAGGGTTGCTGAACCATTCCCCTGGAGAACAATTGAGGTACCAGGGGAGATGGTCGCAGTCTGTAGATTCAAGGTGCTGTTGGGAGCAATCAAGATCGATCCGGCACTGGCAAGGTTCGCCAGCTGATTGGATCCAGACAGCTGTAGCTGTGCTCCACTTTCAATGGCCAGACTGGGGCCACTGATGCTCGCCTGATTGAGGGCAAGAGTAGCGCCATCAGACACCTTGAGGATGGTTTTCTTAACTGGGGTCACGTCCCTGAACGTTCCACCATCGATGCTGCTGACTTGAGCGGAAGGGCCAATCTGCAGAAGCGCCGTGGAGAAGGCTGTGACGATGCGATCTGGGCCCTGAGTGTAACGTCTGGAGACATCCAGAATGGCGGGCTTTGGATTCGCAAAAGAGGAAAGTTGAATCTCTCCTCGACTGGCTGGACTCCAACCAAACTCACCCGTCCGAACCGTGCCGGAGAGAAGTTTAAATGGTTCGAAGAGACCGGTGAGTTCGATGTTGCCGTCAATCCGTGAGGCACCTTGCAAGGCTCGAAGGGTGCCGGTGTTGATATCAACCGCGCCCTTCTCCCAGCTGATGGAGCCTGCAGGCGTGGCGGCATCCGCTGTTTTCTGGTACCAGAGATTGACATCGAGACGTCCTGTTGCGGAGGTGCTCGAGAAGGCGACCGGGTTAGCACCTGGAATGTTGATCAGAATGTTGCCGTCGGCCCTCAGATCCAGGGTGGCGTTCGCGCCAGTGGATTTCTGGACAGGGGCCAGCAGGGAGATGTTTCCGGCCTGGGTGCCCACGGGGTCGGTCGTGTCGACAATCACTGTCTGGCCGCCGTTGAGGGCCGTGTTGATCAGTGATACGTCGATCAGCGAAGCTGAACCCGGCAGGCCCCCTGGGGTGCCGCCGGGGGGAGGTCCACCCCCAGGCCCGGCGGCGACGATCTCAATGTCACGGGGATCGATGAGCCAGGTGCCCCCTCGCCCCCTGGCTGCCGACAGATCCGGGGAGGTGGACAGTGCGAGCCACCCCGCAGAGGTTTCCACAAATCCACCATCGCCACCCTGGAGACCGCCCCGGGCGCTGATGGCGCCAGCCACATCGGCCCGTTCCTTGCCGAGGACCAGGATGCGGCCGCCAGGGCCAGTGCTGGTGGCGTCCGCCCGCAGGGTGGACGTGGCGTCCACCGTGGTGCTCAACGCGGTCACGGTTCCCAGGGGATCGGCTCCCACCCGCACGACCCCACCCGCCGTACGGCCCGTCGCCAGAAGGCTGGATCCGACCAGGGAAACCTGCTGTCCGGAGAGGCTGATGCTGCCGCCCGCTCCGGCAAGGCTGGAAACGTCCACCGTGGTGTTCTGGAGCGACACCTGCTGGCCCTGCAGGGCCAGCTGCCCCCCGGGGGCCTGAAGCCGGGATCCACCCAGCAACACGTGGCCTCCCTGGGCATCGAGCAGCAGGCCGCCATCCACGGTGAGCAGGCCGCCCTCAATGGCCAGGTCCCCCTGGGCAGACAGGCCAAGCTGGTTGAGGGTGGCCGGGTCGGTGCTGAGCCCGGACAAACCCAGGACGGGCGCCCCGGTCAGGGAGGCAGCGGCGGCAGCCGTGGTGCCATGCACATCGAAACGACCCTCACCCACCCGGAGACCAGTGGCGGTGGTCAAGTTGAGGTGCTGGACATTGGTGAAGGTGCCGGCGCCGCTGAGCCGGATCCCCCCCGGCGATAGCCAGACGAGGTTGGCCGGACTACTCAGGGTGATGGCCTTGTCGATGAAGCTGCCCAAGGGATGGGTGACGCCCACCATGACGTTGCGGTGGCCTGCCACATCGAGGCTGACGCCGGTGATCCCGCCACGGGTATCAAAGGCGGAGAAGCGGTGGAAGAGGTTGGCCCCGGCGGAGGTGCCCCCCTGGATCGCACAGGCCCCGCCGAAGCAACTGCCTCCTGGAAGGCCATTCACCACGCTGCCCAGCCCCAGTGGACCACCCGTGGCGGTGATCTCGCCGGCGGCAACGGGTGTGGTCGCCAGACCGATCAGAACGAAAACCCGCAGAGGAGCGAGCCAACGCGTGGACTTCAAGACAGGAGCCGAACCTGAACAGAACCTCCGAACCATCTCATCGTGATCTTGGTATCTGTTGCTACTCAAAATCCTGCTCACAAGGCTGATGGGTAGGTAAGTTCCCTTGGCTCCATGCCTAGAGCCGATCCCTTGGTCATGATCCTCGCATCAGGCGCTACTCCACCTGCTTTCAACAACATTTAAGAACGCTACCAGCTTCTCTTTCTGAGCGAGAACACACCCCACCCTGATGCTGCTGCTTCTCGCCCAGTTGGTGGCTCCACCCCTGCAGGACGGCCCGGTCCGATTACCAGGTCCACCCCGCCAGCTTGAGCGACCGACCCTCGACGAACCACAACCGCCCGCCCCCGTCGACATCCGGCCCCTGGAAACACCGGAGCCCCAGCCCGACGGCAGACCGCCGGTACCCTCCACCCCTGAACCCGCTTCCCAGGCACCGTCCCCCCTGCCAGCGGGGCCTCTGCCGGAGATCCGCGGACTGACGCTTTACAGCCCGCTCCAGGTGCGCGGGATCCTGGCCGAGTGCAGCAGGGTCGCCGATCCCCAGGAGCAACTCAAGGCCTGCGCCGTCGCCCTCAGTACCCGGCTGGTCTTCGATGGGTACGTCAGCAGCCGCGTCTACGTGGTGAGCGACCCGGCCCCTGGATACCTCAATGTGGTGGAGGGGACTGTCGTTGGAATCCAGGTGTCCGGCAGCGATCCCTGGCTGAACCGTCGTGTTGCGCGGCTGCTGTACCCCCTGCGGGGTCAGATCCTGCGGTTGTCAACAGTGGAGCTGCAGTTGCAGCTCCTCAAGCGGCAGCCAGGCATCAAGAGTGTCCGGGGGACCCTGGCGCGGCTGGGCAGTGATCCCTCCGAAGGGGTGTTCCGGGTCGCGGTGGAACCGGCCCGCGAGCCGTGGCAAGGGGATCTGGCGATCCGCAACGACGGCACCGGCGGCTCAGGCGAGTTCCGGGCCGTGGCCACGCTGCTGAAACCCAGCCTGCTGCAACGAGGAGACACCCTGCTGATCTACGGCGAACTCAATGCCACCGACACCCCCGAACTGGGAGCGGCCATTGCCTCGCTGAGTTACACCTACCCCTTCAGCGACACCTTCAGCCTCACTGGTGGTTTCGGCTTCAGTCGCCGCAACCTGGTGGAGCTGCCGGCGCCGGTGGACGGGTTCTCCACCAGCCAGTACCAGGGCCTGGCGCAGTTCGAATGGGTGTTCCGCGAATCCCTCAGCCAGCGCTGGAGTCTCTTCGCCGGCTACAGCAACAGCCGCAGCAACACCTACGAACAGGGCGCCGTCCTGCCAGCCGCCGTACCCGAAAGTGTCCGCAGCCCTTCCGGCGGCTACCTGCGCTTCGGCCTCAATGGCAGTGTGGCCAGCCGCCATGCCAGCTGGAACGGCAGTGCCTACCTGCTGCAGGGCGTCACGGCAGCGACCCCGGCCATCCAGCGCCAGCAACTGGCGGAGGCGGGAATCGCCATCGGCGGGGCCACCGCCATCGGCGCCATCCTCTCCGGCTCCTGGACCGTGGCCCCCCGCTGGCAGATCAACCTGCGGACCGCCGCCCAGCTGGCCTTCGCACCACTCACCTCATCCATGCAGTTCACCCTCGGCTCCGATGTGGGGTTGCGTGGCCTCCCCGGCCAGCTCGTCAGCGGCGACAGCGGCTGGCTGGCCAGCTCCGAGGCGGTGTGGACCTTCTGGAACGGCAAGACCAGTGCCCTCCAGCTCGTGCCGTTCATCGGCGCCGGGGGCATCCGCACCAACTTCACCGGTGGCTCCTTCGGCGACACGGTGGGGGCAGGCGGGGTGCTGGTGCGCTGGCTGGCCAGCAACAACTGGACAGTGGAGCTGGGCTGGGCGCGGCCCTTCTCCACCAACGACAACTTCGGGGTCTGGAACGACTGGCTGCTTGGGCAGGGCCTTTACACCAAGGTCAACTACCGCTTCTGAGCCCCAGCCACTGAGGCTCAGACGCCGGCCAGCTGGTCGGCCAGCCGCCGGCGGGCCTCCACCAGCGCCCCGTCGAGGGCGCCGCCGTCTCGACCTCCCGCCTGGGCCAGCTGGGGACGGCCGCCACCACCGCCGCCACAGAGCTGGGCGATGCCGCCGATGAAGGCTCCCGCCTTGGCGCCGGAAGCCACCACCGCCGCGCCGAAAGCGGCCACCAGCATCACCTTGCCCAGTTCCCCAGGATCCGGCAGACCACCGAGCACCACGGCCGCCCCCTCACCGAGCTGCTGCTGCAGGCGCTGGGCCGCCTCCTGGAGGCCGGCCCCGTCCACCCCATCCAGGCGCTGCACCAGCAGCCGATGGGGGCCGAACGCTTCGGCCCGCTCCGCGAGGGCACTGGCCTTGGCCACCGCCAAAGCACCGCGCGCTGCCACCAGCTCCTTGGCGGTGGTGCGCAGCTCCTCGGCCTGGGCGGCGACCCGCTCAAGGATCTCGCCGGGCTGGGCCTTGAAGCGATCGGCCAGCTCCCGCACCACCCGGTCGCGCTCCCTCAGGTAGGGGAGCAGGGCTGGACCGGCCACCGCCTCGATGCGGCGGATCCCGGCCGCCACGCCCGTCTCGGCGATGATCCGGAACAGGCCGATCTCGGCGGTGTTGGCCACATGGGTGCCGCCGCAGAGCTCCATCGAGACCCCGGGCACATCCACCACCCGCACAACCTCGCCGTACTTCTCGCCGAACATCGCCACGGCGCCGGACGCCCGAGCCTGCTCCAGGTCCATCTCCGCCACCTCCAGGGGATGGGCCTCGGAGATCCAGCCGTTGACCAGGTCCTCGATCTGCTCCAGTTCGGCCGCCTTCAGGGCCCGGGGGCAGTGGACGTCGAAGCGCAGCCGGTCGAAGTCAACCAGGGATCCCGCCTGGGTGATGCCGTCATCGACGACTTGCTTGAGGGCCGCCTGCAGCAGGTGGGTGGCGGTGTGGTGGGCCTGGGCGCGGCGGCGGCAGGTGTGATCCACCCGGGCCTGCACCACCTGGCCCACCTCCAGACTGCCGCGCTCGATGCGGCCGCCGTGCACGAACACGCTGCGGTTGCGGCTCACCGACTCGATGGCGACGATCAGGCCGGCTTCGGTGCCCGCACCTGCGTCCCCCGCCAGCAGCACGCCCCGGTCGCCCACCTGGCCGCCGGATTCGCCATAGAACGGCGTGCTGTCCAGCACGATCTGCACCGCATCGCCGGCGCCAGCGACGGTGGCCGGTTCGCCGTTCACCACCAAAGCCAGCACACAGGCCGGCTGGTCGAGGGCCTCGTAGCCCCGGAAGTCGGTGGGCTCGAGGGCACCGGCCACCTGGTCGATCGCCCCCTGCAGGGTGAGGTCGATGCTGACAGCCGCGGCCTTGGCCCGCTGCCGCTGGCGCTCCATGGCCGCCTCGAAGCCGTCCAGATCCACTGTCAGGCCATGCTCTTCGGCGATTTCCTCGGTGAGCTCCAAGGGGAAGCCGTAGGTGTCGTAGAGCTCGAAAGCCGCCTCGCCACTGATGCGCTCCGGCCGGGCGGCGAGCACCTCGGCCAGCAGCTTCTCGCCCCGCTCCAGGGTTTCCAGGAAGCGGGCCTCCTCCCGCACCAGTTCGGCCAGGATCACCTCCCGCCGCACCAGCAACTGCGGATAGGCCGCCGCCATCAGGGCGATCGCCGCCTCCCCCATCGCCACCAGGAAGGGACGGTCGATGCCCAGCAAGCGGCCATGGCGCACCACCCGGCGCAGCAGGCGGCGCAGCACGTAGCCACGGCCGAGGTTGGAGGCGGTGACCCCATCGGCGATCAGCTGGGTGATGGCCCGGCTGTGGTCGCCGATCACCTTGAGTGACGTCTGGCCACGGGCATCGAGGACGGGGTAGTCCAGCCCCGCCAGCGCAGCGGCCGTCTCGATCAGGGGATAGATGAGGTCGGTTTCGTAGTTGTTCGGAACCTTCTGGAGGATCTGGGCCATGCGCTCGAGGCCCATGCCGGTGTCGATGCTGCGCCGGGCCAGGGGCGTGAGGGTGCCGGCCGCGTCGCGGTTGTACTGCATGAACACCAGGTTGTAGAACTCGATGAAGCGTCCGTCGTCCTCCAGGTCGATGGCGTCATCGCCCTGTTCGGGGTGGAAGTCGTAGTAGATCTCCGAGCAGGGGCCACAGGGGCCCGTGGGGCCGGAGGCCCAGAAGTTGTCGGCCTCATCCATGCGGATGATCCGCTTGGGGTCCACCCCCACGGCGTCCTGCCAGATCGCCGCCGCCTCGTCGTCGTCCCGGAAGACACTGACCACCAAGTGGGCCGGATCGAGGCCGAACACCTCGGTGATCAGCTCCCAGGCCCAGCGGATGGCCTGCTCCTTGAAATAGTCGCCGAAGGAGAAGTTCCCCAGCATCTCAAAGAAGGTGTGATGCCGGGCGGTGCGGCCCACGTTCTCGATGTCGTTGGTGCGGATGCACTTCTGGCTGCTGGTGGCCCGGGGCGCCGGCGGCGCCGCCTGGCCGAGGAACACCGGCTTGAACGGCAGCATGCCGGCGATGGTGAGCAGCACCGTCGGGTCGTCCGGCACCAGGGAGGCACTCGCCATCAACCGGTGGCCCCGCCCTTGGTAGAACGACAGGAAGGCTTCACGGATCTCGGCCCCGCGGCGAGGCCTGGGGAGGGTGGGGTCGGCAGCCATCACGGGAACGCAGGGAGAGGTCCTGGCACAGGCATGATCGCCCAGCGCCGGAGCCCGGCGGGCGCTCAGTAGTGCTCCATCAGGGTCAGCTGGACGCTCGTCTGGCTGAGCTTGGCGCCGATGTCGCAGGTGAGCGCCTTGAGCAGGGCGATCACCACGTCCGGATGGCTGGCGCTGAGGGCCTCGAAGGCGTTGCGGTGCAGCACCCAGCACTCCCCCGGCTTGGTGGCGATGATGTCGGCGGTGCGGGGGGTCTGGGCCACGAAGCCGATCTCGCCGAAACAGAGCCCGGGGCCGAAGGTGGCCAGCCGGGTCGAATGGGAGTGTCCATCGCCCGTCTTGACGTCGAGGGCGATGTCGAAGGAACCGGAGCGCACCAGGAACAGTTCGTCGCCTGGATCGCCGCGGCGGATGACGAAATCACCGGCGATGAAGGCCCGCAGGGACATCTGCTCGACCAGGATCTGCCGATGCTCTCCACAGAGCTGCTGAAGCAGCCCGTGCGCCTCGATCGCCCCCGAACCGTGACCATTGGGCCCCTCGGCCACGGTGTCGTACCACGACAGCAGCTGGTCCTCGGCGGCCTCGAGGGCCGAATCCAGATGCTCGTAGGTCGAAACCCGATCGGTGATCCTCCAGTCGGGCATGGAGACCAGGGGCAGCCGGCCGGCACGGGAGAGCAGGATCTCGACGCCCTCGTCCTCCATCGAGCAGAGCTGGCGATCCAGCAACCCTGAGGATTCCAGCGGGCACTCGGTCACGTGGGCCAGATCGAGGATGAGAATGCGCACGTCGTTGCTGAGCCGCACCAGCTCGGCCGCCAGCTGCTCGATGCCACCGAAATCGAGCACCCCCTGCACGTGGATGATGCGCACCTCATCCCGGTGGGGAGCCAGGATCTGCAGTTCGCGGTCACTGCGCCAGCGGCGTGATTTCCGCTGGGAGCCCTGGTAGGAACGGCGGATGGTGGCATCGGTGTGGGAGTACTGATTGAACAGGCTCAGTCCCACCCCCGCCGACAACTGGCGGCAGACCGCCACCCCCCGCACGCTGTTGCCGAAGTTGTCGAGGGGCGGGGAATAGGTGGCGATGCCGAGCCGCCCGGGGATCACCGCCATGACGCCACCCGCCACCCCGCTCTTGGCCGGAATGCCGACGTCATGGAGCCACTGGCCGGCGAAGTCGTACATGCCGCAGGTGCCCATCAGGGCCAGCACCCTGACGGTGATGTCGTGGGGGAGTGGCTGGCCGCCGGTGAAGGGATTGCGGCCCTGGCAGGCCAGGGTGGCGGCCATCACGGCCAGGTCGTGGCAGGTGACGGAGATGGCGCACTGGCGGAAATAGAGATCGAGGGCGGGTTCAGGGTCGGACTCGATGATGTTGAAGTTGCGCAGCAGGTGGCCGATGGCGCGGTTGCGATGGCCCGTCTGCTTCTCCGAGAGGTAGACGTCCTCGTTGATCGTCAGACGGCGGCCGGCCAGCTCCTCGAAATAATCCAGCAGCAGGTCGACGGCACCGCTGGGGTCGGCATCACAGATCTGGGCGGAGGCGGCGATCGCCCCTGCGTTGATCATGGGATTACGCGGCTTCCCCGACTCCGAATCCAGGCTGATGGCGTTGAAGGCCTCCCCTGAAGGCTCCACATCGATCTTGCTGGCCATGAAGTCAAACGACAGCAGCTTCAGGGCAAGCGCATAGATGAACGGCTTGGAGATCGACTGGATCGTGAATTCCTTTCTCGTGTCACCGATCTCGTAGATCCGCCCACCCGAGGTGGCGATGACGATGCCGAAATCATCGGGGCAGGCCTTGGCCAGCTCGGGGATGTAGTCCGCCACCCGGCCCTCCCTGACGCTGGAGAACGAGGCATAGAGCTCACCGAGCAGCTCCTGGATCACGTTGGGATGGCGATCGGGACCATGCAGCGGCAGCAGGGCGTCGTCGTGGCGATGGTCCAGCATTTCGTAGCGACAGATACCAGCAAGTAGGCGTCATTCTCGGCCTCGCGACCCACCATGCCACCGGAACCGTCCCGCTGGCTCTGCGCCCCTCTGCCAGAACCGTGCCGAGCCTCAGGGCGACGGGGGCCGGGGCTGCAGCAGAGCGTCCAGATCCACCGGATCGATCTGGTCGGCGGCCAGGAATCGCTGGGCATAGGTGAGGTAAACCCCGGATCGCAGGAAGAGATCGAACAGGTCCGCATCGATGCGGCCACGGTCCCGCAGGCCGGCCAGGATCGCCAGCGACTGGGACAGGGGCATGCCCCGCTTGTAGGGGCGATCGGCGGCGGTGAGGGCCTCGAAGATGTCGGCGATGGCCAGGATCCGGGCCGGGATCGACAGCTGCTCCGCCGTCAGTCCCCTCGGGTAACCCCGGCCGTCGAGGGTTTCATGGTGCCCCCCGGCGATCTCCGCGACGCGGTCCATCGACGGGGGAAAGGCCATGCTCTCCAGCATCACGATCGTGTGGATCATGTGCTCGCGGATCTTGTAGATCTCCTCGCCGGTGAGCGTGCCCCTGGCCACGGACAGGTTGTAGAGCTCGCCACGGTTGTAGAGCAGCTCCGGCACCGTCAGGTTGAAGCCCCAGCTGGCCTCCGGCACCTCGGCAGCGGGCCTGGGCAGCCGGTGGTGGGGGGCATCGCTGAGCAGACTCTCGGGTGCAGGCAAGGGCACCGGCGGGCCGCTGCGCCTGGCCTGCTCCTCCCAGCCCAGGCCCAGTCGGTCGTCGAAATGGCGCCACCAGCGGCGCACAGCCAGCCGCTGCAGCTGGGCGAGATCTTCGGGATCGGTGCCTTCGCTGCCCTGATTGCAGCGGGCCACGCAGGCGAAATCCCGCTGCAGCTCCTGCTCCAGCTGGGCAAAGTCCCGCTGCAGGGTTGCCGGGTCACCGCCCGCCAGCAGGCCCTCGAGCCTGGCGATGTGTCCATCCCGCAGCAGCACCTCAAAGCGGGTGCGGATCTCATGGATCCGGTTGGTCGGGGCGTCCAGCTTGGTGGCCTTCTCCACCACGGCTTCGGGGGTGACGAGCTTGCCGCAGTCGTGCAGCCAGGCCGCTGTACGGAACTCCCGCCGCTCCGCCTCCCCCTGGAAGCGGAAGGCCGCCAGCGGCCCCACCTCGATGGCTTCCGCCGCCTCCGCCAGCAGCAGCGCCAACTCCGGCACCCGGGAACAGTGCTGGCCGGTGTGGGCGCTGCGGGCATCGATCGCTCCCGCCAGCAGGGCGATCATCGAATCAATCTGCCGCTGCTGCCCTTCCAGGGCCTGGGCCCGCTCGACGCAGACGGCCGCCAGGGCCGCCAGGGCCTCGATCAACTGCTGGTCGCCGGCGTCGTAGGGACGCACGAGGGCGGCGGCCGTCTCGGGGGTGAGCATGGAGGAGGACTCCTGCTTCCTGTTGATCAACTGCATCACCCCCACCACGTCTCCGGCCATGGTTCGCAGCGGCACCACCAGCATCGACACCGCCCGGTAGCCCGTGCGGCGATCAAGGCCGGCATCAAAGTGGTAAGGACGGTCCGGGGGAATCGCATACACATCCGGCAGGTTGAGCACCTCGCCATGCAGGGCCGTCCAGCCCACAAGGCGCTCGGGTGTGATCGGGAAGCGCACATCCAGCAGCCCCGAATCGATGCCCGCCCCGCGGGCCGCCAGGGAGCTGTTCTGGAAAGCCGTGAACCAGAGCCGCTTCTCCCCCTTCTCCTGTTCCACCAGGTAGATGCTGCCCGCATCACTGAGGGTGAGATCCCTGGCGCTGGAAAGGATCTGCCGCAACAGGGCAGGAAGGCTGGCCGCACCACTGATGGCCGTCGCGATCTGGAGCATCTCCGGCAACGCGCGCCTCGCCTGGTGGGCGTCGGAGGCGTGCGGTGGCAGATGGGCGGCGCTCAAGGTGGTGGCCTGCCGGAATGGGGATCCCTACACCCATGGCCGTGAACGGAACGACGCCCGATGACCGGCCTGGGGGCGGAGAAAGGCTGCGAAAAGGGCTGTGCTGGTTGAACCGCTGGCATGGCCAGTATCACTGATTAATGTAAGCCTGCCGATGGCCAGGCATGATCGGGCCATCGCCAAGGCCTTGCCGTTGACCCAGGCGTCCGACGATTCCCGTGCCCGTCTGCGGCTGCAGTCCCTGTCGTGGGCGCTGCTGGGCGGGCTGGCCGCCGCCCTGATCGGGCTGCCGGCCGGCCTGGACAGCGGACTGCGGTCGGCGGGCTGTGGCTTCTTCTACGGCCTGCTGGCCTTCCACCTGCAGCGGGTTGATCCCGACGACGAGCACCTGGCCGCCGGCCTGGTGGGGGCCGTGTGCGGCATCCGCAGCCTGGGAGGACCCGTGCTGATCACCTCCCTGGCCCTGCCCGTTCCCGAGATCCATTCCCTGCTGCACCAGCCCCTCGCGCACGGCGCCGCTGAGGCGATTGTCGACCTGATGCGCGGCTGGTTGCCGCTCTGGCTTCCCCTGATCGGCAGCGCCCTGCTGCTGAGGGGCGCCCAACGCCTGCTGCCCGCCTTGCGGCCATGAGCCTCCTGCACGCCACCTGGCTGTTTCCGCCTGAAGGGGCCGGTGGCCGACTGCTGCTCTGGGCCGACACCTGGCGGGTCGCCGCACCGGTGGCGCCGCTGCACACCGTTCCTGACCATCCCCTGTCCCTCAGCGTCGACGATCTGGGCGCCTGGCTGGATGACCACGGCCTCTGGTCGGAGGCCTTCCGCCCGGCGGAGGCCCTGCTCACCCTGCCCAGCCGCAGCCAGGGGGCCCGCGGCCGCCGCAAGGCCGCCAGTGAGGGGCTGGCGGCCTGGAGCGGCCTGCCGCTGCAGGCGGGCGAGCCGATCCCGAAGGAGGTGCAGTGGTGGCCCTGGCGGGTGGAGGGGCTGGCCCTCGATCCCGCCGGGGCCGGCGACTGGCTCGCCGGGCTGCCCCTCTCGGGCGACGATCCCGGCCTGGCGGACGATCTGCGCTGGTGGAGCCACCTGGAGCGCTGGGCCCTGAGCCTGATCGCCCGGGGCCGCTGGCTGCCCCAGGTGGAGGAGGACCGGGCCCGCTGGTTGCCCCTGCTCAACCGGGAGGGGGATCGGCGGCGGCTGGAAGAACTGGCCATCCGCCTGCCCCAGGTGGCCACCTGCGCCATGGCGGCCGGGGTGTCGGGGGAGGGGGCCCTGGCCTGCCGCCGACCGGGCAGCGGCCGGCTGCGGGTGGCCAGCCTGCTGGAGGCCCTGCTGGATGGCCAGCTGCGCTCCGGCTTCCGCCCCCCGGCCGAGGGTCTCGATCCGCTGCTGGGCGCCTGGCAGAAAGCCCTCGGTCCCGGTCCCGGCCGGCTTGAGCTGGACGAAGAGGAACGGGAGCGGCTGGCGGTCGCCACCCACCACTGGCGCGAAGCGGTGGCCGGGCGCGTGGCGCCGGCCAGGACCTGCCTGGAGCTGTTCACCCCCGAGGAGGGCGAGGAGCTCTGGGAGTTGCGCTTCTCCCTGCAGGCCGAGGCCGATCCCAGCCTGCGGATGCCGGCCCGCACGGTCTGGAATGCGGGCGACGGCAGGCTGCAGCTGGGCGAAGTGGAGGTGGCCGAACCGGGCCAGTTGCTGCTGGAAGGCATGGGCCGGGCCCTGCAGGTGTTCGAACCGATCGGGCGGGGCCTGGATGCGGCCGCTCCCGAAACCATGCAGCTCACGCCAGCCGAGGCGTTCGTGCTGGTGCGCACCGCCGCCACCCAGCTGCGCGACGTGGGGGTGGGCGTGGTGCTGCCCGCCAGCCTCAGTGGGGGCCTGGCCAGCCGGCTGGGCCTCTCGATCGAAGCCGAGCTGCCCGAGCGCTCCCGTGGCTTCTCCCTGGGGGAAAGCCTGCAGTGGAAGTGGGAGCTGATGATCGGCGGGGTCACCCTCACCCTCAAGGACCTCGAGCGCCTGTCCGCCAAGCGCAGTCCGCTGGTGCAGCACAAGGGGGCCTGGATCGAGCTGCGCCCCAGCGATCTCAAGAACGCCGAGCGCTTCTGCGCCGCCGATCCCAACCTCAGCCTCGACGATGCCCTGCGGCTGACGGCCAGCGACGGCGACACCCTGATGCGGCTGCCGGTGCATCGCTTCACCGCCGGGCCCAGGCTGCACGCCGTGCTGGAGCAGTACCACCAGCAGAAGGCCCCGGATCCCCTGCCGGCACCGGAGGGCTTCGCCGGCCAGCTGCGGCCCTACCAGGAGCGGGGCCTGGGCTGGCTGGCCTTCCTGCACCGCTTCGACCAGGGGGCCTGCCTGGCCGACGACATGGGCCTGGGCAAGACCGTCCAGCTGCTGGCCTTCCTGCAGCACCTCAAGGTGGAGCAGGAGCTGAAGCGGCCCGTCCTGCTGGTGGCCCCCACCTCGGTGCTGACCAACTGGAAGCGGGAGGCGGCGGGCTTCACGCCGGATCTGGAGGTGCGCGAGCACTACGGCCCGCGTCGGCCATCCACCCCGGAAAAGCTGGCCAAGGCACTGGACGGGGTGGACCTGGTGCTCACCAGCTACGGACTGCTGCAGCGCGACAGCGAACTGCTGGAGAGCATCGACTGGCAGGGCATGGTGATCGACGAAGCCCAGGCGATCAAGAACCCGTCCGCCAAGCAGAGCCAGGCGGCCCGCGACCTGGCCCGCCCCGGCAAGCAGGGGCGCTTCCGCATCGCCCTCACCGGCACACCCGTGGAGAACCGGGTGAGCGAGCTGTGGGCCCTGATGGACTTCCTCAACCCCCGGGTGCTGGGAGAGGAGGGCTTCTTCCGCCAGCGCTACCGCCTGCCGATCGAGCGCTACGGCGACATGAGCTCCCTGCGGGACCTCAAGGCCCGGGTCGGGCCGTTCATCCTGCGGCGGCTCAAGACCGACCGCTCGATCATCTCCGACCTGCCGGAGAAGGTGGAATTGCGCGAGTGGGTGGGCCTGTCGGCGGAGCAGACGAAGCTCTACCGCCAGACCGTCGACGACAGCCTCGACGCCATCGCCCGCGCCCCCCTGGGCCAACGCCATGGCCAGGTGCTGGCCCTGCTCACCCGCCTCAAGCAGATCTGCAACCACCCGGCCCTGGCCCTGAAGGAGGGCCGGGTGGAGAACGGCTTCGCCAGCCGCAGCGCCAAGCTGCTGCGGCTGGAGGAGATCCTCGAGGAGGTGATCGAAGCGGGCGATCGGGCCCTGCTGTTCACCCAGTTCGCCGAATGGGGCCACCTGCTCAAGGCCTACCTGGAACAGCGCTGGCGCCAGGATGTGCCCTTCCTGCATGGCGGCAGCAGCAAGGTCGACCGCCAGGCGATGGTGGACCGCTTCCAGGAGGATCCCCGTGGTCCGCAGCTGTTCCTGCTGTCCCTCAAGGCCGGCGGCGTCGGCCTCAACCTGACCCGGGCCAGCCACGTCTTCCACATCGACCGCTGGTGGAACCCCGCCGTGGAGAACCAGGCCACCGACCGCGCCTATCGGATCGGCCAGACCAACCGGGTGCTGGTGCACAAGTTCATCACCAGCGGTTCGGTGGAGGAGAAGATCGACCGCATGATCGAGGAGAAATCCAAGCTGGCCGCCGACATCGTCGGCAGCGGCGAGGAATGGCTCGGCGGCTTCGACGTGGGCCAGCTGCGGGATCTGGTGGCCCTGGAGGACGGGCCCTGACGACCTGCCGACTCAGCGGCTGACCAGCGCCGCCACCTCCGGCTCCCCCATCACCGGCAGCAGCACCGGCAGGGCCAGGGGGGCGGCGGCGGCAGGTTTCTGACCCATGCGGCGCAACCAGCGGTAGTGGGAAGCCACACCGGCCAGGAAGGAACGGTGGCTGCGGAAGGGCACACCGCAATCGCGGCAGGTCTGCTCGACGATGGCGGAGAGCTGGGGGTAGTGGACGTGGCAGATGCGGGGGAACAGGTGGTGTTCCACCTGGAAGTTCAGGCCCCCCAGCAACCAGCTCAGCAGGCCGTTGGAGCGGCTGAAATCCACTGTGGTGGCGAGTTGGTGGTCGGCCCAGGGACCCATGCCGGCGTCGGCGGCAGCAACGCCAGGGAAGTCGGCCTCCTCGACGCAGTGGGCCAGCTGGAACACCACGCTCAGCACGATCCCCTGCACCATCGCCGTCACCAGGTAGCAGCCGATCACCGCTGCGAAGGAATGGCGCTGCAACGGCAGGGCAAAGGCGAGGGAGAAGAAGATCACCTTGCCGCCGACGACCACCAGCCAGTCGGCCGCAGAGAGCGGGGGCAGGGAATGGTCACCGCGGCCCCGGCTGGCCAGGTCAACGAAGTCGTCGAAGAACTGCCACTTGATCGGCAGCATTCCGTAGAGGGGCCAGAGATAGAGGTGCTGCCAGCGGTGCCACCAGCGGTGAGGCTGGTGGGGCGAGAGACGTCCGATCAAGCCGAGATTGATGTCGTCGTCGTGGCCGGAGATGTTGGTGAAGGTGTGGTGCAGGCCGTTGTGCTTGTGGGCCCAGATCAGGGAACTGCCGCCCAGCAGGTCGAGCGTCATGGCGGCGGCCTTGTTGATCCAGCGGTGGCGCGAATAGGCACCGTGGCCACCGTCGTGCTGAATGTTGAAGCCGATGGCGGCGATCGCCAGGCCGAGACAGGCCGAGAGGGCCACAGCACCTGGCCAGCTGCTGACCTGGAAGACGAGCAAGGCGTAGGTGAGCACGAACCAGCCCAGGATCAGGGCCGATTTGACCACCATGGCCGGCGCATCGCGCCGATCCTGCCCGGTGGCCTCGAAGTGATCGTGAACCCTTGCCCTGAGAAGACTGTGAAAACCGTCGCCGGCGCCGAACGTGATGCGATTCAAGGACTCCACGCCCTGCGTCGGGCCAACCTAGGCCAGTGGGTCGGGTAGGCGTCAGGATGGGGGCCTGAGGCCGGCGGCATGACCAGCTCCTTCCCCGGCGCCAATGGCGCCATCACCACCCAGCTGGGCCAGCAGGGACTGGGTCAGCAGCCCTGGTGGGTGGAGCAGTGGATGGAGCTGATCCACTCCTACCGGTTCAAGAAGCGCCTGGAGCGCGCCTGGACCTACGCCCGCGAGGGCAACGTCGTCTCGATCCGCTTCGAGGGTCGCCGCGTCCATGCCCGGGTGCAGGGCACCGATCCAGACCCGTACAAGGTGAAGCTCTGGCTCGACGTGCTCAACGACGAGGACTGGGGCTATGTGCTTGAGGCCCTGAGCCAGAAGGCTCGCTGGTCGGCCCAGCTGCTGGCGGGAATCATGCCCGCTGACATCGAGCGCGCCTTCGCCGCCAGCGGCAAGCGGCTGTTCCCGTTCAAGCTCCAGGAGGTGCGCAGCGAGTGCAGCTGCCCCGACAAGGCGAATCCCTGCAAGCACATCAGCGCCGTCTACTACCTGATGGGGGATCGCTTCAGCGAGGACCCGTTCGTTCTGTTCCAGCTGCGGGGCCGCACCCGCAGCCAGTTGCTGGGCGATCTGGCCAAGCGCCGCCGGGAGGGGGTGGTGGCTCCGGTGGAGCACGCCCCCCATCCCACCCATCCCGCCATCGCCGATCCGGCCCGCTGGTGGCGCTACGACGCCCCACTCGATCCCGATCTGGTGGTGATCACGCCGGCCATGGAAGGGGAATCGGGCCTCGATGGCGCCGGCCCCCTGCCCCTGGCCGAGGAGCCCCGCTTCCCGGAGGCCAATGCGCTGTTTCTGGACACGCTCAAGGCCCATGGGGCCGGCATGGCCCAGCAGGCGATGGCGCGGGCGATGGCCACCGGCAACGACAGCGAAGGCTGAAGCCAGCGCCCAGCCGAACCGCACCGCTGCCTTCACCCCCGGACCAGGCCACCGGCGCCTTTAACCCTTTGTTAAGTTCGCGGCAAAAGGGTGAATATCCTTTCATCTAATGCTAACTTTCGACGGTTGGCCGCTCACCTCCTTGGAGGCCATGTGCACTGCCTGTCTTCAGGCAGTCTCCGGATTTCCGGAAAACCACAACGACCCCCCACTTTTCCGCGCCATGAGAACCACCCTCAAGCCCCTGCTCCGAGGAGGAGCGGCCGCCGCAGCCATCGCCATCACCCTGTTCGGCGGCGCCCAGCAGGCCAAGGCTGTCACCAACGTCTTCCAGGAGTTGTTCCTGTCGTTGGATGTCTCCGGCAGCATTAGCTCTTCCGATTACCGTACTTATATTGACGGTTACGCCAATGCCTTCAGCAATGCTGTCGTCCAAGAGCAGATCGCCAAGACCTTCAGCGGCGGGGGACTTGCCATTGCTGTAGGCCAATGGAGCACAACAGCATTTACACCTTCAATCAACTGGACTCATATTACTGATCAGGCATCCCTTAACAATTTTATTCTAGCCCTTAGGACCCCCCCTACCGGCCTTCCAGCAGTAAGGCTGCCACGTAAGGACGACAACGGCTTCACCTGCATTGATTGCGGCATGAAGGCCGCGATTGATTCTATTCTTGGGAACGATTACGTCTCCACTAGGCCTAACGGCACTGTGATTGACATATCGACAGATGGTGAACCAAACCGGACAATTGCCTCGCCTGGATCAAATCCTGGAAATCCAGCTATTTTAGCCAGTGTCGCCACCCAACGGTTACGCGCTGAAGCTGAAGGCATCATCATCAATGGATTGGCTGTTGATGCGAGCGGTACTACAGCCGAGGACTTCCTCTTGGCCAATGTGGTGACCGATGCCACCGCCAAGGCCAGTGCCGGCTTTGTGGAGGTCGCCAAAGGGTTTCCCGAATTTGAAGATGCCATCACCCGCAAGCTGATCCGCGAAGTGGGTCCTCAGCCCGGTCCTACCAATTCGGTCCCCGGCCCCCTGCCCGTCTTCGGTGCCGCCGCAGCCTTCGGCTTCTCCCGCAAGCTGCGCCGCCGCATCAACACTGCCAACTTCCACCAAGCCTGATTCCGCCCCCTGCAGTGGCTCCAGCCCGGCGTCATGCCGGGCTTTTTCATGGGTGGACTCTGGCCATCCGCTCGCCAATCGAACAACCTGAGCCCGTCCACACCTGAGGCCAGAGCCGCTCCTCCGGTGCTTTCTCTCCCTTCCCCATGAGCCCCCAAGCCGACCCCCAGTCCACGGCCGATCGCGATCCGGAAGCCCATCCGCGAGCGGGCAGGGAGGTGCCCCTGGCCGAAAACTACGTCGAGGAGGTCGCCCTCGCCCTCAACTGGGGGGCAATGCTGCTGTTCGTCCTGTTCCTGCTGGGGATCATCGCCGCGGCCTGGCCGGTGCGCCTGATCGATCCTCTCTGGCTTCAGGCCGTGAGCGACAAGCTGCTCGCTTCGGGGCCCATCGCCATGGTGGGCGCGGTGCTGCTGCTGCTCGCCAGGCTGATCGATCCCGACTCCCGCCCAATCGGGCGCCGTGTGGCGCTGCTGCGGCCCCTGAGCTTCTGGATCGCCTTTGGTTACCTGCTGCTAATCCCACTGCAGCTCTACAGCGGCATCAACCTGCTGCGCCAGTTCAGGGCCACCGACACCCGGGAACTGAGCGCCTACATCGCCACCACCAGGGCGATCGAAAGCGCCCGCACCTACGACGACATCCTCAAGGCCATGCGGCTGCTGCCCGGCCAGGCCCCGGCCCTGCCCGCCAGCATCAACGTCCCCCTGGACGTCGTTAAAACCAAGCTCAGCAACGACCTCAATCCCTTCATCAAGCGCTACCAGAACAGCGCCGATGCCATGGGCATGAAGCGGCTCAACGACTGGTTCGTGCAGCTGGCCAGGAACGTCATCGCCGCCCTGATGCTGTTCTTCACCTTCGCCGCGATCGGCAAGCGCTTCGCCTCCCAGCCCACCCTGCTGCAGAGCGTGCTCTCCGGCCGGGTGCTTTCCGCCTTCGGCAGCCGGCGCCATCAGGCCCCCCCGGAAATGGATGCAGCCATGCGGATGATGATGCCCGAGGACCACGATCCCCCCCGCTGAGGCCGGACCCATCCCAGCGCCCGATTCGCCCCCGTGGCTGAGCGCCGCCGCCGTCGCCACCGCCGGGAGCCTCATCCGGGGCCACCGGCTGGCGTTCGATCGGCCCCTGCTGGCCGGCGTGGAGAGCGGCCGCTCGCCGCTGCAGGCAGCCCAGGAACTGTTCGTGGCCACCACCGTGGTGCTGGCCCACGACGGCAGCGCCGATCCGCGTCTGATCTATGCCAACCGCGCGGCGCTGCTGCTCTGGCGCCGCCCCTGGAGCGCCATGGTGGGCCTGCCCTCCCGCCTCACCGCCGAACCAGCCGAACGGCAGAGCCGGGCCCTCGCCCTGGAGCAGGCCCGCCGCTGCGTGGCCCTGGAGGGCTACGCCGGCATCCGCATCGACAGCGACGGGCGGCGCTTCCGCATCGAGAAGGCCCGACTGTGGACCCTGCAGGATGGTGACGGCCAACCCTGCGGGCAGGCGGCCGCTTTCGCCACCTGGTGGTGGCTGCCGCAGGCCCCTGGCGGTTCTCCCCCTGCCGCTGGTGAAAGGGCCGAACCCGGTCGGGGGGACCGAACCTGAGCCATCGGTTCTCCCCCTCGGAGCACCCGGGCAAGGCGGGCACATTGACGGAGCGGGTGGTTCCTCACCCGGCCATCCCCGTCGCTCCCATCGGAAGCACCAACCATGCGCACGCTTCATCCTTCCCCCTTCGATCTGTTCGACCGGCTGGAGCAACAGCTGCAGACGGCCGAGCGGGTTCCCGCCGCCGAGATCCACGACACCGAAGCCAGCTACACGATCGCCCTGGAACTGCCTGGGGTCGACCGCTCCTCCATCGACGTGAAGGCCACCGACCGCTCCGTGATCATCACGGCCGAGCGCCGTGCCCCTCAGCCGGACGGAGAAACCTCCAGCTCAGCTGAGGGCCGCCGACCCGCTCCCCTGCTGAGCGAATTCCGCTACGGAACCTGGAGCCGCAGCTTCCGCTTCCCCGGCGGCATCCAGCGGGACGCCCTCGAAGCCCACTACCGCGATGGGCTGCTCACCGTGACGGCACCCAAGGCGCAGTCCCTGACGACGGTCAGCGTGACGGTGGCCGGCTGAGGCCTCAGGCCTCGTGGCGGTCGGCGGAATCGAGGGAGAGGCCAATCACCGAGATGTACATGGTGGCTTCGATCCACCGCACGGTGCCTCTCAGGTCGTAAGTCTCTCCCTCCCCGTCACCCACCACCAAGGCGCAGCTCTGACCAACCGTGAGCGCGTGTCCCGCCGCCAGAGCGATCTTCATGCCATCCACGCTCAGGTCGAGCACCTCTCCGAAAATCCCCTCGCATGAACCGGGGTCCGTCAGGTGCAGGCGGGCCGTGGCCAGCCCGGTCGGGGGCTTGAAACGATCGGAACGGGAGGCTTCCTGAAGACGCCGTTCCAGGCGGCGAAACGCCTCCCGAAACCGCTCCAAATCTCCAGTGGCCACAAATCAGCTCATCGACGGTTTTTATCTGCTTCATTGTCCACCGTTCGGCAAGGGGCCTGCCACTTCCGCGACTACATCGAAAGAGACACCGTCCTGCCTACAGTCACAGGCCTGCGGAAGGAGTCTGACCCGATGAGCAGCAGCACCGCCAGCGCCCCACCCTCCCCGCCGCAGACGGCGGAGCCGCGCCTCAGCCTTCAGTGCGAACCGATCGCGGCCGACACCACGGCGATCCGCTCCCTCGACTGGGACCGCAGTCGCTTCGACATCGAATTCGGCCTGCGCAACGGCACCACCTACAACGCCTTCCTGGTGCGGGGCGAGCGCACGGCCCTGGTCGACACCAGCCACGCCAAGTTCCGTGACACCTGGATCCCCCTGCTGGAGGGTCTGATCGACCCCACCGCGATCGACCACCTGATCGTCTCCCACACCGAGCCTGACCATTCCGGCCTGATCGGCGATCTGATCGACCGCCACCCGGACATCGAGATCGTCGGCTCCAAGGTGGCGATCCAGTTCCTCCAGGACCAGGTGCATCGTCCCTTCCGCAGCCGAGCCGTCAAGAGCGGTGACGAGCTCGACCTGGGGGTGAATCCCGACAGCGGCGTGGCCCATCGCTTCAGCTTCCTCAGCGCCCCCAACCTGCACTGGCCGGACACGATCTTTTCGTTCGATCACGGCACCGGCCTCCTCTACACCTGCGACGCCTTCGGACTGCATTACTGCTCCGACGACCTGTTCGATGTTGATCCGGGGGCCATCGCGCCGGACTTCCGCTTCTACTACGACTGCCTGATGGCCCCCAACGCCCGCAGCGTGCTGCAGGCCCTCAAGCGCATGGAGGGGCTGCCGGAGATCACCACGATCGCCGTGGGCCATGGCCCCCTGCTGCGGGAGCATCTGCCGCTCTGGGTGGGCGACTACCGCGACTGGAGCGGCCAGCGCAGCGCCGGGGAGGCCTACGCGGCCGTCTGCTACCTGAGCCAGTACGGCTTCTGCGATCGGCTCAGCCAGGCCATCGCCCGGGGGGTGGGCAAGGCCTCCGGCCAGGTGCAGCTCGTCGACCTGCGCGGCACCGACGCCCAGGAGCTCGCCGCCCTGATCGGCGAGGCCAGCGCCGTGGTGGTTCCCACCTGGCCGGCCTCCCCCGATCCCGAGCTGCAGACGGCCATCGGCACCCTGCTGGCCGCCCTGCATCCCAAGCAGTGGGTGGGGTGCTACGACGCCTTCGGCGGCAACGACGAACCGATCGACACCCTGGCCGGCCAGCTGCGCAACCTGGGCCAGAAATGGGCCTTCGAGCCCCTGCGCATTCGCCAGGTGCCGAGCGGCGCCGACTACCAGCGCTGCGAGGAGGCCGGCACCGACCTGGGCCAGCTGCTCACCAAAGCCAAGACCATCGCCGCGATGAAGTCCATCGATGGGGATCTGGACAAGGCCCTGGGGCGCCTCAGCGGTGGGCTCTACATCGTCACGGCCCGCCAGGACGACGAGGCCGGCAGCCGCAGCAGCGCCATGGTGGCCAGCTGGGTGAGCCAGGCGAGTTTCGACCCCCCGGGACTCACGGTGGCCGTCGCCAAAGACCGGGCCATCGAGGCCCTGATGCAGGTGGACGATCGCTTCGTGCTCAACGTGCTGCGGGAGGACAACCACCAGCCGCTGCTGCGCCATTTCCTGCGCCGGTTCCCACCGGGGGCCGACCGCTTCGCCGGGGTGTCCATCCTCGAGGGCGTGGCCGCCGGCGGCCCTGTGCTGGGGGATGCCCTCGCCTACCTGGGCTGCCGGGTGACCCAGCGCATGGAGGGGCCCGACCACTGGATCATCTACGCGGTGGTGGAAGAGGGCAACGTGGCCGACACCACCGCCGCCACGGCCGTGCACCACCGCAAGGTGGGCAACCACTACTGATGACCTCCTCTCCCAGCGCGACCGATCGGCGCGTCATCACCCTGCCGGTGGAACCCGGCCTGATCTGCCTGCGCGGCCTCAGCCCCAGGCGCCTGCGCTTTGAGGTGGAATACGGCCTCGAGCGCGGCACCACCGCCAACAGCTTCCTCTTTGAGCCCGGCGCCGCTGGAGGCGCCCCGGTGCTGGTGCATCCACCGGGGGCCTCCTTCGCCGAACCCTTCCTGGGGCAGCTGGCCCAACTGGTGCCGGCCGACGCCCCCCTCAAGGTGGTGGTGAGCCACCTCAACCCCAACCGGGTGGCCCTGCTGAAGCAGCTGGCGACGGGCTGGCCCGCCACAGTGCTGGTGGCCTCCAACCCTGGCGCCCAGGTGCTGGGCGAACTGTGGGAGCAGCAGCGGCCAGGCCCGGGGGGTGAGGCCGCCGCCCCAGCCGACGCCGTGCCCCTGCCCACCATCGAGGTGGTCAAGCAGGAAACCAGCCGCACCCTTTCCAGCGGCCATGAACTCACCCTGATCCCCACCCCCACCCCCCGCTGGCCCGGGGGCCTGATGGCCTTCGAGGCCAGCACCGGGCTGCTGATGAGCGGCAAGTTCTTCGCCGCCCACCTCTGCACCGAGGACTTCGCCGAAGCGAGTCGCAGCAGCACCGAGGAGGACCGCCGCTACTACTACGACTGCCTGATGGCGCCGATGGCCCGCCAGGTGGAGACGGTCGTCGACCGCCTCGATGAACTACCGATCCGCACGATCGCCCCGGGCCATGGACCCGCCATCGCCCAGAGCTGGCGCAGCCTGCTGGCCGACTATCGCCGCTGGGGCGAAAGCCAGGAGAAGGCCAGCCTGTCGGTGGCGCTGCTCTATGCGAGCGCCTACGGCAACACCGCGGCCATCGCCGATGCCCTGTCCCAGGGGGTGGCCCGCAGTGGCGTGCGGGTGGAGAGCATCAACTGTGAATTCGCGCCGCCGGAACAGCTGCTGGAGGCGATCCACACCTGCGACGCCCTGCTGATTGGCTCCCCCACCCTCGGCGGCCATGCACCCACCCCGATCGTCTCGGCCCTCGGCACCGTGCTGGCCGAAGGCGACCGGGCCAAGCCGGTGGGGGTGTTCGGCAGTTTCGGCTGGAGCGGCGAGGCCATCGACCTGCTCGAAAGCAAGCTCCGCGACGGCGGCTTCCAGTTCGCCTTCGATCCGATCCGGATCAAGTTCAGTCCCGATCTGGCCACCCTGCGCACCCTGGAGGAAACCGGCACCGCCCTGGGCCGCCGCCTGCGCAGCCAGCATCGCCAGACCCAGCGGCGCAGCACCGGCGGAGGCCTGAGCGAGAGCCGCACCAACCCGGCGATTCAGGCCCTCGGCCGCGTGGTGGGTGCCTTGTGCGTGGTGCTCGCCCGCAAAGGGGATGGTCCTGAGGCCATCGGTGGCGCGATGGTGGCCAGCTGGGTCAGCCAGGCCAGCTTCAGCCCCCCCGGCTTCACCGTCGCCGTGGCCAAGGATCGGGCGATGGAGAGCCTGCTGCACGTGGGGGACAGCTTCTGCCTCAACGTGCTGGCGGCCGGGAAGGAAAGCGGACCGATGAAACGGTTCCTGCAGCCCTTCCCCCCGGGGGCCGATCGTCTGGCGGGCCTGGATCTGGACGCCACCCCAAGCGGCCAACCCCTGCTGCCGGAGGCCCTGGCCTGGCTGGAAGCCAGGGTGAGCCAGCGAATGGAATGCGGCGACCACTGGCTGCTCTACGCCGAAGCCCTCAGCGGCGACCTGCTGGATCCGGCCGCCACCACCGCCGTTCACCAGCGGCGCAGCGGCGCCAACTACTGAGCCGCTGGCCTAGGCCGCCTGGGGCGGCGTGGGCGACCCGCCACCGCCCGCCTGGAAGGGAAGGACGAGGGTGGCCCAGTGGTCGGGCCGTTCGGGACGACTGCGCCGGGCCCGGCGCACCCCGAAGGGCACCCGCACCACGTTGGTGCCATCCACCCGTTGGCTGGCCTCCGGCAGACCGGGCACAAGGGCACCCGGGCCCGGCTCACCACCTGAGTTGTCGTTGCCGTTCATGAACCCCATGACAATGAAAGGCTGTTGCCATCGCTGTTAGGAGATGGCACAGCAATGATGCGCCATGGCGGGGGGAAAAGGTACCGGCGGAACACTCAGGCGGCCAGTTCGGGAATTGCCACCTCTTCCACGCTCGGGCAGGTGCAGACGAGGTTCCGATCGCCGAAGGCATTGTCGATGCGGGCGACCGCCGGCCAGAACTTGGCCTGCCGCTGTTCCTCCCCGGCGGGGAAGGCGGCCTCACTGCGGCTGTAGGCCCGCTCCCAGCAGTCGGCGGTGACCGCCGCCAGGGTGTGGGGAGCCTGCTTGAGCGGGTTGTCGAGGGGGTCGGCGGCCCCGGTTTCGATCGCCCAGGCCTCACGGCGGATCCCCTCCATCGCCGCACAGAAGCGATCGATCTCCTGCAGCGATTCGCTTTCGGTGGGCTCCACCATCACCGTGCCGGCCACGGGCCAGCTGACGGTGGGGGCATGGAAGCCGTAGTCCATCAGCCGCTTGGCCAGATCATCCACCTCCAGGCCGCAGCTGCGCTTGAGGGGCCGCAGATCGAGGATGCACTCATGGGCCACCCGGCCGCCGCGGCCGCGGTAGAGCACGGGGAAATGGGGCTCGAGTCGCTCGGCGATCACGTTGGCCGCCAGCAGGGCCACCTGGCTTGCGGTGCGCAGGCCCGACCCCCCCATCATGCGGATGTACATCCAGCTGATCGGCAGGATGCCGGCACTGCCCAGAGGCGCCGCCGACACCGGGCCGATCGCCTGGCGGCCTGCGGCGGCGTCCAGGGGATGGGAGGGCAGGAAGGGCACCAGGTGGGCCGCCACGCCGATCGGACCCACCCCGGGGCCACCGCCGCCATGGGGGATGCAGAAGGTCTTGTGGAGGTTGAGATGGCAGACGTCGGCGCCGTAGAGCCCCGGTTTGCAGAGCCCCACCTGGGCGTTGAGGTTGGCCCCATCCAGATACACCTGGCCGCCGTGGTCGTGAACGACCTGGCAGATGCGGCGGATGCCCGTTTCGAACACCCCGTGGGTGGAGGGGTAGGTGACCATCACGGCCGCCAGGTTGGCGGCGTGGGCAGCGGCCTTGGCCTCCAGGTCGGCGATGTCGATGTTGCCGTGGCTGTCGCAGGCCACCGCCACCACCCGCATGCCGGCCATCACGGCGCTGGCGGGATTGGTGCCGTGGGCGCTGGTGGGGATCAGGCACACCTGCCGGTGGCCCTCCCCCCGGCTGCGGTGCCAGGCCCGGATCACCATCAGGCCGGCATACTCCCCCTGGGAGCCGGCATTCGGCTGCAGCGACACCCCCGCAAAGCCGGTGATCGCCCCCAGCCAGGCCTCCAGATCCGCCGCCAGGGCGGCGTAGCCGCCGGTCTGGTCGGCGGGGGCGAACGGATGCATCTGGGCGAAGGCCGGCCAGCTCACCGGCGCCAGTTCGGCGGCGGCGTTGAGCTTCATGGTGCAACTGCCCAACGGGATCATTCCGTGGACGAGCGAGAGATCCTTGCTCACCAGGCGCTGGATGTAGCGCAGCAGCTCCGTCTCGCTGCGGTAGCGATGGAACACCTCCTGGCGCAGCCAGGGGCGTTCCCGCCTGGGCACGCCCTCGAGCAGCTCCGCCAGGGGCTTGCCCTCCAGGGCAACCAGGCCGGCCTGGAGGGCCGTGCGCGCCTCGGCGGCGGCGGCGGGGTCCGCCGCCAGGACCTCCAGCAGGGTGGCCAGTTCCTCAGGGGTGGAGAGTTCATCGAGGCTGATCGCCAGGGCCACCTCTCCGTCGTCGCCACGGATCCCGCAGCGCAGGTTGAAGCCGGCGGCCACGGCCTTTTGGCGCAGGGCGTTCGCGGCGGTGGTGCGCAGCACCACGGTGTCGAAGGCCGCCCCTGGTTCGGTCGCCAAGCCCAGGGCCGCCAGCCCCAGCACCAGCCCCTGGCGCAGCACCAGAAGGCGACGGGCGATGGCTTCGAGGCCATCAGGGCCGTGGTGCACGGCATAGAAGCTCGCCATCACCGCGAGCAGGACCTGGGCCGTGCAGATGTTGCTGGTGGCCTTGTCGCGACGGATGTGCTGCTCCCGGGTCTGGAGGGCCAGACGCAGCGCCGGATTCCCTTCGGCGTCCTTCGACTGCCCCACCAGGCGGCCCGGGATCTGACGCTTGAAGTCCTCCCGGGTGGCGAAGAAGGCCGCGTGGGGACCGCCGAACCCCATCGGCACGCCATAGCGCTGCAGGCTGCCAACGGCGATGTCGGCGCCCAGCTCACCCACCGGGGCCAGAAGCGCCTGGGCCAGGGGATCAACGGCCACCGTGCTGATCACCGCGCCGGAGCGGGCCGCCGCCAGCAGCGCCGAGGGGTCCCAGAGCCGGCCCCCGACCCCGGGCAGCTGCAGCAGCAGGCCGAACACGTCCTCGCCCAGCACCCCATCGGGACCGTTGGCGGCGGCTTCGGCGTCGAAGATCTCGATCTCGATCCCCAGGGGTTCGGCCCGGGTCTGGAGCACGGCCAGGGTCTGGGGGAAAACAGCCCGGTCGACCAGAAAACGGCGGGCCCCCTGCCGGGGGCTGACCGCCGCCGCCATCGCCATCGCTTCGGCGGCGGCGGTGGCCTCATCCAGCAACGAAGCATTGGCGATGGGCAACCCCGTCAGCTCACTGACCAGGGTCTGGAAGTTCAGCAGAGCTTCCAGGCGGCCTTGGGCGATTTCCGCCTGGTAGGGGGTGTAGGCGGTATACCAGCAGGGGTTTTCCAGCACGTGGCGCTGGATCAGGGCCGGCGTCGCCGTGCCGTGATAACCGAGCCCGATCAGGCTGCGCAGCACCCGGTTGCGGGAAGCCAGTCCAGCCAGTTCCGCCAGGGCCTCCGCCTCCGAGCAGGGGAGCGGCAGGCCGATCTCGGCGTCGGCCGCCGTCAGCAGGATGTCAGCGGGAACGACCTCGGCCGCCAGCTGATCGAGGGAGCCCAGGCCGAGCTCCACCAGCATCCGTTGCTGATCCTCGGAATCCGGACCCAGATGCCGGACCAGGAAGGAGGCGGACACGGGCGTTCGGGCTGGAGGTGGCGGGATCCTAAGGACAATCAGCCCGCCTGCACCTTGGCCCCGTAGGTGGCGGCATCCATCAGCGCCTCCAGTTCATCAGGCGCGCCGAGCCGCACCACCAGCAGCCAGCCTTCCCCATAGGGATCGTTCTGAAGCTCCTCGGGGCTGGCCAGCACCGCCTCGTTGCGGGCCTCCACCGTGCCGCTCACCGGGGCCATCAGATCCTCCACCGCCTTGACCGATTCGACGCTGCCGAAGCTGGTGCCGCGCGCCAACGCTGCCCCCACAGCCGGTAACTCGACAAAAACGATGTCACCGAGTTGATCGACGGCAAAGGAGCTGATGCCAAGGCGCACCAGGTCACCCTCCGGGCGCACGTACTCGTGGCTTTCGGAATAGCGGCAGTCGTCGGGGAAGGAGTGCGCCAAGGCCGGTGGAGTGCGGGGGAGGCCGCCTCAGTCTGCCTGCGGTAGGGACGTCAGGGCGGCCAGGGCCCGCTCCAGGGCCAGGGCCACATGGCCGTGGTGGGTACCGCCCTGGGCGTAGAGCACGTACGGCTCCCGCAGCGGGCCATCGGCGGAGAACTCGCTGGTGCTGCCGTCGATGAACGTGCCCCCAGCCATGACCAGATCACTGGCGTAGCCCGGCATGGGGGCCGGCACCGGATCCAGGTAGGCCCCCACAGGAGACAGCTGCTGGAACGCCCGGCAGACGGCGATGAGCCGATCGGGATGGCCGAGCCGAACCGCCTGGATCACGTCGCTGCGCTGGGCACCGGGGGCGGGGTTCACCGCATAGCCCAGGCCACTGAACACCTCAGCCACCAGGTCGGCGCCGATCAGGGCCTCGGCCACCATCTGGGGGGCCAGGAACAATCCCTGGAACAGCAGCCGGTACTGATCGAACCCCGTGCCCCCCTCGCTGCCGATGCCCGGGGCGGTGAGCCGGCAGCAGGCCATCTCCACCAGCTCCTGGCGGCCGGCCACATAGCCCCCCGTCGGCGCGATGGTGCCGCCGAGGTTCTTGATCAGGGATCCGGCGATCAGGTCGGCCCCCACGGCGGTGGGTTCCAGCTCCTGCACCAGTTCGCCGTAGCAGTTGTCGACGAAGCAGACGCAATCGGGCTGAAGCGCCTTGACCCGTTCACAGAGGCGCCCGATGCTGGCCACAGGCAAGGAGGGGCGCCAGCTGTAGCCGCAGCTGCGCTGGATCAGCACCATCCGCGTCTGGGGGGCGAGGGCGTCCTCCAGTGCCGCGTCATCGACCTCTCCGGCCTCGGTGAGGGGCAGCTCGTCGTAGCGGATGCCGAACTCCGCGAGAGATCCCTGGCCCGTGCCCCGCAGCCCGATCACCTCTTCGAGGGTGTCGTAGGGGCGGCCGGTGAGCGCCAGCAGCCGGTCCCCCGGCCGCAGCACCCCGAACAGGGCGGCAGTGATGGCATGGGTGCCGCTGACGAACTGCAGCCGCACGGCGGCGGCTTCGGCCTGCAGCACCCGCGCGAACACCCGATCCAGCACCTCCCGGCCCAGGTCGCCGTGGCCGTAACCGCTGACCGAGGCGAAGTGGTGCACCCCAAGGCGTTCGGCGGCGAAGGCCTCCAGCACCCGCGCCAGGCGGGGCCGCACGGCGGCCGTGCGGCGGGCGGCCATCGGAGCGAGCCGCTCCAGGGCAGCGGCAACCCTGTCGACAGGACCAGCCTCCTCACCCAGGCCTGGAAGAACTTGCTCCAACGCCCTGGGGCCAGCAGGGATCACTCTGCCATCGCTGCCGTGGGTCAGGATGGGGGGTGGCATCCCCGCTCACACCCGCCCCACCACTGGAGACACGCTTGGTCGCACGATCCGAAGCCTTCCGATCCGGCCAGAGCGCCGAAACCGTGCGCGTCACCCGACAGGAACCCAGCCACTCGCGCAAGAAAGCCCAGCTGCTGGCGGCCATGGAGGGTCCCAGGCCGCCCCTGCCGGCCACCCAGCGCAAGTTCAAGACCGGCACCACCGGCTTCATGCTGGCCATCCACGTGGGGGCTGTCTTCGCCCTGCTGCCGCGCTTCTGGAGCCTGCAGGGGGTGATCGTGCTGGCGGTTCTGTACTGGGCCACGGTGCTGGGGGTGACCCTGGGGCTGCACCGGCTGGTGGCGCATCGGGGCTTCGAAGCCCCCCGCTGGGTGGAGCGGCTGCTGGTGCTGATGGGCACCCTGGCCTGCCAGAGCGGCCCGATCGAATGGGTGGGGCTGCACCGCCACCACCACCTCTTCTCCGACCAGCCCAACGATCACCACGACGCCGCCCGGGGTCTGTGGTGGGCCCACAGCGAGTGGATGCTGCACAAGATCCCGGCCCTCACCGAGATCCACCGCTTCACCGGCGACATGGAGAAGGATCCCTTCTACCGCTGGCTGGATCGCTGGTTCCTGCTGCTGCAACTGCCCCTGGGGGCCGGCCTCTACTGGTACGGCAACTGGGCCGGCGTTCCTGGCGGCGGCCTGGGGCTGGTGCTCTGGGGCATTCCCCTGCGCCTGGTGCTCGTGTATCACGTCACCTGGCTGGTGAATTCCGCCACCCACGCCTTCGGCTACCGCAACTTCGACTGCCCCGACCGCTCCCGCAACTGCTGGTGGGTGGCCCTGCTCACCTTCGGTGAGGGCTGGCACAACAACCACCACGCCTACCCCCACTCGGCCCGTCACGGGCTGCGCTGGTTCGAGTTCGACATCACCTGGCAGCACATCCGCGCCCTGCGGGCCCTGGGCCTGGCCAGGCGCGTCCGCATCGCCCCTGTGTTCGGCCACCGCGGCGACGCACCCGCCAGCGCCTGATCAGCGCGTCGCCGGGTCGGTCGTCGTCGGGATCGCCGCCCCGATCTCCCGGCGAATGGCGGCGGCCAGGTCGTCGGGCGCCTGCACGGCCCCTTCCCCCTGCAGCCGAAGGGCCCGCTGGCGCAGCAGCTCCAGGAAGCGGTCAGGGCCCAGTTCCTCCTCCCCCGCCGCCCCCAGGGCCGCCAGGGTGCGACGCAGTTCCGGCAGTTCGGCATCGAGTTCCACCGCCGTGTAGTCGCGCTGCCCGGCGATCACCTCGGCAAAGCGCTCCCGCCGCTGGCGCTTGGCCACCGGATAGGCCGCCATCAACCGGTCGCGGCAATCACGCCAGGGCCGGCCGGCGGTGAGCAGCTGGGCCAGGGCGGCGCTGAGCCCCCCGGCTTCGGCGTCGGCGATGCGCAGATCGAAGCTGGCCGGCGGCTGGCGGAAGCCCACGAACACCTCCAGCAGGGCACCGGGCCCCAGCACCCGCTGGCGCTCGTCTCGCACCGGCAAGGCTGAGCTGCAGAGGGCCTCGAAGAGCTCGGGGTGGGCCGCCAGCAAGGTGCGCGCCGACAGCGGCTCCAACCGACCTTCGGGGGCCTGGGCGTCAAGCCAGAGGTTCACGCTCCCCAGGGCCAGGAACACCTCCGGGCCCGGTGAGGCCAGCTTGCCGTTGCGCAGCATCGAGAGCTGGGAGTTGTGCACCCGACCCAGGTCGAGGGCCTCGGCCAGCATCGGCAGCACCCGGTGGGACCAGCCGTTGCGCTCGTGCCAGACGCGGATCAGGTGGGCGAAGGCGACGCGACCAGATACGAGTTCGTCTCGATACCCCACTCGATCAGGATTCGTATTGCTACCATCTTAGTCACTCATCAGGAGCCCGGTCCTCTATGGCCGTCACCCCCCTCTCCCGCCCCGCCATCCCGCCAGCTGCCCCCTCCGGCAGCCGCCGCGAGGCCGGCACCAAAGCCCGCCACACCCGGCGCCCCGCCACCATCAACCAGGGGGCCGATGCCCTGGTCCGTGCCCGGGCCCTGCACGAGCCCCGCCGCGGAGAACCCCGTGGCGTCTCCCCCAAGGGCACCCGCTGGGGCACGATCGGCTTCATGGTCCTGATCCACATCCTGGCGGTGGTGGCCCTGCTGCCCCGCTTCTGGAGCCTGGAGGCCGTCGGTGCCCTGCTGGTGATGTACTGGGTCACCGCCTGCCTGGGCGTCACGATCGGCTACCACCGCCTGCTCAGCCACCGCTCCTTCCGCGTGCCCCTCTGGCTGGAGCGCTTTTTCGCCACCTGCGGCGCCCTCAGCTGCCAGCACGGCCCGATCGACTGGGTCGGCCTGCACCGCCACCACCACAAGTTTTCCGATACGGAAGCGGATCACCACGACAGCAACAAGGGCTTCTGGTGGGCCCACATGACCTGGATGTTTGAGGAGATCCCCGCCATGGCCGCCGTGCCTCGGCTCACCGGCGACCTGGCCACCGACCCTTACTACCGCTGGCTGAACAAGGGCTTCCTGCTGCTCCAGGTGCCCCTGGGCCTGCTGCTGTTCTGGATCGGCAGCGTCACCGGCGCCGGCGGCTGGGCCCTGGTGCTGTGGGGCATTCCCCTGCGTCTGGTGATCGTCTACCAGTGCACCTGGCTGGTGAATTCCGCCACCCATCTGTGGGGAGAGTCCGTCCACGACAGCGGCGACAAGTCGAAGAACAACCCCTGGGTGGCCGCGCTCACCTTCGGTGAGGGCTGGCACAACAACCACCACGCCTTCCCCCATTCCGCCCGCCATGGCTTCGGCCCCCGCCAGTTCGACCTCACCTGGCAGCACATCCGTCTGATGCGGGCCCTGGGCCTGGCCACCCGCGTCCGCCTGCCCCGGGCGGCGGCCCCCACCAGCGCCATGTCGTAGGCTGGCCGATCGGATTTCAGATGGCTCAGCCGGGGCGTTGTCATGGTCAAGAAGCGTGTGCAGGTGGTCCTGAGCGAGGACATCCTGTCCCTGGGCAAGAACGGGGATCTGGTGGATGTGGCCCCTGGTTACGCCCGTAACTACCTCCTTCCCACCGGCAAGGCCCTGGCCGTCACCGCCGCGGTGTTGCGTCAGGTGGAGCACCGGCGGGCCAAGGAGGCCGAGCGCCAGGCCGCCCTCAAGGCGGAGGCCGTGGCCTTCCGCACCGCCCTCGACACCATCGGCCGCTTCACTGTCAAGAAGCAGACCGGCGGCGATGACGTCCTGTTCGGCACCGTCACCAACGGCGACGTGGCTGAAGCCATCGAAGCGGCCACCAAGAAGGAGGTCGACCGCCGCGTCATCACCGTTCCCGAGATCCACCGCACCGGCTCCTACAAGGTGCAGATCAAGCTGCACCCCGAGGTTGTCGCCGACGTCAACCTGGAAGTGGTCAGCTACTGATCAGCCAGCCGCGAACCGATTTTTTCGGCTCCGGGCCCCAGAGTGATTCCTCTCACTGGCGCCCGATCCCGACCGATCCGGCCCCCTCTGCGGTGAGTCGCGTTCTGGAATGGCGTCCATGGTGAGCGTGCCCCTGGCTGGATCCGATCCCCCCAGACCTGACGGTCAGAAGCCGTCGGCCCGGCGGGCCGAACAGGCTGGTTTCGAGGCCCTGCCCGATTCCGTTCCCCCCCAGAACCTGGAGGCGGAGGAGTCGGTCCTGGGGGGCATCCTGTTGGATCCCGATGCCATCGGCCGCATCGCCGACGTGTTGCGTCCGGAGGCGTTCTATCTGGGCGCCCACCGCGAGATCTACCGCACCGCCCTGATGCTGCACAGCCAGGGCAAGCCCACCGATCTCACGGCCATGGCGGCCTGGCTGGCCGACACCGGCCAACTGGAGAAGGTGGGCGGCAGTGCCCGGCTCGTCGAGCTGGTGGAGCGCACCCTCTCCACCGCCTCCATCGACCAGGTGGCCCGCCTGGTGATGGACAAGCACCTGCGCCGGCAACTGATCCGCTCCGCCAATGATGTGATCCGCCTGGGCTTCGACCAGAGCATCCCCATGGAGCAGGTGCTCGATGAGGCCGAGCAGAAGATCTTCGCGATCAGCCAGGAGAAGCCCACCGCCGGCCTCACCCCCACCGCCGAGATCCTCACCAGCACCTTCAACGAGATCGAGAGCCGCTCCCTGGGCACCGCCGTCGCCGGCATCCCGGTCAACTTCTACGACCTCGACGCCATCACCCAGGGCCTGCAGCGCAGCGACCTGATCATCGTGGCCGGGCGCCCCGCGATGGGCAAAACCTCCATCGTCATGAACATCGCCAAGAACGTGGCCCAGCTGCACCAGCTGCCGGTCTGCGTGTTCAGCCTGGAGATGAGCAAGGAACAGCTCACCTACCGCCTGCTCTCGATGGAGGTGGGCATCGAGAGTGGCCGCCTGCGCACCGGCCGCCTGCAGCAGGAAGAGTGGCCCCTGCTCGGCCAGGGCATCAACAGCCTCGGCCAGCTGCCCCTGTTCATCGACGACAAACCCAACTCCGGCGTGCTCGAGATGCGCTCGCTCTGCCGGCGCCTGATGGCCGAAACCGGCAAGGAGCTCGGCCTGATCGTGATCGATTACCTGCAGCTGATGGAGGGCAGCACGCCCGACAACCGCGTCCAGGAACTCTCCCGCATCACCCGTGGCCTCAAAGGCATGGCCCGGGAGCTGCACGTGCCCGTGATCGCCCTCTCCCAGCTCAGCCGGGGCGTGGAGTCCCGCACCAACAAGCGCCCGATGCTCAGCGACCTGCGGGAATCGGGCTCCATCGAGCAGGACGCCGACCTGGTGCTGATGATCTACCGCGACGAGTATTACAACCCCGAGACCGCCGACCGCGGCATCACCGAGGTGATCGTCACCAAGCACCGCAACGGCCCCGTCGGCACCGTCAAGCTGCTGTTCGAGCCGCAGTTCACACGTTTCCGCAATCTTGCTGCATAGGGGTAACCGCCGTATCGCGCCAGCGAAGGGGCCAGTAGCATGAAGATCAAGGCATTGCAAAGCTATACGTGCAGCAGCATTCTTTCTGGTTTTACATTGTAACGTTCTTCGCCATCATCCTGGTGCGCTATCTCGCCATGGCGGGATTCGCCCACTGGCTTCTTTATCACCGCCAGCCGGCGACGATCTCCGTTCTCAAGGACATCCAACTCTCCGTCCTGTCAACGGGCGTCTTCGCCCTGGCCACGGCCGTGATCATGACCCTGGACGACAAGGGGATGACCAAGCTCCACGGCCGGATGGATGCAGAGAACTGGTGGGTTCTGCCGCTCAGCTACCTGGCCGTGCTCGTGCTGCAGGATGCCTACTTCTACGCCACCCACCGGCTGTTTCACCATCCAAGACTGTTTGCCTGGTTTCACCAGGGGCACCACCGATCGCGTCAGCCCACGCCCTGGACCTCCTTCGCCTTTGACCCGCTCGAAGCCGTGGTTCAGGCCCTGTTCCTGATTGGGGTCGTGATGCTGATCCCCCTGCATTTCATCACCCTGCTGGCGGTGCTCACCACCATGACGGTGTGGGCGGTGGTGAACCACCTGGGCCTGGAGGTGCTGCCGCTGCACTTCCCCCACCACTGGCTGGGGCGCTGGCTGATCGGCCCCGCGCATCACTCGATTCACCACCGACGCTACGGCAAGCACTTCGGGCTCTACTTCACCTTCTGGGACCGGGTGTTCGGCAGCGAGGATCCCGCCTATGCGGACGCGTTGCAGCCGGCCGCCGTGGTCCGGCCCGGGGCCTGAGGGCAATCCGCTTCGCCAGGGGGATCCGCCAGGGGGGCTCCACGACGCGCAAGAATGGAGGAAGCGTCTTGGCGTCCATGCGATGACCCCGCGACCAAGCCCGATTGACAGCAACGGGATCACCCTGGCTGAGACCGGAACCGAAGCACCCCCGGTGGGACAGGCCCTCAATCAGCGGCTGCGCCAGCTGCACCAGCAATTGATGGAAATGACGCCCGATGTGGATCGGGTGGCCGTCGCACTTTACGACCCCCGGGTCGATTTACTGAAGACGTTTGTGAATAGCACCCGCACAGGAGAGGCCATCACCGGCTACGAGTTCCACCTCTCCAAAAGCCAGTCCCTCAGCCACCTGGCTACAAGCCGGTCCGTCCGCGTGCTGGACAACATCCCGGCGGCGGTGCGCGGCAACACCAAGCACTCGGCCTGGCTACTGAAGGAGGGCTACCGCTCTTCGCTGACCGTTCCGTTGCTCGACAAGGGTTCGTTCATCGGCTTTCTCTTCTTCGATTCACTGAAGCCCGCAGTGTTCACCGAACCTGTGCAGCGGAAACTCGCTTTGATTGCTTCACTGATCAACATGTTGATCTGCAGCGAACTCAATCTGGTTCACTCCATCACGGCTTCGGCCCAGGTGGCCCGGGAGTTCGCCAACCTGCGGGATTTTGAAACCGGTGCCCACCTTGAGCGCATGGCCCACTACGCACGGCTGATCGCCCGCGAACTCCAGCAGAGCCACGGACTCAGCGATGAATACATCGAACATCTCTATCTGTTTGCGCCCTTGCATGACATCGGCAAGATCGGCATTCCTGATTGCATCCTGCTCAAGCCCGGCCCCCTGGATCCTGAGGAACGCAAGTTAATGGAAACCCATGTGCAAAAGGGCATGGAGATCCTGGATAGAATGGTGGGTGAGTTTGGCCTTGAGGATCTCCCCGACTCAGCCGTGATGAAGAACGTCGTGGCGGGGCACCACGAAAAACTCGATGGCTCCGGCTATCCCTTGGGCCTTAAGGGTGAGGCCATCCCCCTCGAGGCCCGGATCATCGCGGTGGCCGATGTGCTCGATGCCCTGACAAGCCACCGGCACTACAAGGAGGCCTGGACGATGGACGCGGCCATGGAGGAACTCGACCACCTGGTGGCCGCCGGCCAGTTCGATGCCGACTGCGTGGCGGCCGTCAGGCGGCGACGCGACGCGGTGGAAGCGATCCGCGATCGCTTCCAGGATGGCTAGATCCGAGCCCTGCTGGCCTGGGGCCCCGCTGCACCCATTGCTGCAGGGCCATACATTTCATTCATGGCCCTGAGCGCAGCCCCCACCGAACGCTTCGACCTGATCGTGGTCGGCGGCGGCCATGCGGGCTGCGAGGCGGCCCTCACCGCCGCTCGGCTGGGGGTCTCCACAGCACTGTTCAGCCTCAACCTCGACCGCATCGCCTGGCAGCCCTGCAACCCGGCCGTGGGCGGGCCGGCCAAGAGCCAGCTGGTGCATGAGGTGGATGCCCTCGGCGGAGTGATCGGACGCCTGGCGGACGCCACCGCCCTGCAGAAACGACTGCTCAATGCCAGCCGCGGCCCCGCCGTCTGGGCCCTGCGGGCCCAGACGGACAAGCGCCAGTACGCCCGCCAGATGCTGCAGCTGCTGCAGCACACCCCCAACCTGGCCCTGCGCGAGGCGATGGTGACGGGCCTGGAGGTGGAAGGGGAACCCGGCGATCCAGCCGGGGCACGGGTGATCGGCGTGAGCACCTACTTCGGCAGTGTCTACGGCGCCGGGGCCGTGATCCTCACCACCGGCACCTTCCTGGGCGGCCGCATCTGGGTGGGCAACCGCTCGATGGCGGCGGGCCGCGCCGGCGAACAACCGGCCGAAGGCCTCACCGAAGCCCTGGAGGAGCTGGGGTTCCGCACCGACCGGCTCAAGACCGGCACCCCCGCCCGCGTCGACCGGCGCAGCGTGGCCCTCGATCGCCTCGAGGAGCAGCCCAGCGACGCGGCCGATCGCTTCTTCAGCTTCGATCCCAGCGCCCGGGTGAGCGGCGAGCAGATGGCCTGCCACATCACCCGCACCACGGCGGCCACCCACCAGCTGATCCGCGACAACCTGCACCTCACCCCCATCTACGGCGGCTTCATCGACAGCAAAGGGCCCCGTTACTGCCCCTCGATCGAAGACAAGATCGTGCGCTTCGCCGACAAGGACAGCCACCAGATCTTCCTGGAGCCGGAAGGGCGCGACACCCCCGAGCTGTATGTCCAGGGTTTCTCCACCGGCCTGCCCGAATCCCTGCAGCTGGCCCTGCTGCGGACCCTGCCCGGGCTGGAGGCCTGCGTGATGCTGCGCCCCGCCTACGCCGTCGACTACGACATCCTGCCGGCCACCCAGCTGGAGCCCTCCCTGGAGACCAAACGGGTGCGGGGCCTGTTCTCGGCCGGCCAGCTCAACGGCACCACCGGCTACGAGGAGGCCGCCGCCCAGGGGCTGGTGGCCGGGCTGAACGCGGCCCGCCTGCTGGGGGGCCAGGACCCCGTGCATTTCCCCCGCGAGGGGAGTTACATCGGCACCCTGGTGGACGACCTGGTGACCCAGGACCTCAAGGAGCCCTACCGGGTGCTCACCAGCCGCAGCGAGTACCGGCTGGTGTTGCGCGGTGACAACGCTGACCGCCGCCTCACCCCCCTTGGCCACCAGCTGGGCCTGATCGACGAACGGCGCTGGCGCCTGTTCGAACAGAAGCAGGCTGGGATCGATGCCGAAAAGCAACGCCTGGAGACGGTGCGGCTCAAGGCCTCCGACCCCGCCGCCGCTGCCGTGGCCGCCGTCACCGGCGCCGGCATCAACGGTTCGATCACCCTGGCCGACCTGCTGCGCCGGCCGGGATTGCACGGCGAGGACCTGGTGCGGCTGGGGCTCTGTGACCCGGATCTGCCGGCCTACGTGCGCGATGGCGCCGAGATCGACATCAAGTACAGCGGCTACCTGGCCCGCCAGGAACAGCAGATCGAGCGGGTCCGGCGCCAGCTCGGGCGGGCCATTCCCGCCGGCATCGCCTACGCCGGCATCGGCACCCTCTCGGCGGAGGCCCGCGAGAAGCTGACAGCCATCCAACCCCGCAGCCTCGGGCAGGCCTCCCGGATTCCCGGCGTCAGTCCCGCCGATGTCAACGCCCTGCTGCTTTGGCTGGAACTGGAACGGCGCCGGGAGCCACCGGGCCCTCGTCAGAGCGCGGAACCATCGTTACAGTGACGCACGCCTTCGCCGAGGACTGCACGTGAGCCCCTCCCCTCGGCGCCCCCTGCGCGGCATCCCCACCTCCCGTGCCTACTGGGAGCTGAAGGCCGAGCAGATGATGAACCGGGTGTTCGACCCTGAGGCCACCATTGATCTCGATGTGGCGGCCCAGGCCGAGCCGCCGCCACCACTGCCGGTGGCCACCCCCACTCGACGGTTGCGGGGACGTCCGGCCACTCCATCCCCTTCAATGGCCCCCACCCCGGCACGGCCCGACCGCCACACCCTGCTGCTGACGGCAATGGGCGGGGTCTGCATGATCAGCGTCGCCAGCTCGGTGCTGTACCTGACCCACTCCAGCCGCATGCAGCAAGCCCTCACGCAGGAGCGCAGCCTGTTGCTGGTGGAACGGTTACGCAGTCTCGGGCCGGCCAATCCGGCCCCGCTCGGGGCCGTGGGTGGCACCAACCTGGTCAGCGGTGGCCAGACCATGCTGCCGCTGTCCGGCGACCAGCTCCCGCCTCCACCGGAAGAACCCTGGATCGAGCAGCTGTCCCAGCTGCCCCAGCAGGAGGGGGCGAGGGCCCCAGTCCTGCGGGTGCCGGTGAGCCCGAAACTGGCCGCCGCCGCCCCCCCCGCCAGCAGCGGCGGGGCCTACCCCGAGCGCAGCGCCGCCCCGGTCGGTGGGGGCGGTGCCGTTCCGGAGCTGGTCGGTGTTGTGGGCTCGGCGGGACGCCCTGCCTCGGCGATCTTCCAGATGGGGGGAAGCTCCACCAGCGTCAACACCGGAGAAGCGATCGGTGGCAGCGGCTGGCGCCTGCGCTCCGCCGATGGCGATACCGCCCTGATCGAGCGCGGCGGCGAGGTCCGGCGCATCTCGATCAGTAACGGCTACTGACCCGAACGGCTACTGACCCGCGCCCCAGCCCGCCATGACCCCTGACTCCGGCGGCCTGTGGCCCTCTCCCGGCTTTCTGTGGCAGGCCAACGCCGCCGAACGCCAGGGTCTGCCGACCGGCCGGGAACTCACCGGGCCCTGGAAGCTGCTGCTGCTTGGAGACGGCAGCCCGACCCGGCACCTGCAACTGCTCACCGGCCTGCCGGTGGAGGTCGAACTGATCGCCATGGCCTCCGAACCGGGGGGATCGCCAGGGGCTCCGGCGGAGGTGGCCCACCTGGCCGAGCCCCTGCTGCGGCGACAGGTGTGGCTCACCTGCGGGCCCCAGGCCCTGGGCTGGGCGGAGAGCTGGTGGAACCAGGCCGAGGCGGAGGCCCATCTGCAGGATCGCCGCCTGCCGATCTGGCGCAGCCTCTCGGCCGGACGGGCAGAGCTGTACCGGGAGGTGGATGGTTTCGGCCAGGTGCAGGAACCCTGGCTGAAGGAGCGCTTCGGCTGCAAGGGCCCCTTCTGGAGCCGCCACTACCGCTTCTTTCGCCAGGGGAGGGAACTCACGGTGATCAGGGAGGTGTTCTCCCCGGCGCTGGAGCGCTGGCTGGGCCCGGCCGAAACCTGAATTGTTCGTAAAGTCTCATCAATTCGGTAACACCATGTGGCGGTTTCCTGTTGACGAATTGACGCTTCAGGGGTCACGGGCAGGATTCGGTTACTCGATTCCGCCTCCATGTCTACCCGCCACAGCGCCCAGACCCCACCCGGAGGCGACTGGCTCACCCTCACCGAACTGGGCCGCCGCTATGGCGTGTCAGCCGTCCACACCGGGAAACTGCTGGTGGCCTCCGGCCTACGCCGCAGCGGCGGCGAGCCCACCGCCGAAGCCCTGGCGGCCGGCCTGGCCATGCGCCCCCAGCCCGGCCATCACCACTCCAGCCTCTGGCTGCATCAGGGATGTGCCCCCCACCTGGAGAGGCTGGGGCTGGTGCCCCAGGCCCAGCGCACGATGGTGAGCCTCTGGGCGGATCTGCTCAGTGCCCTTCAGAACGGCTCACCGTCGATCAGCATCTCCGTTGAGGAGATGGCCGATGACGTTCCCAGCGACCTGGTGAAGCCGGTCAACAGGGAATTGCGTCAGAGGGGCTGCAGCTTCCGGGTCAACCCGAAGCTCAGGACAACCGCAGTCCCTGGGCCTGCTTGCTCGCCTGCTCGAGCATCTGACGCAGCCGGTCCTCGTCGGTCGTGCTGAGGTTGGTGCGCAGCAGCTTGGCGTGGGGGGCGTGAACCCTCAGGCGGTCGATCAGCCGGTCGGGGGTGGCATCGCGCAGCAGCAGGCAGAGAGCCGCACTGCCGGGGGGGAGGGTTTCTCCCACCTCGCGCATGAAGCCGTCATTGATGCCCAGATCGGACAGGGAGCCTGAAGCGGCCCCCAGACCCGCCCCAACGGCAGCCCCAAGCAGGGGATTGAGGAACAGCAAGCCCACGAGGGTTCCCCAGAAGCCACCGCCGAGAGCCCCCGCTTTGGTGAGGTTGAGCGACTGGTGCAGGCGGACCTTGCCGTCCGGCTCCGCTTCCACCACGACCGCATCCTCCAGGGCGATCAGTTCCTCCTTCTGGATCTCCACCAATTGACGCCGGACCTGGTCCGCTTCCGCGACGGACGGAAACCCAACAACCACCAGGCTGCTCATGGCCGACAAGATTTCAATGACAAGGTATTCCTAACCCACTCCGGTCCGAACTGGCGGTGTCCATGGCTCAGGGACGTCGTCGGCTTGAGCGCGGCAGGGGCCGGCCGTCGGCTGGGGAGTTGGCCACCGCTTCCGGGGGAGAGGGACGCTCGCTGGACTCGGGGCGTTGCCACCGGGGCAGGGTGAAGCTGGCGTCATCGGGCCAGTCGCCATCGCCGGTGGTGGCGGTACCCATGCTGGGACGGGGTTCTGGAGCCGGCGGCTGGGACGGGGCGGATCCCGACCGGCCGCGGCGCGACACCGCCTCAAGTCCCTGGCGGCGCGGACGGCCCGGCGCGGCGGGCTGCTGCTCCCCAGGGGGCGGCGGCACAGGCGTGCTGCGTTCGGACTCCTGCCACGGTTCGCGCCAGTCGTCCCCGTCATCGAGAAGCCAGTCGAGGCGCCCCTCCACCCAGCGGCCGAGCTCGTCCATGCGGGGCCGCAACGGGGGGCGACGGTCGGCGCCCCGAGGCGCCGGACGGCCGCCAGGCCGGGAGCCCGCCACCCCTTCGACGAACTGGCGCCCAGCCGTCACCCAGCGGTCGACCCGTTGATCCAGCGGGTCGGTGCCGGCCCTTGGCCGCCGGGCCGTTTCACGCTCACGGAACTCGCGGTCTCGGGGATCGCGCTCGCGGCCGTAGCCCTGATCCGTCGTAGGCATCAGGCCATTTTAACGGCGCCGACCGGAGAGCCAGTGCTCCCGCCCCATCCCCACCAGGGCAATGGTGAAACCACCCCATTCCAGGGTCCACAGAAACGTCGCCATCGGCCCCAACACCTGCGGCGAACCTAGGCGGTGTTGGGCTCGAACACCAGCAGACAGCTGGCATCCCAGCGGCCGCCATGGAGGCGCTCGCAGCAGTGGCGGCAGGCCAGTCCCTGCCGGCGACGCTGGTAGGGCGTCCGGCTGCCGCAGCACGGGCAACGGGCTATCCAGCGGCTGGCGACCACCGGCAGGGGGTAGCGGTGCCGCAGGCTGACCTCAAAACCATCCTGGGCCTGGTTGATCGCCGCCATCCGGGCCCGGAAGTGGGGGCCATGCACCTCCCGCACCGCCAGCACCCGATCCACCCAGGCGTGGATCATCTCGTGGCAGAGGGTGCCGAGGGTGGCTTGCCGGGGCAACGGTTCCAGCAGGGGCCGGGACAGAACGATCTCGCAAAGGTCGGGGCCACGCCGGTAGAGGCCGGCGGTGCGGGTGAGGCGGCCGTCGCTCCAGCGCACGTCCACCAGCGGCTTGTCCTGGCGGGTGAGCTGGCCGTCGAAGTGCTCGCGATTGAGCCGGTGGAACAGGGGCAGCAGCGGTTCCAGGGGCATCGGCCCATTCTGGTGGGGTCGTCCGTCAGACTCTGCAACGCTGCGAACGGATGGGATCACCATGGACTGGGGACTGGCCCGCGACATCGGCACCAAGCTCCTGCTGGCGGGAGCCGGTGGCTTGCTTCTGTACTGGACCATCTCGGCGGTCCGGCTGGTGCTCAGCGCCCGGGGCATCAATCCGCTGATCAAGCAGTTCTTCACCCAGGTGGCCTCCGGCCAGGTGGACGGGGCCTACCTGCTGACCACCCGCAACTACCGCTCCCACGTCAACCGCCAACAGTTCATCCGCTTCCTGGCCGGGCTGCAGCTCAACAAGTACCGCAACCTCAAGTCCGGCCGGCCGCGGCTGCAGGAGGGCCAGGTGATCCTGACGGTCAAGCTCAAGACCGACGGCAAGGAGGAACTGCCGCTCGACTTCACCTTCGTGAAGGTGGAAGAGGCCTGGCGGGTGGATCGCATCACCCGGCTGGCGGCCGCCTGAGCCGTGGCCCAAGCCCGGGCAGAAGAACTGCGGCGGCTGCTCAACCGCGCCGCCCATGCCTACTACGTTCTCGATGCTCCCGAAATGGAGGATCCGGTCTACGACCGGCTCTACCGGGAGTTGGTGGCGCTCGAGGAGGCCGATCCGGAGCTGATCGGGCCCGACAGCCCCACCCGCCGGGTGGGGGGAGCCCCGGCCGAAGGCTTCACGAGCGTGGCCCACAGGGTTCCCCTGCTGAGCCTCGACAACGCCTTTTCCCCTGACGACCTGGACGTCTGGTACGGCCGCCTGCTCAAGGTGCTCGACCGCGAAGCCCAGGAGGGTTCCCAGGCGCCGGCCCTGCCGATGGTGGGCGAGCTCAAGATCGACGGCAACGCCCTGGCCCTGAGCTACGAGCAGGGGGTGCTGGTGCGGGCCGCCACCCGGGGTGACGGGGAGCGGGGGGAGGAGATCACCGCCAACGTGCGCACGATCCGCAGCGTGCCCCTGCGGCTGGCGTTGGCGTCGCCGCCGGCCTGGGTGGAGGTGCGCGGTGAGGCCTTCATCCCCGAAGCCACCTTCACCGCCATCAATGCCGAGCGCGCCGAGCGGGGCGAAGCCCCGTTCGCCAACCCGCGCAACGCCTGTGCCGGCACCCTGCGCCAGCTGGATCCGAAGGTGGTGGCCGCGCGGGGCCTGTCGTTCTTCGCCTACACCCTGCACCTGCCCGACGACTGGCTGGCCGGGCCCCGCAGCCAGTGGCAGGCCCTTGACTGGCTCAAGGCGGCCGGGTTCTGCGTCAATCCCCACTGCGCCCTCTGCCCCGACCTGGCGGCGGTGAAGGCCTTCTGCGACCGCTGGGAGCAGGAGCGCCGCGGTCTGCCCTACGCCACCGATGGGGTGGTGGTGAAACTCGACGACCTGCGCCTGCAGGAGGAGGCGGGCTTCACCCAGAAGGCCCCCCGCTGGGCGATCGCCCTCAAATACGCCGCCGAGGAGGCCCCCAGCCGCCTGCTGCGTCTCACCTGCCAGGTGGGCCGCACGGGGGTCGTCACCCCGGTGGCGGAGTTCGAGCCGGTGCCCCTGGCCGGCACCAGCGTCAGCCGCGCCACGCTCCACAACGCCGACCGCCTGGCGGAGCTGGATCTCTGCGCCGGCGACACGATCGTGGTGCGCAAGGCCGGCGAGATCATCCCCGAGGTGGTGCGGGTGCTGAAGGAGTTGCGGCCGGAGGGAGCGGCCCGGCTGGAGCTGCCCGCCACCTGCCCGGAATGCGGCTCGGTGCTGGTGCGCGAGGAGGGGGAAGCCGCCACCCGCTGCGTCAACAACGGCTGCCCCGCCATCCTGCGGGGCTCCCTGCGCCACTGGGTGAGCAAGGGGGCCCTTGACATCAAAGGGCTGGGCGCAAAACGGATCGAGCAACTTGTGGAAAACCGACTAGTGCACTCCATCGCGGATCTCTACCAGCTCAATGCGGCTCTCCTGGCCAGCATGGAGGGAATGGGGACGAAGAGTGCAAGCAATCTGGTGGCCGCCCTGGAGACCTCTAAGCAGCAGCCCTGGTACCGCCAGCTCTACGGCCTGGGGATACACCACGTGGGAGAGGTAAATGCCAAAGCCCTGGCCAGTCGGTATAGAAGCGTGACCGATCTACGTTCCGCTCTTGATGAGACGCCGGAAATCCTCCATGAAATACCAGGCATTGGAGAGCGCACTATTCAAAGCCTGATCAATTGGTTTTCCACGCGCGCCAACGAAGACTTAGTCAAATCTCTTCAACAGGAAACTGGCAACCTTCTTTCGGAAAACGCCCAATTCGCTCTCTCAGATGACACAAACCAGCTACACGGCCAACGCCCTACCGCTCTAGCCAACAAGAGCTTTGTGCTAACCGGTACCCTACCCACGCTGAAGAGAGCCGATGCCCAGGCCCTGATCGAAGCAGCAGGGGGAAGGGTAATCAGCAGCGTGAGCAACAAAACAGACTACGTCGTAGCTGGGGAAAAAGCTGGCAGCAAGCTAACCAAAGCCAAGAACCTTGGAATTCAAGTGCTAGACGAACATGAGCTAAAGACTTTGCTGAATGAAACATAATAACGGAAGTCAAAAGACAATCCGGGCGCAAAGACACATAATAAATTCTCGAAACTGCTCGGATATTTGATTCTAGTTCGATTCGGTGGACAGCTATCGAGGATTGTACTTCCGAGGATATGCCCACATTTCACCGCCCTGCCAAATCCATGCTGGCACCTCATCGCCTTCGGCTTTATCAATTAGTTCGTAAGAGCGAATCACTGGAACAGGAGGATGCCGATTGACCGCAAGCCTGAGGTTTTTTGAATGTGTGCGGAGAGTTGGCACGACAACGAAATCGATCAGCTGCTTTTGGGGAAGCGCATTGCCCACTTCCTGGGGCTCGCCAATAACACTGCGCAGATGCTCTTCAATGCGCTCAATGCACTTCAACTTACCTCCAGCCCGAGTGTGCGTCGCAAAAAACCTATCGCTGGCCTTCAGGACGTGGCTAGCGAGATGCCATGACCCCTCAAATTCTTGTTTGTCATTACAGTAATCCGCATGACGCGAAGGCGCAAGGAATGCTCGAATTCTTTCTCCGACAGAGCATGTAACAATATCGGAGGCCAGCACGACCGGAACTCCGGAACCGTAGGCATCACGAATCTTGTTGTTGGATTCAATATGATCTAAGGAGCTTGTCAACAGCAGGCTACATTGTGGCCTATAGACAATGTCGACATCATCCTTGGTGAGCAGGAATAAAGACAGTTCACGGCGCAGATGGTCTTGAGCCTGCTTAAACAGAGGATCTGAGGTCGAGTTATCTCGGGCACAGGCGACGCCAATGCCAGGCTCCACATCAAACGAGTCCTCAACCCACATGACTGACAAAGATCGCACCCTCTTCAGTAGCCTGACGAGCATACTCTGAAAGTTCGCAGTCGATTGTGATGTTTCTCTGATCGCAGGTCCTAATTGATCACCCAGTGACTTGCAGCAGTGGCTACAGGCTGCCGGCTTCCGGGTGCATCCCGGCGCGGAGTTGCTGCATTCGCTCGCGGCGGTGAAGGCCATCTGCGACCGCTGGGAGCAGGAGCGCCGCGGCCTGCCCTACGCCACCGACGGGGCGGTGGTGAAACTCGACGACCTGCGTCTGCAGGAGGAGGCGGGCTTCACCCAGAAGGCGCCCCGCTGGGCGATCGCCCTCAAGTACGCCGCCGAGGAGGCCCCCAGCCGCCTGCTGCGTCTCACCTGCCAGGTGGGCCGCACGGGCGTCGTCACGCCGGTGGCGGAGTTCGAGCCGGTGCCCCTGGCCGGCACCAGCGTCAGCCGCGCCACGCTCCACAACGCCGACCGCCTGGCGGAGCTGGATCTCTGCGCCGGCGACACGATCGTGGTGCGTAAGGCCGGCGAGATCATCCCCGAGGTGGTGCGGGTGCTGAAGGAGTTGCGGCCGGATGGAGCGGCCCGGCTGGAGCTGCCCGCCACCTGCCCGGAATGCGGCTCGGTGCTGGTGCGCGAGGAGGGGGAAGCCGCCACCCGCTGCGTCAACAACGGCTGCCCCGCCATCCTGCGGGGCTCCCTGC
>NZ_JAYGHY010000010.1:0-11671 GCF_034931305.1 Cyanobium gracile UHCC 0281 | reverse complement strand
GCCACTGGGTGAGCAAAGCGGCCCTCGACGTGGACGGCCTGGGGATCAAGTTGATCGAGCAGCTGGTGGACCGGGGCCTGGTGGCGTCGATCCCCGACCTCTACCGCCTGGATGCCGCCCTGCTAAGCAGCCTTGAGCGCATGGGGGACACCTCGGCCGCCAAATTGGTGGCTGCCCTGGAGGCCTCGAAGCAGCAGCCCTGGCACCGGCAGCTTTACGGCCTCGGCATCCACCACGTGGGCGAGGTCAACGCCAAGGCCCTGGCCCGGGCGTTCCTCAGCGCTGCCGAGCTGGAGGCCGCCGCGTTGGCTGCCGACGGGGACGAGGCACCGGATCAGCTCACGGCGGTCTTCGGCATCGGCCCCGAGATCGCCCAGTCCCTGCGGCAGTGGTTCGCCACCCCGGCCAACCGGGCGCTGCTGGAGCAGCTGGCGGTGCTGGGCTTCTCCCTGGCCGCAGCGCCGGAGCAGGACGGGGGCGGAGGGCCGCCGCCGGCCACACCCCTGGCGGGGCTGACCTTCGTGCTCACCGGCACCCTGCCCAGCCTGAGCCGCTCCGCCGCCCAGGCCCTGATCGAGGCGGCCGGGGGGAAGGTGATCGGTTCGGTGAGCCGCAAGACCAACCACGTGGTGGCGGGCGAGGAGGCCGGCAGCAAGCTCACCAAGGCCCAGGAGCTGGGGGTGAGCGTGCTGGATGAGGAGGGCCTGCGGGCGCTGCTGGGGACCGATCCGGCCTGACCGGCCAGAGTGGGAGGGCACGTCTGCAGCGGGGCCATGCGACGACGGCAACTGATTCTTCTGGCTGTCGTGGGGGCCCTGGGCTGGAGCGTGGCGCGGGCATTGCCGCCGGGCACTTCCCCGACCCTGCAGGGGCTGGCGGCGGCGCGGGGGCTGGTCTGGGGCACCGCCGTCACGAACGACCAGCTGCAGAACCCCGACCTGCAGCGTCTGGTGACCAGCCAGAGCGGCCTGATCGTGCCCGAATCCGAGCTGAAGTGGGATGGGGTGGAAGCGGCGCCCGGGCGCTTCGATTTCAGCGCCCCGGACCGGCTGCTGGCTTTCGCCCGCGAGCACGGGCTGGTGATGCGGGGTCACACCCTGCTGTGGCACGAGCAGTTGCCGGGGTGGGTCAAGGCCCTGCCGGCGGCTGAGCTGGACAAGGCCTTGGCGACCTACATCCGCACCGTGGTGGGCCACTACCGCGGCAAGCTGCCGTCGTGGGATGTGGTGAACGAACCGATCGCCGACGACGGCACGGGCCTGCGGCGAAACCTCTGGCTGGAGCGGCTGGGACCCGAGTACATCGCCAGCGCCCTGACCCGGGCGCACCAGGCCGATCCCAAGGCCGCCCTGGTGATCAACGAATACGGACTGGAGGGGGATGACGCCAAGACGGCCCGCAAACGGCGCTCGTTTCTGGCACTGCTGCGGCAGCTGCGCGACCGGGGCGTTCCCCTGAACGCCGTGGGGCTTCAGGCCCACCTCTATGCCAACGGCAGCGGAGCCACCACCTTCCGCACCCTGCCCGTCTTCCTGCGGGAGCTGGCGGCCCTGAATCTCGACATCTACGTGACCGAACTGGATGTGAACGACCGGGAACTGCCCGCAGCCATCCCCGAACGGGACCGCGCCGTGGCAGAGGTCTACGCCGCCTTCCTGGCGGCGGTCCTGCCGGAACCCAGGCTGAAACTGATCACCAGCTGGGGATTGAGCGATCGCACCACCTGGTTGAACTCCTTCTTTCCAAGGGCCGATGGTCTGCCCCAGCGGCCGTTGCCCTTCGATGCAAACAACCAGGCCAAACCAGCAACACTGGCCATAATGGCTGCCCTGGGCAAGTCCTGATTTGGCTAGATCAGCATCGTAGAGAAAAGTCAATCAGTCCCACAACAACGAATCAACAGAAGGGCTCATTGCCTGACAAAAAGTGCGGCTCTGGTAAAATCAAATTCCACCATGAACCGCCGGAATGTCTTCATCTTCCGCTGGCGCGAAAGACCCAGAACACGGCGGAGCCGCCGGTCCCGGCCCTGACGCGCCAGCGACGGATGACGACGACGCGATTCCCAGCTCTCGCCGGGCCGATCTCACGATCCTGCTGATTTCAGCTGGGCTGCTGATCACGGCGCTGGCCATCGTGATCAATTTCTTCACCGCACGCTCCCGCGATGCGGTCATCAATGCCACCCCGATCGTGCTCAGGAGTCCGGTCACCGGCATCCTGGAAAGCCTCACGGTGGGAACCGGCGTGGAGGTCCGCCCCGGCCAGACCGTGGCGATCGTGGTGAACCCCATGGCCACCCGTGATGCCCTCACTGGCCTGGAGACCCAGCTGGAAACGGCCAAGGGCCGGCTGCAGGAACTGCGCACACGCAGGGATCTGCGCAAGAAGCTCGTGGCCCAGCTGAACCTGGACGCCAGGCAGCAGCGCAGCCTGGAAATCTCTCGCGACCAGAACGAGCGCGACAACCTCGGCTTCGCGCTGGACCGGGCCCGCAAGGAACTCGCCTTCGCCCAACGGGAAACCGTGCGGCAGGACGCGCTGTTCAGGACCGGCGCCGTGGCCGCCAATGTGGTCGATCGGGCCCGCACCACCGAACAACAACGTGCTCGTGAGGTGCGGGGCCTCGAAGCCCAGCTGGCTGGCCAGGCGGCGGTCCTGCAGGCCTCCAAAAACGACCTCACCTTGCGCAACAACCGCAGCAACTCCGATCCGGTGGTGCGGCTTCAGGAGGCCACGATCGCCCTGGAGAACGCCGAAGGCGATGTGCGCACCCAGACGTTCCAGGTCAGTGGCCTGCAGCAGCAGGTGACCGTCGCCAGGAAAGAATGGCAGGAGCGCAGCCGCTCCCGACTTGTCAGCCCCAGGAAGGCGGTGGTCTGGCAACTGGGGGCCCAGAGGGGAGACTCCGTTGACGCGATGCAGACGGTGATCCAGATGATCGACTGCAGCCAGCGCTGGCTGACGACCACGGTGGCGGAAAACGATCTCAACCGCATTCGCCTGGGTAGCAAGGCCAGGATCGAACTGCTGGGCAGCCGGGACAAACTGCGGGGCGAAGTGATCGGGATCCGCTCCGGCATCGGCCGAACCCAGCTGGGTGATGAAGCTCCCCAACCGGTGCCGATCAATCTGGCCAGAGAAAGCGAAGTGAAAATCCGCATCCTCAATGATTTTCCCGCTCCTCCCGGAGAGTTTTGTTATGTGGGGTTCACGGCGAAGGTCAGCTTCGAACGATGAAATTTCTCCACTCGTTTTCGGATCCCACCGGCAACACGAGGATCTCACCGTGGGTCTGGATGGTGCTGCTGCTCTCCGGGGCCAGCCTGGTTCTGGCGGTGCTGCTGGCCAATCTGCAGGTGTCCGTGGTGGCGATCGGTCTGCTCAATCCCCTGAGCTTCCGGGTTCTGCCAGAGCTCTGGCAGGTTCGGGATCTCTGGATTGATGTGCTGCTGCCCCTGGCCGTAGCGGTGGGGTTTTGCCTGGGGGTGAACCTCCTGCCCAGGCGTCCTGCCGCCTATGTGCTGGCTGCGGTGATGCTATCGCTCTTTGCGACGCGCTACTTCATCTGGCGAGCGACAACCATCAACACAGCCCACCCAGTCAGCCTCTTCTTCAGCCTGGTCTTCTTTCTCTGCGAGTTCACGTATCTGCTGACATCTTCTCTACAGTTCTATCCTTCGCTGAAGTACAAGCCACAACAACGTCGGCGCCAGGCTGACGATCTCCTTGGCTGGACAAAGGATCATCAACCCAGCGTGGATATATGGATTCCAACCTACAACGAATCGGAGCGCATGGTTCGACGTTGCGTCATGGCGTGCGCCAATATCCATTACGCCAACAAAACGATTTACGTGCTGGATGACGGCCATCGTCCTGCCATTGCCGCCCTGGCTCAAGAGCTCGGCGTGCAGTATCTGAGTCGGCCCGACAATCAGCACCGCAAAGCCGGCAACCTCAACCACGCCCTGGCTCACTGCCACGGTGATCTGATCGCCGTGTTCGATTGTGACTTCATCCCGTTCAGCCGATTCCTTGATCGCACGGTTGGCTTTTTCAAGGATCCCAAGGTGGCCTTGGTGCAAACCCCGCAGCACTACTTCAACTCTGATTTCCATAATCGCAACCTCGGCCTGGATGTTCTTGTTCCCGACGACATGGACTATTTCTTTCGCTATGTCCAGGTGATTCGCGATCCCTTCAATGCCGTGGTGTGCTGTGGCACCTCCTATCTGGCGCGGCGCTCCGCCCTTGAGGCCATTGGTGGCTATGTCACCCATTGCATCGTCGAGGACAACCAGACCGGCACACGACTCCTCACCCGTGGCTGGCGCATGGTTTACCTCGATGAGATACTCAGCCTGGGGGAAGTGCCCCGAACCTTCCGTGATTACCTCGAGCAACGGCTGCGCTGGATGCAGGGCAACATGCAGGTGTTCGCGTCCCCCAAAGAGCTTCCGATCTGGAAGACCTTGAATTTCTGGCAGAAGGTCTTTTACCTGAATCTTTTTCTCAGCCTTCTGACCCCTGTTTTTCGCGCCGTCTACATCATTTTCCCCCTGATGTCGATGCTGATTGGCTTCACGCTGATTGCCGCACCTCCGGTGGAATACATGGCCTACGGACTGCCCTTTGTGATCATGCTGTATTTCCTGCCCTCCTGGCAGACCAACGGCCACTACTTTCATTTCTGGACGGAAGTCTATGAGTCCTTGTTCTGTTTTCCAGCCTTGAAGAGGATGTCGCAGATCCTGTTCCGGCCTTTCCGATCCGTGGGCAGCCTGGTGACCAACAAGGACGTCAACAACCCGAAGCAGAGCCTCGATCTGCGTTTTGCCTGGCCGTTCCTGGCCTATCTCTTCATTTTTGTAGGTGTTCTGATGCTGAACTACGGCCTGCCGCTGCTGGACATCCGCTGGTCCAGATCCGTCTTCGAAGGCGAAGGCCTGATGGTCGGCTGGAACCTCTACAACGGCATCCTGATGTTCATCTGCCTGCTCGCCTGCATCGACAAACCGATCCGGCGTCAGGCCGACCGCTTCCCCCTCGGACTGGTGGCCTGCCTGGAAGTGGAGGGCACCGAGTACTGGGGCATCACCAACGATGTCTCCGAGCAGGGGGCCAGCCTGTTGCTCAACACCCCTGGCCCGGGGAAGGGAGAGATTCAGGGGCTGCTGCGGGTGCCCCAGTACCACCTGGAGTTGCCCGTCCGGCTGAGGAGGGCCAGCCGTCTGCGGCAGCACCACTTGCTGGGACTCACGTTCGAAATGCCGGCCCGAGAGACGGATGCCGCCCTGATCCAGCTCATCTACGGCGAAAATGCCTGGTTCCAGAAGGTGAAGCGGGTGGGCAGCATCGAGGCCCTCTTCCTGCTGATGGGCAGCGTGGTGCGCGCCGAGCCGATCCTGCGCCGCTCCTGAAGTGACGGCGCTACGCAACCGCTACCGATACATCTGGAATCGTCGGTTCAGCCCCAGAATGCCTGGGTGAAAGCTGATCCTGTGCCCGTCGCCCACCCCTTGGACCACGACATCAGTCTCGATCCGCCCGTGCGCCCCTCCAGGCCACCGGTGCTGTTGGAGGTGGAGCCGCTGCCTGAGATCCCAGGGGAACTGCGTCGCCAGCTCGCCCGTCACCAGTTGCTGCTGCCCCTGCTGCGCCAGTCGGTGATCGCCAGAGCCGTGGCAGCGGTGACCCTGTCGGAGGAGGAGCGCCAGCAGGCCCAGCAGGCCTGGGGCGCCAGCCATGGCCTCCGCTCCGCCGACGACCTCCAGAACCACCTGCAGCGGCACGAACTCACGGAAGCCGACCTGCTCTGGCAAGCGGAGCTCCCCACCAGGATCGAGCGCCATTGCCAGGAGCATTTCCTGCACCGGGCGGAGCAGCGTTACCTGGCCCGCAAGAATCAGCTCGATCAGGTGATCTACAGCCTGCTGCGGGTGGAGGACGGGGCCCTGGCCCGGGAGCTCTACCTGCGCATCGCCGAGGGGGAAGCCGATTTCGCCGAACTGGCCGCCACCTACGCCAGTGGTCCCGAGCGCTCCACCCGGGGGGTGGTGGGTCCGGTGCCGTTGCTGCAGGCCCATCCGGCCCTGGCCGAACTGCTGCGCACCAGTCGCCCGGGCCAGCTCCATCCCCCCCTGCGCATCGACCGCTGGTGGCTGGTGGTGCGGCTGGAAACACTCCGCTCTGCCAGCTTCGACGACGCGATGCAGAAGCGGATGGCGCGGGAGCTGTTTGAGGAATGGGTGGATCAGGAAGTGGCCCTACTGCTGCGGCCGGGGCAGGGGCGATGACATCCACGGTCCCCGGACGCACCGACTGGCTCACCCTGCCGCCCTTCGACGGCCTCTCCATCGCCGGCCGGGAACGGCTGCTGGCGGAAGCCCGCCCGTGCCGGTTCCGCGTCGGCGAAGACCTCAGCAGCGCCGGCAGCGTTGGCAACCGGGTGCTGGTGCTGCACGAGGGTGAGGCCCGGCTGCTGGCGGAACGGGACGGCCGGCCGTTCACCCTGGAGCGGCTGGGGCCCGGCACCATCGTGGGGCTGGTGTCCCTGTTGCGCGCCGAGGGGATCGAAGCGGTGAGCGCCGCCTCCGAGCTGCTGGCGACCGCGGTTCCAGACACGCTGATGCTCGAGCTGCTGCTGAGCGAGGACAGCCTGCGCCAGTGGTGTGGCCGCCACCTCTGGACCGCTGAACTGCACCAACTTCTGCTGCAAAGGGAAGGAGCGGCGGCGGGGCGCTTTGATCCGCCCCTGTGGCGCGAAAGGATCGAACGCCTGCGCCTGCGGGCCCGGGGTGTGCTGCCGACCAGCGACGGAGCCATCGCCCTGCAGGACGGCGAACAGCTGCTGCTGGCCAGCGCCAACGTCCCCGATCTGGCCATCGGCTCGGTGCTGGCGGCGGCAGAGCCCCTTCCCCAGCCCCGTCCCCCCCTGCCCCTGCGACTGCTGGCCCTGGCCCCCGCCGCCGCCGTGGCGCCCACCCCGGACATCACCCAGGCGGCCCAGGCCATGGTCCCCATCGAGGCCGACGCCGGCGGCCTGGCCCAGCCCAGCAGCCTCGATCTGGGCCAGGACCGGGCCGACCGCCACCTGGTCCTGGTGCGGGGCAACGGTCCGCTGGAGGAGACCCTGGCCTGCTTCCAGATGCTCGGCAAGCTGCTGGAGCTGCCGTACCGCCGTGACGCGGTGGACAAGATCCTGCGCGACAAGATGCGCCGCGGCCAGCCGCCGGATCTGCAGCTCTGCGGCCAGATCGCCGCCATGCTCGGCCTGCTGGTCACCGGCGCCAAGGTGCCGGCGGCGTCCGCCACCCGGCTGATCACCCCCTGCCTGGTGCCCTGGAAGGAGGGCTTCGCCATCGCCACCGCCAGCAACGCCGCCGGCCTGCGGCTGGCCTCCCCGGCCGAGGGCTGGGTGCAGCTCAGCCCGGCCCAGATCGCCGAGCACTATCCGGAGGGGCTGGAGCTGCTGCTGCTGGAGCGCAGCATCGACACCCCGGAGCAGACCTTCGGCCCGGGCTGGTTCTGGCCGGCCCTGAAGCGCTACCGGGGCATGTTGCTCCAGGTGCTGCTGGCCTCGTTCGTGGTCCAGCTGTTCAGCCTGGCCAACCCCCTGCTGATCCAGGTGATCATCGACAAGGTGATCTCCCAGCGCAGCCTCGACACGCTGCAGATCCTCGGCATGGCGCTGGTGGTGGTCACCCTGATGGAGGGGGTGATCGGCTCGTTGCGCACCTTCCTGTTCACCGACACCACCAACCGCATCGACCTGCGCCTCGGCGCCGAAGTGATCGACCACCTGCTGCGCCTGCCGCTCGGCTATTTCGACAAGCGTCCCGTCGGGGAGCTGGGCACCCGCATCGCCGAGCTGGAGAAGATCCGCAACTTCCTCACAGGCCAGGCGCTGATCACCTTGCTGGATGCGGCCTTCTCGGTGATCTACATCATCGTGATGGCGATCTACAGCTGGCTGCTCACGATCATTGCCCTGGCGGTGCTGCCCATCCAGGTGGGGCTCACCCTGCTCGGGGCTCCCCTGTTCCGGCGTCAGTACCGCCAGGCGGCCGAGGAGAACGCCCGCACCCAGAGCCACCTGGTGGAGGTGCTCACCGGCATCCAGACGGTGAAGGCCCAGAACGTGGAGATGGTGAGCCGCTGGAAATGGCAGGAGCTCTACGCCAAGTACATCTCCCGCACCTTCGAGAAGACGATCACCGGCACCTTCCTCAACGAGACCAGCTCGGTGCTCCAGAAGCTCTCCCAGCTGCTGGTGCTCTGGGTGGGGGCCACCCTGGTGCTCAAGGGGGAGCTCACCCTGGGCCAGCTGATCGCCTTCCGGATCATCAGCGGCTATGTCACCCAGCCCCTGCTGCGCCTCTCCTCGATCTGGCAGAACATCCAGGAGCTGCGGGTGTCGTTCGAGCGTCTCGCCGACGTGGTCGACACCCCTGAGGAATCCAGCGAAACCGATCGCGGCCACATCCCCTTGCCGCCGGTGAAAGGCGACGTGGTGTTCGAGAACCTCAGCTTCCGCTTCAACCCCGGCGGACCCGAGGTTCTCACCAACGTCAGCCTGCACGTTCCCCCCGGGACCTTCACCGGGATCGTGGGTCAGAGCGGCAGCGGCAAGAGCACCCTGATGAAGCTCCTGCCCCGCCTCTATTCCCCTTCAAAGGGCCGCATCCTTGTGGACGGCTACGACATCGACAAGGTGGAGCTCTATTCCCTGCGGCGACAGATCGGCATCGTGCCCCAGGATCCCCTGCTCTTCTCCGGCACCATCAGCGAGAACATCGCCCTGACCAATCCGGAGGCCCCAAGCGACGCCATCGTCGAGGCCGCCCGGATCGCCGGCGCCCACGACTTCATCATGGAACTCTCCTCCGGCTACAGCACCCCCCTGGGGGAGCGGGGGGCCTCGCTTTCCGGCGGCCAGCGCCAGCGCATCGCCATCGCCCGCACCCTGCTGAGCCAGCCCCAGCTGCTGGTGATGGATGAAGCCACCAGCGCCCTCGATTACGACACCGAACGCCAGGTGTGCGACAACCTGCGGGAGGCGATGAGCCAGAGCACCGTGTTCTTCATCACCCACCGGCTCTCCACCATCCGCCGTGCCGATCTGATCGTGATGATGCACCAGGGCGCCATCGTCGAGACCGGCAGCCATGAGGAACTGATGGCCCTGAAGGGTCGCTATTTCGCGCTCTATCGCCAACAGGAGGCGGGCTGATGATTCCCCCCACCCCAGGCAGCCTGCTGCGCCGGGCCCAGAACAGCCTCGAGCGCAGCATCCACACCGACAGCGACGACGTGGTGCTGCAGCAGTCTCGCTTCTGGGCCCGCTCGATCACCTGGACCCTGATGGGCGTCACCCTGTTCGGCCTCGGCTGGCTGGCCTTCGCCCAGACCGAGGAGATCGTCACCGCCCCGGGCAAGCTCGAGCCCCTGGGGGTGGTGAAGGACATTCAGATGCCCGTGGGCGGCGTGGTGGAGGAAGTGATGGTGAAGGAGGGTGAGCGGGTGAAGAAGGGCCAGGTGCTGCTGCGCCTCGACACCGAGACCACCCTCGATCGCCAGGCCAGCCTGCAGCAGACGATCCGGTACAAACAGCAGCAGCTCCGGCTCAAGCAGGTGGAGCTCGACCGCTACCTGCAGTTCAATGACACCGAGCAGCGGGTGCTGCGCCAGAGCCTGGTGCTGGAGAAGGACGTGCTCGGCCGCCTTGAGACCCTCAACAAGGAGGGCGCCACCGCCGAACTCCAGTACCTCTCCCAGCGCAACAAGGTGCAGGAGGTGGAAGGCAAACTCCAGGAGGGCCAGGTCGACCGGCTGCGCCAGCAGGCGATCCTGCAGCAGGGCATCCGCGAAATCCAGAGCGAGCTGGCCGACATGCGCAGCAAGCTGACTGAACTCAACGTCAACATCCGCTACCAGGTCATCCGGGCCCCGGAAGCCGGCGTGGTGTTTGAGCTCAAGCCCCGCTCCCGCGGCTTCGTCGCCCAGACGAGCGAACCGGTGATGAAGGTGGTGCCCTTCGACAAACTGGAGGCACGGGTGGAGGTGCCCAGCCGGGAGATCGGTTTCGTCTCGGTGGGGAAAACGGCCGACATCAGCATCGATTCGTTCCCGGCCACCGATTTCGGCGTGCTGCAAGGCACCGTGCGGCGCATCGGCTCCGACGCCCTGCCCCCGGATCAGATGAACAACTTCTACCGCTTTCCGGTGGACATCCGACTCAATTCCCAGCAGCTGAAACTCAAGAGCGGCAAGGTGCTGCCGCTTCAGGTGGGCATGTCCCTCACCGCCAACGTCAAGTTGCGCAAGGTCACCTACCTGCAGCTGCTGCTGAGTGACTTCAAGGACAAAGCTGACGCTCTGCGGCAGATCTGAGCCGCTCCATGGCCAGGTAGTGGTCGGGGATGATGCGGGTGCGCAGCCCCACCAGGGGCTCCAGCCACGGCAGCAGCAGCCCGTCGAGGCCGCGGTTCACCAACCAGCCGGCCACACGGAAAGCCCGCCGCCAGCGGGCCTTCGGGGCGATCAGATGCAGGGCGCGCTGGTGCACCGGCCCGTCTATGCAGACCAGCCAGGCCGGATCCATCCCCGCCTGCCCCATCGCCACCTCGAAGCTGCGGCGGCTGTGGAAGCTGATGTGCTGGCCGTTACCGAAGGCGTAGTACCACCAGTCAGGAGCCGGAATCTCCCCAGGCTGGCGCATCAGGGTGGAGAAGACGAACAGGGGCGTGGCGCCCACCTCGTCGCGCAGGAACCCGGGGGTGCCAGGCACATGTTCGATCACCTCAAAGGCGGTCTTGCAGCCGATCGGGCCATCGCCCGGGGGCTCGCAGAAAGGGCGGATCAGTTCCATGGCCGCATAGGCGTCGGTGCCATGGAAATCGAAGCCGTGGTCGCGCAGCAGGCGCGGCAGCATGCCCAGGCCGGTGCCCAGGTCGCAGCCCGGCTCGCTGGGGCCGAAGCGACCCAGCCGGCCGATCACCAGCAGCAGACGCAGCAGCCGTGAGGCGTGCAGGTTGCGGTCGACGTAACCCGTATCGCCGTAGAAGGAGTCCTCGTAGGCCACCGCCAGCCAGGAGGGCTCGCCCAGGAACAGGAAGTCGCAGCTGCCGCAATGGACGAGTTCAGCCTCGATCCGGGCCTTGCTCACCCGCTCCCGTCGCACCAGGGTGAGGCTGCCGCCACCGCAGTTGGGGCAGGCGCTGGCGGAGGGGCTAGGTGGAGTCTCGGCCGTCACCATCGCTGGCCTGCATCGCAACGTGGGAGGTTACCCCGCGTGCCTCCAGGGCCAGGCGCACCTGGCGGCCCACCAGCAGCAGCACCGCCAGGGTGGCAGCCACCCCCAGCAGCCGCAGGGCCCAGGTGACGCCATCGGCCGGGCCGGCCAGCAGCGCCGAAAAACGCCTGGGATCGCCGGCCGCCGCCCCCAGGGCGCAGAAGAGCACGGTGCCCGGGAGGATGCCGATCAGGCCGATGGAATAGTCCCGCAGGCTCACCTCACTGAGGCCGTAGGCCAGGTTGAGCAGGCTGAAGGGGAAGGCCGGCGAAAGCCGGGTGAGCAGCACCAGGACCAGGCCCTGGCGGCAGACCGCCCGCTCCACCGCCAACAGCCGCGGCGCCCCGGCCAGGCGGCGGCGGGCCCAGCCCCGCC
>NZ_JAYGHY010000009.1:0-82283 GCF_034931305.1 Cyanobium gracile UHCC 0281 | reverse complement strand
GGTGCGCAGCTTGCGGATGATCTGCTCGGGGGTGTGGCGCTTGCGTTTCATGGGGCTTCTCCTGGCCAAGTCTGGCCGGTAGGGAAGCTCTCATAAGGACTGGTTCAGTTTTTGGGGTCCACGCCAGGGGCACCAGAACTTTTCCTTTTTCCATCAGATTGCCCTCAATGGCACCCTCCCCGGACTGGCCTTGGTGATGGCGGGCGCCACGCCGCTTTTCGGGTTGCTGCAGAGGCCTGATTGGCCGGGGACGCGCCGGGTGGGGCAGGCGACGGCCGTGCTGCTGGTTTCCGGTTACTTCGCCTATCACGCCCATGGCGTCACGGCCTTTCTCACGGTCAATCTGTTGGTCGTGGCCTGCGCCGCCAGCCTGGTGCTCTGGCCCTCACGGCAGCGCCGGGTGGTCGGCGTCGCAGGAGCCGGCCTACTGCTCCTGGCCCTTAACCGAATGCCCTGGCACCCAAGGCTCGCGTCGTTCTACGACTGGCCAGAGACCATGCGCTTCGTTCACGACTACCGGTTTCTGGGCCATCGCTTTTTCTATTTCTGGCCCAGCCTGCCGGTGGCCACCTGGGAGCCGGTCTTTCTGGCCGCGCTGATGTTTTCAGGGGTGTGCCTCGGCCTTTGGCGGAGCTGGCGGCAACCCCCCGGCGCGGTGCTGGCCCTGGCCCTGCTGGCGCCGCTCGTGCTGCTGGAGTGGTGGTTCCCCTTCATCAATGATCTGGTCTTCAAGCTGATCGAGCCGGACAGCGCCTACCGACTGGTCTGGGCCAGTCTGTTCTGGATCAGCATTCCCGCGATCGCCGGGGCCCTGGACCAGCGGTGGCGGGGGGGGCGCCTTGTCCGGGGGGGGCTGCTGTTCACGATCGCCAGTCTTGTTGCCGTGCTGGTGTTCCCGCTGCAGCTGCGGGGTCGGCCGAATGTGCTGGTCTCCAAAGTGCCCCATCTGCTCACTCCACTGGAGGAGGTGCGGCCGGCGGACGGAGCCACCATCGAACCGATCCTTGGTCCCTTGCGCGAGTTGTGTGACCGGCATCCCTCGCTGCAGGGGAGAACGCTGCTGAGCGATCCCTACGTCGGCGCCGTGGTGGGTACCCGCCAGTGCCTGGCTCCCGTGGCGGCCAGGGATATCACCAAGCTGGCGGCCTCCACGGTGGAGTCGGGCCAGTATCCAGGGCTGCGTCGCGCCATGGGTTCTCCCGCGGCCCTGGGGGCCTGGCTCGATCGGAACCGGGTCGATCTGGTGGTGCTGCGGGAGTACGACGCGCCCTACGTGAGCCGGATCGCCCAGGCCAGCAACCATTGGCAGCCCGATCTGGTGTCCAGCTACGCCCACCTCTCCCTCAACAGCCTCACGACAGCCCAGCTGCAACGGGTGGGTTTCCGGCTGGTCCGGCGTGAGCATGGGATGAGGATTTACCTCAGGACCCGTTCTGCGCCCCGATGAGTTCCGGGGTGGGCTGCGTCTCGGTGCCTCTGTAGCCCTGGGGGTTGGCGCTCTGCCAGGCCCAGCCATCGCGGCAGATGTCCGCCAGGGAGCGTCGTGTCCGCCAGCCCATGCGCCGCTCCGCCTGGCCGGGATCGGCAATGCTCACGGCGGAATCCCCCGGCCGCCGTTCCACCACGGTGTAGGGCAGCCGCAGGCCGTTGGTGGCTTCGAAGGTCTGTAACAGTTCAAGTACCGAATGGCCGCAGCCACTGCCGAGGTTGAGCGTGAGCACCTGGGGAGGTTCCGCCAGAAGCACATCGAGGGCCCGGCCATGGCCTTCGGCCAGATCCATCACATGCAGATAGTCGCGGACGCCGGTGCCGTCGCCCGTGGGCCAGTCGCCGCCGAACACCTCCAGTTGTCGGCGGCGTCCACCCGCCACCTGGCACAAGAAGGGAAAAAGATTGTTGGGAAGGCCGTGGGGATCTTCACCGATGCGTCCGCTTGGGTGGGCCCCCACGGGATTGAAGTACCGCAGCAGGGCGATCCTCCACCCCGGGGCGCTGCCGGCCATATCGGTGAGCATCCGCTCGACAGCGGCCTTGGTGTAGCCGTAGGGATTGATGGGCTGGAGGGGGGCTGATTCGGGGATCGGCACCGTCTCGGTGGTGCCGTAAAGGGTGGCGCTGCTGCTGAAGACGAGCGTCTGACAACCATGGCGGCCCATGGCCTCAAGCAGCCGGACCGTGCCGGTGACGTTCACGTCCCAGTAGCGCAGCGGCTGGGCCATCGATTCGCCCACAGCCTTGAGGCCGGCGAAGTGGAGCACGGCGCCGATGCCTCCGCCAACATCCGCGGCTCCGAAGGCTCGATCGAGATCCTGAGGAGAGCGCACATCACCCCGGAACAAGGTGAGACGGCTGCCCTCAGGCTCGGCCCCTGTCCAGCGTTCCGCCGAGGTCTGCCGCCAGGGCCCCAACCCTGCCAATGCGGCCACGCGGCTCAGGGCTTCGGCACTGCCGTTGCTGAAGTCGTCCATCACGACCACCTGATGGCCGGATTCCAGCAGGGCCAGGCAGGTGTGGCTGCCGATGAATCCGGCTCCTCCCGTCAGCAGCACCTTGGTCAAGGAACGGCCCCCCGAAGGCTGTCGAACACAACTTACCTGTCCTTAACCTTCCCACCCATCGGGTTTTTCCCAGCTCAACAACAGTCGAGAGCTAACGCCAGGCGATGGAAGTAGTGTCCCAGCAGCACTGTCATCCCCTATGGATCCGGCCCCTTCGCCGATTCGCACCATCTGTTGCATCGGTGCGGGCTATGTGGGGGGACCCACGATGGCGGTGATCGCCGACCGATGCCCGGGGATTCAGGTCACGGTGGTGGATCTCAATGCCGAGCGGATCGCGGCCTGGAACGATCCCGACCTGTCGCGCCTGCCGGTGTACGAACCCGGGCTGGACGCGGTGGTGGGCAGGGCCAGGGGGCGCAACCTTCACTTCACCACCGAGGTGGATGCGGCCATCGCCGCCGCCGACATGGTGTTCCTCTCGGTGAACACCCCTACTAAGACCCGGGGGGTGGGGGCGGGCCAGGCCAGTGACCTGCGCTGGATCGAGGCCTCGGCCCGCCAGGTGGCCGCCTCCGCCCGCGGTCACACGATCGTGGTGGAGAAGAGCACCCTGCCGGTCCGCACCGCCGAGACCGTCAAGGCGATCCTGGGCGCCGCCCAGCAGAACCGCCCGGAGGGCGATCGCAGGCAAGCCAAGACCTTCGCGGTGCTGTCCAATCCCGAGTTCTTGGCGGAAGGCACGGCGATCGGCGACCTCGAAGCCCCCGACCGGGTGCTGATCGGGGGCGAGGACACCGCCGCGATCGAGTCCCTGGCGGGGATCTATGCCACCTGGGTGCCCCAGGATCGGATCCTGCGCACCAATCTCTGGAGCAGCGAGCTCTCCAAGCTCACCGCCAACGCCTTCCTGGCCCAGAGGATCTCCTCGATCAACAGCATCGCCGCCCTTTGCGAAGCCACCGGGGCGGATGTTCGCGAGGTGGGGCGCGCGATCGGCACCGATTCCCGGATCGGAGCGAAGTTCCTGCAGGCCGGGCCCGGATTTGGCGGCAGTTGCTTCCAGAAGGACATCCTGAACCTGGTCTATCTCTGCCGCCACTACGGTCTCGACGAGGAGGCGGGCTACTGGGAGCAGGTGGTGACGCTGAACACCTGGCAGCAGGACCGCATCGCCCGGATGGTGGTGCAACGGTTGTTCGGCACGGTCACCGGCAAGCGGCTGGCGTTGCTGGGGTTCGCCTTCAAGGCGGACACCAACGACACCCGGGAGGCTCCCGCCATCCGCATCTGCCAGAACCTGATTGAGGAAGGGGCCCGGTTGGTGATTGTGGATCCCAAGGTGTCAGTTTCCCAGATCGTCACCGACCTGGGCCAGCCCCCTTCGGATGCCGATGGCGGCTGGCAGGCCGCGTCTTCGCCCCTGGAGGCAGCCAGCGGAGCCGACGCCGTGCTGATCCTCACCGAGTGGCGCGACTACGCCACGCTCGACTGGGGAGCGATCGCCGCGGTGATGCGTCGTCCGGCCTGGCTGTTTGACGCCAGGGCCATCGCCGATGCCGCCGCCGCCCGCGCGGCGGGGCTTAACGTCTGGCGGGTGGGTGAGGGCTGAGTGACGCGCCGCAATCTGATCACCGGTGGGGCCGGCTTCCTTGGCTCCCACCTGGTCGACCGGCTGATGGAGGCCGGTGAGGAGGTGATTTGCCTCGACAACTTTTATACCGGCCGCAAGGACAACATCCGCCACTGGCTGGGCCACGCCAACTTTGAACTGATCCGCCACGACGTCACCGAGCCGATCCGGCTGGAAGTCGACAGGATCTGGCACCTCGCCTGCCCGGCCTCGCCGGTGCACTACCAGTCGAATCCGATCAAGACGGCCAAGACCAGCTTCCTGGGCACCTACAACATGCTCGGTCTGGCGCGCCGCGTCGGGGCCCGGTTGCTGCTGGCCAGCACCAGCGAGGTGTACGGCGATCCAGAGGTGCACCCCCAGCCCGAGAGCTACCGGGGTTGCGTCAATACCATCGGCATCCGCTCCTGCTACGACGAAGGCAAGCGCATCGCCGAGACCCTCTGTTTCGACTACCAGCGCATGCACGGCACCGAAATCCGGGTCATGCGGATCTTCAACACCTACGGTCCCCGCATGCTCCCCGACGATGGTCGGGTGGTGAGCAACTTCATCGTGCAGGCCTTGCAGGGTCATTCCCTCACCCTCTATGGCGATGGCAGCCAGACCCGTTCCTTCTGCTACGTGGATGATCTGATCGAGGGCATGATCCGGCTGATGAACGGCGATCACACCGGCCCGATCAACATCGGCAATCCAGGCGAATTCACCATTCGTCAGTTGGCCGAACGGGTTCGGGACCGCATTCAGCCCGGTCTGGAGCTCACCACCCAGCCGTTGCCCCAGGACGATCCCTTGCAGCGTCAGCCCGTCATCGACCTGGCCCGGGACCTGCTGGGCTGGGAGCCGAAGGTGAGCCTGGACGAGGGACTGGAGCCCACCATCGCCTATTTCCGTGAACGCTTGCGGGACGGTCATTGACGGCGCAGGCAACGATCCTCGTCACCGGGGTTGCCGGCTTCATCGGAGGGGCTGTAGCCGAGCAGCTCCTGGCGCGAGGCGATCGGGTGATCGGGCTCGATAATCTCAACTCCTACTACGACCCGGCCCTGAAGCGGGCCCGGCTGGAGCGGCTTGAGGCTCTGGCCCCACCGGGGGCCTTCCGCTTCCACCACCTCGACCTGGTGGACTCTGAAGGGGTCGCAGCGCTGTTCGCCGCCGAGCGGCCCGCCCGGGTGCTGCATCTGGCCGCCCAGGCCGGTGTGCGCCACTCGATCGACAACCCGTCGCTGTACATCCAGAGCAACCTGGTGGGCTTTGGCTCGATTCTCGAGGCTTGCCGCCATGGGGCCGTGGAGCATCTGGTGTACGCGTCGAGCAGCTCGATCTACGGCGGCAACCGCCACATGCCCTTCTCGGAGCAGGATCCGGTCAACCATCCGGTGAGCCTGTATGCGGCCACCAAGAAGGCGAATGAACTGATGGCCCACACCTACAGCCATCTCTATGGCCTGCCGGCCACCGGCCTGCGCTTTTTCACCGTCTATGGCCCCTGGGGGCGGCCCGACATGGCGCCGATGCTGTTCGCCAAGGCGATCCTCGCGGGTGAACCGATCCGGGTGTTCAACCACGGCCGAATGGAGAGGGATTTCACCTACATCGACGACATCGTCGAAGGGGTGATCCGCTGCCTCGACAAGCCCGCCACGGCGGATCCTGGCTTCGATCCGCTGCATCCCAACCCGGCCACCGCCGCCGCCCCGCACCGGATCTTCAACATCGGCAATGCCCAGCCGGTGCCCCTGCTGCAGTTCATCGCCCTGCTGGAGCAGGCCCTCGGACGCCCCGCGATCATGGATCTTCAGCCCATGCAGCCCGGCGACGTGCCGGCCACCGCGGCCGACACCACGGCCCTGGCGGCCTGGGTGGGGTTCCGCCCCTCCACTCCGATCGAGGCGGGGATCGAGCGTTTCGCCGCCTGGTTCAAGGAGTTCCACGGCACCTGAGCCGACCCCTTCGGGCACAATGAATCGCTGCCGATCCGCACCGTCTTGAAACCGCTCCAGAGCCTGCGGGGCATGGTCGACCTGCTGCCCGGTCAGACCCCCTTCTGGCAGCGGATCGAAGCCACCGCTCGGGACCACTTCCGTCGGGCCGCTGTCGAAGAGATCCGCACGCCGCTGCTGGAGGTGACCGAGCTGTTCGCCCGGGGCATCGGTGAGGCCACCGACGTGGTGGGCAAGGAGATGTACAGCTTCGAGGATCGTGGCGAGCGCCACTGCACCCTGCGGCCGGAGGGCACGGCCTCTGTGGTGCGGGCCGCCATCCAGCATGGCCTGGTGGCCCAGGGGCCCCAGCGGCTCTGGTACGGCGGCCCGATGTTCCGCTACGAACGGCCCCAGGCGGGTCGGCAGAGGCAATTTCACCAGATCGGTCTGGAGTTTCTTGGTCATGCCGATCCGCGCAGCGACGTGGAGGCCATCGCCATTGCCTGGGATCTGCTGATGGATCTGGGGGTGGGCGGCCTGTCGCTGGAGCTCAACTCCCTGGGCAGTTCCGACGACCGCCTGCGCTACCGCAGCGATCTGGTGGCCTGGCTGGAGGCCCATCGCGGGGATCTGGATCCCGACTCCCAACAGCGCATCAGCACCAACCCCCTGCGGGTGCTCGATTCCAAGAACGCCCAGACCCAGGCCCTGCTGGCCGGGGCCCCCACCCTGGCCGACGCCCTCGGTGACGAGAGCCGCGAGCGCTTCCTGCGGGTGCGGCAGGGCCTCGAGGCCCTCGCCATCCCCTTCCGGCTCAATCCCCGCCTGGTGCGCGGCCTCGACTACTACGGCCACACCGCCTTCGAGATCACCAGCAGCCAGCTGGGGGCCCAGGCCACCGTCTGCGGTGGTGGCCGCTACGACGGGCTGGTGGAGCAGCTGGGCGGTCCCCCCACGCCTGCCGTCGGCTGGGCCCTGGGCATGGAGCGGCTGGTGTTGCTGCTCAGCCAGGCGCAGCAGGGCGAGGCCGGAGAACAACGCCCCGGCGCGGCGCCGGACCTCTATGTGGTGAGCCGGGGGGTGGAGGGCGAGGCCTACGCCATGCGGCTGGCCCGTCAGTGTCGCCATCGGCCCGGGGAGCCGCTGGCTGTTCAGGTGGATCTCTCAGGCGCAGGCTTTGACAAGCAGCTGAAGCGGGCCCGCCGCAGTGGGGCCCGCTGGGCGCTGCTGCTGGGGGATGAGGAAGCGGCCAATGGATCCGTGCGGCTGATGCCCCTGGCTGCGGGCGACGGGGGGCGGCCAGGCGATGGGGGGACGGGACAGACGGATCGCCACCTGAGCGAGACGGACTTCCTGGCGCTCAGCCTCGATCAGCTCAACGCCTGAGGGGAGACCGACGCGAAAAAAAAGGACGCCAGAAAAAAGGACGCTCCCGTTACTTGGAGCGTCCAGAGATCTGAGGAGACGTGCCGCCGGGCTGGATCAGGCCGAACCGACGCCCACGTAGGAACCGTAGAAGAACAGGCCGACCACGAAGATGACGGCCATGCCGCCGGCGGTGGCGACCATCCAGAGGGGCAGAACCCCTTCGGTCCAACGGCTCTTCCAGGCCACGGCCGGGCGGCCATCGGGAAGGCGGTCGGGAATACGGCCGTCAGGAAGTGAGGATTTCTTGCCGCTCATGGATGGGGTGCCTCCCGATCAGTTGAAGAAGTAGCTGGAGAAGAGGATGCCGATGACGAACACGAACAGCAGGCCTAGGTAGAGGCTGGTGCGGTTCAGTTCGACCGGCAGATTGTTGGGGTTGGAATTGCGCTGCATGGATGTCTCAGCGACGGACGAACTGCATGGCGGCCAGGGCACCCAGGAAGAAAACCGTGGGGATGCCGAGGGCGTGGACGGACAGCCAACGCACCGTGAAGATCGGATAGTTGCGCGGCGTGGTGGGGGCGGTGGACTGGGTCATGGTTCCTGGAGGCGCAGATCAAGGCTGCTCTTGCCCTCGTAACGCTGGCTCACAACGGGAGCCTTGGTTTCCTGGGCCTGGAAGTAAGCATCCGGACGGGGCGTGCCGAAGGCGTCGTAGGCCAGGCCGGTGGACACGAACATGAAGCCCGCCAGGAAGATGGCCGGCAGTGTCACCGCGTGGATGACCCAGTAGCGGATGCTTGTGATGATCTCGAAGAACGGGCGTTCCCCTGTGGAGCCGGCAGCCATAGCAACAAGCGTTCAGCCCGAAGATCCTAGGGGTCGACCGGGGGCCACCGCCGGCGGTGCGGGGGGTTGGTTACAGAGGGACGCAGTTCAGCCCACCCAGCGCAGCAGCACGCCCCGCTCCCCCAGGACGAAGCCCTTGCCACCGGGGGCAAAGACGATCCGCGAGAAGTTGGTGGGCTGTTCGCTGCCCACCGGATCCCTCTGCCAGCTGGCGCCGGCATCGTTGCTCACCAGCAGGGTGCCGTTGCCGCCGCCGGTCCAGATGGCGCCGCGGGGATCCCAGGCCATGTCGAGGTAGCCGTAGCCGTTGGTGATCGGGATCACGGGCTTGCTCCAGTCGCCGCTCTCGGTGGTTTCGGCGGTGCTCGGATCACCGTCAAAGCGGAGCTGGGCTCCCCGGGCGACCATCCAGAGATGGCCGTCGGGCTGGAAGCCCATCGACTGCAGCCGCTGGCTGCTGACCCGCTGATGCACCTGCCAGGCGGGCTGGCCGGGTTCCCAGGTGGCGAAGAAGTTGCCGAGGCTGCTGACGCTGACGTAGTCGCCCATGGGGCTGCGGCGCAGATCGCGGATGGCGCCGGCCGCGTCACCCACCAGGGCCTGCCAGCTGGAGCCGGCATCGGCGGTGCGGTACACGGCACCCACGTTGGTGGCCAGCTCGGCGCTGTTCGGCCCCTGGGCCGTGACCAGGTACGGCTCACCCGGGAGCTTGGTGTCGAGCAGCAGCCGGCTCCAGCTCTTGCCGGCATCGTCGCTGTGCAACAGCAGGCCTGGCTGGCCCACGATCCAGCCCTCATCGCCTCTGAAATCGATGCTGATCAGGCGGAAGTTCTCCTCCTCGGGCAGATCAAGGGCCCGCTCCTGCCAGCTGGCACCACCGTCGTCGGTTTCCATGATCAGCCGGTTGCTGCCCACCAGGAAGCCGTGGTCGGTGCTGGTGAAGGCGACGTCGAGGGGGTTGGAGCGGGTGTCCAGGGGAACCGACTGCCAGGGGCTGGCTGCCGCCGTGGGCAGGCCGGTGGTGACGCAGCCCGTCAGACCGAAGGCGAGCACGAGCGAGAGCGCCAGGCTGAGCAGGGGTCGCAGCGGGCGGAGGAAGGCCATCAGCACTGGCATCAACGCAGGGAGTAAAGGGAGAGGAAGAAGGCGAACGCCAGGGCGAAACCGCCGAAGATCAGCACGTTCTTCTGGCCGGGGGTGAGGCGGTTCACCCCCAGACCGAAGTTGAGGTTCTCCTCGAAACCGCTGGGCTTGTTGCGGGGGCCGATGTCCTTGAAGGCGCCCACCCGGCTGCGGCAGACGGGGCAGCGGAAGCCCACGGGGTCGAGGTCGAGGAAGGAGGTGCCGGCGGGAATCGCCAGCTTCTTGACCCCTTCACCTGGGTCGTAGACGAAGCCGCAGCTGCGGCACTCGAAGCGGTGGGTGGCGGGGTCGTCGACGACGGCTTCAGGCGCCTCGATCGGCGCCTCGATGGGCATTTCCGTGGGCTGTTCCGTGCTCATCCCATGCCTGGCCATACCAGACGACTCTATCGACGGGGGCCCCAGTCCCCGCGGCGTCCCAGGACGGGCTGCGCCAGCGGTCGTCGCGGCGACCGCCGCCCCCGGAGGCAGGTGGCAGAATGCGCGCCAGGTTGGGTCTGCCGATGTTTGTGCTCTCCGGCTACGACGCTTTTCTGGGCTTCCTGCTGATTTCAGCGGCGGTCCCGGTGCTGGCGCTGGTGGCCAACAAGCTGCTGGCTCCCAAGAGCCGAGCTGGGGAGCGCCAGCTCACCTATGAGTCGGGGATGGAGCCGATCGGCGGTGCCTGGATCCAGTTCAACATCCGCTATTACATGTTTGCCCTGGTCTTCGTCATTTTCGATGTCGAGACCGTGTTCCTCTATCCCTGGGCGGTGGCCTTCCACCGGCTGGGCTTGCTGGCCTTCATTGAGGCCCTGATCTTCATCTCCATCCTGGTGCTGGCCCTGGCCTACGCCTGGCGCAAGGGCGCCCTCGAGTGGAGCTGATCACACCCCCACCATGACCCTCACTCCCCCTGCAGGCTCCCTGTCCGTCGATGCCCTTCGCGACCTGCGCGAGGCCAGCTGCGGCCCCGTGGGCGCCCCCGGTGTCACCGCCGACCTGTCCGAGAACATCATTCTCACCAGCCTCGACGACCTGCACAACTGGGCCCGTCTCAGCAGCCTCTGGCCGCTGCTCTATGGCACGGCCTGCTGCTTCATCGAGTTCGCCGCCCTGATCGGTTCCCGCTTTGACTTCGACCGCTTCGGCCTGGTGCCCCGCTCCAGCCCGCGCCAGGCTGACCTGCTGATCGTGGCCGGCACCGTCACGATGAAGATGGGTCCGGCGCTGGTGCGGCTCTACGAGCAGATGCCGGAGCCCAAGTACGTGATCGCCATGGGCGCCTGCACGATCACCGGTGGCATGTTCTCCGCCGACTCCACCACGGCGGTGCGGGGTGTCGACAAGCTGATCCCCGTGGATCTCTACCTGCCGGGCTGTCCGCCCCGGCCCGAGGCGATCTTCGATGCGGTGATCAAACTGCGTAAGAAGGTGGGCAACGAAACCTTCGCCGAGCGCGGCAACCTGCGCCCCACCCACCGTTACTGCACCATTCCCCACCAGATGAAGCGGATCGATCCGATCGTCACTGGTGCCTACCTGCGGGCCGAAACTCAACAGGCGGCCCTTGCCGCCGCTGCGGGCCTGCCCATGACCAGCGCCGTCAGCGCCACCACCACCGCCCCCTCCACCGATGCCTGAGGAATCCTCGCTCACGCCCCCAGCCGCCGGACCGGTGGGCACCTGGCTGGGGGGCCAGGGTTTTGATGCTTCGCCCCTAGGCCCCGACCATGAAGGCGTGGAGATGCTGGGGGTCGACCCCGCAGCTTTGCCCTTGGTGGCCACGGCGCTGAAGGCCGCCGGTTTCGATTATCTGCAGTGCCAGGGTGGCTACGACGAGGGTCCCGGCGGCAGGCTGGTGAGCTTCTATCACCTGGTGAAGATGGCCGCGATGCTGGATCAGTTGGAGGCGCTGGCCGGTGGCAACGGTCCGCTGCCAGCCGATGTGCACCCGGAGGAAGTGCGCCTGAAGGTGTTCCTCCCCAGGGACGGTGCCCTTTCGATCCCCAGCCTCTATGGGTTGTTCCGTGGCGCCGATTGGCAGGAGCGCGAAACCTTCGACATGTTCGGCATCACTTACGATGGGCATCCCCATCCCAAGCGGCTACTGATGCCAGAGGACTGGAAGGGCTACCCGTTGCGGAAGGATTATGTGCAGCCTGATTTTTATGAGATGCAGGATGCGTACTGAATCCCGCCGCCACTGAGAGCCGAAAGGGTCTCCTCCAGATAGCGGGTACCCCAGCGTTGGTCGGGCTCAAGGTGGTTGCCCTCCGCCCATTCATTCCAGGCGTTGATGAACAGCACCGGCTCGGGTAGCCCGCGGGTGGGAAGTTGTTCCACAGTTTTCCGAAGCCATTGGCCATAGCGCTCCGGGGTCGCATCCTGGAGGACGATCCCTCCCCAGCGGCGTCGCGCCGTGTTGTCCCAGGATGGCGTCACGCAGGGGAAGCGGGGATAGGGCGGCACGGCTCTGGCGAGGGCGGCCCTGCAGACCTCCGGGTAGCTGACAACTCGATGGATGCTCTTCCCGGGTGACTCCTTCTTGAGGAAGCCTTTGATCCTTTCCCGCAGGCTGGGTGCCTGGCCTTGAAGCGATTCCAGCATCGGCCAGCACGGCTGAAACTCCACAGCCGCATCAAAGCCGAAGTCGTGAGGATTGCGTATTTCGCTCTCCTTTGATTCGACGGAAACGAGATGGAGATCTCCGATTCCATGGTCTCGGGCAAGAGTCCGCCAGATCGCTGCGGTCCGCGCCGGATCCGGCAAGGCGCTGGTGCGGTAGACAAGAAAGAGCGGTTTGTCATCGATGCGGATATAGCGCGGGTCCCGGAAGGCCTCCAGCAAGGAGATCAGATGGTCATGGTCGTCCTGCTCGCAATAGTTCTGTTGCAGAAGAATCTCATCGTCGGATCCGTCCCAGCGCCGCGTCCAGTTTTCGTTCGCCCAGCACAAGCAGAAGGGGAAGTCTGGTTCTCCAGAGGCCAGCACATCTTCAAAGGGTCGCTGCAACACCCTGCGGCCATTGAACCAGTAGTGGTAGTAGCAGAAGCCCTGGATTCCGTAGCTTCTCGCCAGTTCCGTCTGGGCCAAGCGTGCTTCCGGCAGGCGCAGGTCGTAGAAGCCGAGATCGGCGGGAAGGTGGGGCTGGTAGTGGTGGGCAAAGAGTGGTCGAGCCTTGGCGACATTCCTCCACTCGGTGAAACCCTTTCCCCACCAGGCGTCGTTTTCTGGGATTGGGTGGTATTGGGGTAGGTAGAAGGCGATGGCTTTTGGAAACGGCACAGATAATTGGTACTCTGAAAGCAATAGGTAAATTGTATCGCAACTGGCTGCATTGCTGCCACGAAGTCCAGCTAGGGATTCAGGATCTCTGCCTGAGTTCGTGTTGAATCAGATGGATTATGGCTTCTTTCTTTGGCTTGCTATAGCTATCAGACCCACAAGGGCTGTGATGGCCGCAACTCCTGGGCTCAGGTGTGCGTTCGATAAAAAAGGTCGCTCAGTATTGAGAATGTTTCCCTATTCTGGTCGTTGAGGCTGTGACGAGCAATTCTTGCCATGGAGATATCCCGGCAGATGGATACCGTCCTGGGTAAATCATTCTTTGGTTGATCCAAGGATTTAGCGTTGCAGCTGCTTATTATCGCCAAAACAGTCGGATCTTCTGTTTAAAGCGATAGAATAAATTCTTGATTAATATCCTGCACCTCAGGTAGAATGTTCTTGGCGCTTGGTAGGGAGCTGGTAATGCTGTGACGGAAAGGTTGGCCGGCGAATTACATATGATCTTGACAAGAACTTGTGCAGGAGTAGGAAAATATTCTGTGCGAGAACGATTCAGGGCTGAAATGAACTGATTCTTCTTTTTTTCAAGCGCGTTAGGACAGATCAAGTCCTTTGCTCTTTCCGTCAGAGCTGCACGCAGGTCATCGCTCTGATAAATCTGAATCATATTCTTTGCAAGAGTTTCTATATCGCCAGGGTAGTAGCCAAGTCCATTGACATAATGCTCCATAAAGTCTAGAAGCCCACCTGCCATCGTGTAAATGATTGGAACTGAGAAAGAAGCAGCTTCCATGGGAACTCTGCCATAGGCTTCATTGCGTGAAGAAACCACAACCGCGTCGATAGAAGCATAGATTCTTGAAACATCTTTATCAGATCCCATCCACTGAATCTGCGTCTCGATGCCTAATGCATGCATTAAGCTTTTTAGGTACATGAACTCGCTCTCAAGGCAGTCACCGAAAAAGAGAACGCGAAATGAATATCCAAGATTCCGTGCTTCAGCAATTGCGCTTACCACATCACGTTGGCCCTTTCCTGCATGGATAAAGCCAACGACACCAAATGTGAATGTTTTAGAACTAGCCGCCGTGTCAGCTGATCGGATGCTTGTCTGCTGCGGCGTCACAAACCAAGGATTGACTGTGACAACATTAGAGATACTCTCTTCAAAGAAGTATTCACGAATGGCTGAAGAATTAGCGATACAGATACTTGAAAGTTCGGAAAAGATTCTCCCTAGCATGTGTGGCTCGGCAGGCAAGGACCAGCCATAGTCAAGATCTCCAAATTCTCTAATGTACCAAACATGTGGCTTGCCAGCCACCGCTGATGACAAGGCCGCTTGAGGAAGGACTCCAACTTGGGAGATAACGATATCAGGATCAATGCCCTTAATTTCTTCTGTTACTGCTGGAGAATAAGCATTTATAATAGTATCGGTGCCATACCACCATGGCAAGTCACCGACATAACTAAATGACGACCCTGCAGAGATAAGTGCATCTGCTAAATCTGCTTCAATGAGATTTTTGCTAGCCACAAGCGTATGAACAAATCCACCTCGTCGTACTAGCTCTTCAACATTAGAAAGATGTGATCTGACAGCTCCACCACCGCTACTCAGCCTAGAAGAGTGAAGGAGAAAGCATGCTGTGATTGTTCGATGAGTGTTGGTGCAAAATATCTGCGTCGGTGCTTTCATGATTCTCGGAGACTTTGTTTCGGCCCATGACGACGTATCTGGATCAACAATGAATAAGCGAAAGTCTGAACCAATCAGAGAGTCGACTATGGATTGAAGACTGCTTGGCGCTGCATATTGATCGCCGTTAGAGATATTGATCACAATCCGGGCATCGCTCTCATTGTTTGTATTGCTGCAGTGACATTCGACAAAATGCTTAATTTCTTTGACGCGATCTTGCATTGAAGTATGAGAAGTGAAATTGTCGATGTCAATCTGAAGCCACGAGCATGGTGCCTCGTCTTCTCTCCATAGTCTTAGTATGTTCTTGCTAAGTGATGGCATGACGGAAGGTAGGTATTCAGTATTCAGCTGAAATGAAATAATCGGAATGGGTATGACTGCTGTTTAAGGCTTTAGAGGCGTGACATGGCGTAACGACCCTGGGTGGCTTTAGCCAAAGACTTGATGCGCATGGCTATCAATAGATAGGTACGATTCCAGAAATTGTAAATTCAGGATGGTAAGAATCGGAACTTTAGTGACTCTAGCTCTCATGAGGGGCTGTTCCCAGTCCACTTTGCAGTTTTGTTTGGCCGTTCCGGTAGCTGTCAGGAAAGATGAGGCCCCTGCCGTCCATGATCAGGTCGTCTTCTCGTACTTGGTTCGGCGTCCTCATCTTCCGGTGGGGGGATAATCCAACCCACTTCCGGTTGATCACAGCACCGCGATGACCGAGACCAACGGCATGGATGCGGTCGATGCGGTCTTTTGTAAGCGCTGTTACTCAGTCGTCAGAATTCGATGGCAGCTCCACTGTGACGCTGATCGGGCCTCCAGCGTGGCGGGGCTTCACGGCGACGATTAGGTGGGCTGGGGGCCATCAACCTGCTTGCCACGGGACTTTCTGCAGCCGTTTCATTTTCCGCCAGACCTAGGCGCGAAGTTTCTCCAGCTTCAGTTCCTGTTCCTCTTTCAAGTTGATCACTGGCTTCTTGTTGGCACCCTGGGCCGCCTAGCCTCAGCACCCCAAGTATTCAGGGTAGAACCCACGATCCTGGCAGTAGCCGCTGAGTTCCTTGGCGTTTAGGCCAGCGGTCTCCAGCACCACTGTGAACTTGTCGGTGGCTCCCCAGCCCTCAGGATCCTTTTCAGAAGCCGGAACCACCTCTCCCTGCAACCGCCAAGCCTTCCTCCAGTTGTGGAGGGTGACCACGTGAATGCCCAGCTCCTGAGAGATCCTGGCCACGCTCTGCCTGTGCGGAGGGGTCATCAGCCTCCTCACGTCAGCCTTGACAGCTTCGCTGTAACGACGCATTGAATTGCTCCATCAAGCTCCCTGGCGAAAAAAGTGGTCGGGATGGAGAGGCGTCAACTTTCTTGGTAGAGGGGGCCAGGGCTTAACAATGTCAGGGGCCAGAACAGTCCAGTAAAAGCCACCCACTCCAGTCTTTAGCACCACCGTGAACTTGTCGATAGCGCCCCAGCACTCAGGTTCCTTCTCGGATTGAGGCATCACCTCCATGCAGATGCCAAACCTTCCTCCAGTTGTAGTGGATTACGATATGGATGCCTAGCTCTTCTGCAATTCGAGCGATGCTCTGGCGCTGGTACGGTCTCCTCGTACGTCTCATATCAGCCCACTGGTTCGCAGAAATCTCGGCCAGACGGCCTCCTGGAACAACGCATTGTTCATATCCTTATGGCCTCTTGGGGTTAGAAAGGAGAATGCCAAAACCCTTCTGAGTGAAGGGGCCATCGGGTAAAGCTGTTAGGAGTACTGGTATTCAGCTTAGGTCGAGGCTCTAACTATAATCTCAGCAAGATTTGCAATGTGGCTTTCTAGTGTAAAGCGAGGAAGTGCTCTTTCCCTTGCGGCTTTGCCAAGACTGCCAGCTAGTAGGGGATCTTTGAGTAGCGTTAGCATTGCTTCTGCCATTTCTTCCCAATCTCCCTCTTCCACGAGGTATCCCGTCTTCCCATCTTCAACAACGTCTGGGATTCCTGCGTGTCTTGTTGAGACCACTGGAAGACCTGCTAACTGGGCTTCAATAATCCCTACGGGTGTGCCTTCTGCATCACCATTGGAAGCATGTAATGAATGTTGAACAAATCCGCGTACTTGCCGCATTTTCTCCCTGACTCGATCTGGGGTGAGCACACCTAGAAATTCAACATTAGAACTTATCGATAAAGCATGAGTGAATTGTCTGGCTGCTTCCAAAAGTGGTCCATCGCCGGCCATCCACAACTTTGCATTTGGGAACTTTCTAACCACTAACGAGAAGCTCAAAATTGTAAGCATCGGGGATTTCTTTTCAACAAACCGTCCAACCGAAAGCAATATTTGATCCGAATGAGAGGGAAAGGATCCTGAAAAGAAAATCTGGTCGGCGCCGTAGGTGTTGACCACTATCTTCTCAATGGGTGCACCAAGCTCCACGAGGCTATTGAACATTTGATTTGAAACGACCACTATTGCCTTAGCGATTCTGAACATGTCCTCATATCCTTTTCTATATTCTTGGATCATATCTTTGTTGGATGCATCAGCGCCATGAAAATGCACGACAAGTGGAATCCGTGCTTGCTCGCTTTCGTGACACATCATCGCTCCAATTGGGCCAAACTCGGCTAAAATTGCAGATGGGCGATTCTTTTGAAGCCAGTCCGCAACATCACCGCGTTGAGTCATTTGGGCTTTTGGTCGATTTAGCAGAAAGTCCTTGAGCTTTGCTGCTATAGTCTTTGACTTTGCGATCTGCTTTCCATACGCATCCTCAAAGCCCCGTTCGTTGTGAAATACCGTCAATATATCAAACGGTAAATTGTTTATATGTGCCCGTATAAATGTTTCGGAGTATGCTTGGCGATTGGTGGTAAAAATTGCGATCTTTAATCTTTGCATGGTTATTTCTTCCTGAGTAATGCCGTTAGGCCTGTGATCATTGGGCCTGAGCTGTACTCAGCTCTCTCTGCACCGTTGTCTAGTATAACAAGAAGCAGGTAGATAGGGAAGGCTGCATACGATAGCAATGTCCGAAGTAGTCCATTCATCTTCCTTCTGCGTATCCACAGGCCAATCATCTGGGCTAGAGATGCATCCCAGTCTCCAAGAGATCGCATAGATGCTATCTCAAAGCCAGCATTGACTGCTAGCCTTTCTAGACTGAATGGAGTGTACCGATACTCATCACAAGGAGTATCGTGAAGAGGCCACAAAAAGGGCACAGTAACCAAGCAGAACCCATCTCGCCTTAGCACTCGATTGGCCTCGTCAAGGATTTCAGATGGATTGCTGCAGTGCTCTAGTACTTCAGTAAGTAGGATGGAATCGACTGAGTCGTCGCTTAATGGTATTTTGCTATTCTCCCACACTATATCGGGGTTATTCTTGTAGAGGGGATTATTTAATGAATCAAGCCCAATATAAATTCTTGCCTTTCCTGCGGGTGCTTCTAGTATCGCGCGATAAGGAGAGGTCCCGCAGCCAATGTCGAGGAGCGTGCCACAAAGAAGTGGCCTCGCTTCAAGAATCGCCTGCAGAATGCGTTTCCGAACAAGGTATCGATCTAAATTTGATGGGATTAAGGGTGGTCTTGTAAATTGGTTTTGATCCATTCCCTGACTATCTGTGAACCTCTTTTGAATTTTAGCACTTCGGATCTTCAATAGCTTCATTTCAACACTGGCCTTGAATGCATGGCCGCAACCTTTGAAGCGGGTCCAAGGTCAGCCGGTTGTGACGCTGTCTTTGTACATGGAGGCCTACCTCACTGAGGAAAACATACGTTGGCTTGGAGCAGTCGTAATGGCCTTATTGATTTCCTTTTCTGCTTGGTATACGTCAGCAGTACGCGTTTGTTCGTCGTTGATTCATGGCGGACATCGATCCTGTCGCCCGACCTCCATACTGCTACTTGCGAAGAGCTGTCTTGAGTCTGAGTACCCCATTCCGTGCCAAAGCGATGGCTTTTGCTCCGACTAAGGTTAAAAACCCACTCATCTCACAAGTGCTGTTATCTGCGCCCTCGGTATTTGTTCCACTACTTGGGCACTACATATGCTGATGCGGCTCTTGATGCTCGAGCCAATCGCCATCTAATGTGTTAAAGATGTCTTTGGCTTGCATTTGCCAGTCAACTGCTTGATCCGATTGAGCAGTCTGTACAAGAAACCCAATCGCTACGTGTTGAATGGCAAGTAGCCTTGAAGCGTTGAGCACATCGCGTTATGCAGGAAAAAGACAACTCTTCAGAACTTAAACAGGACATCTGAGGGATTAAGCAATTTCCAGAAGTGGTGAATTCGAAAGAAGACTATCCTTGACGAAGCGGAGGCCGTGGAGGGAGAAACCCCCCCGACTATGCGAAAAGGAAGCACGGTGCAGCGGCAGTCCGAATCCGTCGGGACTATCTAGGTCTCCCAGAACAGGACGTAAGGGATCTCTTCTTCAAGCCCGCCACCAGGATCTGGAAGCCCAAAGGGAGCCCCATGTCCTGGGAGCGATGGGATGCCTTACGCCAGCTGGCCATCGCCCATGAAACGCTCTGGATCCTGGCCCACGGGGAGGCAATGGGCTCCTTGGCACGGACTCTCGGAAAGGGCATCGAGGTCCAGACCCCGAGAGGGGGGAGGCCGCAGTCAGGGCCCACAGGCTCCTGAAGGAAAACGCCTAGTCCACTCGACAGAGTAGCTGGAAGCGAGGAGGACAGGTTCGGCCTGGCCCCATAGGACGCCTCACCGACCGCAAGGCCATCTGTCCCGTGTCAATCAGGTTGATGGGCGCTTTGCATCAATAACTTGTTACCTGTTTTAATTGACGCCTGGTAACACTGCTTCCCTTGTTCCTGGCTTGGTTTCAGGCCGTTCGGATGCACTAGCTACACACTTTTCCACCCTTGCCAAGCGCCAATCTCTGATTCGCCGCTGCAGCGTGCGTTTGTGTTGGGGCCCATAGCGCTGGGGATCCAGATCAATCAGCCTGTCCAGGAGCTCCTGGCTGCCCACATCTGGTTCTGCTGTCAGCCAATGGGGGATCAGCTCAGCATGGGCCTCAAAGGGATCCACCCGGCTGCGGCGGCCCTGCCGCGGTTTGAGCTTTTTCTGTAGAGGCCTGCTCTGGCGCCACAGCGCCTGTAACCCCTGCAGAAACCCCTCCAGCTCTCGCTTTTCTTGCTCAGGGGTCCGCCAGCTCAGCGGCTCGCCCGCCATGGCACTGGTGTGTTGGCCGCTGATCAACAGGGCCAGCCGGCTCTGGCAGCTCCGAATCGTGGCCAACAGCACCACGGGGTCACACCGCTTTCTCAGCTCTTTGAGGTCCTGGGCTTCCTGATCGCTGAGCACTCCGGTGCGCAGCAGCTGTTGCAGCGGCGTTCGCGGCGGGTGGTGCAGCCGCTTGATCCGGCCTCCTTCCCGCACGCTGCTTTTGAGCTTGAACGATGGCTGAAACAGGTTCGTGAATAGCCGCAGAGCCGCGTAGAGCTCCCCCAGCAGCTGGGCCGCCTCCAGGCCCACCAAGCGCTCGTAGCCGACCACCCGGCGGATCAGCACCCCGTTCTTCTGTTCCACCCAGGCCTGATCGTTGCTCTGATACGCCCGCGAGCGGGTGAGCTCGATCCCCTGCTCCGGTGCATCGCACCACTGCTCCATCAGGGCATTCATGAAGGCTGGATCGTTATCCGCATCGATCCCGCGCAAGGGGAAGGGAAGGTGCTGACGCAACCGCTGGAGTGCCGCCAACACCGAGGCCCCATCCCGCGTGATCACCGGCAGGCTCTCGCTCCAGCCGGTGGCGATGTCGGTGGCCACCAGAGTCCAGATGAACCGTCCTTCCAACCGCCCGCCGCAATGGGCCACCAGGTCGATCTCCAGCCAGCCGGGATCCTTGTGCTCATCCCAGCCTTTGAACGTGCGCACCTGCACCCGACGGCGTACACCGCTGTAGGCACGGGGAGGGCGGCGCCATCCATTGCCCCCGCTACTTTTGCGGACTGGAGCCAGCAGCCGGTCAATCGTGGCGCTGCTCATCGTCAACACCCGCGCCCGGACGCCCGGCTCCAGCTGCACGTGGCCGTGGTGCTCCAGCGATTCCACCAACTGCGGCAGCAGGGCATGGAGGCGCTTGCCGCACAGCCGATCACTGGCCTCCCACAGTGGCACCAAAGCCTCCACCACCTCGGGGCCGTAGCGGCGGCGGTGCTGCCCGCGCAGGCTGGTCTGCCGCTCGTCGGGCCGCTGGTTTAACCGGCGCAGCAGGGATTTGCGGTGATAACCGGTCAAGGCTTGCAGCTCATCCAGCAGCCGCTGTTTTCCTACCCGGCTGAGGCTCCGGTAACGGGCTGTTGCCGCGCTGATCGCCAGCGCCATCCGCTCTCTTTCTTTGAGAGAGGCCGGTCGGCCTGGCCTCACGCCTTGCGCGTCGCCCCGTGCCGGTGCCACAGGCGGTTGCTACTTCTGATGCAACAACCCTAGCGGGGTAACAGCTTTTAAGATGCAATGCGCCCCTCAACCAGATTGTCGCCGGACAGCCATCCGCCGGCCAAAGATGCTAGGCAGGCCCCGTCCGCTCCTCCCACTGCTCCAGCTCCGTCGCCCGCTGATACGTCCGAAGCGGTCAGCTGCGCCTGGCCATGGCCGCAACCTGCTGCCATCGAAGCGTTGTGATCAGGTGAGCGCCCATCACCCCACCGCCTGCCGCCGCCGAGCCTGATCCAGCAGAGCGCATAGGTCGCGAGCACCGACCGATCAGAAGTCTGGGCTGGTGGAAGTCATGCCAAGTTTGAGCGGTTCACTTGCCGACCTCTGAACGCATACTCTGCCGCTAAGGAGCGCAGCGGAACAGCGGTCAGGTGCAGCGCCTCGTTAGCTGACATATCACTTTCCCACCAACATCCATTTAGTAAGATCCTTCTTCATCAGCTTCTGTAGCTCATTGATCTCTAATTCCAGCATGTTTACAATCATTTCCTTCAGCTCAGAGCTCAGAACTGGCTTCGTTGAGAAGGCACGACTGGAATTGTCAGTTATCTTGCCCCAGAGACGCGGCAGAAACTTTTGGATTGCTTTCAGTGGTATTGAAGGTGAATCGAACTTGTGATGCATTTTATATCCTCCAATAGATTTGTTTTTCTGCAGCTGCTCGTTATCAGCAAATTGGTTGACATTTATCGAAAGAAACTCTGAAATCTCTTCTAGAACCGTTTGCCTCTGACAGACTAGGTCATTGAAATCAACTATTAATACCCTGTTGCGGCCAAATACCTTAATATAAGGAGATATCTGCGTGTAGTACCTCGTCAAATCTATGTATAGCCGATCCTTGATCAGCGCCTCCTCAAGACTTAAATCTGTATACCCCCTCTCGTAGTGATGCATATAACCTGACACTATTCTATCAATTGGCGATCTCACAATGTAAATGAACTTCATATGTGGGTTGTAATCAAAGATGTCATCCCAAATACGGAGATTCATCAACGGGTAGAATGTGTAAGATGTAGATGCTTCAAAGTACAGAGCATCTTTTGTTTCTTTATAAAGCTCATTATATTGAGGTAATTCGTTCTTCCAGTCACTCGACCTGGAAAAGAAATGGGGTTCCTTGCTCCGGGCCCCAACAATAAGGGGATGACTGTTGAGTATTTGAAACAATGTGGTCGTGCCGCATTTCTGGGCACCCACGATCATAAAATCAACTTTCATAATTCCTCCAACTAACACTTGCCATCACCCGGCCGCAGAGAGTTTGGTTAACGCTCCTTCGAGTGGTGCAACTCAGACGGTCCTGTGACCCTTTCTTGAGGGTGAAAAGGAGCAGTCAGGAGATGACTGCCTGGAAGCTGATTGCGCAGCACCATCCGTCCACTATGGTCCCTGATCGCTCGCTGTGCAACTCTGCCACCGAGGAGACTTGTGTAGATCTGGGGCGGAGCTGTTGCGACCCAGCGGATGGCTGCAGGAACTGACGGTGCTGGATCAGCCAAATCAGCATCGGCGAGTTCCAGCCGCTCCGGGATCTTGGCCATCGTGACCTCGGAGGGCAGCAATTGTGTTACAAAAGCCTTCAATTCTAGCAGATTCGTGTTCGTCAATGGTGTCTTCTCTGGCGGAGGTACAACCTATATCTTGCAAATCAATATGCTCAGAATAAATTGTGCGGACGTAAGTAGTAATTCCCAGTGCAGTGCTTATCGCTCTACATCCTCTACCTAATCTCGCGATTTCCTTTGGGAATATTATGGCTTCTGGAAGATCGCGAGAATGGTATGCCCTACTCTTGGATTTGATGTCGTTTGACCGATCAGCTGATTCGCGGCTTGCCAGCCATGCGATAGCGCCCTTGAGGCTAAGTGGGTGAAAAGATTTGGCTTTCTGTCGTTTGTATGCACTCCAAGGTTGTGTGGCTGGGAGTATATTCCAACTATCCGAAGGGAAAGTATTTTCCCAATTCGCTGGAAAACTCTGCGGTTAAAGTGATTTAAGTGATGAGGCGGCAGATCAAATGCATCCCGCATCATAGCATGATCAGGATATTCATGGTTTGGTGTGCTGATAATAATCTTTCCTCCGGGTTTGACTACGTCGACACAGTCAGAAAGAAATTGATAAGGGTCGCATACATGTTCAAGGACTTGAAAGCTGCATACTGCATCAATTGAATGAGGGTTGTGGCTTCTAAAATCTTGAAGTGTCTGCTGAAGAACCTGGCTTTTTGTCTCTTTATTGTGAATTGCGTCCTTGTTGAGTTCCAGCCCTACTCCGTTCACGCCGAGTGGCTCTAGTGACCTAAGAAAGTAACCTCGTCCACAGCCGATCTCAAGTATTGATTCTGCCTGTGAATGTATGATCTGGTTTCTAGCTTGGTGATATTCCCACCTCTCCTCTTTGTAGTACGACGGCCATTTCTTACTGATCTCAGCATAGAATGCTTCGTCGCCTGATATTTCTTTGGGCCTCCAAAAAAGCATGCCAGTCTTTCTGCACTTATACTGGGAGATGTAAGCCAGCCCATCTAAATACTGACTAACATCTAGTTCGCACTTTTGCTTGTACATGTCTTCTAGCGCTCGGACAGGAAGCTGCTGAACTAATTTGGCATGGCCTCCAAATGGGCTATCTTCAATTGCGCTGCCGCTTTGTTTTGTATGGAATTTCATCTTGAGGAACGGTGGTTGATGGATTATGGATGCTTGGTTTGATTCTGGGGGGATTTGACGAGGCTCATAGCTTGTCTCCCATTGGTCCTTCTTGGGGGTGGCTCTCAGAGCGAACCAACAGGGCTCTGACTTGCTGGTACCTTTCTTGATCGGGCCGGCCGCTCAGTTGCCACCTGAGACGCAATGAAAAGCTAGTCCTGCGGAGAAGCCTTTGGCTAGATATTCAGCAGTGTGCTGAACTTGCCGCCAACCCGAGCCCTCGTTCAATGGCTCTCTTCGATTGGTCGATTGAATGGACTATTCGCGCAGCCTCCTAACTGATTCGGGCGTTGCTGCCCGCCACCGCAGCAGCCTTCCATGTCACGCATCCATGGAGCGGGTGGGAGGCTGTGGTGACTCATGGTTGGCCAGGATCCCCGTACAGGCGAACAGGCCGTAGGCCTCCCGGTAGTTCGCTACTTGCCAAAATGCCGTCGCTTTGGCTATGGCGTTTTGGCTGCGTGGTCGGAACGGTGTCTCCTCGGAGGCTGGTGTGCGGCTGGTGTCGCTGAAACATTCCGAGCTGCCCGCATTGAACAGCCGCACCGGCGCGCCCAGACACCGGATCACCTCCAGCAGGTTCAGGGTGCCGCCGGCGATCGACTCCATGCACTCCCACAGGCTGTTCAAACGACAACCCCACGCTGGTCTGCCTGGCCAGGTTGTAGATCTCGTACGGTTCCACGCCGCTGACCACCTTCAGCACGCTGCGATAATCGTTTGGTGCCAGCGAGCGAATCTCCACGGCATCGGCCATCCCTAAGCGCTCCAGCCGGCTGGTATTCGCCATCTGGGCATCGCGGCTGGTACCAACCACCCTGTAACCCTACCCAGGAGCAGGTGGCTCAGATAGGCGCCGTCCTGTCCGGTGACGCCGAGGATCAAGGTGTTGCGGCTCATCGTTGGTTGCTCATCGGATGTTCAATCCCTCCGGTGCTTCCGGAAATAGCGAATCACTTCCTTGGCCACGCTGCGCGGCTCGTGCCTAAGGGTGGCACTCGGCCGGGCCCCCTGCAGCGGCGCCAGGATCACCTCATAGCCTTGCTCCTCCAGGATTGAGGCTTCGCAGGTGACCGGTTCGGCGCCGTGGAGCTTGTAGAGGTCCACCAGGCTGGAATCGACCAGGTCCTCCTGGGCCAGCACGGCGCTGAAGAGGCGCTGCTCCACCCCCAGGCTGGCCAGTTGGGCTTCGATGGCCCGTAGGTGGCCGCCCACGTCCAGGCCATCGGTCTCGCCGGGCTGGGTCATCAGGTTGCAGATGTACAGCCGCGGCGCCTTGCTGGTGCTGATGGCGCTCACCAGTTCCGGCACCAGCAGATTCGGCAGCAGGGAGGTGTAGAGGCTCCCCGGTCCCAGCACGATCAGATCGGCATTGGCGATGGCCTCCAGGGCCCTGGGCAGGGCCGGCGGTCGCTCCGGCGTGCAGCCGAGGCGCACGATCGGGCAGGGGGCATGGCCGATCTGGGATTCCCCCTCGATCCGGTCGCCGTTCTCCAGTTCGGCCCAGAGGCGAACGTCGGCGTTGGTGGCGGGCACCACCTGGCCCTGCACCGCCAGCACGCGGCTGCTGGCGATGATCGCCGATTCCAGGCTGCCGGTGATCGCCGTCAGGGCGCTGAGGAACAGATTGCCGAAGCTGTGGCCTTCCAGGCCGCTGCCGGCTTTGAAGCGGTACTGGAACAGCCGGGTGAGCAGGGGCTCCTCCCGGGCCAGGGCCGCCAGGCAGTTGCGGATGTCGCCGGGGGGCTGCACGCCCAGCTCCCGCCGCAGCACGCCGCTGCTGCCCCCGTCGTCGGCCACCGTGACGATGGCGGTGAGGTTGCTGCTGTAGCGCTTCAGACCGCTCAGCAGGGTCGCCAGGCCCGTGCCGCCGCCGATCGCCACGATGTTGGGGCCGCGGTTCAGCCGTCGCTGGGCCAGCAGGGCGTCCACCAGCAGGGTGTCTTTCTCCGGGGCCAGGGCCTGCTGGATGGCGCCGAAGCTGCGGCTCTGGCCCAGCCAGACCATGGCGGCGCCGATCAGCAGCACGAGTGGGCCGGTGATCCCCCTGGGCATCACCTGGGTGAGGCGATTCAGGCCCCAGCGAATCGTCTCCAGGGTCCAGTAGATCGGCTGCAGGTCGGCCCAGACGGCTGCCCCCAGCAGGGCGATCACCAGCCCCAGGCCCGAGGTGATCATCCAGCGCTTCACCACCAGCCCCGGCTGCAGCCAGCGGGCCGCCCGCCGCGAGCGGCTCATCAGATCCTGCTGGCGCAGGTCGCCGCGGCCCACCCAGCGGGGGCGCCCGGGGCGGGAGCCGCCTCGGCGCCGCCGGGCGTTTGCAGCGGGGCCTCGAACCGTCAAGGGCAGGGCGTGGCGACGCGGCACAGACCAACCGAACTGTACGGATGAAAAGCCCCTCCGTAACCGGCAGGATGGGTGTCCGGTCCCCAGGGCCTGTGCGCGACGCTTCCTTGGTCCTCAGCCCTTCCCCGCATACGGCCGTACCTTCCGCCGCTCCGGTGGCCGAGATGGAGAACCTCAGCATGCGCTGGGGATCTAACATCGTGCTCGACGACATCGATCTCCGCCTGCAGGCCGGTGAACGGCTCGTGGTGGTGGGCCCATCTGGCTCCGGCAAGTCCACCCTGCTGCGGCTGCTGGCGGGGCTGCAACTGCCCACCTCGGGACGGCTGCGGATCCACGGCGAACCCCAGACCTACCTGCGCCTGGATCAGCGTCACCCCCCCGATGTGCGTCTGGTGTTCCAGAACCCCGCCCTGCTGGCGTCGCTCTCCGTGAAGGAGAACGTGGGTTTCCTGCTCTACCGCTTCAGCCGACTGAGCGAGCAGGAGATCGCTGAGCGGGTGGACATGGCCCTGCAGGCCGTGGGGCTGGCGGGTATCGAGGAACAGATGCCCGGGGAGCTCAGCGGCGGCATGCAGAAACGGGTCAGCTTCGCCCGCGCCCTGATCGAAGACCCCACCGCACCGCAGTCCCTCACCCCCTTGCTGCTGTTCGATGAGCCCACGGCCGGGCTCGATCCCGTGGCCTGTACCCGCATCGAGGATCTGATCGTGCGCACCTCGGAACTGGTGCAGGCGTCCTCCCTGGTGGTGAGTCATGTGATGAGCACGATTGACCGCTGCGCCGAGCGGGTGGCCCTCCTCTACGACGGCCGTTTCCGCTGGATCGGTGCGGTCGAGGACTTCCGCGTCAGCACCAATCCCTATGTGGTGCAGTTTCGGAGCGGTAGTCTGCAGGGACCGATGCAGCCGGCTGAGAACTGAGCCCATGCGCCGGAGTGTCCGTGAAGCCCTGGTTGGATTTTCCCTGCTGGCGGCCGTGGCCAGTGGGCTGGGCCTGTGGTTCTGGTTGCGTGGCGTCTCCCTGAGAGGCAACACCTGGACGATCCGAGCCAGCTTCGCCGATGCCGCCGGTCTGGCCGAGCGTTCGCCGGTGACCTTCCGGGGGGTGTTGGTGGGCAACGTGAGCCGGGTCACGGTCACCGACGCGGCCGTGATTGCCGATCTGGAGATCACCGACCCGCGCCTGCGACTGGCCCGGCCCCTGGTGGCCAGGGTCGGCAATGCCTCCCTGCTCGGCGGCGACGCCCAGGTGGCGCTGCTGGCCGGCGGACCCCCGCTGCCGGCCAGCCTGCCAGGGCCCCGGGAGCGGGCCTGCAACAACACCCGCATGGTGTGCAACGGCGGCAAGGTGAATGGCATCGCGGCGGCCAGCCTCGATACGGTCACCGAAACGGTGCAGGGCCTGCTCGACCAGGCCGAAAAGGAACAGCTGGTTCAGCAGATGGTGGCGGCCACCGCTGCCTTTTCCAAGACCGCCAAGGAGACCGAGTTGCTCACCAAGAGCGGCCAGGTGTTCCTGCGGGATGCCCAGGCACTGGTCACCCAGCTGAACCGCTCGGCGGGCAAAGTGGATCCGATTCTCAGCAACCTCAACCTGGCCAGCGCCGATGCCGCCAGGGCCACCAAGCACGTCGGCAACCTGGCCGCAGCGCTCGACAACCCCAAGACCGTGGCCGATCTTCAGGCCACCCTCACCAACGCCAAGCAGCTCACCGACCGCTGGTCGGCCGTCGGCGGGGACGTGAACAAGCTCACCGGCGATCCGAAGTTCCTTGACGGCATCCGCAGCGTCTCGATCGGTCTGGGCAAGTTCTTCGAGGAGCTCTATCCCGCCCAGGTGGAGAGCGCCCGCGACCGGCAGTCACGGCAGGAGGCGCGCCAGCAGGAGGTGAAGGCCGCCCGCCAGGCCGCCCAGGACCGGCTCGCCCCCAGCGTCAGAAACCGTTGATCGCTTCCAGGGCGATGGCGGCGATGGCCTGATCGCTCGCCTTGGGCAGCTGCACGTAGCGGCCGCCGGCGGCCTCGGCCAGCTCCTTGCCCATGCCGCTGCCGATGAACTTGCGCTCGGTGTCGATCACCAGCAGCCGCAGCCCCAGGCTGCGGTAGCGGCTGGCCACCTGCCGCAGTTCCTCCTTGAGATCCACCGGTTCCTCCCCCTCCAGCGCCGGTTGGCCCAGGGAGCGGCTCAGGGGCACGTTGCCGCGGCCGTCGGTGATGGCCACCACCACCACCTGGCCCAGGTCGCCGGTGGCCAGGGCGTTCGCCCCCACCCGGGCCGCCTGGGCCAGGCCATGGCCCAGGGGTGAGCCGCCGCCACAGGGCATCGACTCCAGCCGCCGGCGGGCGGCGGTGATCGAGCGGGTGGGCGGCAGCAGCACTTCGGCCTGTTCGCCGCGGAAGGTGATCAGGGCCACCTCGTCCCGGTTCTCGTAGGCCTCGGTGAGCAGGCGGATCACGGCCCCCTTGGCGCTCTGCATGCGGTTCAGGGCCATCGAGCCGCTGGCATCCACCAGGAAGATCACCAGGGCGCCGGCCTTGCGCTGCAGTTGCTTGGCCCGCAGGTCCCCCTCCTCCACGATCACCCTGCGGTGGGGCTCCCGGGCGCGGCGGGCCTTCTGGTACGGCGCCGCGGCCCGCAGGGTGGCGTCAATGGCGATGCGGCGCACGGGACCGCGGGGCAGCATCGGCTTGACGTAGCGGCCGCGGCTGTCGCTGAACACCACGGCCCGGCTGCCGCTGCCGCCGCTCTTGGCCTTCGCCGAGGCGAACACCAGCAGGTCGGGGTCGATGGCGGTGGCCTCCGGATCCAGCAGAAACTCCTCGGGGATCTGGGGCGGAGCCTGGTCCTCCGGGCTGTCGTCCTGGTCGTCGTCGTCCTGATCGTCTGGTTCTTCAGGCTCCTGTTCCTCCTCCTGGGGCGGCTCCGGGTCCTCCGGAGGCTGCTCCCCCTGGGGCGGTGGCGGCGGCGGCGGCTCCATGGGCTGGTCCGGATCCGGGGGCGGCAGCTGCAGGGCCCGCGGGGCGATCACCAGCCGCACCGCCACCAGCAGGTCGTCCGCCTCCACCCGGTCGCGGCCGGAGAGGGCCGCATGGGCCCGGGCCACCCGCACCGCATAGAGCTCGGCCCGGTGCCCCTCCACCCCCCCGCGGATCGCTTCGGTGACCAGGTAGCGGATCTGCTCGCGATCAATAGCCACGTCCGGCAGCCACTGGCGGGCCAGCAGCAGCTGGGTGGCCAGGGCTTCGGTTTCCTCCTGCCAGCGGGCGCTGAAGGCGGTGCTGGAGGCGCCGTGGTCGAGGGCCGAGCGGGTGATCGCCACCCGCTGGTCGGTGTCGAGCAGCTGGTTGGCCGACAGGGCAATGGCGAAGCGATCCAGCAGGTGGTCGCGCACCGCCCCCTCCTCCGGGTTGTAGGTGGCGATCAGCAGGCAGCGGCAGGGGTGCGACAGGCTCAGCCCTTCCCGCTCGATGCGGTTCTCGCCGGAGCCCACCGCCGCCAGCAGCAGGTTGGTGATGCCGTCGTCCAGCAGGTTGAGTTCATCGACGTAGAGCACCCCGCGGTGGGCCTCCGCCAGCAGCCCCGGCTGGAACACCGCCGCCCCGGCATTCAGGGAGGCGGTCACGTCCACCGAGCCGATCAGCCGGTCCTCGGTGACCCCCAGGGGCACCTGGATGAACGGCGCCGGCATCACCCGGGTGGGCAGCAGGACGCCGGGATCGGCGCCGCTGGCATCGCCGCCCAGTTCGGTGATGCGGCGTCGGGTGGCCGCATCCCATTCATCGGGCCGGGTGGGATCGGCCTGCAGCAGTCCCGGGCCGTCCGCCAGATCGATCACATCGATCGGTGGCAGCAGGGCATGGAGACCCCTGGCCAGCACCGATTTGCCGGTGCCCCGCCCACCGGCGATCACCACGCCGCCCAGGCCGGGATCCACCGCCGCCAGCAGCAGGGCCAGCTTCAGGGTGCCGTGGCCGGTGATCGCGGCCAGCGGGAAGCTGCCGGTGGGGGAGGCACCGGCGGGCGCGGCAGGGGACCCGCTGACGACCATGGAGCAGTGGCTGGGTGGGTGGCCAGTCTCGCCGACCGAGTGCCTGCGGGCGATGCGAGGCTGCGCCGATGCCATGCGCGCCAACCGCCCCCCTGCGCTCCAGCCTGGCCATCGCCCTGGGGGCCAATCTGGGCGATCCTGCCGCCAGCTTCGCGGCGGTGCGGCCCCTGCTGGCGGCGGAGCTGGAGGCCTGGGCCGGAGTGCCGCTGCAGCTGTGCTGGTCGCCACGGTTCCGCACGGCGCCGGTGGGGGGGCCGCCAGGGCAGCCGCCCTACCTCAATGCCGTCCTGCTGGCGCGGCCTGGGGCCGGTGCGGCGTTGGACGCGGCCTGGCCCGAACCGGCGGCGCTGCTGGGGCGCCTGCAGCAGCTTGAAACCCGGTTCGGCCGGGAGCGGCGCGAGCACTGGGGCCCCCGCCGCCTCGACCTCGACCTGCTCTGGTGCGGCGCCAACACCTGCTGCCGCCCGGAGCTGGTGTTGCCCCATCCGCGCCTGGAGGAGCGGGCGTTCGTGCTGGCCCCACTGGCGGCGATCGATCCGGACCTGCTGCTGCCCGCAGCGGCCGCCGGCCTGCCCGTTTCTGCCACCGAGGCTCTGGCCGCCTTGCCGCTGGTGCCTGGGGAGCTGGAGCCCCTGGCTCTGGCCGGCGGTCCGGGCTGGCCCGAGGGCCCCTGAACCGCGATCCCTGGCCCCCGCCCGTCACACTGGGGGCCCGAACAGCCCGCTCCATGGCTCCCCTGCCGCCCCCTGAGCCCTGCATCCACCTGGAGACCACCGCCGCCCTGCAGGCCAGGAAGGTGCGTTTCGAGCTGAACCGGGTGGTGCTGCCGATCGGCATCGAGGGCACCTACGGCGTGATCCGCCATCCGGGCGCCTCCCTGGCGGTGCCGGTGCTTGAGGACGGCCGGGTGGTGATCCTGCGCCAGTACCGCTTCGCCGTGGCCGGCCGTTTGCTGGAGTTCCCGGCCGGAACCCTGGAGGAGGGGGAGCAGCCCCTGGGTTCCATGCGGCGGGAGCTGGAGGAGGAGACCGGCTACAGCGCCAGCCGCTGGGATCCCCTGGGGGCCATGCACCCCTGCCCCGGCTACTCCGACGAGGTGATCCACCTCTTCCTGGCCCGCGATCTCACCCTGCTGCAGGACCGCCCCCCCGGCGACGACGACGAGGACATGGAGGTGCTGCTGCTGGAGCCCACACAGCTGGATGCGCTCCTGGCCAGTGGCGATGAGGCCCTGGACGGCAAAACCGTGACGGCCTGGTACCGCGCCCGTCAGCTGCTCGCACTCTGATGGCCCCGGAGCGCTGGCTGTTCTGGCATCGCCGCGACCTGCGCCTGGCCGACAACCTGGGACTGGCGGCAGCGGCGGCCGCCACCCCGGCGGTCACCGGTGTGTTTGTGCTCGATGCGGCGATCCTCTCAGATCCGCTGATGGCGCCGGCCCGGGTCTGGTTTCTGTGCCAGAGCCTGCGGGAACTGGCGGATCGCTGGCGGGCGGCAGGGAGCCGGCTGTTGATCCTGCGGGGCGAGCCGGCCGACCTGATCCCCCGGGCGGCCCGGGCGGTGGGTGCCAGCGTGGTGGCCTGGAACCGTGAGGTGGAGCCCTACGGCCGGGAGCGCGACCGACAGGTGGCGGCCGCGTTGCGGAGCCAGGGCTCCCGGGTGCTGGTGGACTGGGACCAGCTGTTGGTGGACCCGGAGGCGATCAGCACCGGAGCCGGGGAGCCGTACCGGGTCTATGGGCCGTTCCTGCGCAACTGGCGCGGCCAGGTGGAGGGGCGCGCCGACAGCCTGGAGCCGGTGGACGCCCCCACGGGCCTGCTGGATCTTGATCCCGCCGCCTTGCCGGCGGAGAGCGCCCCTCTCTGGGCCGCCCTGCCCAGGCTGGAAGCGCCGCCCACGGCCGAGGAGCTGGGGTTCCGTTTCGCCGGTGCCGATCTGTGCCCCTGCCGTCCTGGCGAGGCGGCCGCCCTGGCGCAGCTGCAGGCCTTCGCCGACGGCGGGGTGAACGGAGGTCCCCTGGCCGCCTATGAGCCGGGCCGTAATTTCCCTGGTGAGGCCGGCACGTCCGGGCTGTCCGCCGCCCTCAGTTTCGGCAGCCTCAGCCCCCGCCAGGCCTGGGCCGCCGCCCAGGGGGCCCGGGCCCTCGCCCGCAGTGAGGAAGCCCTTGGCTCCATCGGCGTCTGGGAACAGGAACTGGCCTGGCGCGAGTTCTACCAGCAGGCCCTGTTCCATTTCCCCGAGCTGGCCGATGGTCCCTACCGGTCGCCGTGGCGCCACTTCCCCTGGGACAACGATCCGGCGCGCTTTCAGGCCTGGTGCCAGGGGCTGACCGGGCTGCCGATCATTGATGCCGCCATGCGCCAGCTGAACGAGAGCGGCTGGATGCACAACCGCTGCCGCATGGTGGTGGCGTCCTTTCTGGTGAAGGATCTGATCGTGGACTGGCGCTGGGGCGAGCGGGCCTTCATGGAACGGCTGGTGGATGGCGACCTCGCCGCCAACAACGGCGGCTGGCAGTGGAGCGCCAGCAGCGGCATGGATCCGAAGCCCCTGCGCATCTTCAACCCCTTCACGCAGGCGGCCCGTTTCGATCCGGAGGCCACCTATATCCGCCGCTGGCTGCCGGAGCTGGCCCATGTGGCCACCGCCGACCTGATCAGCGGCGAGATCGCGCCGCTGGAACGGCGTGGTTACCCCGCGCCGATCGTCAGCCACAAGGTTCAGCAGGCCCGCTTCAAGGCCCTGCATGCCGCCCTGCCCCGGGGCTAGGACGCCAAGTCTTCAGGCGACGACCGCTGCGGTCCCTACCAGGCTGCGCACCGCGGCGATGACGCTGTCCTGTTGCTCGACGCTGAGTTCAGGGAAGATCGGCAGGCTGAGCACCTCGGCGCAGAGCCGTTCGGTGATCGGCAGGCTGCCGGGGGCGTAGCCCAGGGAGGCGTAGGCCGGCTGGCGGTGGATCGGAATCGGGTAGTAAATGATCGTTGTCACCCCGGTCTCCTGCAGCTGCTGCTTGAGCCAATCGCGGCAGCAGGCCTCGGGCAGGCCATGGCTGGCGCTGTCGGCGGCGGGGGTGCAGCGCCCGCCGCAGGCGATCGTGGTCGCCGGGCAATGGGGCACCCGCACCACGAACTGATTCCAGCTGTGGCCCTCCGGTCCGGGGGCCGCGGGCAGCAGGCCCGGCAGGTCCGCCAGTTCCCGCTGATAGCGCTCGGCGATGGCCCGCCGCCGTTCCACCCAGCCGGCCAGGTGCGGCAGCTTCACCATCAGCACGGCGGCCTGGATGGCATCGAGGCGGCTGTTGTAGCCGAGGTCGGTGTGCAGGTAGCGGCGGGGCATGCCGTGCACCGCCAGTTCCCGGATCCGCTGGGCCAGCCCCGAGTCGCGGCAGACCACCATGCCGCCGTCGCCGGCCGCCCCGAGGTTCTTGGTGGGGAAGAAGCTGAAGCAGCCGGCGTCGCCCCAGCCGCCCACAGGCCGCCCGGCCCAGCTGGCGCCGCTGGCCTGGGCGCAGTCCTCGATCACCCGCAGGTCGTGGGCGGCAGCGATGGCCATGATCCGCTCCATGTCCACCGGCCGGCCGAACAGGTGCACCGGCATCAGGGCGCGGGTGGCGGGGGTGATGGCGGCGCCGATCGCGTCCGGATCGATCAGGTAGGTGTCCGGATCCACGTCCACGAACACCGGCGTGGCGCCCACGGCGCTGATCGCTTCAGCCGTGGCGAAGAAGCTGAAGGAACTGGTGATCACCTCGTCACCGGGCCCGAGGCCCAGGGCCCGCAGGGCCAGCACCAGGGCGTCGGTGCCGCTGTTGCAGCCGATGGCGTGCGGGACGCCGCAGGCGTCGGCGAAGGCGGCCTCGAAGCCGCTGATGGTGGTCCCCCCGATGTACTGCCCGCTGCGCAAGACCGCCAGGACGGCGTGATCGAGCGCGTCTCCCAGCTGGTGCAGTTGCTCGCTGAGACTGAAGGGGGGCACTTGCATGGCGGCAACATTAAACCTGCGGATCCGACCCATGCCGGCCGCTCTGCGCCGGTTCAGCTGTGGTGCCATTTGATGTTGCAGCCGATGGCCGGCCGCTGCGGTTCCGGCACCGGTCGCCCTTCCAGCACGGCCTCCAGGGCAGCCCGCAGATCCCTTCCATCGCAGCCGATTCCGCCGCCCGGACGGCTGTCATCCAGTTGCCCTCGGTAGGCAAGCCGGTGCGTGGCATCGAAGAGGAAGGGGTCGGGAGTGCAGGCCGCCTGGAAGGCCCGGGCCACGTCCTGGGCGGGGTCCTGCAGGTAGGGGAAGGTCCAACGACAAGCCTCGGCCTGGGCCGCCATCCCGGCCGGGCCGTCCTGGGGATGGCTGACGGTGCTGTTGCTGCAGATGCCGATCAGGCTCGCCCGGCCGTTCAGATCGTTCTGCAGCCGGGTGAGTTCCTCCTCCACATGCTTCACGAACGGGCAGTGGGGGCAGAGGAACAGCACCAGGACGGGCTTCCCATCCAGGGCGGTGGCCGAAAGGGGGCCGCCCGTGACCGGCCGCAGGCCGGCCTGCATGACGGCGACCGGCAGCGGTGTGCCCAGGGGCAGCATGGTGGAGGCGGTGAGGACCATGGATCTGCCGCCCTTGCTGCAGAGCGGATGGGGAGGTCGGGTAAGGATCATCGTCGCCATTGCGTTGTCTCCGCTGTGCCGCCCCTCTGCCCGCTGGCACGCCGCAGGCTGGGAAGGTCACTGCTGGGGTCGTCGCTGGTGGCGATCCTGCTGGCCGGCTGCGTGCCGGCCGAGCAACGCCCGAGTGGCCGGGTGTACCCCCTGCCGCGGCACCAGCCGCACGACGGGCTGGCCGTGGTGACGCGGCCCGGCGGCAAGGGCCTGCACATCTGGATCGAGACCGACACCAGCCGTGCCGGCGTCTGCCAACCCCGCTGGCTTCCTGATGCGGCCCGGCTTCAGGGCGGCAACGGGCCGGATCCCACCAGCTTCGGGCTGGCCCCGAGGGAAGAATTCTTCCTGGCCCAGGAGCGGGGGACGGTGCGGCTGGCTCTACGGCGCCAGGCCGAGGGTCTCTGCCACCAGCGGTCCCCCGACAGCGTCTTTGTCTGGGTGCCGCCGCCTCGCACCGAGGCGCAGCACCGGCCCCGGGTGCTGCCCCTGCTCGAGGAGCCCGAACTGCTCAGCGACCCGCGGGCGATCCGGCGGGCCGAAAAGCAGCTCCTGGGCCTGCCCCTCACCCCCGACGACCTGGAGGACAAGGAGGAGTCCCAGCCTGGAGGTTCCTGACGCTTCAGGCCAGGGCCGTGGCGCCCACGTACCCCTCCGGCAGGTTCACGGGCCAGAGATCCGGGTCCTCCCGGGCCCGCCCGTCGGTAGGCGCCCCTGCGAACAGCCCCAGACCCCTGGCCTTGAGGCCCGCCTCCATCCGGCACCAGGCGGCCAGGAAGGCGTCGCTGCGCTGCTCTTCCGGTAAGGCCCGGATCCGTTCCGATTCCTCCGCTGGCAGACAGCGGTTGGCGATGCCCTGCCACTCCGGCACCGGCCGTCGCTGCTCCACATCCACCCCCACCGGCCGCTGGGGGTGAATGCCCACAAGGATCAGATCCCCCGAATGGGACACATTGAACTGGGGGGGGCGGCCTCCCTGCCCCGGCCCCCCGGCCTGCTGGGGGAGCAGCTCCGGCTTGCCATGGGGACCCGCCCCCAGCACCAGGCCGGCGGGATCGCACCTCAGCCAGAAGCCCAGGATCTGCCGCAGCGCCCCTCGACCGAGCAGGAACCGCTCGCCATCCTCCTGACGCCGCAGCAGACGCAGGCGTTGCCTCTCGCCTGGATCCAGCAGATCCCCCAGGGGCCCGACCAGCGCCTGGACCTGCGGCTCGCGTCGATCGAGCAGCAGTAGCAGGGGGGGGGGCGCAGGTCCGGGGCAGGGCCAGGGCGGCAGCGCCAGGCCGCCACCGGGGTCAGGCCAGGCCAGGGGAGCGATCGCCGCGTGTACGGGAGAATCGCCGCATTGCATCCCTTCGCCCTCCGGCGCCCTGCTCCCCATGCTCCTTGATCTGCGCGGCAAGAAGGCCCTCGTCACCGGCATCGCCAACAACCGCTCGATCGCCTGGGGTATCGCCCAGCAGCTGGCCGCGGCGGGCTGCGAACTGGGCATCACCTACCTGCCGGACGAACGGGGCCGCTTCGAGGGCAAGGTGCGCGAACTCACCGCCCCCCTGAACCCCACCCTGTTCGAGCCCCTGGATGTGCAGAACCCGGCCCAGATCGAGGCGCTGTTCCAGCGCGTCTCCCAGCAGTGGGGCTCGCTGGATGTGCTGATCCACTGCCTGGCCTTCGCCGGCAAGGACGAGCTGGTGGGTGATTTCAGCGCCATCAGCCCGGAGGGATTCGCCCGGGCGCTGGAGGTGAGCGCCTATTCCCTGGCGCCCTTGTGCCGCCACGCCAAGCCGCTGTTCAGCCAGGGGGCCAGCGTGATCACGCTGAGCTACCTGGGCGCCGAGCGGGCCATCCCCAACTACAACGTGATGGGGGTGGCCAAGGCGGCCCTGGAAGCCTCGGTGCGCTACCTGGCGGCCGAGCTGGGTCCCGAGCAGCAGGTGCGGGTGAACGCCATCAGCGCCGGCCCGATCCGCACCCTGGCCAGCTCGGCGATCGGTGGCATCCTCGACATGATCCATAACGTTGAGGCCAAGGCCCCCCTGCGCCGCACCGTCACCCAGGACGAGGTGGGCAGCACGGCGGCGTTCCTAGCCAGCCCGCTGGCCAGCGGCATCACCGGCCAGGTGATCTACGTGGATGCGGGGTATTGCATCACGGGGATGTGAGTCACTCTGACCACTGACAGGGTCAACGGCCCACCAGCTTCCGTAGGGACCATCGCAGGAATTCGGTTGTTGAAAGCCTTGATTTCTGAATCAGAAGTTTTCTTTGCAGTTCCGGATCGATGGACAGGAATTCCAAGGCTCGTGCCTGGCGGTTGGAGTAGGCGGCGGGAGTATTCTTGCTGATGGCCAGTCGAACTTTCTCAGTTAACTGGCCGATGGGCAGATCGGCCGACTGACGGGTCAGCTCGTCGAGGATGTCACCAGGCATGCGTGATGACTCCCAGAAGTGCCACACCTTGCTGCGCTGGCAGTCTTTCCAGGACATAGTGATTTGATGGTTGAACGTTTCAGGAAGTTCCTGTTCGTCGAAAGCGGCGAGGGTAATGGCGGCGTTGAAGGACGGCTGATCCTTGTTGTTGGTCCTGTCCCTGTTGTCCTGCCAGAGCGAATGCCACGTCTCAAAGAAGCGCTCCATGGCCGGTGATGAAACGTAGTAAAAAAATCCCGAATTGTAGTAAGTCCGATCCTGGTTCCAGCCGATGTCCACGCTGACTTGAAGCCTGTGTGGATCTTCACTGGCTTCCACGTAAGGTGCGTCTGCCACGGCCCCGAAACCGCTGTTGAAGTGTCTCGGCCAATCAATGGCCCTTCTGACGATGGTATCGGCGTCAATGAAAATCACGGCCCCTTGAATGAAATGACCAACCTGCGTCTTCATCCAGCGACTCCGGAAGACACCTGAACCTGGGGGAGTGTCGATGGCAATGACGGAATCGCTGATTTCAAGCAACTTGTGGTTGCTTGCCGTCAGGGCCTCCATGCTGATGGTGTCGACCACCAGCACGGTGGTGATCTCCGGATTGGAAAGGCCAACGGACAGCATCGAAACAAGGACCATGTCGGCATAGGGATCCCTGCAATTCGTCGTCAGCACATACACAAGCTTTGGAGAGATCGCCGCCGATGTCGGGCTCGTCATGGCTGCCGTCAAGGGGTTGTCTGACATGGGATCCCGAACGGCATCCTCCGCCAAGGGTAGGGGAGGCACTGGGTGGCCCGCTATCGACAGCGCGCCGGCTGAGCGCCCCAGGGGCGATGAAAGTGGCATGCACGCGTGCTGCCGGCAGACGCTGGATGATGGATCCCCAGGATGCTCCGGGGGCGATGATTCACCCCTGCGGCATCGCCATCACGGCGCCCATCCATTCGATGCTGGTGGTGTGCAGGTTGTAGTAAGCCGCTTCCACCTGCAGTCGTCCGGAGCGAAGCCGGTCGGTGAGCATGACGCTGGAATCGACGAGGTTGCGGGCCGCATTGAGGGTGTGGTGGCGGCAGGCCTCTTCCAGGTTGTCTTCGCCGCCGAGGCTGAACAGCTCCATGCGCAACTGGCCCACCACCTGGGCCAGGCTCGGCGTCAGGCTGAGTTCCCGATCGAAGGCCGCCGCCACAGCGCCGCAGGCGGCGTGGCCCAGCACCACGATCACCGGCACCTCCAGGTGGCTGACGGCGTACTCCAACGAGGCAATCGCGGCCACGGTGCTCATCGTGCCGGCGTTGCGCACCACGAACAGATCGCCGAAGCCGGTGTCGAACAGCAGCTCCACCGGCACCCGTGAATCGGCGCAGCCCAGCACGGCCGCTACGGGACTCTGGCCGGCTTCCACCTCCAGCATCCGCAGGCGATCGCTGTGGGGGTGGAGCGAATGGCCGTCGAGAAAGCGCTGGTGCCCGGCGCGCAGCTGGTCGAGGACGGCACCGGGACAGGTCGGCATACGGCCCACACCACCATCCCCGGCGGCCCCGTGCCGTAGCGCTCCACACCATGGGCGCTTCCGGTCGTCAGGGCATGGCTGCGAGGGCTTTGGCATGATTCAGATCAGGCCCATCGCCTTCGCCCGCGTGACCATCAGCTCTTCGCGAACCGGCCCTGCGCGCACCGGCGAGATCCATCGCGTCACCGGCGAGACGGACGTCCACATCGCGCTGGATCTGGATGGCACCGGTCGTTGCCAGGTGGCCACCGGCGTCCCCTTTCTCGACCACATGCTCCACCAGCTCGCCAGCCACGGTCTGCTCGATCTGGAGATCACCGCCAGGGGCGACACCCACATCGACGACCACCACACCAACGAGGACGTGGGCATCGCGCTGGGCCAGGCCCTCGCCCAGGCCCTGGCCGACCGGCGGGGCATCCGGCGGTTCGGCCACTTCCTGGCTCCCCTGGATGAGGCCCTTGTGCAGGTGGCCCTCGACTGCTCCGGCCGGCCCCACCTCAGTTACGACCTGGCCATCCCGGCCCAGCGCATCGGCACCTATGACACCGAACTGGTGCGGGAGTTCTTCGTGGCGGTGGCCAACAACGCCGGCCTCACCCTCCACATCCGCCAACTGGCGGGGGTGAACTCCCACCACATCGTCGAAGCCTGCTTCAAGGCGTTCTCCCGCGCCCTTAACCAGGCGGTGGAGATTGATCCACGCCGCGGCGGCGCCGTGCCCAGCAGCAAGGGGGTGCTGGAGCGGGCCGGTGCGGGAGGCAATCCGGCTGTTGGCGATTAGCATTCGTTGATCCGATCCAGACCCATGCGACCCCTTTTTGCGCTCGTTGCCGGTCTCGCGGCCACCGTCGCCATGGCCGCTCCGGCCCAGGCGGCCGACTGTCTGCCGAGTCAGGTTCAGGAGGCCCCTTGTGCGGCTTCCCAGCCCCCCTGCCCGGCGGTGGAGCTGCCCTGCGAGGCCTGAGGTCGGGACGGCCGCCCACACCTTCACACTCCGTTACGTGATAATCGGACCAGCGCCTGGCGCTGTTCTTTCCGTGGGCTGACCCGATGACCGTTGCTTCCCCTGCTGGCGCGGCTTCGCCTGCCTACGACCGCTCCGACTGGGCCAGTTCCTTCGGCAATGTCAGCGAAGAGCTGACTGAGGCGCCCTTGGTGGCCAGCCGGGGCACCATCCCCGCCGAGTTGTGCGGCACCCTCTACCGCAATGGTCCTGGCCGGCTGGAACGGGGCGGCCATTGGGTCCATCACCCCTTCGATGGCGACGGGATGATCACCGCCCTGCGGTTCAGCGCCGGCGGCGCCCTGCTCACCAACCGCTTCGTGCGCACGGAGGGCTGGTTGGCGGAGGAGAAGGCCGGCACCTATCTGTACCGCGGCGTGTTCGGCACACCCAAGCCTGGTGGGGCCTTGGCCAATGCCTTTGACCTGCGGCTCAAGAACATCGCCAACACCCATGTGGTGAGGCTCGGCGACCAGCTCCTCGCCCTCTGGGAAGCCAGCTCTCCCCATGCGCTGGATCCGCTCAGCCTCGAAACGCGGGGCCTGACCCTGCTGGATGGGGTCCTCAAGTCCGGTGAGGCCTTCAGTGCCCACCCCCGCTTCGACCCCGGCCACCACGGTGCCCCCCGGATGGTGACCTTCGGTGTCAAGGCCGGACCGCGCAGCACGGTGCGTCTGATGGAGTTCGCGGCTGAAGGTTCTGAGGCGGGCACCCTGCTGGCCGACTCCAGCCACAGCTTCCCTGGCTTCGCCTTCCTGCACGACTTTGCCATCACTCCCAACTGGGCGGTGTTCCTGCAGAACGCGATTGATTTCAACCCCCTCCCCTATGTGCTCGGCCGTAAAGGGGCCGCCCAGTGTCTGAAGTCCCGCGCCGGCGCCAGGGGCCAGTTCTGGTTGATTCCCCGCCAGGACGGGGCCTTCGCCGGCCAGGAGCCACGGGTCCTGGAAGCTCCCGAGGGATTCGTGTTCCACCACCTCAATGCCTGGGAAGACGGTGATGCTGTGGTGGTTGACAGCATCTATTACGCCGATTTCCCTTCCATCGGCCCCGACCAGGACTACAGAGAAGTGGATTTCGATCGCATCCCGGAGGGGTTGCTGGAGCGTTGCCGATTGGATCTCGTCAGTGGCACGGTGACCGCCACGCGGCTGAGTGAGCGCACCTGCGAATTTGCCATGGTCGCCCCGGCTCGGGTGGGGCTCGAGAGCCGCTACGCCTGGATGGCGGTGGCCGAGAGGGAGAGGGGCAACGATCCGCTCCAGGCTCTGATGAAGCTCGATCTCCAGGGTGGGGAAACGCGGGTCTGGAGCGCGGCGCCAAGGGGCTTCGTCAGTGAGCCGATCATGGTGCCGCGGCCCGGAGCGACCGCCGAGGATGACGGCTGGGTGCTGGGCCTGTTCTGGAACGGAGCTCGCAGCGCCAGCGATCTGGTGGTGCTGGATGCCGCCACCATGGAGGAGCAGGCGCTGGTGGAGCTGCCCCTGGCGATTCCCCACGGTCTGCATGGCAGCTGGGTGGCGGCCTGAGTCAGCCCTGCGCCAGGGGCGTTCCGCGGTTCAGCCCCGTTCGGACCGTTTGAGGGTGGCGGGAGAGAAAAGGTGGCCTTCGCTCAGGGCGATCGCCACAACGGCATCGGAGTCGGCAGCGGCGTCCACCCTGGCTTTGAGGGCTGGATCCGCTGCCACCTTCGTCAAAAAGGCGTTGAGCTGAGATTTCGACATGGGGTGGTCCGTTCGATCGTCCGTCTCCTTCCTACTCCCTCTGGGCGGTGCGAGCGATTTCATGGTGCTGTCACGCTTAGATCATGGCCTGGTTCATCAAGACCGAAGTCTTCTGCCAGCCCCGTGAGTTGGTGACGCCCCATCTCCGGGCGCATCTGGCGTGGGTGAGTGAGCTCCGAAGCCGCGGCGAGCTTGTCAGCAGTGGTTATCTCGTGGATGCCGGAGGCCGACCTGGTGGTGGTGGTCTGATGATTTTTCAGGCTGAGGATCATGCGGCTGCCGAAGCGTTTGTGTTGCAGGATCCAATGATCCTCAGTGGCTGTGTGACCTGGCAGCTCCAGGGGTGGATCCCTTCGGTTGGTGACATTCGGATCGCCTGACCGGCCCGCGGTCCAGACCGGGTGGCGCACGAGGAGCACGGTGGCAACAAGCAGGCCAACCTCTTCGTTATCCCATCATGTCTTTGGTTCAGATGGTGATGAACGTCACTGTTCTGCAGCCAGTATGGACTTGGCTGCTCTTGATAACTGGCGGAGCCCACTGATCAGGGAGAAGAACCACGAGAGAGGCCATTTCTGCCGAATCAGAGGAGCTGTCTGAAGGGCGTAACTCGAATAAAGTTTTTGATGATGAAACACATCGCGTCCACTGGAGCCAAAGATGCTGTAGGCGATGTCGAAATCCCGTTCCATGCTGACAAGCCGATGGGGATGCTGATCCATCACGTTGAGGATGGCTTTTGTGTAGGGCTCCTCGCCGGTGGTATGGATCACAGCTGACCAGGAGTTGCGAACGTACTGAAAGGCGTCGAAGTCATCGATGCGTTTCAGGACGGTGGCGATGACGGCAGCCAGAAAGGGATGACGTGGTGAGGCCATCAGCACCCATTGCTGGAATGAGCGGGCGCCGTCCAGCTCTGGATGACTGCCCCAGCCGACATGGGCACTGCCTTCGGATTGGTCCCAATGGGATAAAATGTAGTGGTCGTCTGGACGAATGGATTGAAAAATGGGCCTGCGCACATCCGCTTTGACGTCGAGATAAACACCTCCTCAGGTGTAGATGCAAAGGTAGCGAAAGAGGTCTGACCTGGCCGCTGCGAAGGATGGATTGATGCGTTTGTATCGCCCATAGACATCGTCCCCGAAGTTGTTCTGGATGAGAGTGGTAATCTCCTTCTCTTCGTAAAAGCGATACTCGCAATCACTGTTCATGGCTGCAATGGCCTTGCAGTTCTCTTTCAGCGAGTCTGGGAGTCTATGGTAGGCATCAAATGTCTGGTGAATGATCTTGGGGATTGGCATAGGCCTTGGCCTCCGCAAAGGCAAATCATTGGTGAAATGTTAACTGATTAGGTGATCACATTCGCAAGGGATGGTTGGCTTAAGACATCTTGCCAATGAACGTTGATGATCAGCTGGAGGCGAGAGAGCTTCTGCCGCTCAAGTGGGCCGTAACAGCAGGTTTTTCAGCTCCGGCTCCAGCAGGGCGAAGGCCCTGCCCCGGTGACCGATCCGGCCCTTGAGGCCCTTGTCCATCTCGGCGTAGCTCAGGCCCGTCTCCGGCACGAAGAACACCGGGTCGTAGCCGAAGCCGCCGCTGCCCCTCGGAGCCTCCAGGATCACCCCCTCGCAGCGGCCCTCCACCTCCAGCCGGATCGCTCCGCTGGGATCGGCCACCGCCAGGGCGGCCACGAAGGCGGCTCGGCGATCGGATGGAAGGCCCTGCGCCTGTCGTTGCTGATCGGCTGCGCCCAGTTCGCTCAGCAGCCGGGCGATCCGGGCGGGGTCGCTGTCGGCATAGCGGGCCGAATGCACCCCGGGTGCGCCGCCCAGGGCCGCCACCGCCAGGCCCGAGTCGTCGGCCAGGGCCCACTGGCCGGTGGCGCGGGCCACCGCTTCGGCCTTCAGCCGAGCATTGGCGGCGAAGCTGGTGCCCGTTTCCTCCACGTCCAGGCCGTCGGGCTGGGGCCGCACTGCCAAGGGCAGGGAGACCAGCAGATGGGCGAACTCCCTGATCTTGCCGGCATTGCCGCTGGCGATCACCAGCACGGTGGGCTCCAGTGGGCCGGCCATCAGATGGCTTCCGCCAGCTGAAGCGCCCAGGCCAGCACCGCCTGCACCCGATCGGCGTCGGGGGCTTCGCAGTAGAGGCGCAGCAGGGGCTCGGTGCCGGAGAAGCGCAGCATCAGCCAGTGGCTTGGGCCCATGCGCAGCTTGACGCCATCGGTGCGGTTCACCTCCAGCACCGCAGCACCGGCCACCTGCTGCGGCGGATCTTTGGCCAGGAGCGCCTCCAGCCGGCTGCGGCTGGCCATGTCCGGCAGGCGCAGGTCGAGGCGGTCGTAGACGCTGGCGCCACCGCAGCGCTCCTGCAGGGCTGCCAGCCGGGCACCAAGGGGCAGCCCCCCTTCCACCAGGGCTTCGATCAGCAGCAGGGCCGCGAACAGGGCATCCCGCTCCGGCAGGTGGATGCCGAAGCCCACCCCGCCCGATTCCTCTCCGCCCACCAGCACGTCGCTGCTCAGCATCTCGGCGGCGATGTACTTGAACCCCACCGGCATCTCGATCACCTCCCGGCCCAGGTCGGCCGCCACCAGGGCCATCAGATCGGAGCCGCTCACGGTCTTGACCACGCGGCCCCCCAGTCGGCGGGCCCTGGCCAGGTGGTCGATCAGCAGGGGCATCAGCAGCTGGGTGCTGCAGAAGCGGCCCTGCTCGTCCACTGCGGCGATGCGGTCGCCGTCGCCATCGAAGACGATGCCCACCGCCGGCCGACCGGCGGCCGTGGCCTGGCGCACCTCGGCGATCAGCTGCCCCAGGTAGGGCGCCAGCGGTTCGGGCGGGTGGCCGCCGAACAGGGGATCCCGCTCAGAGCGAATCTCCCTGATCACACCGGCGGAGGCGCCCTCTTCACCCAGCAGGGCCGGCAGGCCCCCGGCGGCCGAGCCATGCATCGGATCCACGATCACCTGCAGACCGATGGTGGCCAGGCCCCGCACCAGGGCCGCAGCGTCAATCTTGGCGCCGAGCCCGGCCAGGTAGGTGCCCATGGCATCGAAGCGCTCGGTGCTGCCGGGGATCGGCACGCTGAGGCCCCCGGCGGCCAGGCGCCGCTCCACCCGGGCGGTGAAGTCGCCCTCCACCGAGCCGCCGAAGGGGCCTTTGATTTTCAGGCCCAGCCATTCCGCCGGGTTGTGGCTGGCGGTGATCACCAGGGCCCCCAGGGCCTTGCGCTCCACCACCGCCCAGCTGCAGGCCGGCGTGGGCACGGGGCTGGCCGCCAGCAGCGGCACCAGATCGGCCCCCCGCACGGCGGCGCCGATGGCTTCGGCCAGCTCCGGGGCCAGGAAGCGCCGGTCGTAGCCGATCACCACCTCCCGGCTGGCCAGGCCCGCCGGGGCGCTGGCGGCCAGCTCCCTGGCGGCGGCGGCGGCCACCGGCAGCAGCCGCTCCATGGTGATGTCGACGCCGAGGATGCCCCGCCAGCCATCGGTGCCGAAGTGGATCGGTCCGGCCTCAAGGGGCAGGGGGGCGGAGGCCATGGCGCGGCGCGGACGCAAGGAAGGGGCACGCCGGTCGTAGCAGGCTCGCCCCTGCGGTTGGCTGGGGCGGGTGCCGGCCTGATGGCAGGCCACCGGCCCCCCTAGCCTGCAGCCCATGCCCCAGTCCCCGGACGCTCCCGTCCTCACCGACCGCCTGCTGCGCAGCTGGGTGCGCTGCCGGCGGCGGGCCTGGCTCGACCTCCACGGTCCGTCCGAGCAGCGGTCGTGGAGCGCCCATCGCGCCCTGGCCCTCGACGATCAGTTGCGCAGTTTCCAGAGCCTGTTGCCGCAGCGCCCCGGCCACGGGGAGGCGGCCTGCCGGGCCGGTGCGCCCGGTGTGGTGGGTCTGCGGCTGGTGGGGACCGGCCCCCGCGGCCTGCGGCTGGAAGCCCACCCGAGCCTGCTGGAGCGGGTCGAGGAGCCCAGCCGCTGGGGTGACCACAGCTACCGGCCGGTGCTGGCCCGCCAGGGCCGGCGACTCACCCGTGAACACCGCGTCTTGCTCGCCCTCTGGGGGCGGTTGCTGGCGGAGCACCAACGGGCCCCGGTGTCCCATGGCCTGGTGGTGGCGGGGGCCGACCGGGGGTTGGAGCGGGAGCGGCTGGCCCTCGGAGGCTCGCTGCAGCGTCAACTCGACGAGAGCCTGGAGCGGCTGGCCCTCGAACTGGTCCGCCGCGAGCCGCCGCCCCTGGTCAGTGATCGCAAGAAATGCACCCTCTGCAGCTGGCGCGGGGCCTGTGACCGGGTCGCGGCCGCCGAGGGGCACCTGAGCGAGGTGAGCGGCATCGGCGGCAAGCGCCGCGAACTGTTGCTGGAGCTGGGCATCGCCAGCCTCGACCAGCTGGCGGCGGCCGATCCGGACCGGCTGGCCGAGGACATGGCCGTGCACAGCGAGCAGCACCGCGAGGTGGCCCCCAAGCTGGTGGCCCAGGCCAGGGTGCAGCAGGAGGGCGTGCCCCGGCGCAGCGGCGAGGCGGCCGGCCCGGCCCTGCCCGAGCTGGCGGCGGCCCCCGGCGTGCTCCTCTACGACATCGAGTCCGACCCCGATGCCCGCGATGACTTCCTGCACGGCTTGGTGCGGCTGGAGCGCGGGGTGGACGGTCGCTGGCCTGAGGCCCCTGGCCCGGGGGAGATCCTGGGCCGCTACCAGCCCCTGATGGCCCTGCACGAGCACGGGGAGGCTCTTCTCTGGCGGCGCCTGAGCACCCTGCTGGCCCGCTATCCCGATTGGCCCGTCCTCCACTACGGCGAGACCGAATCGGTCTCCCTGCTGCGCCTGGCCGAGCGCCAGGGAGCCAGCGAGGCGGAGCGGGAGCGGTTGCGGGCCCGGCTGGTGGACGTGCATCAGCGGCTGCGTCGCCACTGGCTGCTGCCGGTGAACAGCTACGGGCTGAAAGCCGTGGCGGGCTGGCTGGGCTTCAGTTGGAGCCAGAAAGGGGTCGACGGCGCCCGCTGCCTGCTCTGGTGGCGCCAGTGGCGGGAGGGTTCCGGCGGGCCGCGGCGTCCGAGCCGGGACGCCCTGGCACGCAAGCTGCAACGCATCTTCCGCTACAACCAGGACGACAGCCTGGCCACCTGGGCGGTGGTGCGCTGGCTGCTGGATCAGGACGCCTTACCGCCCCCTCCACCGCCCCCCGCCCCGACCGGTGGCGACTGAAACGCCGCCGGCAGCGAGAGCCGCAGCCGGGCGTTGGCTGCATCGCCTGCCAGCAGCGCGGGTTCCTGCAGCCAGGCCCGGCGCACCAGGGCCAGGCCGATCCACCCCTGGTCTGCGGGGAATTTCAGGCTGGAGGTGATCACTCCGGCGCGGCCCCCCGTCTCGTCGCGCAGGGGGGTGCCGACGGCGACGGCCTCGGCTGGGAAAGCCGTGGCCTGCCAGCGCCGTAGTTGCTGCTTCACACCGTCGTAGGTGGCGAGCTTGGCGAGGGTCTCCTGGCCCACGTAGCAGCCTTTGGTCAGGCTCACCCGCGCGGCCAGCCCCAGTTCAAACGGGTTGGTGTCCCCGTTGATCTCCCCCGGCGCCGCCGGCAGGCCCTGCTGGAGCCGCCAGCGTTCCGCCTCCTGCGGCTCCAGGGGGCTCCGCTCCGCCAGCCAGGCCGGCAGAGGCGCATCCGCCGGCAGCAGCAGGGCGTCCCCCAGCTGCCAGCCCGATGATCCAGCCAGCGGCGCCCAGGTCCCGGTGGGTGTGGCGTCCGGCCCAGCCGATCCCAGCGGCTGGTGCAGGGTGGCTGCAGTCACCGGCCCCAGCCGCACCTTGTCGGCAGGGAACAGCACCCGGTCAAGGGCGAGGCGCACGGCCTCGGGATCCCCATCGACGATCACCAGCCAGGCCCCATCGGCATCCACCAGCACCTCCGCCACCGCCCCCAGGCGGGCCGTGGGGCCGATGCAGCAGGTGCCGAGCCACTGGCCCGGTCGGGCCGCTTCGAGCGCCTGGCTGGTCTGGCCGTGCAGCACCCGCAAGGTGTCGGGACCGTCGAGACGCAGCAGCCCCACCGGCTGCGACCACCGACTCAGGACCGGTGGCGTCCAGTCCCAGGGATCGGCCGCGGCAGACGTCGGCAAGGAAGAGGAGGTCATGGCGTCGCTTGGGGCGGGATTCAGCCTGCCGCGCCGTGCAGCCCGGCGGCCGTGGCGGCCACCTCCTCGAGCAGGAACAGGCTGCGCAGGTCAAGGCCGGCGTCCTGCATCGCCTCCGCCCCACCTTCCTGGCGGTCCACGATCGCCACGACCCGGCTTACCGCATAGCCCGCTTCCTGCAGCTGGGTGACGGCCTTGAGGGCCGAGCCGCCGGTCGTCACCACGTCCTCCAGGACCGTGATCCGGGATCCGGCCGGCGGCAGGGGGCCTTCGAGCCAGGCGCCGGTGCCATGGCCCTTGGCCTCCTTGCGCACGATCAGGGCATCGAGGTCGCGGCCGGCCAGTGCGGCCTGGAGGGCCACCGCACTCACCAGGGGATCGGCCCCCAGGGTCAGCCCCGCCACCGCGCTGGCCTCCGCCTCCACCTGCTCCAGCATCAGCAGGCCCAGCAGGGCCAGGCCGATGCCGCTCAGGCTCACCGGTTTGCAGTTGACGTAATGCTCGCTGCGGCGGCCCGAGGCCAGCGTGAAGTCGCCCAGCCGGTAGGCCCGCTCCGCCAGCAGGGCGAGCAGGGCGGAACGCTGTTGGCTGGTGCTGGAGGGCAGGGAGACCATCGGTGGTGGCGGATCGTGGTGAGGCGGCGGCTGGTGCGGCTGGGAAGCGATGGTGAAGTGCGTCAGAGGTCGCTAACCTGCGTGCAAATCGCCCCGTAGCTGGGGCCTATGACCCCATGACAGCATCGATCCTGGCAGTGCCCGCCGTCCTCGCCGCACCTCTGTCGGCCCTGGTGCCGTTCGCTGCGGTTTCTTTCCTGGCCCCTGCCTTCGCCGGACCGGTGCTGTGCACCACCACCCTTGAAGCGCCCAGGCCTGCCTCGGCCGGCTCCGGTCCGGTGGAGGTCACCCGTTGCGGCGTGACCCGCTCGGCTCCCGAGCTGATGGAGCATCGCTTCTACAGCTTTTCCGCGCCCTTTGCCCAGGGCGTCAATCTGCTGCATCAGATCACCGATCCACTGGGTCTCTCCATCCCCGGCAGGGATGGAGGAAAGATCGTCGCCTTCGGTTTCCCTGATCAGAACATCATCTGGGATGGCACCGCCGTCGAGAACACCGCCTCGGTGATGCTCACCGATCAGAGCCGCCTGATGCCCCTGCGCACCTCCGACATCACCAACGGCTTCAGCAGCAGCCTTGGTGCGGGGGCCGGCCCCACCTACGTCAGCCCGCCAGCCAGCACCACCTGGACCCCGCCGATTCGGGGTCTCTGGTAAACAGTCACGGCCGCCGGCCAGGCGGTGTCAGGGGGTCTAGCAATCTGGTGAATGCAGCGAACTCATAATTCGCCTTAGCCGGGTTCGATCCCCGGGACCCCCATGCCCCTCACTCCCCCCACATCCGCAGCAGGTTGGTGTAGGTGCGGGTGAGCAGGTCGAAGATGTCGTTCTTCCCTTGCTGCTGGAACAGGGCACGGCGGGCGGTGTCGAGTTCGAACAGCAGTTCGCGTCTGTCGCTGCGGCGCACCCGGCTCTGGATCCAGCCCACGGCCACCAGCCGTTCGCCCCAGGTCACCGGCTCCACCCGATGCAGCAGGGAGCTCGGATACACCAGGGCATGGCCCGCCGGCAGCCTGACGCTGCGTTCGTCGCCCGGGTCCTCCAGCACCAGATCACCGCCCCGGTAGTGGTCGGGCGCGCTGAGGAACAGGGTGAAGGAGAGATCGGAGCGGCCGCCGGCCATGTAGGCGTTGTCGACGTGGCGGCCATAGCCCTCGCCGACACCGCAGCGGCTGAAGCGCAGGTTGTGCAGCTGCACCGGCAGGGCCGCGGCCTGCAGCAGCGGATGCTGGAGCAGGTGGCCGCTGAGGGCGGAGGCGAGGGTCTGGTGCAGGGCGGAGCTGGGATCGAGCTGGCGATTGCGTTTCACCCCGCGGGCGTGCCATCCGGCCGTTTCGGCCCCGTCCCGCCAGGGGGCGTCCGCCGCCAGCAGGGCCAGGCGAAGTTCCTCCACCTGGCCGTCGCTCAGCAGCGGTTCGAGACGGAAGTGCATGCGTCCCATGGCCGAGTGGTCAGAGGCCACCGTGGCATCGGATCGGGCGTCGCGGCGGCGCTGCGGCACAATCGCTTCCACCTCGAAGTTTTGCCATGGCCCGCTCGAGCGTTGCCCTGTTTCTGGTCACCACAGGTCTGATCACGGCCACCATGGGCTGCGGCCAGGCCCCCGCGTCGAAGGATCAGGAGGGCGGCGAGAATGGCCTCAGCGCCCCTGCCCAGGACAAGCCGGCAGCAGAAGCTCCGGACGGGGGCAGCAAGAACGAAGGCGGTGAGGGCGGCGAAGGCGGCGAGGAGTGAGCCCGCCGGCGGGGCCTAACCTGCTTTCAACTCTCCCCACCGATGCGCTTCCTGGTCCTGGCGATCCTGTTGGCCCTGCTGGCCTTCTTCGCTGCCGGGGAGCTTGCGCTGATTCGTCTGCGCCCCAGCCGGGTCCAGCAACTGGAGGAGGCCCAGGAGCCCGGGGCCCGTTCGGTGGCCCGACTGCAGCACCGGATGCGGACGGTCCTGGTGGCCACCCAGCTGGGCCTGGTGCTGGCGTTGCTGGCCATGGGCTGGCTGGCCCGCGGCCTGGCGGAGCAGGTGGCCCGCTGGATGGGCTGGCCCGAACAGGCCTGGATCGATGCCGGCGTCTTCCTGATGCTGGCCCTGCTGGCCACCCTGCTCGGGGGTCTGGTGCCCAAGGCCTGGGTGCTCCACCGCCCGGAAGGCTCGGCCCTGCGGCTGGCGCCGCCGCTGGAGTCGCTCACCCGCACCCTGGCGCCGTTGCTGCTGCTGATCGAGCGTTTCAGCGGGGGCCTGCTCCGGCTGCTGGGGTTGCCACGCAACTGGGATGAGCTCGTACCGGTGCTCTCAGCCGGCGAGCTGGAGACGCTGATTGAGAGCGGCAGCGTTACGGGCCTGATGCCCGACGAGCGCAGCATCCTCGAGGGGGTGTTCTCCCTGCGGGACACCCTGGTGCGGGAGGTGATGATGCCGCGCTCCGGCATGGTCACCCTGCCGGTTGATGTCACCTTCGCCGAGATGATGGAATCGGTGCACGCCAGCCAGCACGCCCGCTTCCCGGTGATCGGCAGCTCCCTCGATGACGTGCGGGGCCTGCTTGACCTGCGGCGGTTGGCCGAGCCCATCGCCAGGGGCCTGCTGCGCCCCGAAACCCCGCTGGCGCCCTGGATCCTGCCGGTGGCCCAGGTGCAGGAAAGTGCCTCGCTGGCCGACCTGCTGCCCCTGATCCGCAGTGGCCAGCCCCTGCTGGTCGTCGTCGATGAGCACGGCGGCACCGAGGGCCTGGTCACCGTCTCCGACCTCACCGGCGAGATCGTGGGTGAGGACGACAACCCCCTGGAAACGGCCCAGGATCTGCTGCAACTCGCCGACGGCACCTGGTCGGCCGCGGGTGATCTGGAGATCGTCGAACTCAATCGCCAGCTGGGCCTGCAGCTGCCCGAGGCGGACGGCCATCACACCCTGGCCGGGTTCGTGCTGGAGCGGCTGCAGCACATCCCTGCCCCTGGGGAAGGCCTCAGCTGGCACGGCGTCCGCATCGATGTGCTCACCATGGACGGCCCCCGCATCGAGCGGGTGCAGATCACCCTCGCCAGCATGGAAGGAACCTGATCATCGATAATGCGCCCACTTGCACCGCCCCTGCCATGAACCCAGTGCGCGTGGGTGTCATCGGCATCGGCAACATGGGCTGGCACCACGCCCGGGTGCTGAGTCTGCTGCGGGACGCCGAACTGGTGGGTGTCGCCGATCCCGACGAAGCCCGCGGCCGTCTGGCGGTCGAGCAGTTCGATTGCCGCTGGTTCCCCACCTACGAGGACCTGCTGGGTGAGGTCGAGGCCGTCTGCATCGCCGTTCCCACCCTGCTGCACCACCGGGTCGGCATGACCTGCCTGCAGGCCGGGGTGCACGTGCTGATCGAGAAGCCGATCGCCGCCACCCAGGAGGAGGCGGCTGATCTGATCCGCGCTGCCGAAACCGCTGGTCGCTTGCTGCAGGTGGGCCACATCGAGCGCTTCAACCCCGCCTTCCGTGAGCTGCTGCGGGTGGTGGCGAACGAAGAGGTGGTGGTGCTCGAGGCACGGCGCCACAGCCCCAACGCCGACCGGGCCAACGATGTCTCGGTGGTGCTCGACCTGATGATCCACGACATCGATCTGGTGCTCGAGCTGGCCGCCTCCCCGGTGGTGCGTCTGGCGGCGGCCGGGGGCCGAAGCTCCGATGGCCCGATCGATTACGTCAATGCCACCCTCGGCTTTGCCAACGGCGTGGTGGCCAGCCTCACCGCCAGCAAGATGGCCCACCGCAAGATCCGCAGCCTCAGCGCCCACTGCCGCAGCAGCCTGATGGAGACGGATTTCCTCAACCGCAATCTGCGCATCCACAGGCGCTCCCATGAGTCGGTGAGCGCCGACCACGGCGAGCTGCTCTACCGCAACGACGGCTTCATCGAGGAGGTGAGCACCACCTCGATCGAACCCCTTTACGCCGAGCTTGAGCACTTCCTCCAGTGCGTGCGGGGCCGGGAAACCCCAGCTGTTGATGGCCTTCAGGCCTCGCGGGCGCTGCAGCTGGCCGACCTGATCGAGCAATGTGTCGAGCAGCCCAACCTCTGCATGGCCCTGGAGGCCCCGATCTAGGTCACCTGTCGCCGGTTTGTCCGGTCCAGGGGGACCACCTCCCGGTCGGTCAGTTCCTGGAGAGCCAGCAGTTGCCAGCGGCGGCAGTCGGCGGGGGAGGAGCGATAGAAGAGATCCCAGGCCTCGGCCTTGTGCGGGCCGTACTGGTCGCTGGGCACCTCGGGGTGGCACTGCTGCCAACCCACCCGCACGGCGTGGCCGATCACCACGTCGAGGGCGAGGTCGTCGTCGAACTGCACCTGGGGGTTGGCGGCCATGAAGGCCATCAGGGTGAGCAGGGTTTCGATACACAGCCGGCGGTATTCCGGGGCTTCGATCTTGCTCAGCAGGTGCTCCACCAACATGGCGAAGTTCTTTTCGCCGGGCGTTTTCTCGCGCAGGAGGGGGGCGCTCTCCAGCCGGTTGCGTCGCTCCAGCTTGTCGCCGATCACCAGGCCCCGGCAGTGGTGCAGCAGGTCCCAGATGCCCGGGTAGAAGTCCTTCGGCACCCGCTGCAGCGCCCCCAGCCGCATGCGGTGCTGCAGCCAGCTGCCATCCTTGGGCAGCTCGGCCAGGGGATCGGGCACCTTCCAGCGCACCCGGCCGCGCAGGTGCAGCTGCTCCTTGCGCTGCAGGGAGGCCCGAGCATGTTCCACGTCGGCCAGCACGGCCTGGAGCCGGCGGCGGATGGCGTGGGGGGGCAGGCTGCACAGGCTTTCGAAGGCTTCACTGGGGCTGAGGTTGGCCTCGGACGCCAGTTCGCTGGTGAGCAAGAGCAGGAACTGGCCCAGCTGCAGGGTGAGGCTGCCACTGAGCAGGTTCACGTTGGAGCGGGCCAGGGCATCGATGGCCAGCAGCAGCTCCTGCTGGAGCATCCATTCGCGGCCGTCCTCGCCACTGAAGCGGCGCACCATGGCGGCGATGGCCAGGCTGCCTTCCGGCTGGCTGAGCAGGGAGTCGTGGGTGTAGTTGCGGCCCACCACCACCTGCTTCTGGCGCAGCAGCAGATCGGTGAGAGCATCCTCCAGCTGGGGGTGCACCAGGCCCATGGCCCCGGCGGCGCGGCGCACCACACTCCAGTCCGCATCGGCCAGGCCGCGGCGGTAAACCTCCTCCAGCAACACCATCAGTCGCACCCCGGGACCGCTGCGGGGACCCTGCAGGCGGGCATTGGGACCAAGCCGGCGGCTGAGCAGTTCCAGCACCTCCGCCTGCTCCTCCAGGGAGCGGCTGCTCCAGAGCCGGTCGACCAGATGGGCCAGCGGGACATCCTCCAGCTCCTGTTCCTGGCGGGCGGTGAGCGGTTGGTGACTGGCGCTGGCCGGCAGCAGGGTGTGGCCGTCGGGCACCAGGTCGCAGGCGGCCAGGGCCTGGGGCGGCAGGTCGATCAGGCTGGCCAGCGGCACCAGCTCCTCCAGCGAGACCAGGCGTACCGGCACCGAGCCCAGCTGGCCCCGCTGCAGGTCACGGCCCAGGTCCAGGAAGGCGTCGGGGTCCCTGCGGAAGGGGCCGGCGTGGACCGGCACGAGCAGCAGGGGGGCTCCATCGCCCCGCCAATGGCGCTGCAGCACCCGCACCTCGGTGGCCACCGTGTCCACCAGCACCTGGGCATCGTCGGCCAGGTAGAAGGTGTCCTCCTCCAGCACCGCCGGCAGGAAGCCGATCAGTTCGCCGTTGTGGCGGTAGAGCCTGGCGGTCGCCTGGGTCTCCATCCGCACGGGTGGATGGCCGGAGAGCCCCAGCCGCCCATTGGCGCCCACCGTCGCCAGGCGCCGGGCCAGCTCACGGGAACTGGCCACCCGCAGGGGGGGCGTCTCGCCCGCCGGCAGCAGCTGCACCGGCAGACCGGCGTCCGCCAGCGCTGCGGCGACGCTGGCATCGGCGGGAGCCAGGGCCACCAGCACCTCCTTGGCCCCCGGGGGGCTGGGGTGGCGACGGCCACAGGGATCGAGGTCGTCGGCGGTGATCAGGCCGTGCAACAGCAGATCCGACAGCCAGGTGAGGCTCTGGGTCCAGAGCAGCGGGACGTTCTCGTTGGCCACCCGGATCTGGCTGCCGGGTTGGCGCCGCTCGGCCTCGATCAGCCGCGCTGGAACCAGGTAGAGCTCCGGCAGCAGGGCCTCCCCGTCGACCTGAACGCTCAGCTCCTCCAGCTGCTGGCGCCACTGGCGGGCTTCGTCCCAGCGGCCCTCGAAGCAGGCCGTGATCAGCTCGTAGGCCAGGAACAGGGGCCATTCGCACTCGATGTGCTCGAACTGGGCCAGTTCCTCCCGCTCGTAGTGGAGCCGGGTGACGTCCTCCAGGACGGTCTGGTGGCCGTCGCGCCGGAAGCGCTTGTAGCCGTAGGACCCGGCCAGCTCGCTGCGGATCTTCTCGCGGGTGCGCGCCACCAGGGCCGGATCCTCCACGGCCCAGGCCGGGTAGCCGATCACCGACAGGCAGGCGCTGTCGGCCTCCTTGCTGGCCGACTCCCGCGGCAGCAGGCCGCGCAGGGCACGCCGCAGCCGCACGATGGCGTCGTGGGGAATGGTCAGGCAACTGCTGCCGTCGCCATGGGGCCCGTAAAGATCCAGCCCGATGAGGGATTCGAGAGCGGCCTTCACCAGGCCGATCGAGCTGGCGTTGCGCTCCGGCTGGCCGTGGTTGCCCTTGTCGCCCCGTTCCCAGATGCCGTAGTCGGCCACCCGGTAGGCGCGGGCCACGTAGTAGACGAGGTTCTGGAGGAAATCGCGCTCTGGGCTGGTCTGAATGATCACCAGTCCCGAGCGGGTCAGCTGGGCCAGCTGCAGCAGGAACAGGGCCGTGGCATCGAGCTGCAGATGGCCCCAGCCGTCGTCCGCCACCACCGGATCACCGGTGGCCGTGTCGAACTTGGCGTGGATGGCGTCGAGCCGCTCCAGGCTCGTCTTGAAACGCTCCACCTTCGCCGACTGGCGCATCATCGATCGCATCAGGCCCCGCATCAGCTGCAGGACCCGCTGCTCCAGCTCGAAAGAGCGGCGGCAGGGTCCTTGCAGGCGCCGGTGCGCCAGGGACAGCCCCCAGACGCATTGGATCGAATAGACGCAGTCCCGCACCCAGGCGTCGCCGTAGTTGCCGTGCACGGTGCTGGCGGTGCTGGCGGGCAGCAGACCGGTGATCGGATGCTGCCGGCGCAGGACGACGTGTTCGATCTGGCGGTCGAGCCGTTCGAGCAGCTGTTGGGCCTCTGCCGTTGCCCTGTCGCCGTTGCTCGCCGTGGTGCTCATGGTTGCGTCAAGGACGGGGCGTGCCGGAGGTTGCTGTTGCGGAGCCAGGCCATAGATTCTCCCCGCCGTCGCCCCATCCCATGGCAGCCCTCGCGACCACGCCGGTCCGTGCCCGCGTCCTGGGCATTCCTGTGAATGTAAGCAACGACGTGTTCCGGGATGCCGTCGCCCTGCACGGGGCCGGCGGCGGCCAGATCGTCACCCTCAATGCGGAGATGACCATGGCGGCCCGGGCGGATCCCGCCCTGGGGGCGGCGATCGAGGCGGCCCGGATGGTCATCCCCGATGGCGCCGGTGTGGTCTGGGCCCTGGGGCTGCAGTCCTACCGCGTCCGCCGCAGCCCCGGCATCGAGCTGGCCCGTCACCTGCTGGAGCATGCGGCGGCTGTGGGCTGGCGGGTGGCCCTGGTGGGGGCGAGTCCGGCGGTGATGGATCAGCTGCGGGAGCGCCTGGTCCACGACCTGCCGACCCTGCAGCTGGTCTTCAGCGTTCACGGCTACCAGCCCGCAGAGGCCTGGCCCGGTCTGGAGAGGCAGCTGCTGCAGTGCCGCCCTGACCTGGTGCTGGTGGCCCTGGGCGTGCCGCGCCAGGAGACCTGGATTCAGGCGCTGCCCCAGCCACGCAGCGGGCTGTGGATGGGGGTGGGGGGGAGTTTCGACGTCTGGGCCGGCGTCAAGAACCGCGCCCCCCGCTGGATGGGCGCCCTCCAGATCGAGTGGCTCTACCGCCTGATCAAGGAACCCAGCCGCTGGCGGCGCATGCTCTCACTGCCGGCCTTTGCCTGGGCGGTGCTGCGGGAACGCCGCTGAGCGGTCAGGCCTGGTGCCGTGCAACAGGAGCTCAGCGGAAACCGACCGAGGCCTGCCAGACGAAGGCCAGCAGCAGGAAGAACAGGGGGATGATCGGCAGGATGTCCACCAGGGGGCCGAAGGCCTGGTACGCCTCGGGCAGCTGGGCGAGGGTGTGGGGCGCGGAGCCGGCCAGCAGGGAGAGAGCCATGCCTGGAGGTAAACCATTGCAATGGCCGGAACCTACCACGTGTGGGCGGCCGGGGAGTCGGGCTCCCAGGGAGCGAAATCCTCTGCAAAACATCCCTCGCTGATCGCCCGCGCCATGGCGGTCGTGAAGCGCAGCAGGGTGGTGAGATTGTGCAGGCTCAACAACGTGCGTCCCAGCAGCTCCTCGCTGCGGAACAGGTGGTGCAGGTAGCTGCGGCTGTGCTGACAGCAGGCCAGGCAGCCGCAGCCGGGATCGAGGGGGGCGTGGTCGTGGCGGAAGCGGGCGTTGCGCAGGTTCCAGCGCTCCCCCCCCACCAGGGCGGTGCCGTGCCGGCCCAGCCGGGTCGGCAGCACGCAGTCGAACAGGTCGAAGCCGTTGGCGACAGCGATCGCCATCTCCCGCAGGCTCCCCACCCCCATCAGGTAGTGGGGCCGCTGCTCCGGCAGCAGGGGGCCCACCTGCCGGACCACCCGGTGCATCTCTTCGACGGGTTCGCCCACGCTGACGCCGCCCACGGCGATGCCCGGCAGGTCCATCGCCGCCACCGTCCGGGCCGAGGCCTCGCGCAGATGGGGGAAGCACCCCCCCTGCACGATGCCGAACAGGGCCTGGCCGCCGCCGCCGTGGCTGGCGACACAGCGTTCCAGCCAGCGATGGGTGCGCCGGCAGGCCTCGGCCACCGCCGCTTCGCTGGCCGGATAAGGAGGGCACTGGTCGAAGGCCATGGCCACGTCGGCGCCCAGGGCCCGCTGGATGGCCATGGAGCGCTCGGGAGTCAGGTCGATCCGCGAGCCGTCCCGGGGGGAGCGGAACACCACCCCGTCATCGTCGATCCGGTTGATGGCGTCGAGGCTGAACACCTGGAAGCCGCCCGAGTCGGTCAGCAGGGGACCGTCCCAGCCCATGAACCGATGCAGCCCACCGGCGTCCTCCACCACCGACTCCCCCGGCTGCAGATGCAGGTGGAAGGTGTTGGCCAGCACCATCTGCGCCCCGGTCTGCTGCAGCTGCGGCGTGGTGACGCCCTTGACCGTGGCGGCGGTGCCCACCGGCATGAACCGGGGCGTCTGCACGGCGCCGTGGGGGGTGGTGAAGCAGCCGCAGCGCGCCCGCGTCCGCGGGCAGCGAGCCGTGATCGTGAAGTCGAAGGCGATGGCGCCGAACCTGCTCTGCTGCGACGCTACGCGGGGTTCCTGCCGCCAGCTCCACCGCCCCCCGCCCCGCTGCCCCCATGCCCCGCCTGAGCGCTCCACCGTGGTTGCGGGATCTGGCCGGGGCCTGGATCTTCTATTCGGTGCTGCCGGCCTGGTCGGCGCCGGCGCCTCGCTTCGAGCGGATCGCCCGCTTCGCTCCCTGGATCGGTGCCGTTCTCGGCGCCCTGCAGGCGCTGCTGTGGTGGGGGCTGGAGGGACGGGTGCCCCTGGTGGCCCAGGTGGCCCTGGTGCTGGCGCTGGGCCTGTGGTTAAGCGGGGGCCTGCACATGGATGGCGTGATGGACAGCGCCGATGGCCTGGCCGCCGGGGATCGCTGCCTGGAGGCGATGGCCGACAGCCGGGTGGGGGCGAGCGGGGTGCAGGCCCTGGTGCTGGTGCTGCTGCTGCGGACCGCGGCCCTGGCCCTGCTGGGGGCAGCGGCGCCGATGGCCCTGGTCTGGGCGGCGGTCTGCGGGCGGGTGGCGCCCCTGCCCGCCATGGCCTGGTTCCCCTACCTGCGGCCCGGTGGCAGCGCCGCCTTCCATCGCGCCCACGGGGCCGCCCTGGCGGTGGAACTGCGGCCCACCCTGCTGCTGCTGCCGCTGCTGCTGCTGCTGCCCTGGCCGGGCCTGGCGCCCTGGCCCGTGCCCACCGGCCTGGTGGCCCTGGTGCCGGCCCTGTTCGTTCCGGTGGCCCTGGGCCGCCGTCTGGGCGGCCACAGCGGCGACACCTATGGGGCCTGCGTGGAGTGGAGCGAATCCCTCGGCCTGCTGCTCATCGCCGCGGCGCTGCGGCTGGCGGCCGCGGCAGGCTGAGCTGGAAGGCGTTGCCCTGCTGGGGGAGTGTCTCGGCCAGCGCTCGGGGCGGCACCACCAGTTCCAGCTCGCCGCCCAGACTGCGGGCCAGATCCCGCCCCAGGGCCAGCCCCAGTCCGGTGCCGGGCAGGTCCTGGCCCCGCGTTCCCCGCACCCCCCGCCCGAAGATCGCCTGTCGCTCCTCTGTGGGGATGGCCGGCCCGCCATCCCACACCGTGAGGTGGAGCAGCTGGCCGTCACTGGCCGTGTGCAGGCCGACGCTGGCGCCGTGGGGGCTGTAACGGAAGGCGTTCTCCAGAAGGTTGGCCAGGATTTCCGCCACCGCCCCGCTGTCGCCGCTCCAGTCGGGCAGGGCCTCGGGTCCGTGCCAGACCCGGCCCTGCAGGGTGGCGGTGGCGGCCGCCCGTTGCAGCAGGGGTTCGAGCAGCCCGGCCAGGGGCTGGCCCTCCGGCCCGCTCAGCAGCGGCGGCAGCAGCAGCGGCAGGGGGGAGGCGGTGCCGGCGAGCAGGCCTTCGGGGTGGACCAGCTCGCTGATGGCATCGACATAGCGGTTGATCTGGCGCTCCTCGGCCAGCAGGCCCTGCACCAGGGACCTGTCGCTGTGATCGGGGCCGAGGCGCCGCAGCAGCAGCTGGCCGAAGGTGCGCAGGGCCGTGAGGGGGTTGCGCAACTGGTGGAGCAGCAGACCCAGCTGTTCCTCCCGCTCCGTGAGCCGCTGGCGCAGGTCCCCGCCCTCCAGATCCAGCCGCAGCGCTTCGGTGAGGGCCAGGGCCACGGCCTGGAGCCGCTGGGCGAGGGGCTCGGGCCAGGGGTTGCGCGAGGCCTCCACCTGCAGGGCACCAAGCAGGCGCTGGCCATCGCGCAGGGGCAGCCAGCGCCGCTGCTCGGCGGGCACCCGCAGCCGACTGACGGTGTCCACCGGAGGCAGGGCCCGCTCGTCCGGGGGCCAGTGGCCGACCGGCAGCAGGCTGGGCTGGCCAGTTTCGCCCTGCTGGGTGACGTAGACCACCAACGACCGGACCTCCGGGCAGTCGATGAACTGACCCAGCTGGAAGCCCACCAGGGCCAGAAACCGCTCTGAGACAGGCATCACCACCCGCGGACCGCGCCCGTGCGGGGAATTTTGAAAAGAGGCGTGTAGAAACGCAAAAATAGTTTTAAGCTGTCGGTAACGACCACTACCTCGCAGTCCTCGGACGGGCGGAAAGTTGCAGTCGTAACAGCCAGTGTTGCGCTTTGCTCGCATCCAAGGCTACAGCAGAGGCAGCTGCGTACCGCCTCTGTCCCGGCCACCACCCCTCCAGGGGTTCAGGCCGGCGTTACCGACGGTGATCCTTTCCGACCCGCTTCAGGTCGACAGTCGTGTGGACGTGGACCCGCCATCTCTCCAGGGTGGCGGGCCCGCCATGGCGTTCGTCGTCGGCTCCTGCCGACCCTCGCTCGTCTGCAGCCCCCCCCCAACTCCACCTTTCGGTCTCCCTTCACCGGGATCCATTCCATGTCCAAGAAGCGCAAGCGGATCAGTCGCCGTCGTCTCGCGGGTCAGCGGGTCCTCGCCCATGTCCCCACGTTCAACCTCGAAACCGGCGCCCACAAGCCGGTCACGGCGGCACGCCGCTACATCGCCGAAACGGAGCTGATGGCCCCGGCGATCCTCAATGTGCGCCGCAACGAGCACACCACGGACCGCTTCTTCTGGGGGGAGAAAGGTCTGTTCAGCGCCCAGTACGCCGAAGAGAACCACTTCCTGTTCCCGTCCCTGCGACTGATCGTCGACAGCATCGGCGAAGAGGTCCTGTTCGAAGGCCTCGAAGCGCTCGCCTCCGATGACTGGGAGGAAATGGAAGAGTACGAATACGCCTTCGTCTGATTCCGTGGGCTGGCAGGAGGGGTCAGCTCCCCCGCCAGCCCGCCAACAGGAAGTCCCGCATGGTGGCGATCAGGTCGGGATCGATGCAATGGCCGCCTGGGAAGGCGATCCGGCGCACCGATCCCCCGGCCTCTGCCAGGGCGCTCTCCAGCGCCTGACTTGCCGCGAACGGCACCACTGGATCCTGCTCGCCATGGGTGAGCAGGATTTTTGTATGGGGAGCCCCGGGCTGCCAGTCCGGGTGGGGGTAGCCGCTGCAGGCGATCAACCCCGCCAGGGCGAGGGGGTCGCAGGCGTCGGCGCCGCAGCCGGTGGCCACGTCGATGGCCATGGCGGCCCCCTGGGAGAAGCCCAGCAGGCTGGTGCGCTCCAGCGGCACCGTGTTGCCCAGGGCCAGCAGCCGCTGCCGCAGGTCCCGGCGGGCCTGGGGCAGTTGGGGCCACTCGGGCTGCTGCAGGTCGTACCACTGGCGGCCCCATCCGGCCGGATGGGGCAGGGGCGCCCGCAGGGCCACCAGGCTCAGGTTGAGGCTGGCGGGATCGGCGCCGAGGAGTTCCGTCCCCAGATCGAGCAGGTCATCGGCGTCGGCGCCCCAGCCGTGCAGCAGCACCAGGCGGTGCTCGGCCTGACGGGGACCCAGCCAGAGGGCGGTGCCGTCGTCTTCGCTCAGCTGGGCTTCGGCGGAGGGATCCGTGGTCACGGTGGCGTTCGGCTGTTGCTGCGTAGGTTGGCTCCTTCCCTGCCCTTTCCGCCGTCATGGCTCCCACGGCCCTCCTCAGCGTGTCCGACAAGCGGGGCCTGGTGCCGCTGGCGGAGGGGTTGCTGGCCCAGGGCTTCACGTTGCTCTCCAGCGGCGGCACTGCCGCGGCCCTCGCGGCCGCCGGCCTGCCGGTCACCAAGGTGGCGGATCACACCGGAGCCCCGGAGATCCTGGGCGGACGGGTCAAGACCCTCCATCCCCGTATCCACGGCGGCATCCTGGCCCGCCGGGACGACCCTGCCCACCAGGCCGACCTGGAGGCCCAGGGGATCGCCCCGATCGATGTGGTGGTGGTCAACCTCTATCCCTTTCGCACCACCGTGGCGGATCCAGGCGTCAGCTGGGAGACCGCCATCGAGAACATCGACATCGGTGGGCCGGCCATGGTTCGCGCCGCCGCCAAGAACCACGCGGATGTAGTGGTGCTCACCGATCCCGACCAGTACCCGGGTTTCGTGGAGGCCCTGGCGGCCGGCCAGGTCGATGGGGCCCTGCGGCGCCGGCTGGCCCTGGCCGCCTTCGCCCACACCGCCAGCTACGACGCCGCCATTGCGGCCTGGATCGAGGGCCGCCTGGCTGATGAGGAGCTTGCCACCAGGTCGACCGAGCAGCCTCTGCGGCTGGAGCAGCCCCTGCGCCAGGTGCTTCGCTACGGCGAGAACCCTCACCAGGGAGCCTTCTGGTTCGGAGAGACCGACGCGGGCTGGGGGGCGGCTCGCCAGCTCCAGGGTAAGGAGCTCAGCTACAACAACCTGATCGACCTGGAAGCGGCCCTCACCACAGTGGCGGCGTTCGGTTACGGCCCCGGGGCCGAGCCGGCTGCCGTGGTGATCAAGCACACCAACCCCTGCGGCGTCGCCCTCGGCGCCGACACTGCTGACGCGCTGCTGCGGGCCCTCGATGCGGACCGGGTCTCGGCTTTCGGGGGCATCGTCGCCCTCAATGGCGCGGTGGACCGGGCCGCCGCCGATCACCTGGCGGGGCTGTTTCTGGAATGTGTCGTGGCGCCGTCCTTCTCGGAGGAGGCCCGCCAGCGGCTGGCGGCCAAAGCCAACCTGCGTCTGCTGGAGCTCGACCCCGTGGCCGTGGCGGAGGCCTCCGGGCGCCTGCAGCTGCGCAGCGTGCTCGGAGGCGTGCTGGCCCAGCAGGCGGACGATGGCCGCGCCGATCCCGACAGCTGGCAGGTGGTGAGCGACCGCCAGCCCAGCGAGGACGAGTGGCGCGATCTTCGCTTCGCCTGGCAGGTGGTGCGCCATGTGCGCTCCAACGCCATCCTGGTGGCCCAGGGCGGACGCACCCTCGGCGTCGGTGCCGGCCAGATGAACCGGGTGGGCTCGGCCCGGCTGGCCCTGGAGGCCGCCGGCGACGCCGCCCGGGGAGCGGTCCTGGCCAGCGACGGCTTCTTCCCATTCGATGACACCGTGCTGCTGGCGGCACGGCACGGCATCACCGCGGTGATTCAGCCTGGCGGCAGCAAGCGCGACCCGGATTCGATCGCCGCCTGCAAGGCCAACGACATGGTGATGGTGATCACCGGTCGTCGTCATTTTCTGCACTGAGGCCGCCGGCAGTTGTAACTTCGTTGGACTCACAGCCGGCCCTGGCCCGGTGGAGTTCCGACGCGTGATGTTTGCCGCCCTTCCCAGTTCCCTTGCCTTCGGCCTCAACTTCGTGCATCCCCTGCTGATGTGGGTGCTGCTGGGCCTGGCGGGCTATGCGATGTTTCTGGGCATCAAGGCCAAGAAGACCCGCACGGCCACGGCCGAGGACCGCAAGGAGCTGATCAAGGGCCAGTTCGCCAAACGCCATTACCTCTTCGGCAGCCTCGTGCTGGCCGTGCTCGTGCTCGGCTTGGTCGGTGGCATGGCCGTCACCTACATCAACAACGGCAAACTGTTCGTCGGTCCGCACCTGCTGGTGGCACTGGCCATGGTGTGCCTGATCGCCATGGCGGCGGCCCTCTCCCCGCTGATGCAGGCCGGCAACCTGATCGCCCGTAAAGTGCACGTGGGTCTCAACATGACCCTGATGACCCTGTTCCTCTGGCAGGCCGTCAGCGGCATGCAGATTGTCAACAAGATCCTCACCGCCCCGGCTGCCTGAGCGGATCGGGGCTCGTTTCGCTCTGAGGGATCAGGCCCTCAGAACTGGGCCCGGCGCCGGGGCGGGCAGGGGATGCCGTGGCTGGCGTGGAAATCCTCCTGCACCTTCCAGGTGAGACGCCGGGAGATCTGTCGCACGATCTGGCGCAGCAGGTGGTCACCGCTGCTCTGGACCAGGTGGTCGGGAAGGATCGAGAGCATGCCGGGCAGGCGCAGCCATACCGCCAGATCCAGCTGCCAGCGCACCAGGGTGTGCAGCATGACGCCATCCACCTCTTCGGTGGACACCTCCGCCCCGCCGGCCTCGTCGAGCCTCAGGGAGGCGGCGAATTCGACGTCATAGAGCCCGCGCAGCGCCTCATCCACCTCCGGCAGGGGCACGGTGACGATGCGGTAGACGCCGGCGGCCTGGGGGAGCAGTTCGAGGCCGATCGTCGGCTCGACCTCAAAGCCGAAGTTGCCGAACCGGCCAAGGGTGAGCACGTAGCCCTGGCTGCCGATCGGTTCGACCGTCATGGGGGCAGCGCAGCGGCGGAACCAGCCCTCGTGGCGGTCGAGGTAGGCGCCCACCACCGCAGCAGGAGCCCGCATCTCCATCAGATCGGCGAAGGCGCTGGCGTAGCGACGCACGGAGGGGTCGGACCGCTCCCGCAGGGGTTCGCTCTTGGGGGCCCCTGGATCGTCGGGAGCCTGGTGCAGGGAGGAACCTGCCGCCATCGTGATCTGGGGCGTGCGGTGGGTCAGAAGGGAGCTGCTGGAAAGGACCGGGGGTGTGCTCTCCCCGGCGGCCGTGGGGGAGAGGAAAACCTTTCATGAATGTAAAGCCACCTGGTCAGCCCCGGCTCTGGGCGGGGTCATCGCGTCTGGTGGCTCACTCTTCGCTGAGACACACCAGGCGCTCGATCACATCCTCCACCACCCGGTCGGGGGTGGAGGCGCCGGAGGTGATGCCCACCCGGACCGGGCCAGCCGGCAGAAAGGGTTCCAGCGTCTCGAGGGCGCCCCCGAGGGGCTTGTGTTCGATGCGATTGCCCGGGCCGATGCGCTCGGGGGTGTCGATGTGGAAGGAGCGGATGCCGCGGCTGACGGCGATCTCCTGCAGGTGGGTGGTGTTGGAGGAGTTGTAGCCGCCGATGACCACCATCAGGTCGAGAGGTTCGTCCACCAGGGCGAACATGGCGTCCTGGCGCTCCTGGGTGGCATCGCAGATGGTGTTGAAGGCGAGGAAGTGCTCGTCGAGTTCGGCGGGGCCGAAGCGCTGCAGCATGGTGCGCTCGAACAGGCGGCCGATCTCCTCGGTTTCGCTCTTGAGCATGGTGGTCTGGTTGGCGACGCCCACCCGCACCAGGTCCCTGTCCGGGTCGAAGCCCGGGGAACAGGCCTTGGCGAACTGGGTCATGAAGGCCTGCCGATCGATGGCCCCCTGGCCCCGCTCAAGGATGAAATCGCTGACCATGCGGGCCTCGGCCAGGTCGAGGACCACCAGGTAAGTGCCGGCGAAGGAGCTGGTGGCGAGCGTCTCCTCGTGCTTCACCTTGCCGTGGATGATCGAGGTGAAGGCATGCTTCTTGTGCTTCTCCACGGTGTTCCACACCTTTGACACCCAGGGGCAGGTGGTGTCGACGATGTGGCAGCCGCGCTCATTGAGCAGCTGCATCTCCTGCACCGTGGCGCCGAAGGCGGGCAGGATCACCACATCACCGGTCCCCACCTCGGAGAAGTCCTTGACGTCGTCGTCGACCGGAATGAAGCGGACGTCCATCTCGCGCAGATGGGCGTTGACCGAAGGGTTGTGGATGATCTCGTTGGTGATCCAGATCCGTTCGCTGGGGTAATGGCGGCGGGTTTCGTAGGCCATCGCCACGGCCCGCTCCACGCCCCAGCAGAAACCGAAGGCCTCGGCCAGGCGGATCTTGAGCCGGCCGCGCTGCAGCACGTGGCCGTTCTCCCTGAGGCTGGCGATCAGATTGCTCTGGTAAGCCTGCTCCAGGCTGCCCGCGACCTCCTCACCCAGGCCGAAACCGCGGCGGTTGTAGCGATCCGAATGGTGGAGGGAACGCTTGAAGGCTCGAGTGTCCACTGGCTAGGTCCGGTTGTGCCGACTCTATGGGGGTCGGCGGGGGGTCGGGCGAAAAAAAACCGCGGCCGAAACCGCGGTCTGGTTGAGGGCACAGGGTGCCAGGGTCAGTTGGAGGAGGCCACGAAGTCGGGATAGGCCTCCATGCCGTGCTCGCTGATGTCGAGACCGACCATCTCCTCCTTCTCGTGCACCCGGATGCCGCCGCTGAGGGCACCGAGGATGCTCCAGAGGATCCAGGCCGTGACGATGGTGAACACCGCGTAGGCGAAGACGCCGAGGAACTGCAGGCCGAGCTGGTTGAAGCCCTTGCCGAACAAGAGGCCGGCGTCCTTGTTGAACAGGCCGACCGCCAGGGTTCCCCAGATGCCGCCGATGCCGTGGACGGAGAAGGCGCCGACGGGATCGTCGATGCCGATGGAGTCGATGAAGCTGACGGCGTAAACGACGAGACCGCCGCCGATGAAGCCCACGACCCAGGCACCCCACATCGGGAAGCCGTCGCAACCGGCGGTGACGCCCACCAGGCCGGCCAGGATGCCGTTGATGGCCATCGTGAGGTCGGGCTTGCCGGAGTGGATCTGGGAGATCAGGGTGCCGGCGATGCCGCCGCCGGCGGCGCCAAGGGTGGTGGTGACGGCGATGTAGGGAACCATCTCATCCATCGCCAGCTGGGAACCGGGGTTGAATCCGTACCAGCCCAGCCACAGGATCAGGCAGCCGAGGGTGGCCAGGGCCAGGCTGTGGCCGGGGATGGCCTGGGGCTTGGAATCGACGTACTTGCCGATGCGGGGGCCGAGGATCATGGCGCCGACCACACCCGCCCAGGCACCGACGGAGTGGACCAGGGTGGATCCGGCGAAGTCGATGAAACCGAGCTGGTTGAGCCAGCCGTTGGCGTTCCACTTCCAGCTGCCGGCAATCGGGTAGATGATGCCCACCAGGATCAGGGAGAAGATCACAAACTCCTTGAACTTGATCCGCTCGGCGACAAGACCGGAAACGATCGTGGCGGCGGTGCCTGCGAAGGCGGCCTGGAAGAGGAAGTCGACGCTCGGGACCAGGCTGCCTTCCTTCACCATCTCAGGGGTGACGGTGGGATCGAAGAACAGTCCCTTGAAGTGGAGCCAACCACCGGCGATTGAATCGCCGTACATCAGCGAATAGCCGATGAGCCAGTAGGCCGACACCGCCAGGGCGAAGACGATCAGGTTCTTGGCCAGAATGTTGACGGCATTCTTCTGGCGACAGAGGCCGGCCTCCACCATCGCGAAGCCGGCGTTCATGAAGATCACCAGGAAGGCCGCGATCGACAACCAGAGGTTGTTGGCCAGGAAGGCTGGGGTGAGCTCGGGCAGGTCGGCGGCATGGGCCGAGAGGTTGAACACGCCCAGGCCGAACAGCGCCAGAGGCACGCAGGCGAGCCAGGTGAGACCCTCCCGCGAGGAAAGACCGCGAATCTTTCGCATTAACAGTGATGGGGCCTCAAGGAGACTGGCCTCCTTGAGGCTTCTCGGCGGTCGAATCTTGGGCTGGTGACTTGAAGCGATCATGGGAACGTGGTGAAGAGAACGTCCGACTTCTGACGCCATTGCTGGCATCAACAAGTTCCGACTATCCATGACGTGCCCCCATCGCAATGTCTGATTCGCTACCAAAAGAAGCCCAAGCAGGTCCCCCCGCCGCAGGGCTCCTTCGGGCCGTTTTCCTACAGGTTGCAAAGAGTTTGCGTAAATGTTCATTCTGAACAATGCAAAGGCGCTAGAAATGCATCAGGCAGGTCCATGCCCTCCTTGGCGCACTCCGGCGCGACCAGAGCAGGCCCCAGCTCCAGCCGTTCCGTCTCCGCTCCTGTCCCCCATGGCCCATTCCGCCCTCTGCTACCGCGGCCTCCCCTACGACCACTCCCACGACGAGCGCCCCTCAGCGGCCCCGATCGAGCACGTCTACCGCGGCCACCATTACGTCTTGCCGCTGCTGCATCAGCCTTCCCTCACCGATGAAGGGCTCGACCTCGTCTACCGCGGCAGCCACTACCACCCTCACCACGCCTGAGCGGCAAGGCCGAGGAAGGCCACGGCGGTGTCCGTGAAGCTGTAGCGGCAGGGCAGCACCTCCACCCCGGCCGCCACAGCCGTGCGGAACAGCTCCCCGTAGCGGGGGTCGGCACTGTCCCCCGGCGCGAAGCGGCTCACGTCGCCGCGGCTCAGGCACGGCACCAGCACCGCCCGGGCCCCTGGCACCAAGGCCGTGAGCTCCACCAGATGCTTCTGGCCCCGTTCGGTGACCGTGTCGGGAAACAGGGCCAGATCGCCGTCGCTCCAGGTGGTGTTCTTCACCTCCACATAGATCGGCCGTGGATCGACGGCCCCGGCTGCCGGCGTCAGCAGCAGGTCGATCCGGCTGCGGCGCCCCTCGCCGTAGGGCACCTCGGCCCGCACGCTGCCGATGGGGCCCAGCCAGGCTTCCAGGTTCCCCGCCTCGATCGTGGCCCGCAGCAGCCGGTTGGGCAGGGCCGTGTTGACGCCCACCCACACGGTGCCTCCACCGTGGGCCGGCACCTCAGCCTGCTCCCAGGTCCAGGCCAGCTTGCGGCTGGGTGAGGGGTTGTGGCGCAGGCGCACCCGCCCGCCCGGCAGCAGCACCCCGGTCATCGGCCCCGTGTTGGGGCAGTGGGCCGTCACCGTCTGGCCATCGTCCAAGGCCACATCGGCAAGGAAGCGCTTGTAGCGCTTCAGCAGCACCCCTTCCACCAGCGGACCGGTTGGCAGCACGGGCACGGCAACGGTGGCTGGGGCCATGGGGTCGGGTGCCCGAGGGAGGAGGGCCATACTGCCGTGCGTCCCGATGGGCAGAGCCCAGCCGCCATGGCCCGATCCCTGCGCCGGATTGCCCTGATCGTGGGGGTGGCGACGGCCCTCAGCAAAGTGGCTGGCCTGGTGCGCCAGCAGGTGATCGCCGCCGCCTTCGGCGTGGGGGCGGCCTATGACGCCTACAACTACGCCTACGTGCTGCCGGGCTTCCTGCTGATCCTGCTCGGTGGCATCAACGGGCCCTTCCACAGCGCCATGGTGAGCGTGCTGGCCCGGCGGCCGCGCCACGAGGGTGCCCATGTGCTGGCCAGCATCAACACCCTGGTGGGCGCGGGCCTGATCGTGGTCACCCTGCTGCTGTTGGTGGCCGCCGATCCACTCATTGATCTGGTGGGGCCAGGCCTCGACCCGGAGCGCCACGCCCTGGCGGTGCTCCAGCTGCGCTGGATGGCGCCGATGGCCCTGTTCGCCGGCCTGATCGGCCTCGGTTTCGGCGCCCTCAACGCCGCGGACGTGTTCTGGCTGCCATCGGTGAGCCCGCTGCTGTCCAGCGTCGCCGTCATCGGCGGCATCGGCCTGCTCTGGTGGCAGTTGGGCAGCAGCATCACCCTGCCCGCCACGGCGCTGATCGGCGGGGTGGTGCTGGCCGCCAGCACCACGGTGGGAGCGATCCTGCAGTGGCTGATCCAGCTGCCGGCCCTGGCCAAGGAAGGCCTCAACAGGCTGCAGCTGGTCTGGGACTGGCGCGATCCCGGCGTGCGGGAGGTGCTGCAGGTGATGGGTCCGGCCACCCTTTCCTCCGGCATGCTGCAGATCAACGTGTTCGTGTCGTTGTTCTTCGCCTCGGGCATGCCGGCGGCGGCGGCGGGTCTGGGGTACGCCAACCTGCTGGTGCAGACGCCCCTGGGTCTGCTCTCCAATGTGCTGCTGGTGCCGCTGCTGCCGGTGTACGCCCGGCTCACGGCACCGGAGGACCGGCCTGAGCTGATCGGCCGCATTCGCCAGGGCCTGATGCTCTCCAACGCCACGATGCTGCCGCTGGGGGCGCTGATGGTGGCCCTGGCGGTGCCGATCGTGGCCCTGATCTACCAACGCGGCGCCTTCGACCGCAGCGCCGCCGCCCTGGTGGGCCAGCTGCTGATGGCCTACGGGATCGGCATGCCGGCCTACCTGGGCCGGGACGTGCTGGTACGCGTCTTCTATGCCCTCGGCGACGGCAACACCCCCTTCCGCTGGTCGTTGGGCGGCATCGGCCTTAACGCGGTGTTCTGCTGGGCCTTCACCGGTGGCCCCACCCCGGCCTGGGGCCTCCAGCTGCCCATGCTCAACGCCGGCGCCGCCGGCCTGGTGCTGGCCACTGTGGCGGTGAACCTGATCACCTGCGCCGGCCTGCTGCTGGCCCTGAGTCGCCGGCTGGGGGGTCTGCCCCTGCGGCTCTGGGCCGCCGACAGCGGCAAGCTGCTGCTGGCGGCCATCGCCGGCGGGGCGGCCTGCTGGTGGCTCTCGCTGGCGGTGGCCTGGCCCCCGGGTCTGGGGGGTCTGCTGCTGCAGAACATCATCTGCAGCGGCCTGGCCGTGGGCCTCTACGGACTGCTGACGAGCCTGGCCGGTGTGCCGGAGGCCCGCCAGCTGCTGCAGATGGTGCGCCGACGGGCCTAGGAGAGCCTCACCTGGCGCTCCTCGCGGACCTGCACGGGAATCTCCAGGTGGGAGCGGCCGATCATCTGGGGGCCGTCGATTGAGAAGATCCGGGCTTCGATGCCGAAATCGCGGAAGGCGGTCTCCAGTTCCTGGATCAAGGCCTTCTCCACCTGGGCCTCCGCATCGACCACCTTGCCGATCAGACGACCCCCGAGCCTGCCGATGCGCTGGCGCACCACGTCGCGGGCATTGGTGACTTCGATGACCAGCACGACCCGCCTGCGTGGGGCGTCACCCTATCGGTACAGGGGGCTTCCGGCAGCGAGTGTCAGCAAAAGGGTTGCAGCACGTCTTCGAGATCCCGCAGCTGGCCGGCGGGCACGAGCCTCGCCAGGGGCAGCCGCGTGCCGCCGCCGCCGATCGGTACCTGCACGGCCTCCAGGGCCTGGCGGGCACAGACTTCGGCGCCCTGGTCGAGCCGCGCGGCGCACTCGATCGCCAGGATCTGGGCCAGGCCCGCATCGCCCAGGTAGAGATGCCAGCCGGCCACCTGCACGTAGATCCGATCGGCAATCGAGCGGCTCAGTTCCTCGAGATCAGCGGCGGCAAGCGTCATGGCTGGGGCTGGGGGCGTTGCAGCACCACCACAGTGCCATGGACCAGCAGCAACCCGGCCCAGCCGAGCGTGAGCCAGTTCAGGTGGGTCCAGGGGTGGCGCATCCCCTGGACGAACCAGAGGCCGCTGTTCACGGCGGCGAACAGGGCGGCATGGAGGGTGAGGTTCACGATCCGCGCGAAGTGCCGATAGGTGGGATCGTCGGGATCGGCGGGGCCGTACCAGCGGATCGGCATGGGGGAAGGTCTGGGCTCTGAAGCGGACCCTATCGGGGCGGGGGTGGCAAGGGCGTTGTTGACGGATAGGCACCCCGTGGGGTGAGAATGACCTGGCAGGCGCTTGTAGCTCAGCGGATTAGAGCATCTGACTACGGATCAGAGGGTCGGGAGTTCGAATCTCTCCAGGCGCGTTCTGTCTCTCACCGCCCTCCCGGGGGCGGTTTTTTTTGGCCGTCGGGGGAGGCCCCCGCGCCCGGGGCCCGGCCAGCCCAGCGCCGTTTGCCTACGATCGGTTTCACCTTGAGTAGCTCCATGGCGGACCGAATGGATCACGGCCCTGCTTCCACGTCCTCCAGCGTGGCTCCCATCGACAGCTCCCTGGCCAGTGGTGATCCGGCCATCGCCGCCCTGATCGAGAAGGAGCTGCGGCGCCAGCAGAGCCACCTGGAGCTGATAGCCAGCGAGAACTTCGCCTCCCGGGCCGTGATGGAGGCCCAGGGCTCCGTGCTCACCAACAAGTACGCCGAAGGCCTGCCCCACAAGCGCTACTACGGCGGTTGCGAGCACGTCGACATCATCGAGGAACTGGCGATCGAGCGGGCCAAGCAGCTGTTCGGTGCCGCCTGGGTCAACGTCCAGCCCCACAGCGGCGCCCAGGCCAACTTTGCTGTCTTTCTGGCCCTGCTGGAGCCCGGCGACACGATCCTGGGCATGGATCTCTCCCACGGCGGCCACCTCACCCACGGCTCCCCGGTGAACGTCTCGGGCAAGTGGTTCAAGGCCGTCCACTACGGCGTCGACCCCGAGACCCACCAGCTCAACTTCGACACCATCCGCCAGCTGGCCCTGGAACACCGGCCGAAGCTGATCATCTGCGGCTATTCCGCTTACCCCCGCACGATCGATTTCGCCGCCTTCCGCGCCATCGCCGACGAGGTGGGCGCCTACCTGCTGGCCGACATGGCTCATATCGCCGGCCTGGTGGCCTCCGGGGTGCATCCCAGCCCCGTGCCCCATTGCCATGTGGTCACCACCACCACCCACAAGACCCTGCGGGGGCCCCGGGGTGGCCTGATTCTCTGCAACGACGCCGACTTCGGCCGCCAGTTCGACAAGGCCGTCTTCCCCGGCTCCCAGGGAGGCCCCCTGGAGCACGTGATCGCCGCCAAGGCCGTGGCCTTCGGGGAAGCGCTGCAGCCGAGTTTCCGCAGCTACAGCCAGCAGGTGGTTCGCAATGCCCAGGCCCTGGCCGAGCGCCTCCAGGAGCGGGGGATCGCCGTGGTCTCCGGCGGCACCGACAACCACCTGGTGCTGCTCGATCTGCGTTCCATCGGCCTCACCGGCAAGCTCGCCGACCGCCTGGTGAGCGACGTCAACATCACCGCCAACAAGAACACCGTGCCCTTCGATCCCGAGTCTCCCTTCGTGACCAGTGGCCTGCGTCTGGGCAGCGCGGCACTCACCACCCGCGGTTTCGATGCCGAGGCCTTCCGCGAGGTGGCCGATGTCATCGCCGATCGCCTGCTGCTCCAGGACGATGCCGCCGTCGAGCTGCGTTGCCGGGAACGGGTGGCCTCCCTCTGCGGGCGCTTTCCCCTCTATGGACGTCAACGTGAGCTCCAGCACGCCTGAGCGCCCCGTTCACCCGTAACGTGTCGCCTTCAGGACCGCTGCTTTCCGGCCCGCCGTTGTGACCCTCGCCTACAGCCCCAACGCGGCGGCCTTACTCACAGCCTCCGCGGCGGCCGTGCTCACGGCGCTGATCGTGCCGGTGATCCGAAGGCTCGCTCTGCGCTGGGGGCTAGTCGATCCGCCCGATGACCGCAAGCAGCACACCCTGCCCATGGTGCGCCTCGGTGGCGTGGGGATTGTGGCTGGTTTCAGCCTTTCGCTGGCCTGCACCTGGACCTTCGGCGGCTTCGCCGAGCTGACTCCCGACAAGGACCAGTTGATCTGGACCACCCTGGCCGGGGCGCTCTGCTACTTCATCATCGGCCTGGCCGATGACCTGTTCGCCCTGCCTCCCCTGCCGCGCCTGTTCGGCCAGGTGCTGGTGGCCGCGGCGGTGTGGAACCAGGGGGTACGCATCGGCAGCATCGACCTGCCGTTCGGCCTGGGGAATTCCCTCTCCTCGTTGCCGCTGCCGGAGGGCCTGAGCCTGCTGGCCACGGTGGTCTGGCTGGTGGGCATCACCAACGCCATCAACTGGCTCGATGGCCTCGATGGGCTGGCGGCCGGGGTCAGCGGCATCGCTGCCGTGGGTCTGCTCTCGGTGAGCTTCAGTCTCAACCAGCCCGCCGCCGGCCTGCTGGCGGCGGCCCTGGCCGGGAGCTGTCTGGGGTTTCTGCGCCACAACTTCAACCCGGCCCGCATCTTCATGGGGGATGGCGGCTCCTACTTCCTCGGCTTCGCCCTGGCGGCGATCAGCATCGTGGGTCCCGCCAAGCGACTCACCAGCGTCAGCCTGTTGCTTCCCCTGCTGATCCTGTCCCTGCCCCTGGCCGACATGTCGGCGGTGATCATGGGTCGCCTCAAGGCCGGCCGCTCGCCCTTCTATCCCGATCGCCGTCACCTGCACCATCGCCTGCTGCGGGCCGGCTTCAGCCACCGGCGCACCGTGGTGGTCATCTACGCCTTCACCCAGTGGCTGGCGTCCATCGCCCTGGTGCTGGCCAATGCAGAGATGCGTTTTCTCTGGCTGGCCCTGGCCACGGCGGTGCTGATCGCCGTGCTCGTGGTCTGCCGGCGGCAGATGCAGCAGGAGGCCAAGTGAGCGGCTCTCCCGGCGCCGCCGGGGTGGAGGTGCTCTGCATCGGTACCGAACTGCTGCTGGGCAACATCGTCAACGGCAATGCCCGCTGGCTGGCCGAGCAGCTGGCGGCCCTCGGGGTGGTGCACCACCGCCAGCAGGTGGTGGGCGACAACCGGGAACGGCTGATCGAAGCGGTGCGGCAGGCCTCGGGCCGCTGCCGGGTGTTGATCACCACCGGCGGCTTGGGCCCCACCCCCGACGACCTCACCACCGAGGCGATCGCGGCGGCCTTCGGCGCCGATCTGGTGGAGCACGGCGAGATCTGGGCGGCGATCCAGGCCCGGATCACGGCCCGGGGCCGCAGCGTCGCCGCCAGCAACCGCAAGCAGGCCCTGCTGCCGCGCGGTGCCGACGTGCTGGCCAACCCCACCGGCACCGCGCCGGGGATGATCTGGACCCCGGTGAGCGGGTTCACCGTGCTCACCTTTCCGGGGGTGCCCAGCGAACTGCGGGCGATGTGGGAGGCCACCGCCGCCCCCTGGCTGCGGGAGGCCGGGCTGGCGGGCGGGGTGTTCGCCAGCCGCATGCTGCGCTTCTGGGGCGTGGCCGAATCCGACCTGGCGGAGCGGGTGCAGGACCTGCTGGAGCTGGAGAACCCCACCGTGGCGCCCTACGCCGGAGCGGGGGAAGTGAAGCTACGCGTCACGGCCAGGGCCGCCGATGGGGCCGCCGCCGCCGCCCTGCTGGCCCCGGTGGAGGCGGAACTGCGCCGCCGAGCCGGTGCCAGCTGTTTCGGCGCCGATGGTGACAGCCTGGCCTCGGTGGTGCTGGCGGAGCTGCGCCGCCGCGGCGAGACCCTGGCTGTGGCGGAGTCGTGCACCGGTGGCGCCCTCGGCGCGGCCCTGGTGGCGGTGCCGGGGGCCTCAGAGGTGTTTCTCGGTGGCGTGATCGCCTATGCCAACGCCGTGAAGCGGGACCTGCTGGGGGTGCCGGCCGAGCTGCTCGCTGCCCATGGGGCGGTGAGCGACCCGGTGGCCGAGGCGATGGCGGCAGGGGCGCGGCGGCTGACGGCGGCGACCTGGGCCATCGCGGTGACAGGTATCGCTGGGCCGGGGGGGGGCAGCAGCGAGAAGCCCGTCGGGCTGGTACACATCGCCATTGCCGGCCCCGACGGCTGCCGCAGCGAGCCGGTGCGGTTCGGCAGTGGCCGTGATCGCACCTGGATCCAGACGCTGACGGTGGGGGAATGCCTGAACCGTCTGCGGTTACGGCTGAACATTGCGGCCATCTGATCGGGCCCCATCGGAACATCTGCTGCCCCGGCCGCCATCGATCACGAATCCTGTGGCATGGACTTTTCCCCCCTGCCTGCCACTTTTCCCCCGAAAGAGCAGACTTTTTCCACAAGGCGCCCGGGGCGGGCGGGAGCTGCCGGAGGGCTGCTCGCGTCTTCTTGCGGGAAAGGCCCTCCCCCCTTGACCGGACGCTTCCCCATCGGCAGGTCCGACCGCCGCCCCCGAGCGGTGGCCGGGAAACCGCCCCCCGCCGTGATTCTCAGCGGCGGTCCCTTGGGACCGGCCCGGTGGGGCCCGCTTTGACGCCGGGGGGAGCCCCATGGCCTGATGGGGGGGACCGACGACCAGCGCCGCATGAGCCAGATCCCCGACCACGCTCCCCGGACCGTGAGCATCGAGAACCAGATGCCGGAGGACCTCTTCGAGGCCATGCGGGAGTTCATCCGGGTGCACCCCCAGTGGGACCAGTACAGGCTGATGCAGGCCGCCCTGGCCGGTTTCCTGTTCCAGCACGCCAGCCATGACCGGGCCGTGGCCCGCCACTACCTCGACGGCCTGTTCCGCCGGGAGTCCCCTTCGCCGGAACACCCTCCTTCTAGGGTGGTTTCAGACTGTCTCGATCCTTCCTCTTGAGCGCCGGCACCCTCTACGACAAGGTCTGGGAGCTGCACCGGGTTGCTGACCTGCCAGGCGGTGCCACCCAGCTGTTCATCGGGCTGCACCTGATCCACGAGGTGACCAGCCCCCAGGCTTTCGCCGCCCTCGATGATCTGGGCCTGTCGGTGCGCCATCCCGAACGCACGGTCGCCACGGTCGACCACATCGTGCCCACCACCTCCCAGGCCCGCCCGTTCGCCGACCCCCTGGCTGAGGAGATGCTCGCCACCCTGGAGGGTAACTGTGCCCGCCACGGCATCACCCTGCATGGTCTGGGCAGTGGCCGCCAGGGGATCGTGCATGTGATCGCTCCGGAGCTGGGGCTCACCCAGCCCGGCATGACCGTGGCCTGCGGCGATTCCCACACCTCCACCCACGGCGCCTTCGGTGCCATCGCCTTCGGCATCGGCACCAGCCAGGTGCGCGACGTGCTTGCCAGCCAGAGCCTGGCGATGGGCAAGCTCAAGGTGCGGCGGATCTGGGTGGAGGGAGCCCTCCAGGTCGGCGTCTATGCCAAGGACCTGGTGCTGCACGTGATCCGGATCCTGGGGGTGAAGGGCGGCGTCGGCTACGCCTACGAGTTTGCCGGTCCGGCGATCGAGGCCCTCTCGATGGAGGAGCGCATGACCCTCTGCAACATGGCCATCGAGGGCGGCGCCCGCTGCGGCTACGTCAATCCCGATGCCGTCACCTTCGCCTACCTCAAAGGCCGGCCCCACGCCCCCGCCGGGGAGGCCTGGGAGCGGGCCGTGGCCTGGTGGCGTTCCTTGGCTTCGGGGCCCGAGGCCAGCTTCGACGACGAAGTGGTGTTCGATGCCGCCACGATCGCCCCCACCGTCACCTGGGGCATCACGCCCGGGCAAGGCATCGGCGTTGACGAGACCGTGCCCACCCTCGAGCAGACAGAGGCCGATGAGCGGCCGCTCACGGAGGAGGCCTACCGCTACATGGATCTCCGCCCCGGCACCCCGATCGAGGGGGTGCCGGTCGATGTGTGCTTCATCGGCAGCTGCACCAACGGCCGACTCAGCGATCTGCGGGCCGCCGCCGCCGTGGCCCGCGGCCGCCACGTGGCGGCGGGCATCAAGGCCTTCGTGGTGCCGGGCAGCGAGCAGGTGGCGGCCCAAGCCGAAGCCGAGGGCCTCGATGCGGTGTTCCGTGCCGCCGGTTTCGAATGGCGCGAACCGGGCTGCTCGATGTGTCTGGCCATGAACCCCGACCGGCTCGAGGGCCGGCAGATCAGCGCCAGCTCCAGCAACCGCAACTTCAAGGGCCGCCAGGGTTCCGCCTCCGGCCGCACCCTGCTGATGAGCCCGGCCATGGTGGCGGCGGCGGCGGTGAGCGGCCATGTGGCCGACGTGCGCCGACTGATCGTTGTCCCGACGACCCCCGAGCCCGCCGCCACCCGAGCATGAGCACCACCCCTTTCCCGGCCGGTCCGATCCAGCGCTGCGAAGGCCGTGCCGTGGTCGTGGCCGGCGACGACATCGACACCGACCGGATCATCCCGGCCCGGTATCTCAAATGCGTCACCTTCGACGACCTGGCCGCAGGGGTCTTCGCCGATGACCGCACCGAGCTGGCCGGGGGGCATCCCTTCGATCGACCGGAGCATCTGGGGGCGTCGATCCTGGTGGTGAACCGCAACTTCGGCTGCGGCTCCAGCCGGGAGCACGCCCCTCAGGCGCTGATGCGCTGGGGCATCCGGGCGGTGATCGGCGAGAGCTTCGCCGAGATCTTCTTCGGCAACTGTCTGGCCCTGGGCATCCCCTGCCTCAGCGCCGACCACGACACCTTGCTGGCCCTCCAGGCCGCCATCGCCGCCCATCCCGGCGCCCTGCTGCAGCTCGATCTCGAGCCGCCCCGGGTGACGCTCGACGCCGGCAGCGACGCTCAGGAGTGGCCGTTGAACCTGCCTGCCGGCCCCCGCCGCATGCTGGTGAGCGGCGAATGGAACGGCACCGCCCAGCTGGTGGCCCATGACGGCGAGCTGCGGGCCACCGCCAGCCGGCTGCCTTACCTGAACGGTTTCGCGGCGGCCTAGAAGGGCCGCTGCAGGGCCCCCTGGGTGGGGTGGTAGGGAATGAATGGCGTTCCCGGTCCCTTGAAATTGAAGTCGTTGAGGCGTAGCCGGATGCCGCCCAGGCCGTCGTAGGGGCTGTAGTAGACGCCGATTTCGTAGGAGCGCCGCTGCCAGCGCAGCTCCAGGTAGGAGCCGGTGACATCGCCGTAGAAGCCCGAATTGGGATCCACGTTGAAGCCGATGCCGCCACTGAAGACCAGCGGCCCCACCACCTGCTGTGACAGGCCGATGCCGACTGTGCCCAGGTCGACGGCGCGGTCGAAGTTGAGCGGGCTCTGGCCTTGGCGCAGGGTGATGCCGCCGGTGACCGTGAGCTGGGTGTAGTCGAGGAACGGCTTCTCGAAGCGTCCCAGGGTGAGGGTGGGGCCACCGGAAAGGCCGATCGTGTTCTGGTTGGTGCCGTCGCTGAAGTAGGCGGCCACACCGAGCAGGTTGGCGTTGAAGCGCAGGCCCGGAACGATCGGTACGGGCGAATTGGCCAGGGAGATCACCGGCGGGCTGGTGGTGGGCTTGCCGGTCCAGATCGGATAGGAGAAGTTCATCGAGCCGATGGCGTTGGCGCGCCACACCCGGAGCAGGTCGGGGCTGGTGGCCTGGACGGCCTGGAAGTTGCCCACGCCCATGCGCCAGTAATAGCTGCGGCTCAATTGGCCCCAGCTGGGCAGGCTTCCCTGCTGTTCGAGAGAAACGCCGTAGGCGGAGTAGACGTCCTGCTCGCCGAGGGAGCCGTTCCAGGTGCGGAAGCGGTAGGCACCGAAGAGGCGGAACGTGCTGGGGCCCAGCAAGGGCAGATTGAACACCCGGGACAGGTCGCCGAAGCTGCGGGTGCCGTTGGCGATGTTGTCGGGATTGAGGGTGGAGAGGCTGAGGCGGGCATCGGTGTTGAAACCCATCAGGGGCCCGGTGAGACGGGCCTCCAGACCGAAGTAGTCGCCACCCTTGGCGGGCTGCTCAACGATGTTGGTGGAACCCGCCGGTGCGCCGGGCAGGGGATAGGCGTCGGTGTTGCCGGTGTAAAGGCGCTGGATCATCACCTGCGGTTGCAGGTTGAGGAGCCCCTTCTGACCGATTTTGATCGGGACGTTGTAGCCGAGGAAGAAGCCGTCCCGGTCTTCGCGGTCATTGCCCAGCACCAGGGGATTGCTGACCTCCTCCTTTTTCTCAATACGACGCTGGCGCGTGACCCGAATCGGCAGGCGATCCTCCAGCCGCAGCGTGTTGCGCCGGGCCTTCACCAGGGTGTCGCCGTTGGGCAGCAGGGTGATGACGACCTTCTCCGAATCCATCCAGGACTGGGCCGGGGTGAACGGATCGTTGGTGAAGCCCACCCGATCGCCGGAGAGCGTGTTGGGGGTGATCTTGAGGCGCCGGGCCTGGATGCGCCAGCGGCTCACGGTGCCCTTGATCAGCTCCTGGTTGCCCGTGGTGGTCTGGTCTTTGAGCTGCTCGGGCCGGGTGGTGCCGAAGTCGTTGGCCACCTCTGGCGTGGTGAACTCGCGCGGGAAGCCGAAGCGCCGCTCGGCCTTGAGGCTGCGCTCGAAGGTCACGTTCTCGACCCGCTGGGGAATGCGGGCGATGGCCTCCCGCCGCAGCCGCTCCTGATGCCGGGCGTTGCGCCACACCCCTCCCTTGTCCTCAGCGGGCTTGGCGGGGGGCGGCGGGGCCGGCTGGCCGCTGGTCCCGGTCCAGCCAGGGCCCATCGTCACCTGCTCGAGCTGCTGGGCCAGCCCATCGGGCTGCTCGCTGGACAGGGGCGGGGCTTCTGGGCAGCCCTGGGCGGGCGGCACCGGCATCGGTTGGCTGGCGAGTTTGTCGGTGCCGAAGCGGTAGCGCAGGCCCAGGAGATAGGCGTTGCTGCCCTCGCTGACGCCGCTGAAGGTGCCGTAGGCCCCGGAGCGGTGATGGATGCGGCCCACGGCCGACCAGCGGGGTGTGACCAGGGCCTCCACCTCGAAGGCCAGGTAGTTGAGCAGGCGCGCCGAGTTCTCGCGGAAGGTCTGCTCGTAGTTGCTCTTGGCGGTGAGGACGCTCAGGCCCTCCACGAAGAAGACGTTCAGCCAGGGCCGCAGCCACAGGCGCAGACCCAGACCACCGGTGAATTCGCCGAAGTTCTGGGCGGGGGTGTCGGAGAAGGGGATCAGCTGGTTGAAGCCGCCCCCCGGCTGGGCACTGGCCCGGTGCCCCAACAGGTTGGCATCGAACTCCAGAGACAGCGGGCCGGCCTGGAGGAGGCGGCGCTGCATCCCGATGCCCCCCAGATATTCAGGCCGGAAGCGGCCGCTGAAGGTGAAGGTGTCGCCGAATTCACCGGCATACATCTGGCCGGCCCAGGTGGTGACGGCCCAGGGGTAGGGCTGCCACTGGGGCACGGCCGGATAGGACGGCGTGCAGCTGATCGGCTCGGGCGGCGGCAGGGGTGTGGAGGCGGCCTGCTCGAGGTCGAAATCCTCCTTGGTGGTGTCCAGATCAATGACGCCATAGACGTCGTCGATCTCCCCCACCCCTTCCAGCAGGGCGTAGCGCAGGCGGCTGCCCTGCAGGTACTGCTGGCCGCGCTGAAAACGCACATTGCCCACCGCCAGGAGGGTGCGGGTGCTGGCCTCGAACTCCAGCCGGTCGGCCAGCAGCCGGCCACCGGCGAGGCGAGCCATGACGCTTCCGGTGGCCACGAAACGCTGCAGCTGACTGTCGTAGCCCTGCTGGTTGGCGGTCAGCTCCAGCTCCAGGGGCACCGCGTCGCCGGCCGGTGCGGGGTCAAGGCTTGGCGCCGGTGTCGCCGCGGCCGCAGGGACGGGCGGGGCGGGGGCTGCTGGTTCGGCAGGGGGCTCTACCCCGGCTTGCGGTCCAGATTGCGGCTGGCCTTGTGGTTTGCTCTGCGGCTCGTCGTCGAAGGGATTGGCCGTGGCGGGGGCGGCCGGCGCTGGGGCGAGCTGCGCCAGGGCGGCCTGGAGCCTGGAAGGGAGTTCCGGACGGGCCTGGGCCGGTGCGGCCGTCAACGCCAGGACGCCAGCGATGCTCAGCCACAGGCCCAGCCCAGGGGTCAGGCCTTCAGGGGCCTGGCGACGTCCCGAGCGGGGATGGAGCACCACAGGTAGCGGATGAGCGGCGAGGACGCGGCCGATCCTGCCATGGGAGTTCGGGGGCTACCCCCGCAGCGGTCCGGTTGTCCGGACGGGTGGCGGGTGGCGCCGCCGGCAAAGGAATCAGTCCTCCAGGTCCTTGCGGCTGGGGGAGCGGGTGGGATCGCTGGCCAGGAAGCCGAAGACGAAGATCCCGATGAAGAAGAAGACGACGGAGTAAACCGAGATCTTGAGAGCGAGCATGGTCTGTCCGGCGGGTGACAGGGAGTGACGAGCGCCGGTACGGGTCTCGATGACCCCTCGGCAGCCGCATCATCTTATGGGTGGTGGTTGGCCATCCAGCCTGTCCGATGCCGTTTGGCAGGGGCAACCGGCTCCGATTGAAACGTTTCGGTCACGTTCCCCATGCTTCGGCCCCTGGATCTCCAACCGCTCTGGCAGGGCCCGCAGGCTGCGGGCGGAAGCGGTCCGGCCCTGGGGGAGGCGTGGGGACGCCGCCACCGACCCGACTGGGCGGCCCGGGGCCTGATCATCTGGCCGCGGGGCGGCCAGTGGCGTCATCTGCAGCTGCGCTGCTCCTGCCCGGAGCCCTGGCGGCCCCTGGCGGCCGGCGCCCGGGCCCGGCTGGTGCTGCGGTGGTGGGCCGACCGGGCCGAGCTGTGGGTCGATGGGCAGCGGGTCCACAGCGGTGATCTGTTCGACACCGCCTGCCGCTGGCCCTTGCCCGAGCGCTGGTGGCAGGGGGAGGCCCTGGATCTGGAGCTGCGGCTGCGCAGCCCTGTGCACGATGACGGCGCCCTGATGACCAGCCGGATCGAGCTCGAGCCGCTGGATCCGGCCGATCCCCTGGGCCTGCTGGCGGCCACCGCTGCTGAGCTGCGCGAGCTGCGTCGCGCCCATGGCCATGGGGAGGCTCCCGGGGAGGGGCGACTGCAGGTGCTGGGCCACGCCCACCTCGACCTGGCCTGGCTGTGGCCCGTGGCCGACACCTGGATGGCGGCGGAGCGCACCTTCGCCTCCGCTCTCGACCTGATGGAGCGCTTCGACACGCTCCACTTCGGCCACTCCACCCCGGCCCTCTACGCCTGGCTGGAGCGCCACCGGCCGGCCCTGTTCGCCCGCGTCCGCCGGGCCATGCAGGAGGGCCGCTTCGAACCCCTCAACGGCCCGTGGGTGGAGAGCGACTGCGTGCTGCTCTCCACCGCCTCGCTGTTGCGCCAGTTCCAGGAGGGCCAGGACTACAGCCAGCGCACGTTCCCGGAGTGGAGCCACCGGCTGGCCTGGCTGCCGGACAGCTTCGGCTTCGCCGCCGGCCTGCCGGCGCTGGCGGCCGCCACCGGGGTTCGCTGGTTCTGCACCCACAAACTGGCCTGGAACGCCACCAACCCCTTCCCCCATCGTCTGTTTCGCTGGCGCAGCCGCTGTGGTGCCGAGGTGCTGGCTCTGATGACGGCGCCGATCGGCACCGATGGCGACCCGGTGGCGATGGAGCGCTACCGGCTGCAGTGGCAGCAGGCCAGCGGCTGCGCCGACGCCCTCTGGCTGCCGGGGGTGGGGGACCACGGCGGCGGACCCACCGCCGAGATGCTGGAGCAGCTGGAGCTCTGGCAGGGGCAGCCGGTGGCGGCCGGCCAGCGGCACGGCAGCCTGCGGGCCTACCTCGATCCCCTGGAGTCCCTGGCGGGCGAACTGCCGGTGTGGCGCGACGAGCTCTACCTGGAGCTGCACAGGGGCTGCGCCACCAGCCGCCCTGACCAGAAGCGCCACAACCGGACTCTGGAACGGCTGCTGCGGGAGGCGGATCTGGCCGCGGCACTGTTCGCTCAGCCGGCCGAGGCCGCCGCCGACGACTGGCGCAGCTTGCTGTTCCAGCAGTTCCACGACATCCTGCCGGGCACCTCGATTCCGGAGGTGTTCGAGCAGGCCGAACCCGAGTGGCGCGGCGCCCGCCGCCGGGCCGCCCGCCGCCGCGACCGGGCCCTGG
>NZ_JAYGHY010000008.1:0-86514 GCF_034931305.1 Cyanobium gracile UHCC 0281 | reverse complement strand
CTCTTCGGCCTTGCGGGCCAGCTCCCGCACCTCGGCCCCCCGGGCAGCCAGGTCGGCGCCGGCCGCCGCGAGGGTCTCGGCGGAGGGCAGGGCCGTCAGATCCAGCTCCCGTACCGACGGCGGCAGCGCCCGCGCCCCGTCCCTGGCCTGGAGCGCTGCGCGCAGTTGCTCCTGCAGCCCCCGCTCCACCAGGGCGAGGGCGCGGCGGGCCCCCTGTTCAGCCACCAGGCTGGGGCGCAACGTTTCGGCCCGCTCCGCCAGCGCGAGCTTCTGGCGGTACTCCGCCACCGTCTCCCGTTTGGCGTCCAGTTCACCCAGCCGGGCGGTGGCGGCGGCGCGCCGGTCCCAGCGCTCCGCCTGCGCCGTCAGAGCCGCCTGGGCCGCCTGGGCCGCTGTCAGGCTGGCGGAGGCTTCCTGCAGGGCGGCTTCGGTGCCTTGCACCACCACGCCGATCTGCCCCACCAGCGCCTCGAGGCCGGCCTGGTCAGCGGGCGGCGCCGGCGGCTCGGCCCCCTCCGGCGGCTCGGGCGTGTGGGGGGTCCAGGCGTCGGCCGCCCGGCGCCGCAGCACCTCCTGCTCCCGGGCCTGGTCCAGCGCCAGGTTCCGCGCCGTGCGGGCCTGGTCTTCGAGCCACCAGCCGGCCCGCTCGTAGATCACCGTGTCGAAGAGGGTCTTGAGCAGGGCTTCGCGCTCCTCGGCCTTGGCCCGCAGCACCTCGGCGAAGCGCCCCTGGGGCAGCAGGATCACCTGGCGGAACTGGGCAGCATTGAGCCCCACCAGGGCCACAACCTCCTTGTCCACCTCGGTGGTCTTGGCCGCCACCGGCTGCTCGTCCCCACCGGCGGCCAGCCGGAACAGGAACGCCTGGGACGGTTTGTCGGTAAAGCCCTGGCCCCGAATCTTCGGCGCCTTATGAGCCGGCACGCGCTCCACCCGGTAGCGGGCGTCGCCGCAGGAGAACTCCAGGCTCACCCGGGGTACGGCGCCGGGGGCGGCGTGGTCGGAGCGGAGCCCCTTGACGCTGCGGTCGCCCGACACCTCGCCGTAGAGGGCGAAGCAGAGGGCATCGAGCAGGAAGGTCTTGCCGGCGCCGGTGGTGCCATGGATCAGGAACAGCCCCTCGGCGGCCAGGGCGTCGAAGTCGATCGCCACCGGATCGGCATAGGGCCCGAAGGCCTCGATCGCGAGCCGGTGGGGCTTCAGTGCTCCCCTCCCCGTTCCGCCGCCGTCAGGGCCGCCCGCAGCAGCTCGGCCTCCGGCTCGCTGGGCGGCTGGCCGTGCTGGTCGGCGAAGAAGGCGCTGGCCAGCTCCAGCGGCGAACGGGCCTGGCGCACCTGGCGGTGGCGCTCGGCGCCGCCGGCGTGGGTCAGCTCCGGGGGTTCGTGGCGCAGCTCGGCGATGTGGGGGAAGCGGGCCCGCAGGCGGGCCATGGCCTGCAGGGGCAGGCTGTCGTCGGTGAGGATCGCCCGCACCCGCGCCTCGCTGGCGGCGGCGTGGCGGGGATCTCCGCAGAGCTCGTCGATGGGGCCCCGCAGGGTGCACAGGCGCCGGCCCACCCCCAGGGGCACCACCTGCACTGATGGCGTCCCGTCGGCGGCCAGCTCCACGATCCGCACCGACTTGACGTGCTGCTCCTCGGAGAAGGAATAGGCCAGGGGGGTGCCCGAATAGGCCACTCGGGGGCCGTCCAGCTGCTGGGAGCCGTGCAGATGGCCCAGGGCCACGTAATCGAAGCCGTCGAAAGCGGCCACGCTCACCCGGTCGACGTTGCCGATGGTGAGCTCCCGTTCCGACTCTGAGGTTTCCCCGCCGGCCACGAAGGTGTGGGCCACCAGCACCGACCGCAGCGACGGCCGCGCGCGTCGATCGGCGTGGATCCGCTCGATGGCCAGGCGGGTCACCTCCTCGTGGCGCAGGCGCACCGGTTCGCCGGCCAGGGCCGGCCCGACCACCGCCGGCTCCAGGTAGGGAAGGGGATAGATGGCCACCGGCGGGCCGCCGGCCCGGGGCGTCACCAGCACCGGTTCCTGGGCCCGGCCCACGTCGCCCCGTACCGTGACCCCGAAGGCCGAGAGCAGCGGGTCATACACCGACACCCGCACATGGGAATCGTGGTTGCCGGCGATGGCCACCACGGCGGTGCCGCCGGTGCTGAGCTGGGCCAGGGCCTTGTTGAACAGGTCCACGGCCTCGGCTGGCGGGATGGCCCGGTCGTAGAGGTCGCCGGCGATCAGCACCGCATCCACGGCGTGCTCACGCGCCAGCGCTGCGATCCGCTCGATGGCTGCCGCCTGCTCGTCCAGCAGCGAGGCCCCATGGAAGCTGCGACCCAGATGCCAGTCGGAGGTGTGCAGCAGGCGCATGGGAACAAGGTACCGAGGCCTGCGCCGCTCTCACGCGGTCGTCAGTTCATGCAGGCGTCCGTCAGGGAGTGCAAGGTCTGGACCTGACCCGGCGAAAGGGCAAAGCTCAGATCTCCGGAGGAACTCGGCACCGTGATCCTCAGGGGCAGGCCATCGGCAGGGGTCGGTTCGAGGCAGCCGGCGTCGAACTGGGAGGACGTGGCCGGGATGGCACCATCGGCAGAGGCCGTGAGCTCATCGCTGCGGTTGGCGAGACGCCAGTCCTGATCCTTGCCATCACTGAGCAGCAGGGGACGGGCATGGTCCAGAGTCAGCCTGGGGGACTCAGCATTCAGGCGTAAACGCAGACCCGTGGCCGCGTTGATGTCTGATTGTTCGTAGAGCATGACGCCCAGGCGGTGCCCCACGCCGTCATCAAGGTTCCAGTTGCCATCGGTTTCAGCGGCCGAGGCGGCCGATGGCGACAGGAGCGATGCCAGGACGAACAGCCCGATCGCCACGATCCCAGCACGGCCGATGCCGACCAAGCGGTGCCAGGGCGTCATCACCATGGATGCGAATAAAGCAAGAATTCTTTTCATTAGCTTGTGGTTTTCTTCGGGGACATTTTCAACCTAATCAGATCGCCCGATGCGATGCAGGCGGATATCCAAAGCGTGTGCAGACGCAGGCCGTCATTAGCGTGGGCACGCAAAACGCCAGGGTCCGCCTGGCATGTCACTCTTCTAGGCAACCGCTGCCAGAGAGTCCCGATCTGCTCCGGTAGTCCTGATGCTGCAGATTGAGATCTTCCTGCAGCGCGATTGCATCGTTAGTCGCCATGAACACTTCATTGGATTGCATTCCTTGTCTGCTGCGTCAGTCATTGGACGCTGCCCGTCTGGTCACCGCCGATGCATCGATCCATGAGCGCCTGCTCAGGGAGGCGCTGCATTGGGCCGAAGACATGGACCTGACAGCATCACCACCTGCGATGGCGCAGTGCCTGCACCGACGTCTTCGGGAGATGACGGGCGTGGTCGACCCCTACTGCGAGACGAAAGCCTGGCAGAACCGCGTTGCGATGGACATGCTCCCGAGGCTTCAGGCCGAGGTGGAGGCCTGCAGCGACCCTCTCCTGATGGCCGCCCGCCTGGCAATCGCCGGCAATGCCATCGATATGGGCAGCAACGGCCGGCTCACGGAGCAGGATGTGCGGCAGGCCCTGGAGAGGGCTCTGGAGGATCCGTTCCATGGCGATGTGGAACAGTTCCGTGCTGCCGTCTTCGAGGCTGAAACGATTCTCTATCTGGCGGATAATGCGGGTGAAATCGCGATTGATCGCCTGCTGATTGACCAGTTGCTGCCCAGGACAATCACCCTGGTTGTACGGGGATCACCTGTCCTCAATGATGCCACTCAGGAGGATGCCAAGCGGGTGGGGCTTGATCGGATGGTGGAGGTTATCGACAACGGCTCGGATGCCCCGGGAACCATCCTGTCGGATTGCACCCAGGACCTGCGCGATCGCTTTGCTGCCGCCGACCTGATCATCGCCAAGGGGCAGGGGAACTATGAATCCCTGAGTGATGAGCCAGGTCAGCTCTTTTTTCTGTTCAAGGCGAAATGTCGCGTGATCGCTGACCTTGTTGGCCAGCCCATCGGCACCCAGATGCTGCTCAAGTCTCGCGGCGCGCCAGCCCCAGGGCGCGCACCAGCGGCGCGAACGGCTTGAGGAAGCGGCTTTCGTGCAGGCGCCCCTTGAGCACCCGGTGCCAGTACACCCAGGGGAACACACGTGTTTCCACCAGGAACATGCTCCAGCGCTCCTTGGTGGGATCCACCAGAAACGAGCTGACCGGCTGGAGGCTGTAGTCGAACTCCGCCATCACCACCTCGTGGAAGCAGGTGATCAGGGGGCAGGCGGTGTAGCCGTCGTACTGGGCGGGCAGGGGGCGACCCTCGAGCCAGGCCAGCAGGTTGGCCACCAGCACCGGCGCCTGGCCACGCACAGCGGCCAGGCTTTTGGCCGTGGGAAGGGAACTCACATCGCCGAGGGCGAACACGTCGCCAAAGCGCTTGTGCTGGCAGGTGAACTTGTCGACCTCCACCCAGCCCCCCGGCCCGAGGATCGCCAGGGGGCTAGCGGCGATCACGTCCGGCGCCGCCATGGGCGGCACGACATGGAGCAGGTCGTAGGGAATCTCCTCACGCCTGGGCTCCCGGCCCCCGCCCCTGACCTCGAAGACGGCCAGCCGCTCCTCGGCGCGCACCTCCACCAAGTTGTGGAACAGACGGGTCTCGATCCCCCTGCGCTCCACGACGCGCTCCACGGTGGCGTTGTACGCCTGCACCGGATAGAGCTGGGCCAGGGCGCTGCAGAAGATCACCCGGGTGTTCACCCCCACGCCGCTGGTGGCCTGGAAAATGTCGTCGGCCAGATACATCACCTTCTGGGGGGCGCCACCGCATTTGATCGGAGTGGCCGGATGGGTGAACAGGGCCGTTCCACCATGGAAATCGCGGATCGCCTTCCAGGTGGCGGCGATGTGGGGGTGGGAGTAGTTGCTGACGACCCCGTGCTGGCCGAGGGCCTCCGGCAGGCCCTGGATGCGGCTCCAGTCGAGCTTCAGGCCCGTGGCCACCACCAGCACCTCGTAGCTGAGGGCGACCCCGGCGGCGGTGATCACCCGGCGGGCCTCCGGCTCGAAGCTGGCGGCGCTGTCCTGGATCCAGACGGCACCGGCCGGGATCACGGTGGCCTCCTGTCGCTGGGTCTGGGCGTAGGGGAGCAGACCGGCGCCGGCCAGAATCCAGCCGGACTGGTACTCGTGCACGGTGGCGGGCTCCAGGATCGCCACATCCAGGCCGGGGCGGGCGCGCAGCAACTGGGCGGCGACGGTGATCCCGGCGGAGCCACCGCCCACGATCAGAACCCGGTGGTGGCGATGGTGGTCCGATGCGGAGGCGCCCATCTCATCAGCCCGTTCTCGGGGATCACTCTGGGCCGGCTCCCCGTTACTCAGGGCCACGACACACAGAAGTACATGCGTAGATACGCATAAAGAGATAAAATCGATGGGTAACGTCCAGGGTCAGGCGCATGGCTCCAGCTCAGCGGCGTGCCCCTCCGGTGCGGCTTCAGAAGCACGGAGGGATCTTCACCGCCGTGAATCCGAGCGATTGGATCCGGCATTGGCGCCACCCCAATCACCTGATGCTGGCGGTGCCCTGGCCGGGCTTCTTCGGGCTGATCGCCGCGGGGTATCTGCTGCTCAACCTGCTGTTCGCCGTGATCTTCTGGGTCGATCCCCATGGCATTGCCGGGGTGGCTGGCGAGACCACCAGTTTCCTTGAGGCCTTCTTCTTCAGCGTTCAGACCCTGGGCTCAATCGGCTACGGCGCCTTCCATCCCAGCAGCCTGTTCACCCATTTGGTCGTCACCGTCGAATCGTTGCTGGGATTGATCGTGATCGCCCTGACGACAGGGATGGCGTTCAGTCGCTTCTCCCGTTCCACGGCCCGGATCCTGTTCTCCGAGGTGGTCACGGTTCATGACTACGACGGAGAGCCCACCTTGATGTTTCGTCTGGCCAACGAGCGCCGCAAAACCATTCTGGAGGCCAGGGTTCAGGCCTTTCTCGCCATCGATGAGCGCACCTCGGAGGGGCACCGGATGCGACGCCTCCACCCGATGCTTCTGAACCGCGATCGCTCACCGCTGTTTCTGCTCACCTGGACGCTGATGCACCCGATCAATGAGCACAGCCCCCTGCATGGACGAACATCCGAAGAGCTGCTGGCCAGTCAGGCAGAACTTGTGATGGCGTTCAGTGGTATTGACGAAACCCTGGAGCGGCCGATCTATGCCCATCACAATGTTCCGGCGTCCCAGATGCTGTTCGGCCAGGGCTTCGTCGACATGATGCAGGAGGAGGAGGGCCAGGGTCAGTGCTTCGACTTCGCCAACTTCAATCGCACGCAGCCGTGCCCCTGCTCCGATCCGGCGTGATCCGGCGGCAGGCCGGGGCATTGCTGCGCCAAGAGGGGCCTCCTTCATGCGCTGATCGCGTTAGCGTTGTATTGCCAATGCCAGTCCCGTGCCATGAAGCGTCCCGTCTGTCGATCGGCTTTTCTGAGCAGATCCGTCCTTGCCGTCCTTCCCTTTCTTTTGGCTCTTCTGCTGGGAGCCGTCCCTGCCCTTGCGGCCGAAAGCTGGTCGCTCAGTGATGGGGCTGGTCATCGGCTCAACGCCAGGGTCTTCGAGCAGCCGTTCCCGGAGTATCCCTCAGGTCTGCGAATCCGCCTCAATGCGCTGGAGGCCAACACCACGCTGGATCACAAGGAGCAACTTGTGTTGAGCGACTCTGCTGGCCAGGAGTGGAGCTTGCCCAATCGCAGCGTGGAAATGGTCAAGAAAGAGGCTGGCTTGCCCCTTCCAGCTGGATCGGCCCAGTTCGACCTTGACGCCTTGATGCCCCGGCCCAGTGAAGCGCTTCCCCTGCACCTGGCGGTGCCCACCGGCGATGGCGTCCTGGGCTTCGACCTGACGCCAGACCAGGCGATGACGCTCCACGCCATGGGGTAGGCGCCACGGTGGAACGATCAGGCCTCGCCGGCGGCTTGCCAGCCGGCGAGGCTCGGCGGAAAGCCGCGCACGCGGTTGAACCCCTGCAGCTGCAGGGCCATCACGCCCATGGCCGATCGATAGCCCGTCGAGCAATAGAGAACCACGTCCTGATCGGCTGGAATCTCGCCCAGGTGGCGGTCGAGTTCCCTGAGGGGGATGTTGATGGCTCCGGGGATGTGGCCGGTTCGGTACTCGGAAGGTTGACGCACATCGATCAGCACTGTGCGCCCACTGGCCAGCGCGCTCTTCAGGGCTGCCACCGTTTTTAGCGTATAAAAATCCGCGGGAATGGAGGCGAGATACTGATCAACGGCGCTCTGTACAGGGGCGAGCTGCTGCGGTTCTGGAAGCGTCTGCTGCTGGCTGGTATCTGGCTCTAGAGGGACTGCGGCCAGCGCGCCTGAAACGTAGCCCATCAGTAGGACCAGGGTGATGACAAGACCCCCCAGCAGCGCGGCAAGCGAAGCCCTCAGAGAAGCACCCAGAGCCGTATGGCTGGATCGATGGAGAAGCGATGGTTTCATTCTTCAGTTTCGGAGATATTCATGGCGGAAGGGGCGTCTCCGGCGAATATCCTGGATGTCCCGCTGCAGGAGAATCACATCTCCATGTCAGCACGGTCACTGTGTTCGGGGCGGAAACTCTCAGGCTTTGTGGGGTTCGACCTCCACTTTGCCACGAAAGGCAATGTAATTGTAAATGTTGTAGAAGAGCATGATCGGAATGAGAACGCCGATGAAGGTGAGCATGAACACCATTGACGTCACCGATGAAGACGCCTCAAAGATTGTGACCGACGGTGGAATGATCGCCGGGAACACCATCACTCCCAGACCCGCGAAGCTCAGAATGAACAGCAGCACCGTGTACACGAACGGCCACACCTCCTGGCCCATGGCCAGGCTGCGGAACAGCTGCACGATCAGGGCGATGCCGAGCAGTGGCAACAGCACGAAAAAGGGCAGGAAGGCCGGATCAAACAGGCGCTCCCGCAGCGCTTCCGATACGAAGGGGGAGGTGACGGTGATCAGCAGCGCCCCGGCCAGGGTGGTGGTCGCCGCCAGCCGGGCCGTGCGCACATGCAACCGCTGCAGCTCACCGCTGGTCTTGAGGATCAGGTAGGTGGAGCCGATCAGCACATAGCCCTGGATCAGGGTGAGGGCCACCACCAGACTGCTCCAGTTGAGCCAGATCCAGGGGGAGCCGATGAAGTGACCGTCGGCGTCGGTGGGCAGACCGGAGAGCACGGTGCCGAGGCAGACGCCCTGGGAGGCGGCGGCCAGCACGCTGCCGAAGCCGAAGGTGAGATTCCAGGGCCGTTTGTTGATGGCGTTCTCGCGGAACTCGAAGGCCACGGCCCGCAGGATCAGGCCGAGGATCATCAGGTAGATCGGCCCATAGAGCGCCTTCAGGATCGTGCCGTAGGCGAGCGGAAAGGCACCAAACAGCGCCCCGCCCATCAACACCAGCCAGGTTTCATTGGCATCCCAGATGGAGCCGAGCGAGGCCATCAGCAGGCTGCGCTGCTGCTCACTGGGGGAGCTGAGCGAGAGAATCCCCACCCCGAGATCGAAGCCATCGAGGATCACGTACAGGAGCAGGAACAGGGCCAGGATCACGAACCAGACCACTGGCATGAAGACATCCAGGAAGTCCATCAGTCGGTCGGCAGGGGGAGAGGCCCGCGGACGGGCCCCGTCGGTGGTTCCAGCGAGAGGTCAGGGCCCTTGCGGATGATGCGGGCGCCGAAGATGAGCGCGAAGACCAGCAGGGTGGCGTAGAGGAGGGTGAAGCTGCTCAGGCTGATCAGCACTTCCTGGGCCGGCAGCTGGGAAGCGGCCTCGGAAGTGCGCAGCTGGCCGTACACCGTCCAGGGCTGCCGGCCGACGCACCGCACGACCCAGCCGGATTCGATCGCCAGGTAACCGGCCGGCGCCGCCAGGATCCAGCACCAGCTCAGCCAGCGCTGCTGGCGGAAGAACTCCGGCTTCAGGCCAGTTCGCCACCAGAGCACCACACTCAGCCCCATCAGGGCGGTGACGGCAATGCCGATCCCCGCCATCAGCCGGAACGCGTAGAAGATCAGCCCCACCATCCGGGGACGCTGGTCGGCGGGCCAGCTGTTCAGGCCGCGCACGTCGTGACTGAGCCTGGGGCGACCTTCCAGGATCCAGCTGAGCCCGCCGGGAACGCCCAGATCCCAGCGGTTGCGACCGTCGCTGGCATCCGGCGCGGCGACCACGCTCCAGGGGGGAGACTCCCCGGCCGATCGGTTCTCCCAGAGCGCTTCCATGGCGGCCAGCTTGGTGGGCTGGTGCTCGGCGATCTGCAGGGCGCTCTCATGGCCGGCCAGGATCTGGACCGGGGCCACCACCAGCAGGATCACCAGGGCCAGGCGGAAGGAGAAGGAGAAGAAGGCCTCCGCCTTGCCTGACAGCAGCGACCAGGCGCTGATCGCCGCCACCACCAGCATCGAGGTTTCCACCGTGGCCAGGCTCATGTGCAGCACGCTGCGCAGCATGAACGGGTTGTTGATGGCGTTGAAGTAGTTCTCCACATGGAAATGGCCCTGGCTGAAGCTGCCGCCGGCTGGGGTCTGCAGCCAGGAGTTGGCGCTCAGGATCCAGAACACCGAGAGGTTGGCGCCGAAGGCCACCATCACGGTGGAGAGAAAGTGGATCACCGGCGGCACCCGGTTCCAGCCGAACAGCATGATGCCGAGGAAGCCGGCCTCGAGCATGAAGGCCATGGCGCCCTCGAAACCGAGAACCGCCCCGAAGAAATCGCCCACGAACTCCGAGAGCGGGGCCCAGTTGGTGCCGAACTGGAACTCCATCGGCAGCCCCGAGGCCACGCCGATGCCGAAATTGAGCACGTAGAGCTTGGCCCAGAAACGGGCCTGCCGGTAGTAGAGGGGGTTCTGGGTGCGCAGCCAGAGGGCTTCGAGAATCACCAGGAAGATCGCCAGGCCGGTGGAGAGCACCGGCCAGAGCATGTGGAAGATGGCCGTCAACGCGAACTGCATCCGCGACAGAACCACGGTGTCAGCCAGCCAGTCCATCGCGTCGGCGCCCGGAGACAAGGGCCTGTCGGCCTGACGCGAGGCTGCAATGGATTGGCGGGAACACGCTGCCGTTGTGAGCGAATGGACACATGAACTAATACCTACTGTTGCCGCTGGCCGCACCCCGGTGCTGTGGCCCGTGGAGGCCGCATACGTTGAGGTTCACGACTGTGGGGAGACGACATGCCCAGTCCAGCAACGGCACGCCGGCTCTCCGCCCTGCTGTGCAGCTTCGCTCTGAGCGGCCTTGGCCTGGCGGCGCCTGCGGAAGCCCTGCCTGCCCCTGCCGTGCCGAACCTCGTGGGGCAGTGGGCCGTGACGGGGAAAGGGGGCGGTGCTGTGCAAGGTGGAGGCCTCTCGCTGCAAGACCCATCACCATGGGGACTTCAGCGACCTGGAGGCAACGGTGGAGATCACCAGGCAGCAGGGCCGGCTGATGCATGGTGTCTTCCGCTCGAAGTTCGCCAGCGAGAAGTTCGTCGCCACGATTGGCTATGACAACAAGAGCTTCTTTCTGGTGGATGAGGATGGCTTTGCGGAGGGCCGCATCATCGATGGCCGGAACCTCCAAGTGGTCTACAGGCACAGCACCGATCTCGACTCGGTGATCGATCTGAGTACCTGGACTCGCCGCTGACCGGCGCTGGGGCCCGATGCCTCCATGCCGCTAGGCCCATGTCGCCATGGGCTGCGGCATGCTGGAGTGATGAACCGCTCTGAATCGGTCAGCCTCGCTGAGGCGAGCCGCTGGGACCAGCGTTACCGAGAAGGCACCGACGGCTGGGAGCTGGGCCGGCCCGCGCCGCCGCTGGCCCAGTTCCTGGGCGCCCATTCGTTGGCCCCCCAGCCCCCGGGACAGGTGCTGGTGCCGGGCTGCGGCCGCGGCCATGAGGTGGCCCTGCTGGAAGCGCTCGGTTTCGCCGCCATCGGCCTCGATTTCAGTGCTGAGGCCCTGGCCGAGGCCCGGGCGCTGCATGGCCACGACCGGGCCAACCTGCGCTGGCTGCAGGCCGACCTGCGCTGGCTGCAGGCCGACCTGTTCGACCGGCAGGCCCTTGAAGCGGCTGGCCTCGCCCCTGGCAGCCTCACCGGGATCGTGGAGCACACCTGCTTCTGCGCCATCGATCCCGGCCGCCGCGACGACTACATCGCCACCGCCAGCCGCTTGCTGGCACCGGGCGGCTGGCTGCTGGGGCTGTTCTGGTGCCACCGCAAGCCGGGCGGCCCGCCCTGGGGCAGCGACCCCGAGGTGGTGGCCGCCCAGCTGGGCCAGGCGGGGCTGGTGGCCGAGCTCTGGGAGCCGGCCGCCGGTTCGGTGGACAAGCGCCAGGACGAATGGATCGGCCTGTGGCGCCGCAGCTCAGCCCAGCCCTGATCCCAGCGACACCCGGTTCCAGGGCATGGCGGCCAGCAGGCGGGCCATGCCGCAGAAGCCGGAGACGCCCGCGAAGGTGAGCCCGGCTCCCACGAAGCCGCTCAGCCAGATCCAGCCCGGCGCCACGGTCTGGGAGAGGATCACGCCCAGCAGCACCAGGCTGCCGGCGACGATCTGCACCTGGCGCATCAGCGGCAGTGGCGCCCCCTTGAGCTTGCGCACCGGGAAGCCGGCCTGCTGCCAGGCGGGCACGCCACCGAGCAGGTCGGCGACGGGGTGGGGATGGCCCTGCTGGAGCAGATGGGACAGGCCCTTGCTGCTGCGGTTGCCGCTCTGGCAGACCAGCACCAGCGGCCCGCTGGGAAGATCGGCCTGGGTGAGGCGCGAGAGGGGCACGTTGAGGCTGCCGCTGATGTGGCCGGTGGCGTATTCCATCGGTTCGCGCACATCGATCACGGTGACGTCGCGGGCCGCCAGCTGGTCGGCGAGGTCGTGGGCGCTGATGCGGGAGGGGGTGGTGGTGGCGGTCATGGACGTCAGGCGGTGGGATGGAAAGGACAAAAGGTGGGGAGCGGATCAGGCCTGGACGACGCCCTCGAGCGGGTAGCCCTCGGCCGCCCAGCGGCTCAGCCCGCCGCGGAGGTTGGCGACCTGCTGCCGGCCGGCCTTGAGCAGCTGCTGGGTGGCCAGGGCCGATCGGCTGCCCGAATGGCAGACCACCACCAGCGGGCGATCTGAGGGGATGTCGCTGGTGCGGCTCTCCAGCTCCGGCAGGGGGATCAGCACGCTGCCGCTCACACGCCCTTCGGGACCGTTGAATTCCTCGGCGGAGCGCACATCGAGCACGGTGACATCGCTCCGATGGGCGGCCACCCAGGCCGGGCTGAGCTCGGGCAGTCCGGCAAAGCTGCGTGCCATGGGCGCCCAGTCCGCTGCTGCGGACGCCTCGCGGGGCTTGCCGGAGCGCATGTTGCCGGGAAGGGCCTCGGCGATCTTGCGGGGATGGGGCAGTCGCATGTTTTCCATGTGACCCACGAAGTCCCGTTCGGTGGCGTTGCCGCCGAGGCGGGCGTTGAAGGCCTTCTCTTCGGTGACCGAAGTGATGCTGCGGCCGGTGTAGTCGTGGCCGGGGTAGAGCAGGCAGGAGTCGGGCAGGCTGAGGATCTGCTCGGTGATCGAGGTCCAGAGGGTGTGGGCGTTGCCCTGCTGGAAGTCACAGCGGCCACAGCCGCGCACCAGCAGGGCATCGCCGGTGAAGGCCATCGAATGGTCGTCGAGCACGAAGGTGAGGCAGCCGTTGGTGTGGCCGGGGGTGGCGCGCACCTCCACATGGCGGCCGCCGAAGGCGACGCGATCCCCGTGGCTGAGGGGACGGGTGACGTTCTCGGCGCCGGCCGCGGCGGCGAGGCCGATGGCACAGCCGGTGGCCTCGTGCATCAGCCAGCTGCCGGTCACATGGTCGGCATGGGCGTGGGTGTCGATCGACGCCGCCAGATTGAGGCCCAGCTCGCGGATCAGCGAGAGGTCGCGGTCGTGCTGCTCAAAGACCGAATCGATCAGCAGGGCCTGGCGGCTGGCCACATCGGCCAGCAGATAGGTGAAGGTGCCGGTCTCGGCGTCGAACAGCTGGCGGAACAGCAGCGGGGCGCCCCCGGCGGCGGCGGCGAGGGACAGGGAGGGCGCGGGAGCGACAGACATGGGCGGCCAGGCATCAACTGTTATGAGCATAGCCGCATAACAGGTGGAATGGTCAGGCCGGTGCCGTACCGGCATCGAGCAGCTTCTGGACGATCGCGATCCCAGTGAACGCCTGCCAGCCGAACAGCACCAGCACCAGGCCATTGAGCGTGATGTGCAGGCTCCGGGCCCAGTCCTTGCCCTTCTGCAGGGAGGGCCCCAGGGAGGCCGTGGCGATCACCAGCACGACCACCGCCAGACCGGCGAACAGGTGGGGGCCGAGGATCAGCTTGCCGTTCTTGAGGACGGTGGCGCCCAGCCCTCCGGCGGCCCCCAGCAGGGTGAGGCCCAGGATCACCGCCCCCAGTTGGGCATGACGCGGGCCATAGCGCAGGGGAACCATCGCCTTGCGTTCCTCTGGGCTCACCTTGCGGATCTGGCTGGCCTTGAAGCCGAGATAGCCCGAATAGAGCATCAAACCGAGCAGCACCCACATCAGCACGGGGTGGACGAAATTCAGGGCGAAAGGCATGGCACCTGGGCGAGGGAGGGGATCCGCGCAGGCGTGATCCACTTCAGTCTGGGCAGGTGGCCCCGGGGCGATTGCGGAGGGAACCAGGAGATCGAAGCCGGCTGGTGCCGGTGCTTCAGGGCGCCAGCCGCTCGATGCTCCAGGCCGGCTCGGCGGGCCGGTAGCGGAAGCGATCGTGCAGACGGTTCTGGCGGCCCTGCCAGAACTCGAACTCCGACGGCACCACCCGGAAACCGCCCCAGGCGGGCGGCAGCGGCACCTCGCCATCGGCGAAGCGGCGCTTCATGGCGTCCCACTGGGCTTCGAGGATCGAGCGGGAGCCGATCACGGCGCTCTGCTGCGACACCCAGGCCCCCAGGCGGCTGCCGATCGGGCGCGAGAGGAAGTAGGCCAGCGATTCGGCGGCGCCGATGCGCTCGGCCCGGCCCAGGACCATCACCTGGCGCTCGAGCCCATACCAGGGGAACAGCAGGCTCACCTCCGGATGGGCGCCGATCTCGGTGGCCTTGCGGCTTTCGTAGTGGGTGAAGAACACGAAGCCCCGCTCGTCGAAGGCCTTGAGCAGCACCGTGCGGCTGCTGGGGCGGCGGCCATTGCTGGTGCCCAGCACCATGGCGTTGGGTTCGTCCAGCCCGGCGGCCACCGCCTGATCGAACCAGCGGCGGAACTGCGCCACCGGATCGTCGGCCAGATCCCCCCGCCGCAGGGCCTGGCGCCGGTAGTCGCGGCGCAGCTGGGCGGGATCCACTGGTTCTCCCCCAGGTGTCCAGGACAGCAGGGGTAAACCGTTGCGATGGCAGGGGTTGGTGGGGTCCTGCCGGCGGGCCATCAGGCCGTCGTCGATCGGCGAGGTGGTACCCATCGAATCGCTCCCTGGATGGCTTCAAGCTAGGTGTGGGAATGGCTGCAGGTAGACGCGGCCCGAGCGAAGCTATGGCCATGGCCACCCTCCAGCAGTTCCGCGCCGAGCGCCGCCGTGAACGCCTGCAGGCCTTGCAGCAAGGCGCCGACGCGCTGGTGGCGGGGCGCCCGGGTTGGGAGGTGTGGCTGTTCGGGTCCTGGGCCAGGGGCGACTGGGACAGCCGCTCGGACGTGGACCTGATCGCCGTTGCGCCGACCCGCGAGGAAGCCGATACGTTCGCTGATGGCCTCCTTTCGGCCTGCCTGGGGGATGACGTGATCGCCCTGGATGCTGCCCAGTGGCACGACCGCCGCGGATCTGACGATCCCCACTTGGACGCGATCCGGCTGGTGCCGATGGAAGGACGATGACACCTCGGGTGGAGGCGTGGTTGCGGCAAGCCGACAACGACATGGCGATGGCCGGCTACCACGCCAGCCAGGCGGCAGAAAAGGCGCTCAAGGCCATCCTGATCAGCCTCGACCGCGAGCCACGCCAGACCCACGCGCTTGAGGCTCTGGCCCAATCACTTTCCGCTGCCGGCGTGTCCACAGAACCCCTGGCAGCCCTGCGCCTCAATGCCCTGAGCCGGATGAACAGCGCCACCCGCTACCCGGATGGAGACCAGGCCCCCAGCGACCTGTTCGACCGGGTGGATGCCGATGACGCGATCACCACCGCCAAGGCGGTGTAGGCCTTCGTGCGCTCGCTGCTGCCCTGACCCTGGAGCACGCCACCTGCCTGGACGACGGAAGCGGTTGGCGCACCATCTCTGCGGCGTCCAAGGTGGTCGTATGCGAGCGACGAGCGCCACCCCATGAGCAAAAAGCACCACCCATCGCCCGCCGAGACGATCGAGGAGATGCAGAACGATCTCCCCTACGACGAATCGATCGACAAGAAGGACTACAAACGCGACCTCGAAGCGCTCCAGATCGAACTGCTCAAGGCGCAGCGTCACATCAAGGCTGCCGGACAGCGCCTGGTTCTGCTGTTCGAAGGTCGCGATGCGGCGGGCAAGGGTGGATCGATCAAGCGCTTCCGCCAGCATCTGAACCCCCGCGGCAGTGAACATGTTGCCCTGCCGAAGCCCAACGATGCCGAACTGACCCAGTGGTACTTCCAGCGCTATGTCCCGCACCTGCCAGCAGCCGGCGACATCACGATGTTCGACAGGTCGTGGTACAACCGGGCCGGCGTCGAGAAGGTGATGGGCTTCTGCACCCCGCAGGAGCACGCCCTGTTCCTGCGCCAGGTTCCCCCCTTCGAACAGTCACTCGTCAGCAGTGGAATCCTGCTGTTCAAGATGTGGTTCACCGTGTCGCAGGACCGGCAGAAGCATCGCTTCGCCGACCGGCGCGAGGATCCGCTCAAGCAGTGGAAGCTGTCGCCCATCGATGAGGTGAGCGTGGAGAAGTACGACGCGTACACCGAAGCGCGCAACGAGATGCTGCTCGCCACCGACACCCTCGTAGCGCCCTGGACGATCATCAACTCGAACGAGAAGCGGCGCGCCCGGCTCGGTGCCATCCGCAGCGTCCTCCACGCCCTAGAGTACGAGCACAAGGACGAAGACGTCATCGGCGAGCCCGATCCACGGGTGGTGCGTACGGCCCATTCGCTGTTCATCGACAACTGAACGGGTCGCCTGACTTCAGCGGCTCGCTGCCGGAACGAACAGCCGTGGCGCCAGATTGAGCTGCCGGGTGCGTCGCACAAAGCCGCGATCATCAAACGACGCCATTGCCTCACAACTGCGGCAGCTGGCATGGTGCAGGGCATCGGCGAAGTCGAGCCCGCGGCGCACACCGGCCACGGCCTGCTCCAGGGCCGGCCGGTCTTCCGCCGTGAGGCCGGGATGGGCAAGCAGTTGGTCGAACACCTGCAGCACCTGCTCCACCGGGAAGCCGTAGTACCCACGCAGCACCCACTCCAGCTCCAGGGCCACCGTCTTGGCCAGGAACAGCGGCTGGCCCGATTCGATCAGATCGCGGGCAGCCCGGCGCTGGCGTTCCGTGGCCGCATCGGCGGCGTCCTCCGCCACGAAGTAGCGGGCCAGCACATTGGTGTCCACGCCAATCACGGCCGCAGCAGGCTGGCGGGATCGAAGTCCGCCGGCACGGCGGGCCGGTTGGTCCTCAGCAACCCGAACCCACTCTCCGGCACTGGCCGCTCCGGCTTCCAGGGGCGCAGCTCGATGTGATCCCCCACCAACGCGAAACTCACGCGGCTGCCCCTGGCCAGCCCGAACTGCTGCCGCAACGCCTTGGGGATGGTCACCTGCCCCTTGCTGGTGATCGAGCTGGTGGTGGCATCGGCAGAGTCCATCGAAACTCTCCAGGTGGGGCATGGTATTACCCGGTAATACTATCTGGAAGTTTGCGCCAGCAGGCCAGCAGCAGTCAGGGAGCTGAGCACCGCCGAGTTGATCGCCCAGACGGAGCTGCTCTGCACCGCCTGGGTCTGAGACGCCGGTGGCACTCATAGAGGCAGCCGCCCCAGCCCCTTGGCCACCCGCGCCGTCTACTCCTTCACCGGCTTTCCCGGCCAGCCGGAACGCCATCTCTACCTTCACCACGACGGCTACCCCACTGGCGCCGCCTGGCGGTTCGCCACGGCCCTGCGCCAGCGGCCGGAGCCGGAGGCCTTTGCGGCGGCGTTCCTGGCCAGCCAGCCCGGCGCCGAACCTCTGGCCGCCCCAGAGCAGGCCGCCGATGCCGAGTACCGCTACCGGGTGCAGCTGCTGGCCGGCGGCGGCGCGCTGCAGGTGGCCTGCTGGCGGCGGCTGCCGGGCGGCGCCTCCTGGCAGCCCCGCTGCGGGCCGATGGCCCTGGAGCTGTTCATCCGGCGCTTCCTGCCCGGGGATCCGGTGTGAAGCGGCGGCAGGACGCCAGTCGTACAGTAACGCGTACATGTCGGAAGGTCTGCCGATGGACGCCATCACCTACACAGCGGCCCGCGCCAACCTGGCCCAGACCATGAACCGGGTCTGCGCCGACCACGAGCCGCTGATCATTACCCGCAATGGGCAGAAATCGGTGGTGATGATGTCCCTGGAGGACTTCAAAGCCCTCGAGGAAACCGCCTATCTGCTGCGGGTCCCTGAAAATGCCAGGCGTCTGCTGGAGGCGACGGCCAGCCTGGACGCCGGCCAGGGCCAGGAGCGGAGCCTCAGGGAATGAGGCTGATCTTCGCTGAGCAGGCCTGGCAGGACTACCTCCACTGGCAGGCCACCGACACGGTCCTGCTCAAGTGCATCAACGCACTGATCAAGGAAGCGTCTCGGACGCCGTTTTCAGGCACCGGCAAGCCGGAAGCGCTGAAACACGCCCTGGCTGGCTACTGGTCACGCCGCATCAACGACGAGCACCGCATGGTCTACAAGGTTGATGGTGACGCTCTGCTGCTGGCCCAGCTTCGTTATCACTATTGACCCCGCTTCAGAACCGCCGTACCTGCTGGGGCCAGTCGTGGCAGGCCCTAACAGCCCAGCCAGTCCTGGGGAAGGTGGGCCAGAGAGCGGAGTTCAGGATCCTTGTGCACCAGCACCGCCCCCTCTTGCTCAGCGGCGGCGGCGATCCAGGCATCGGCCACGGAGAGGGGATGGGTGGCCTTGATGGCCGCCGCCCGGTCCAGCAGGGCGTCACTGGCCGCCACCCAATCCAGGGGCAGGGAGCGCAGCTGGGCATCGGCGAGGCGGGCGACCCGTTCGCCTTCGTCCTTCCACACCCGGTAGAGCAACTCCATGCGGCTCATGAAGCACACCAGGCAGCTGTCCTGGCGGGCCTGGGAGCGCTGCAGCAGTTCCGCGACGCGCTCCGCGCCGGTTTCGTTGTCGCGCAGGGCCAGCAGGGCGGAGGTGTCGAGCAGCCAGCGGCCGGCCATCAGCCCTCCTGCTGGCGATCGTGGCGGCGATCGGCGAGCAGACGGGTGGTGGCGCCTCCGGCGCCGGAGCCGCGGAAGGCGGTGATGGGATCCAGGGCAACGGGAACCACCCGGATGGTCCCGTCGCCCTCCACGATCCATTCCAACCGCGTGGACGGACCCAGCTGGAAGCGTTCGCGGATCGGGGCCGGAACCACCGTCTGGCCGCGGGCGGTGATGGTGCTGCGCATCGCCTGAATTACTGATTTTGCCCAATCGTAATTCAGATGACCTTGGAGGGATGGCGCAGAGCCCCGATCCACGCTTCTTCCGCGACGCTCTGCCTGAGCACCGATGACCCGCTGGCCGTTCAGCGCCCCCGCTTCCAGAAGCGCCGCACCTGCTGGGGCCAGTCGCCGGGCAGATCGCCTGGCCGCAGGCTCGTGCTGACCATCGAGTTCAGCAGCGGCCAGCCCCCCAGCCGCAGGCTGTCGCCCACGTGCACCAGCACAGCCAGGCCGATCAGCAGCCAGCCCAGCAGGTGCAGGCCATAAACGAGATGGTGCAGTTGGCCGTCCTCCAGCCAGTCCTCCTGCATCAGCTTGCCGCTGCCCATCGCCAGGGCCAGGGCCACCAGGGTCAGGCTGTTGGTCGCCCGCCGCAGCCGTGCGCGGCCCAGGCTGAAGGCATAGGCCACGAAGGGCAGGGCCAGTACCAGCAGCCCCACGCCGATCAGGCCATGGATGTCGATCCAGTCGCCGGCCGGGGTGAAGGGCAATCGCCCCCAGCGGCCGTCGTAGCGGCTGTACACGAACAGGCCACTCAGCCAGGCGGCCAGCACCAGCAGGGCCGTGGCGCCATGCAGCAGCCGCAGCAGGGAGGGTTGGTAGGGCGCGCCATGGCATCAACCGGAGGTCTGTTGCAGGGTGCCACGGGCCTGTGGCACCTCGGGGATGAACACGGCGTACATGCCGCGCAGATCGCCCACCTTGAAATCAAAGGCCTTGTCGCCCGGGTAGTTGTCCTTCACGAAGGCCGGACGGCTGGCTTTGGTGCCATGGCAGGCCAGGCAGCTGGGCTCCACGTTGATGCGGCGGTAGTAGTTCACACCGGCGCCCTGCTCGGCGCTGGCCGGTTGCCACAGGCCGGTGATCGCCGGCTGGCGGTGGAACAGATCGATCACCTCCCGCTCCTGGGAGTTGGCCGGGGCATGGTCGGGGTTGCGGTACTTGGCGGCCACCTGGCGCACCTGCCAGCCGTTCGCCTCGCCGATCGCGGCGGCCTTCATCCCCACCGGCTTGCAGACCTCCTTCATGGTGTCCATGGTGGGCTCCTCGCTGCGGCCCTCCAGGGTGGAGGCCAGGGCGATGCGCATCCGATCGAGTTGCTCCATTTCCACCACCGCCTTGGCCAGCACGGCCGGCTCCACGGGGGACTGGGCCGGGGGCGCCTGGGTCGCGGCGGCAAGGGCGGCCGGTGGGGCGTGGGTGAGCAGCAGGGCGCTGAGCAGCAGCATCGCCAGGGAGGCGAGGGCGGTCAGCACCAGACGTCGCAGGGGCAGAAGCAGATGATCCATGGGTGGGGCGGCTCCGGGCGAGGGGGGGGTGGCAAGGCTTTTGGGGGTGGACCGGCGAAAGGGCCCGGAGAAATCCGGGCCCGGGAGGCGCTCAGGTTGGCAACGGCTGGGCGGGGTTCAAAGCCCCACTAACCGATCGACGGAGCGGTGAGGGCCACAGGGGTGCTGGCGGCCGCCGCCAGATCGAGGGGGAAGTTGTGCACGTTGCGCTCGTGCATCGCCTCGATGCCCAGGCCGCCGCGGTTGAGGATGTCGGCCCAGGTGTCGATCACCCGGCCCTGGTGATCCAGGATCGAGTGGTTGAAGTTCAGCCCGTTGAGGTTGAACGAGAAGCTCACCACCGCCAGGGCGGCGAACCAGATGCCGACCACCGGCCAGGCGGCTAGCAGGAAGTGCAGACTGCGGCTGTTGTTGAAGGAGGCGTACTGGAAGATCAGCCGACCGAAGTAGCCGTGGGCGGCCACGATGTTGTAGGTCTCCTCTTCCTGGCCGAACTTGTAGCCCCGGTTCTGGGATTCGGTTTCGGTGGTCTCCCGCACCAGGGAGCTGGTGACGAGCGAACCGTGCATGGCGGAGAACAGGGCGCCGCCGAAGATGCCCGCCACGCCGAGCATGTGGAAGGGGTGCATGAGCACGTTGTGCTCCGCCTGCAGCACCAGCATGAAGTTGAAGGTGCCGGAGATGCCCAGGGGCATGGCATCGGAGAAGGACCCCTGGCCGATGGCATAGATGAGCAGCACGGCGGTGGCGGCGGCCACCGGGGCCGAGTAGGCCACGGCGATCCAGGGGCGCATGCCCAGGCGGTAGCTCAGTTCCCACTCCCGGCCCATCCAGCAGAAGATGCCGATCAGGAAGTGGAAGACGATCAGCTGGTAGGGGCCGCCGTTGTAGAGCCACTCATCAAGGCTGACGGCTTCCCAGATCGGGTAGAAGTGCAGGCCGATGGCGTTGCTGGAGGGCACCACGGCGGCGGTGATGATGTTGTTGCCGTAGAGCAGGCCACCGGAGACGGGCTCGCGGATGCCGTCGATGTCGACAGGCGGGGCGCCGATGAAGGCGACGATGAAGCAGATGGTGGCCGTGAGCAGGGTGGGGATCATCAGCACGCCGAACCAACCCACGTAGAGGCGGTTCTCGGTGCTGGTGACCCAGGTCTTGAAGCGATCCCAGGGATGGATCCCGGAACGCGACAGTGAGGTGATGGTCATCGCAGAACATCCGAAGATGGAGAGACCGGGAGAGGGGCGGCGGTGACACCGCCTTGCGGGCATGCCGCTTGCTTCTCCCGAACGATAAAACGATAGCGTTGAATCGCCCTCAACGGAAACATCCACCATGAGTGCTTCTGCTCCATCTGTTTCGGGTCCACCGGCCGCAGGCGGGCGGTCGTGGGCGTCCCTGCTGGCGCCCCTGCTTCTGGTGCTGGTTCTGGTGCTGGCCCTGGCGCCGGGACTCGCCCGCGCCGCCGACGACGTCCAGCGCTGGAGCCTGCGGGATCAGGACGGCAACCGCTGGTCGCTGCGGATCTTCGCCCAGCCCGATCCCGCCTACCCCAGCGGCGATCGCCTGCGCCTCAGCGCCCTCACGCCGGGGGTCGCCGTCGACCACGTCAAGCCGCTGCTGATCAGCGATGGCGCCGGTGGCTCCTGGACCCTGGCCAACCGCAGCGCCGAACTGGTGCCCGCTGGCGAAAGCCCTCTGCCGGAGGGATCGGCCCAGTTCGACATGGCCGCCCTGCTGCCCCGCCCCAGTGACGCCCTGCCCCTGGAGCTCAGCCTGCCCCTGGCCGGCGAAGCGACGGCGCGGCTTGTCCTCGGTGCGGGCGAAACCCAGGCGCTGCACGCCTTACGCAATCCGGTCGCGGCCACCTAGAACCCACCCATGCGAACCAACGGGAGATCGAGCCTGGGCCGGCTGGCCCTGGGGGTGCTGCTGTCGGCGCTGCTGTGCCTGGCGCTGCCCCTGCCGTCCTTCGGGGCCGATCCGGAGCCGAAGGCGCCCGCCCCGGCGGTCAATCCCGATTGCGCGGCGAAACCGGTCTGGGTGACGCTCGATGGCTGGCGGGTGCTGGAGCTGCGATCGGTCCCTGGCGCTCAGAAGCTGGACGATTTTGCGGCGCGGGCCTCCCGGCGCCTGCGTCAACTCGCCCGCGACGACACGTTCCAGCCCAGCCAGCTGGTGGTGAGGGGCCAACCCCCGTACACCTTCATCGGCATCGACAGCGACGGCACGTTCCTGACCGAGATGGCCGTCGAGGCGAGGGGGGCGGCCTGTTTCGGCCTGACCCCGCAGGCCTTGGCCGAGCGCTACCGCGACGAGCTGCGCGTCGCGATCGCCCGCTACCGCAAGAGCAACAACCTGCGCTCCTGGCTCGAGGGCATGGCCCTGGCGCTGCTGGTGCTCGGCGTGTTCGTGCTCTGGTTGCGGTTGCAGTTGATGCTCAACCGCAGGATCCGGGACAGGATCCAGAACCCCAGAAGTTTCCCCCTGCTGCGCCGGGTGCGGCTGCTGCACCAGCTGCTCGATGCCGAGCAGGCGCGCGGCCTCCTGCAGCGCCTCAGGGCTGTTCTGCACTGGAGTCTGCTGCTGCTGATCAGCTACCTGCTGATTCCCCTGCTGCTCGGTTTCTTCCCGCCCACCGAAGGCATCGCCAACGGCCTGCGCAGCCAGATCCTGGACCTTGTGGGCGGCGCGCTGGGCGCGGTGGTGGCGGCGATCCCGGATCTGCTCTCGATGCTGGTGATCCTGGCGATCACGGTGCTGCTGATCCGCACCAGCAACGCCTGGTTCAGTTCCCTGGATCGGGGGCACATCCGCCTGCCCGGCTTCTATCCGGAGTGGGCCCTGCCCACGGCCCGGCTGGCCGCCATCCTGATCACCCTGATGGGCCTGGCGCTGGCCTACCCCTACATCCCCGGCTCCAACAGCAAGGCGTTCCAGGGGGCGGGCCTGCTGCTGGGTGTGCTGGCGGCCCTGGGCTCGAGCGCCATCGCCACCAACATCATCAGCGGCCTGATGCTGATCTACACCCGGGCCTTCCGCGACGGCGACCGGGTCGAGATCAACGGCACGGTGGGGGTGGTGCAGGAGCGGGCCCTGCTGGTGACCCGCGTCAAGACGCCCCGCAACGAACTGGTGAGCATCCCCAACGCCACCGTGATCAGCTCTTCAATCGTCAATTTCAGCTTCTCCCGTCGGGAGATCCGCCAGCCGGTGGCCATCGCCCCCACGATCACCATCGGCTACGACGTGCCCTGGCGGCAGGTCCACGGGCTGATGCTGGCGGCGGCCCGGGCCACGCCAGGGATCACCGAGGAGATCAAGCCCTACGTGCTGCAGACCGCCCTCAACGACTTCCACATCAGCTACGAGCTGAATGCCTTCGTCAAAGACGCCGGCACCTACCGGGAAACCCTCTCCGAGCTGCTGGCGGCCCTGCAGGATCAGTTCGCTGCCGCCGACGTGGAGATCCTCTCGCCCGGCTACCACGCCATCCGCAACGGCAACCGCAGCACGGTTCCTAAGCCGGACGCCTGACCCGCTGGCGCCATTGCAGGTACGGAATCGACAGAAGCACCGTCATCACCACATACGCCAGGACGGCGAGCTTCAAGCCCACCATCGTGGGGGCATAGGTGCTGGCGAACAGCAGGGCCAGGCCGGGATTGCGCATCGAGGTCACCAGGGCCGTGGTGGTCTGGGTCTGGGGATCCCTGCCGGCCAGCAGATGGCCGATTACCAGCGAGGCGGCCACCAGCACCCCCATGGCTGCGAGCGCCAGCAGGTTGCGGCCCAGGAAGGGAATCAGGAGCAGGCCCGTCTTGGCCAGCACGGCCAGGATCACCAGCAGCAGCAGGCCATTGGCCAGCTTGTCGAAAGCTCCCTCCCACCGCTGCGACCAGGCTGGACACCGGTGCCGCACCAGTAACCCGCAGGCCAGCGGCAGCAGCTGGGCCTTGCCGATCTGAACGGCCACCTCCCTGGGCCCGATGTCCCAGCCGCGAATGCCGAAGGACTGGGTGAAGAGCTCCGCCATCAGGGGAATCGAGAGGATGGCCAGAGCCGCGGCGGACACCTGCAGGCGGGCGGCCAGATCGCTGCTCCCTCCCTTCTTTCCGGCCTTGCGCAGGGTGAGTGGAGCGCTGGGGCAGACCGCCATCAAGGCGATGGCGAAACGGGCCGGCTCACTGAGGCCCTGGCTGATGGGCAGCTTCAGCAGCCCCAGGGCCACCAGAGGAACGAGAACGCAGGTGCCGATCAGCAACCGGCCCAGGAGGCCGGGTTGGTGTTTCAGCATCCGAAAGGTGTCTCCGCTGAGACCCAGCCCCAGCGCGAACATGATCGCGAACAGGGTGGCACCGATCAGCAGGGAGGTGGCTTGGGGCATCATTCAGGGGACTTTGGCACCTGTGAGCACCCGCACAAGGGCCATGGTGCCGATCAACGGGAGGGCGACAGACACCGATGGAAAACCCATCGATGGATAGAAAGTCGTCACGCCGGATGCGCTCCTGGGCCCGTTCGTTGTTGAGGTTCATCGGGCGGCTCGAGCTCCCGCTCCGCGGCGGACTCACGTGCTGAAACAACATTCAGGAACGTTCGGATGTCGGCGACGAAGCCCGCAACGGAAGGGGTTTGAGCTTCTGAGCGACCAGCTGGCCCCATGGGTTGGCCAGGGCGCCAGCCGTTCCATCCCTGGCAGCGCCTGGCACGCCCACGCTGCATCGGAATCCGGGACGGTGTGTCGCCTTGTTGTGGAGGTGGGAGGAGACCGCGTGAATCCCCACAATTCGGAGGATGGCTGCTCTCCTCGTCGATGCCTGCACTGAAGTGGCCCCGAACCGGCGGGCTTTGGCGTGTACTTGCCGGTTCCCTGCTGGTTCTGCAGTTGATAGCGGGCCTGGCACCGCCGATCTCCGCTGAGGAAACCACCGTCCCGCCTCTGCCTGCCTCCGGGTGCGAGAGCACCCCCGGCTTCGTCAGCCTGGACGGCAAGAAGGTGCTGGAGATCCGCCGGGCGCCGGCGGCGCGGCGACTCGACGACTACATCCGCGATGCCGATGAAAAACTTCTGGGGCTGGCCCGCGATTCCAGCTTCAGCCCGGACCAGCTGGCCTTACGGGACGAGGACCCCTACACGGTGATCGGCATCGCGAGTCCCGAGGGATTTACAAGGCAGATGGCCATTGATGCGCGCTCGGCTGCCTGCTTCGGCATCAGCCGACAGCAACTGGGGGAGCGGTATCGCAACCAGCTCCAGGAGGCCATCGCCAGCTACCGCGAGAGCCACACCCTGGGGGCCTGGCTGAACGGAACCGCCCTGGCGGCCCTGGTGCTGGGGATTTACATCCTCTGGTGGAGAGGGCAACTGGCCGTGAATCGCTGGGCGGATCAGTGGATCGCGGAACGATCCACGTTCCTGTTGCAGCGTCTGACCCGATTCGGCCGGGCCCAGGTGGCCGAGACCAAGCAGCTCCGCAGTCTCTTCCAAGGATTGCGGCGCACAATTCATTGGAGTGTGCTGCTGCTGATCAGTTACATGTTGATTCCCCTGTTGCTGGGGTTTTTCCCGCCAACCAGGAGCATCGCCGATGGGCTACGTGCCCAGATCCTGGGAGTGGTGACGGGCTTCATCGGCGGGGTTGTCAGCTCCATCCCCAACGTCCTCTCGATTGGCGTGATCCTGACGATCACCATTCTCCTGGTCAGGGCCAGCAATGTGTGGTTCAAGGCGCTGGATCACGGTCGGCTCCGTATCCCCGGTTTCTACAGGGAGTGGGCCTTGCCCACCGGCAGGCTCGCCGCCATTCTCATCATTCTGATTGGATTGATCCTCGCCTATCCCTACATCCCCGGCTCCGACAGCAAGGCCTTCCAGGGGGCGGGCCTGCTACTAGGTGCTCTGGCCGCGCTGGGCTCCAGTGCCGTTGCCACCAACATCATCAGCGGCCTGATGCTGATCTACACCCGGGCTTTCCGCGAGGGGGACCGGGTGGACATCAACGGCACCGTCGGTGTGGTGCAGGATCGGGCCCTGCTGGTGACGCGGTTGCAGACCCCACGCAACGAACTGGTGAGCATCCCCAATGCTTCGGTGATCGGGTCGTCGGTGGTGAACTACAGCTTCTCGCGGCGGGAGATCCGGCAGCCGGTTGCCATCGCCACCACGATCACGATCGGCTACGACGTGCCCTGGCGCAAGGTGCACGAATTGATGCTGGCGGCGGCAGCCAGCGTGGAGGGCATCACCAAGGAGATCGAGCCCTTCGTTCTGCAGACGGCTCTGAACGATTTCCACATCAGCTATGAGCTCACCGCCTTCGTCCGCGATGCCGAGTCCTACCGGCAGTGTCTCTCCCAGGTCCTGGCGGCCCTGCAGGATCAGTTCGCCGCCGCCGACGTGGAAATTCTCTCGCCGGGCTATCACGCCATCCGGAACGGCAACGCCAGCACGGTTCCGAAGCCGGAGACGTGAGGCGCTGGCGCCACTGCAGGGGGCGTTCTCATCGACCGACGCGAATCCCCCGAAGCGAGTCCATCAGGCCCAGCAGGTTGAGGAGCCACACCACGACGGCCACAACAACAACGATGTTCAAGATGCGTTTGATCTTGGCATCCATCGGGATGTAGGTGTTGATGAGCCACAGCAGGACTCCAACGACAATCAGGGTGATGATGAGCGAAACAAGAGACATGGATCGTTTTCCTTCTTGGCTGGTGTGGATGGAAAAGTGGCTTCACTTGATGCTGGCGTCCTGTAGTCCCGCTCAGGCCTGCATCCGGTTGCCACTGCAGCGTCCTTCCTGGTTCTAGACGCTTCTCAGAGAGGTAAGTCTGCCAGAGACACAGAGCGTCATCGGCTTGGCGGATTCTCATGCAGCTCTCTGCTGTGAATGCGCTGCTGAAGAGGACTTTCTGCTGCAAAAGTCATTCCTCGGTGAGAGGGTTGAGAGTCGCTCTTCCCCTCGGCTGATGGCTTCTGATTGCTTCGGCGATTATCTGCGCACAATCGGTCGTATTCCCCTGCTGACGCCATCCGAGGAACTGCATCTCGGTGCCCTGGTGCAGGGCTGGCGGTCCCACCCGGCTCCGGGCCCTGGGCTGGAACGGCGGGGGCGACGGGCTTTCGCGCGCATGGTGACGGGAAACCTGCGTCTGGTGGTGTCCCTCTGCAAGCAGCAGCACAACCGCATCCGTCTGATGCATCTGGACCCGATGGATGTGGTGCAGGCCGGCAACCTTGGCCTGATCCGTGCCGTGGAGCGTTTCCTTCCCGAGCGGGGCTGCAGGTTTTCCACCTACGGCTCCTGGTGGATCCGCCAGTCGGTGCACCGCCATCTCCAGGAGACGACGGGGCTGATCCGGGTGCCGCCCCAGATGGCGGCCCTGGCCCGCAAGGTTCACACGCTTCGCATGGCCTCGCCCCAGCCCCTGTCGTTGGCAGAGATCGGATCCGAACTGGGGGAGAGCGTCAAACGGCTGGAGACCGTGCTTCAGGCGTCCCACGACCTGCAGACCCTCTCCCTTGATCAGACCCTCGGAAGTGCCGATGGGGAGGTGTCGCTGACCGATCTGATCGGTGATCCCAGCGAGCCCGGTCTTCAGGACGACTACCACTGGCTCCATGGTGCCCTCACTCTGCTGAACCCCACGGAACGTCAGGTGCTGCAGCTTCGTTATGCCGAAGACGCTGCTCCGTCGCTGGCCCAGATCGGGACGTCCATCGGGATGTCCAAGCACAAGGTGCAGCATGTGGAGCGAAAGGCGCTGCTCAAGTTGCGGCAACGCCTGACCAAGGACCTGTGAGTCCGGGAATCGCCTTGATGTCATACGGCCCGGCCGCTGAGCAGCCGGGACACAATGACGATCAAGGCGATGACCAGCAGGACATGGATGAAGCCGCTCATGGTGTAGGACGTCACCAGTCCGAGCAACCAGAGAATCACCAGAATGACGGCGATTGATTCCAGCATTGGGATCTCCTTTGGATAGGGGTGAATGGGTCGGAATGGTGCTTACTTGATCTTGTCCGCCAGCTTGTCGGCGGCATCACTGGCCTTGCGGGCTGTGGCCTTGGCGCCGTCCTTCACGGCTGCTTTCGCGTTCATGGCGGAGGCCTGAACCTGCTTGGCCTTTCCTTTCACCTGTTGGCCCGTATCGCCGGTGATTTCACCGTAGGCGGATTGCAGCTTGCCTTCGGCTCCTTTGGCTTGGGCGCTCATCTTGTCTGTCATGGCGGCGAAGAAGGGGGCCTGGCTGGCCATGGCCGTGGCGGGCCATTGGATCATCAGGGTGACAACCAGGGCGGCCACAGCGGCCAGCGACAGCAGGCGTCTTCGGATGGAAATTCTCATCATGTCTGGCTTCAAAGGGGGTGCCTCCCTTCTTTACCGAGCTTCCAGCTCCGCGTAGACGGCTGATGCCGCCATCGGGGCCCGCAGGATGCAGCGACCGTCGCTGATTCAGTGATGTCAGGCTGTTTGGGCTCTGTAGCGATTCATTTCTTTTTTGCTGCACTCTGCTTCGCTTCTGCCATAAGCAGCCAGATCCGCTTGCTGGCCGTCATGAACACCAACCGCCTGGAGGCCTTCAGTGACGGCGTCCTGGCCATCGTCATCACGATCATGGTGCTGGAGATCAAGGTGCCCCACGACACCGAGCCGGCGGCCCTGGCGCCCCTGATCCCCGTCTTCCTGAGTTATCTGCTCAGCTTCGTCTATATCGGCATCTACTGGAACAATCACCACCACATGCTGCACACGCTGCAGCGCGTCAGCGGCCCGGTGCTGCTGGCCAACCTGCATCTGTTGTTCTGGTTGTCGCTGGTGCCCTTCGCCACCGGCTGGATGGGCCAGAACCACCGGGCGATCGCGCCGGCGGCCCTCTACGGGGCGGTCATGGTCATGGCGGCTGTGGCCTATTTCATCCTCCAGGGGCGAATCATCGCCAGCCAGGGCCCCGACTCCCTGCTGCGCCGCGCCGTGGGTCGCGACTGGAAGGGACACACCTCCCTGACGCTTTATCTGGTGGCGATGCTGGCGAGCCTGCGCTCCCCGGCCCTCGCCCAGGCGATCTATGCGCTGGTGGCCCTGATGTGGCTCATCCCCGATCGCCGCATCGAGCGGGTCCTGTCCGACTAGGCGCTCAGGATGCCCACCCGTTCCCGATCACCGAACGGGGCGGCCCGCTCCAGCAGCCGCCGCTCCTCCTCATCGGCACGGGTGCAGGCGAAGCCGTAGCGGGCCCGCACCCGCTCGGAGGCCTGCCGCAGCGCCAGGGTGCCCTTCGCCCGCAGCTCCGCCACCGTCACGGTCTGACCCGGGGCGAGATGCTCGAGGATCACGGTGGAAGGCGAATAGAGGCGGCTCCTGCCCCCATCCGGCCATTCCAGCGTCAGCTCAACTTCCGGCATGGCGCCCCCACCACCCAGCGGTGCGATTGTGCAGCGGATCCGCGGCGGCTGCGGTGGCCATCACGACAGTGCTCCGAAGCCCGTGAGCGGCGCCTCAGCGCGCCAGATCTCCTCCTGTCGGCCCTCCGCCTCCAGCACCAACCGGTGCTCCGCCGTGAACGTGCCGATCTGCGCCAGCAGCAGGCCGCCGCAGGCCGCGACCCGCTCCGCCAGCCGGCCCTCCTGATCGGGCCGAGCGGCCAGCAGGAAGCCGAAGCTGGGAAAGCAGGTGAGCCAGGGTTCCAGAGCCACTCCCTCGGGGGGATGGATCGCCGCCAGATCGAGGCGCAGGCCGCACCCCGCCGCCTCGCAGAACATGGCGGCGGTGCCCACCAGCCCGCCCATGCTGATGTCCTTGGCGGCATGGACGCTGCCATCGGCCGCCAGATCCGCCATCAGGGCCAGCTGGCGCCGCAGCCGGGCGGGGTCGGCGCCGGTGGCCGCATCCCAGCAGAGGGAATCGCCGTGGAAGCCGCCATCGGGGTCGATCAGCAGGTGGCAGTGGTCGCCGGCTCTGGCGGCACGGGCCGAGAGCACCGGCCCGGCTGCCGTGCCCAGCACCGCCACCGCCAGGGCGTCGTAGGGGCTGTGCAGGTTGGTGTGGCCGCCCACCACCGGCACGCCGAACACCTCCGAGGCCCGGCGCAGGCCCGCCAGCACCTCCGCCCCATGGGCGGCGCTGCGGCTCCAGAGGCTGTTCACCACCGCGATCGGCGTGCCGCCCATGGCGGCGATGTCGCTGAGGTTCACCAGCACGCCGCACCAGCCGGCGAACCAGGGGTCGGCGGCCACCAGGGCCGGGTCGATGCCCTCACTGGCCAGCAGCAGCGGCGCAGCCACCGGCGGCAGCAGGGCGGCGTCATCGCCGAGGGCCGCGGCAGGGCCCAGCTCGGGGAAGGGCTGGTGGGGGAAGGTGGCCGCCGGGGACTGGATGTCGGTCTTGCCGGTGAGGCCGCTGAGCTGGCGCAGCCGGGCGGCCAGGGCCGCCAGGTCCGGTTCCTGGGGCCCGGGGCGACTCACGCCGCCGCCACCCCCGCCGGCTCGCCCACCGCCAGGGGGCGCCGTTCGTGACCGGGCTGGTAGTAGGCGAGATCGGCTTCCATCAGGTGGTGGGGCAGGCCGCGGATCTCCAGGGTGTCGATCGAGGTCCAGTGCAGGCGCTGGAAGAAGTGCACGTTCTGGAGCTGCACCGTGGCCAGGAAGCGGTCGCAGCCCCAGCCGTGGGCGGTGGTGACCGCTTTCCAGATCAGCCCCTTGCCGATCTGGTTGTGGCGGCGGTGGTCGCCGTGCACCCCCAGCCGGCCGCCGTACCAGAGGCGGGGCCGTTCCTCCAGGATCCGCACCACCCCCACCACACCGCTGCCGCTGCCGGCGCTGTGGTCGAGGGAGGCGATGGGATAGGCGTGGCCATCCTTCTCATCCCGGTCGGTGGCCTCGAACAGGTGCTGTTCCTGGCAGAAGATGGCGCTGCGCAACTGCCAGTAGCCCTCCTCCAGTGGTGTGCCCTGTCGCAGCAGGTGGAAGGAGAAGCGCTGGGAACTGGCCGTGGGCGAGAGGCGGAAGTCTTCGGCCTCGATGGCCACCCCCCGCCGCACCGAGGGGGTGAAGGCGGCTGGGGCCGAGCTGGCGCTGCGGCCGATGTCGTGGCTGGAGGGGTCGATGAAGAACATGGCCGCGCTCAGGGGGTGGCTTCGAACAGGGACAGGGCCGAGCAGGCGCCGCACTTGGCGCAGCCGGCCGCCATGGCCTCGGAGCGCAGGTCGGAGGCCCGCAACCGGTCGCCCACCGCCGTGTACACCGCCACCATGAAGTCGGTGGAGGGGGCGGGATGGGCCTCCAGGGGGGTGCCGGCGATCGGCACGAAGGGCACGACGAAGGGGTAGACCCCCAGGGCGATCAGCCGTTCGCTCACCGCGATCAGCGACGCGGCGCTGTCCCCCAGCCCCGCCAGCAGGTAGGTGGACACCTGGCCGCGGCCGAACACCGCCACCGCCGCGGCAAAGGCCTCCATGTAGCGCTCCAGTCCCAGCTCAGACTTGCCCGGCAGGATCCGCCGCCGCACCTCCTCTTCCACCACCTCGAGGTGCATGCCCAGGCTGTCGACGCCGGCGTCCTTCATGCGGCCGTACCAGGCGGGGTCGTCGGGGGGCTCGCACTGGGCCTGGATCGGCAGGTCCACCCGGGACTTGACGGCGGCGGCGGTCTCGGCCATCAGTCGGGCGCCCCGGTCGTCGCTGTTGGGGGTGCCGGTGGTGAGCACCAGCTGGCGCACGCCATCGAGGCGCACGGCCGCTTCGGCCACCTCCGCCACCTGCTCGGGCGTCTTTCGCACGAGGGTGCGGCCATCCTCCAGCGACTGCTCGATGGCGCAGAACTGGCACGACTGGCGCCGGTCGCGGAAACGGATGCAGGTCTGCAGGAGCGTGGTGGCCAGCACGTCCCGGCCGTGCAGCAGGGCGATGGAGCGGTAGGGGATGCCCTCGGCGGTGGCCAGGGCGTAGAAGCGCGGCTCGGGCGGGGTCTCCACGGCAAGGGCTGTGGCGGCGTCGCTCACCTGCAGGCCGCCGCTGGCGGCGGATTCCAGCCGGTAGGGCGAGCTGCCGGCGATGGCGTTGTAGACGGGCACCATCACCGTGGTGCCGTCGATGCTGAGGGCGCGGTGGTCGGACGGACCGGCGCCGCCGCGGCGGCCGGGGTTGCCGGGCACCGCCGGGTCGACCACCCCGTGCACCTGGAGTTCGGTGAGCCGCCGGCCCAGGGCGCGGCGATCGTGCTCAGCCATGGTGCAGTTCCTCCAGCAGCGGCAGTCCCGGGAGCGCCTCGCTGGCGAATCCGTTCAGGCCCGGCTCGGGGGGGCGCTCATGCAGCTGGCGGGCGGGGCTGCGGTCGATCAACAGCCCCAGCAGGTCGGGGCGGCTGTAGTGGCCGACGCTGTCCATCATGCGTTTGCGTTTGGTGATCAGGCTCAGGTCGAGTTCGGCGATGGCCAGCCCCTCGCCATCGGGCAGCGGCCCGGCCAGGTAGCGGCCCTCCGGGCTGATCACCGCCGTGTGGCAGCCCCCCTGGCAGGCCTTCTGCAGCACCGGATCGGGCGTGATCCGCTCGATGTCCTCCGGCTCCAGCCAGGCGGTGGAGGACACCACGAAGCAGCCGGCCTCAAGGGCGTGGTGGCGCAGGGTCACGGCCGTCTGCTCGGCGAAGATCGGCCCCACCAGGGAGCCGGGGAACTGGGCGCAGTGGATCTCCTCCCCCTGGGCCATCAGGCTGAAACGGGCCAGGGGGTTGTAGTGCTCCCAGCAGGCCAGGGCGCCGATGCGGCCGAGGGCGGTGGGCACCACCTGCAGGCCGGCCCCATCCCCCTGGCCCCACACCATCCGCTCGTGATACGTGGGCGTGAGCTTGCGGCGTTTCAGCACCAGCTCGCCGGCCGCATCGATCAGCAGCTGGGCGTTGTAGAGGCTGCCCCCGTCGCGCTCGTTGATGCCCAGCAGCACGTGCAGGCCGAGCTGGCGGGCGGCGGCGGCGATGCGGGCCAGGGCCGGGCCGGGCACCGTCACCGCCTGCTCGTAGAGCTTCAGGTGCGACTTCCCCATCAGCACCGGCGGCTCCACGAAGGAGAAGTAGGGGTAGTAGGGCAGGAACGTCTCCGGGAAGGCGATCAGCTGCACCCCGGCGGCGGCGGCCTCCTCCATGGCCGCGACCACCCGCGCCACCGATCCCTCCAGGCTGTAGAGCACCGGACGGATCTGGGCGGCGGCGACGGTGATCGTGGCGGGCATGGGCGGCTCGACGGGGGACGGGGAACTCAGAGGGTCCAGGTGTCGAGGATGAAGGCCCCCTCCTTGCGGTGCAGCAGCACGATGTCGAGCACATCGAGGGGGTTGATCGGGATGATCCCGGGGATCAGGGCGCCTTCGCCGTGGCCGTAGAGGGCCTGCAGGGCGAAGCGGCAGGCGTAGACCTTGCCGCCCTGGTCCATGAACTTCTGGATGCGGGCGCCGAAGTTGAGGTGGCCGTCGAAGGCGGCGTCGCCCAGCTTGGGAAAGCCCCGCTGCAGCCCCAGGGTCACGCCCGGGCCGTAGAGCAGGATCGAGGTCTCAAAGCCCTTGTTGACCAGGCGGCTGGCCTGCAGCAGGTTGACCAGGCCGATGGAGCCTTCGAAGGCCACGGTGTGGAAGGTGACCAGGGCCTTCTCACCCGGTTCGGCCTTGATGTCGGGGAAAACCTTCTCCTCGTAATCGACGAGGAATTCGCCCGTCTGGTTGGCGGGACGGCTGACCTGGGGCATGGGGACGTGCGGTCGGTGGAATCGGCATGGCGACCGTGCCACGAATGAAGTTTTGTGCTGTGTCGCCGATGCCACCGAATGCCGGCACCGGGCAATCCGTGCCGGTCGTTACAGGGCCGATCGAGCCGCGCGGCCAGCATCAGCCCACGACAACGACCAGAGGGTCACGGTGGCAAGCGGCTCGCAGACGGTTCAGCGTCATCCGGTGGTGGTGGTGGGCGGCGGGCAGGCGGGCCTGTCGGTGGCCCACTGCCTGAAGAAACGGGGGCTGCGTCCCCTGGTGCTGGAGCGCCACCGCATTGGCCACGCCTGGGCGCGCCAGCGCTGGGAGTCCTTCTGCCTGGTCACCCCCAACTGGCAGTGCCGCCTGCCCGATTTCCCCTATGACGGCGACGATCCCGACGGCTTCATGGGCCGCGAGGAGATCGTCCGCTACGTCCAGCGTTTCGCCGACCACATCCAGGTGCCCGTGCGCGAGGGGGTGGCGGTGCGGCGTCTGCAGGCGAGTGGTTCCGGCTTCCTCCTGAGCACCGATGAGGGTGCCATCGAGGCCGATCAGGTGGTGCTGGCCACCGGCGGTTACCACCGCCCGAAGCGCCATCCCCTCGCCGCCCGCCTGCCCGAGCGGATCCTCCAGATCGATGCCCGTGATTACACCAGCCCTGAATCGCTGCCCGCCGGCCCGGTGCTGGTGGTGGGCAGTGGCCAGTCGGGCTGCCAGATCGCCGAAGACCTCTTCCTGGCCGGCCGCCGGGTGCACCTGAGCGTCGGCCGCGCCCCCCGCTCCCCGCGCCGCTACCGCGGCCGCGACGTGGTCGACTGGCTCGATCGCATGGGCTACTACGCCATGCCGATCGACCAGCACGCCGACCCGAAGGCGGTACGGGGCAAGACCAACCACTACCTCACAGGCCGTGACGGTGGCCGCGAGATCGACCTGCGCCGCCGTGCCCTTGAGGGGATGGTGCTGCACGGCCGGCTGGCAGAGCTGGGCCACGACCGCATCGACTTCGCCGGCGACCTGGCCGACAACCTCGACGGGGCTGACGCCGTCTACAGCCGCATCTGCCGCAGCATCGACGACCACATCGCCGCCCAGGGCCTCAGTGCCCCTGAGGAGCCCCCCTACGTCCCCTGCTGGACGCCGCCGCCCGGTTCAGCGGAGCCCCTCGATCTGGTGGCTGAGCCGCTGGCGGCGGTGATCTGGTGCACGGGGTACCACCCGGATTTCAGCTGGGTGGAGGTGCCGGTGTTCGATGGCGCCGGCCATCCGGCCCATGAGCGGGGCATCACCCAGGTGCCGGGTTTTTATGTGTTGGGTTTGCCCTGGCTGCACACCTGGGGTTCGGCCCGCTTCTGCGGGGTGGCCGAAGACGCCGAGTACCTGGCGGAGGCGATCCGGCTGCGCGCCTCCCGCCTGGCCGTCAGACAGGAGCGGCTGGTGTACACCGCCCTGCTCGGCACCTGAGCCTCAGGCCACCAGGGCCGACCAGGTGAAGGCCAGGCCGATGCCCATCAGCAGGCCGGCGGTGAGGCTCAGCGCGCCGCTGGAGGCGTTCTGGCGCCAGCGCCGCACGGCGGTGAGAGCCACCAGCAGCAGCAGGCTCTGGCTCACCAGCAGACCCACGAGATAGAAGGCGATCGGGGTGGGCTCCCAGCCGAGGACGGCACCGCTGAGGGCATAACCGTGCAGCAGGAAGGCGGGCACCAGCACGGCCGGGGGCAGGCGGCGGGCCAGCACCAGGCCGGTGAGCGCCACCGACAGGGCCACCAGCGGCTCGACCCAGGTGAGGCCCGGCAGGGCCAGCCCCAGAGCATTGCCCACCAGGCCGCAGCCCAGCAGGGCCAGCACCCAGCGGAAGGGCTGGACGATGCCCACCAGGCCGATGGCCAGCAGGAACAGCAGGTGGTCGGGGCCCAGGATCGGGTGGGCCAGGCCACTCAGCAGGCCGGTGAGGGGGCCCGGCTTCAGCCCGGTCAGATCCATCAGGTGGTGGGCCGAGGCCGGCGCCGCCAGCAGCAGGGGCAGGGCGCACAGACCGGCCAGGGCGATCGGCAGGAGGCCGCGTCGCTCAGCCAAAGAAGGCAGGTTCATGGAAAGTCTCCGGTCCGCGCCGGCAGGAAATGGGTCGAGTGGGGGTGAGCGTTCTGACTGAGGACGCCGGGCCGGGAAGCCAGGTTTCCATCACAGCTGCGGGACAGCGGCGGACTCGGGCAACCCCTCACCGCCTTTCCTCCTTGCGTCCTCCCCGTGAAGGGGAGGAACCTCCTGGGCGCCATCCTCCCCCCTTCCTGGTCAGAAGCTGCGGTCATCGGGCGGCAACGTCACCGGCTGCGGTCACAATGGGCGGACGGTTCCCGGGGTTCACCTCCGGGAGGAAACGAGGAAAGTCCGGTGCACGACTGGGTTCGCCCCTGCGTCATTCCGGCGCTGTCCCGCAGCTGTGATGGGGTCACCCTCAGCCAGAACGCTCGCCGTGAACCGTTCCTTCCATCCCGGCGCGGACCGGGCACCTCGATGACTCACTTCTCCGGCCTCCGCTCCTGGACCCTCCTGGGGGTCGCGGCCGCCCTCGGCTTCGTGCTGATCGGCCAGCCGGCCCAGGCCCATGGCCTGGCCCACGGCGGCCTTGGCCACGGCTTCCTCCACCCCATCACCGGCGTCGATCACCTGCTGCTGCTGATCGGCGTGGGTGCGGCCGCGTCCTATGTGTCCGCGGAGCTGCTGCTCTGGGGCCTGGCCGGTGCGGTGCTGGGGGGCCTGGCCGGTGCCATGGGCTTCGCCCTGCCCTTCGCTGAAGTCCTGGCCGCCCTGGCGATCTCGGCGGTGGCGCTGCTGATCCTGCGCTCCCACCGGGATGGCCGCAGCCCCGGGCTGGCCTTCGGGGGCACCCTGGTGGCCGGTGCGGTGGCCCTGCACGCCCTGCTGCACGGCGGCGAGGCCCCCGTCGATGGCTCGGCCCTGGGCTGGTGGGCCGGCGCCCTGGCGGCCTCGCTGCTGGTGAGTGGTGGTTCGTTCCTGGCGCTGCGCCGCCTGCCCCTGGTCTGGACCGCCCGTCTGGCCCTGCTGCTGGCCGTGCTCGGCGGCGCCCTGGCCCTGGTTCCCCTGGCCGCTCAGGCCGGCTGAGACACCGCCTGCAGGGCGGCCGCCATCGCCAGGGCCCCCTGGCAGGCATCGCCGGCCGCCGTCACCAGACGGCTGCCGGGCAGGGCCAGCTCCAGGTTCCGGGCAAAGGGTCGGCGCAACTGCTCCAGGTGGGTGAGCGCCCCGCCCATCGGGCACACCGCCGGCCCGATCAGATTCAGGCCCCGGGCCACCCCCGCCGCCAGCGCCGCCAGCGCCGCAGCGTTGCGCTCCATCACTGCGATGGCCGTCGCTTCACCCGCGGCGGCTTGTTGATCCAGCACCGGCGCCAGCCGGGCAAAGCCGGCGGGACCGAAGCTGGCCGCCACCACCAGCGCCTTGAGCCGCTGCGGTGAACCGGGATCGTCCGGGTCCAGCCCCAGGGCCTCCCAGAGGGACAGCCGCAGGGGGGAGTCAGGGAGCCGGCCGTCGGCCATCTGCAGGCTCAGGGCCAGGCCGTCGCGGCCGATGTCCATGGCCGAACCGGCCCCATCCAGCAACCAGCCCCAGCCGCCGCAGCGGTGCTCGCACCCCTGGCCGTCGCGGCTGACGGCGATGCTGCCGGTGCCGCTGATCACCACGATGCCGGCGCCGTCAGGGAAGGCCCCCCGCAGGGCGGTGCGCTCATCGCCCGTGACCATCACCCGCTCCGGGGCCAGTCCCAGGGCCTGCGCCGCCAGGGCCTGGCCTTGTGTCTGCACCGGGGAGCCCTGCTCGATGCCGCTGGCCCCCACGGCGGCCGCCACCAGCATGGTGGTCGGGCTGCCGCTCTCCACGCGGGCCATGGCCTGCACCAGGCTCTCGCGCAGGGCGGCGCCAAAGCGTGCGGGACCCTCCGGGGCCGCCAGATGGCAGACCCCGGGCCCCTCGCCCTCGCCGATCACCCGGCCATCCCCCACGAGGGCCAGGCGGCAGCTGGTGTGGGTCTGACCGGCGTCGAAGCCGGCGATCAGCCTCACGGCAGGGGATCCGCCGCGGCGGCCGCCAGGGTGGCCAGGCTGAACAGACCGATCAGCTGCACTTCCGGGCGGAAGAAGATCGTGTCGGTGAGCCCCTGTACCCCCAGGGCCGCGAACACAGCCACCGCCGCCAGGCAGGGCAGGGCCAGGGGGGCGCTGCTCCGCCACTGGCCCAGGCCCACCTTCACGGCGCTCAGCAGCAGGCCCAGCCCCGCCAGCAGGCCGGGGATGCCGGCTTCCACCAGCAGCTCCAGGGGGATGGAGTAGGCGCTCAGGGCATTGAACTTGGGCTGCTGGTACAGGGGATAGATGAGGTTGAAGGCGCTGTTGCCGGGGCCGATGCCGATCCAGGGCCGGTCCTGGATCATCGCCAGGGCGGAGGTCCAGACGTTCAGGCGGAAGTTGTTGGAGCTGTCCTCCCGGCCCGCCACCAGGCTCATCACCCGCACCCGCAGGGGCTCCACCTGGGTGACCAGCAGCACCAGCACCAGGGTGGCGCCGGCCAGGAGCAGCAGGGGGAACAGGCGCCGCCACAACGGCGGCCAGTCGCGGGTCTGACGCAGCACCAGCAACAGGCCCAGCAGCCCGAGGGAGGCCACCATCCCCATCCAGGCGCCGCGGCTGTAGGTCAGCACCAGGGCCACCAGGCCCAGCACCAGGCTGGCCAGCGCAAACAGGCGCCGCCCCCGCCCCTGCCAGCGCAGCAGGGCCACCACGGCCAGGGGCAGGATCGGCAGCAGATAGCCGCCCAGCAGGTTGGGATTGTCGAGGGTGCTGTAGATGCGCACCGTGCCTTCGGCCACGGAGTTGTTGTCCGACCATCGCGCCAGGGCCCCGGGGGCTTCGTAGAGCTGGCGGATGCCGATCACGCTGGTGATCAGCTCGCCGGCCAGCAGGGCGCCGACGAGCCGGTCCCACCACACCGGGGCCGTGGCCAGCAGCTGGCGCATCAGGGCATAGACGCTCAGGTAGCTGAGCAGCTTGAACAGCCCCACCAGCGCGGCCTTGGGCACAGGGGAGAAGCCGGTGGCCACCACGGCGATCGCGATCACCAGCAGCAGCCAGAGGTTGATGGCGCCGAGGCGACCCGGCGGGGTGCGCAGGGCCCAGAGCACCCAGAGCAGGGCGGAGGCGGCGATCAGCAGGCTGAGGCCGGTGCGGGTCACCAGGGGCAGCCCCGCCATCAGGGCGCAGAGGATCCAGCCCGCCAGCAGGGGCAGGTGGGCACTGAGCCGGCCGGCGGGCAGGCTGGCCAGCAGCCCCTGCCAGCGCAGCAGCAGGGGCACGGGAGCTGGGGCAGGCACCATCAATCCGCTGCGGCGTCGAGGCGATTATCGGTGCTGCCGGCGGTGGGCTCCAGACGGCCTTCCAGATCAGCCAGCGGCGGCAGGGGGGCGCAGTTGCGGCGGTAGAGGCTGCGGTGCACCGGCAGGCCCCCCGCCAGCACCTGGCCTTCCCGTTCGGTGGCCACCGGCAGGGGATTCAGCTCGGGGCCGCACTCCTCGGGCCCGGCCAGCTCGAAGGCGCTGCTGGCCTCCACCAGCTGCCGCATCGGGGCGATCAGGGCCTCCACATCGCTCTGCAGGAACAGGCGGCGGCCGGGGGCCAGGGCCGCGGCGATCGCCAGCAGCAGGGCGGGCTGCAGCACCCGGCGTTTGCGGTGGCGCAGCTTGAACCAGGGGTCGGGGAACTGCAGGGTGACCAGCTCCAGCTGCCCGGCCCCCAGGTGCACCAGCCACTCCGGCAGGTTCACGTTGGCGTTGCCGTAGAGGAAGCGCAGGTTGGTCAGCCCGTCCCGGCGGCGGTCGGCCTCGGCGGCCTCCACCAGGGGCCGGCGGATCTCCAGGCCCAGGTGGTTGCGCTGCGGCGCCAGGGGGGCCATGGCCAGCAGGAAGCGGCCCCTGGCCGAGCCGATGTCGAGATGCAGGGGCAGGGAGGGATCGGCGAACAGCTCGATCAGCGGCGGCAGGGGCCGTGCCAGCTGGTGGATCCGGCTGAGGGGATTGACGTGCTGGCGCACCATCAGAGCGGCGCGGCGCTGCCCCCGGGCGGCTCGTTCGGCACCAGGAACCCCCAGCTGGCGGTGTAGCCGTGCAGGTGGGTGGTGCCGCCCACCGGGCCGATCTCGCCGTTGCAGAACAGACCGGCGATCGGCACGGTGCCGAACACCTCCCGGCAGAGGCTCACATCGCCGTCGGCCTCGCCGTAGAGGCCTTCGCCCCGCCCCAGACAGGCGAACAGGAAGGCGGCCAGGGGCTCACTGCGCCGCCGCGACTGGCCGGCCAGCAGCTGGCGGGATTCGTCGCGGGAGGCATCGGCATCGCGGAGCTGGAACTGCACCTTCTGACCGACGCGCATGCGTTCGCCCACCGCCACCGCGCCGTTGCGGGGATCCACGCCGATCAGGTTGCGCACCAGGAAGGACCCCGGCGCTTCTGCCACGGGGGTGAGGTCGGCGTTGGGAAGGCTGAAATCGCTGCGTCCCACGCCGAGGAACAGGGAGTGCTTGACCTGCTCCCGCTCGGCCGGGGTGAGGTCGGTGAGGATCGACTGCAACGCCGCCACGGGGCTGTTGCGGGTGCTGCCGCAGCTCACCTCGATCACCACGTTGCGCTGGGCCTGCTCCACCTCCAGCACCGGCCCGATCGGCCGGCAGCCCTGGGCCACCAGCGGATCGAGCCGCCAGGAGCCGCTGATCAGGCAGCCCACCGCACCGGTGCGGACGGTGTCGGCGGGGTCGCTGGTCCCGCTGCTGAAGAGAAGGGAACCATGGGTGGCGCTGTGGGGGCCGGCGATGCCGCCCACCTTGGTGGTGTTGGGGTAGGCGTAATCCAGGCCGCTGATCAGGTCGTTGATGGCGGTGCCGGTGGGATCGAGCAGCAGCAGCATCGACTGGCCCTCCTCCAGCTCGGCCCCCACCCGCTCGCGCCAGGGCTCGGCCGGACCATCGAGGTCGGGCAGGGAGGTGGTGTCGATGGCGAAGGGGCGCAGGCTGGCGCCGGGCAGGCGCAGCAAGGTGACCGCCAGGGCCGGCTGGTTCTCGATTTCATGGGGCGCGCCGGCCGGATCGGTGCCCACCACGCCACCGCCGACGCAGCCCAGCCAGTGGGCGGCGTTGAGTTTCTGCTGCAGCAGGGGCAGCAGCCGGGGCAGATCGCTGGCGTAGCTGGCGGAGGCGAACACCAGGGCCAGGTCGGCCTCGGGGGCGCCCCGGAGCTGCTCGAACACCTGGTTGACGGCGTCCTGGAGCGAGGCGTCCCGGCCGAGGGCGGTGCGGCACCAAGGCCCATCAGGACGGCGTTGCAACCAGGGAAAGGAGGGGAGGGAACCCATCAACGGACCCTATCGCCTGGGGGGCACGCGGATAATGGCGCCTTACCGAACCGAGCGGACGTGCCGGAACAGCTCTATCGCTCCCTGGTCTGGCTCGACGTGCGGCTGGGAATGCTGTTCGCCGTGGGGCTGCCGCTGGTGTTGCTCCTCTGGGCGGCCCTCCGCAAGGAGCAGGCGCTGGTGCGCCTGATGGGCCTGTATTGGAAGGTGGCCAGCCTGCAGCTGATCGCCCTGCTGCTGCTCACCGACAACCGCCCCACCGGCTTCCTGCTGCTGGTGGTGGCGCCGCTGCTGGTGGTGGCGAGCCTGTGGTTCTGGGTGGATCTCAATGAGGAACTGGCCGACATGCCCCCCTGGCGGGCCCTGCCCCTCACCCTGCGCATCTGGCGCTGGAGCCTGACGCTGCTGTCGCTGGCCGGGGCGAGCCTGGCCGTGACCGCTCTGCCCTGCATGGGCGGCGCCGGCGCCACGTTGCGCCTCTGCCTGGCCTGGCAGGAGGCGCCCCAGGGGTTGCACGGTGTGGTGGCCAGGGTGTTCGCCTTCGTGTTCGGCGGGGCGTGGACGCCGGGGGTGGCCGCCTTCGTGGGTTATGTGGCCCTGGTGGCCTATGCGGTGGGGCTGCTGCAGTGGCTGGTGGTGCGCCTGCCGCGGCTGGGCCGGGTGGCCGGCGAGTTCTGAGCCTTCTTCCCGTGCCCCTCCGCCGATGACTGACGCCGCCTCCCCCTCCATGGCCGCCCTGCTGGCCGCTCTGGAGACGATCAGCCGTGGTCGCCCCGACCGGGTGCTGCGCCTCGTTGGCCTCCTGCCGGCGCCGGGGGGGGACGAACCCTTCGAGCTGCTGATCTTCCGGGGCTTCTCCAGCAGCATCACCCACCCCACCGCCTTCGACCCCGACCAGCCGGCCCTGCCGGAATCGGCCCGCCTCACGGCGGCCGAACTGCTGGCCGGGCCCCTCAACCCCAGCGAAGAGCGGCTCCTGGCGGGCCCGCTGCCGGCGGAGATTTACCTGGATCCGGGGGCCTGGGAGGGGATGGGGGGCGCCTGATCCGACCATCCTTCTGATGGCCCTGGTGTGCTTGCCCGCACCCATGAAGACCACGCCTGCGGCCTGCATCGACGGCGCTCCGGATCGAAGCATCGGTGGAGAATGGAACCACCCACGTCGTGGTCAGGTGCGTCTCCTCACAGAGGTCAGCACGCAGGCTCCCGAGGAAGATCTGGGCAGCCTCAATCTGTATGGCGCCACAGGCCAAGAAGCCTCACAGTCCCATTCGGATGTCAATGAAAAGCCACCAACGCCCGATACAGGCCGCTGACCCTGCGGCACGCCGCCGGGCGTTCCTATGGCTGGCGATGATCAGCGCCTTGGGCATCGTCGCCATCTCCGTGATGGAGCGTTGGCTCGCCGACATCTCGAGCCTGCCTGAAACCCACGCCGCCCGGGATTCGCTGGCCGGGGCGCTCTGGTATTGGGTCCTTCCAGCGTCCGCGGTTCTTGTCGCCCTTGGCGTTCACATCTGGCGAGTCGCCGCACGGGCTCAATCCGCTCGCCGCTTTCCGCCTCCCGGTCAACCGGTCGTGCGCGACACGGCCATCCTCCAGGGCCAGGCGGCCGTCCAGCGAGCCCGGTGGTTGCGGATCTTGGGAGTCCTGCTGGTTGCTTCGGGGGCAGGCCTTGTGCTGACGGCGCGTGTCCTCATTCAGCGTCTCGTTCAGGGCGTGGCCTAGCCCCTCGCATGGGCGGCTTCTGCTCCACCAGCAGCCGGATGGCCCAGCGCGATGCTGGGGGGCTTCGGCAACGTCGGGCATGGAACCCGGCTTCGGGTGAAGGGCGATCCCTTTGGCTGGGTAGCTCACGGTGCCCGGTCAGTGGGCTTGCGTATGGGGTGGCGATACCAGCACCCCGTTGAACAGCAGCGTCCGCGAGGCGCGCTCGACGATGGCGAAGGCGAAGGGTCGGTTCACCACAATCTGGCGCCGCCGATGGCTTGGACGCACCGAGGTGGACTTGACGCCTCCGACGAGGGTGGCCGCGGCTGCACGCACCCCCTTTTCGTCCAGTTCGATGCGGGTGTCCTGCTTGATGATCCCAACCCGGCTGGGCTGTTCCGACAGCCTCGACAGGTCCACGCCCCGCTCAAACAACGGTGCAAGCCCCAGATCCCGCGTCAGCGGCGAGAGGCCGCCCATCGTGACGGTGTCGCTGAACGCGAAGGCCGGCAGCTGGATCGACAACGGATGCAGGCTGCCTTCGCCGCCGATCACCCGCTCGGCCATGCCCGCAAACCCTGGAACCGCCACATGGAGCAGCCAGCCGCGGACGTCAGCCTGCTCGGGTGCCGGCATGTGCACGATGAAGGCGTAGTGGCCTCCCGCGAAGGGCAGCTGGAACACCAGACTGCCATCGTCCAGGTCGATCACTCGCGCCGCGTAATCCACGGTCCGAATCGTCGCGGCGGCCTGCGAATGGCCGTCGAGGGTGATGAAGCGGTAGGCGTCCTGTGCGCCCACGCGCTGCATCGCCGTTCCCCAGGTGCCTTCAAACAGGGTGGTGTTGAGGATGACCCAGTCGAGCCTGGACAAGAGAGCGTCGTCGATGACGGCCGGGATCAGTCCGCGGGTCTGTTCCTCCGCCCAGTCATTGATCAGCCGCGCCGCGCCGGTCGCCCTGAAGTCGAGCGGCCGGTGCCCGGCGCCGTACAGCGCCTCGGCAGTGGCGAGAAACCCCTCCGCCAGCACGAACGGTTTGCGATCGCTCGCACCATTCGTCGACCACAGGGAATGGCTCAGCCGGAACGCACCGTTCCTGCTGTCGCCGTTGTCGCCGCTGTTGTCCGTAGAAAGCAGCGCAGCCAGTGGCGGGGCGACATCGGCCAGGGACGCATCCGGATCCGTGAGCAGCCGCGAGGCCAGCAGTTCCTGTGAGGCTCCGTCGGCGCCAAGAGCCAGCACGCTCAACGCATAAAACAGCGATGGGGATGACACCATCGCGTTCTGAAGTCCGTTGTGGCGCAGGTGAGAGGTCAGCAGTTCGGGGCCGATCACATTGAGCGAGGTACGCGCCTGCAGTTGTGCGGGGTCGACGTTCGCTGCGGCGAACGCGGCTCCAGCCGCGAACACAGAGACGCCGAGGCTCAGGAGCTTCTTCATGGGGGTCTTGTGTGCGATTCGCTAAAGTGGTGCGACCACTATTCCCGCCCGCAACAGCCCTGGCTATGGGGTGATGGCCCTATTCGCGCCTGGGAATGCGGGCAGTATCGACTGGAACGAGGATGCATTCCGAGCCAACAGGAAAGACCTGCTCGGTCGTCATCGCTGATGATCACGCCATCATCCGTGAGGCGATTCGCGATCTGCTCACCAGCAGCGCCGAAACCGACAACATCCAGTTCTCGGTGATCGCGACCGCGGAGAACGGCCTTGAGGCCATCGCAGCGGTGAAGGCACACCGGCCGGATCTTCTATTCCTTGATATCTCCATGCCGCTCGCCAGTGGCGCGGAACTCATTCACGACGTCAGGTGCTGGAGTCCGGAGACCAGGATTGCGGTGTTCACCGGCATCTCCGCCGCCGGTGTCCTGGCCGCCGTCGTCGAGGCAGGTGCCGACGGTCTGTTCAGCAAGTCACATCCTGCCCGTGACATGGTGGCGAAGCTGCCACTGCTGCTCAGCGGCGGTCGTTATGTCGCGGCGGAATTCACCGACCTCATCCGTCGCGGCCAGCAGGCCGGGGCGCTCACCGGCCGTGAGCGACAGGTCCTCAACATGATTGTCGCTGGAAAGTCAAACAAGGAGATCGCCGGTGAGCTGTATATCAGTCCGAAGACGGTGGAGAAACACAGGGCCAGCGTGATGGGCAAGCTTGAGGCGCACTCGGTGGTGCAGCTGATGGCGCGTGCCCTCAAGGACGGCCTGATCGATCCGTCTCCCGTGTGAATGGGGTGAGCACCCCATGGGCGTGGGGCCTCGTTTCAGGAGAATGGGGAGCCATGACGGTGTCGGGAACGCGCATGGTTGCCCCCTTGCGATCGCAGGCCGTTTACCGCCATCGCCTCTGGTTCACGGTGCCAGTCGGCATGTTGCTGGCCGCGGGCGAGGCCCAGGCGCTGACCGAGGGCCATGTTCCGGACATGGGCGATGCCGTGTTCTACACCTTCTTCCTCACCGCCATCGCCTTCTCGGCCGCCATCATCGCCGCCTACCAGGAGTTCCGATGGCTGGTTTACGTGCTGTTTTCCCTGCTCCTGTTGCTCAGTGTGGCGAGCCAGGACGGCACGCTCGCCCACCTGCTCGGGGGCGGGCCTTTCGTGCTCTGGGTCGTGCCCTACCTGTGCCTGTCGCTGACGACGGCCTTCGGCTACCTGGTGGTCGTCCTGCGCATCGAGGCGCCCCATCCCCTGGCCCGCCTGCGGCCGCTCTTTGGTTTCTTGGCCCTGCTCACCACCCTGCTGCCCCTCAGCAGTGCGCTGTGGCTGGAGCAGATCTCGCTGGTGACCATGTGGAAACCGCTGAACCTGCTCTTCTTCGCGATGCTGCTCGCCCAGGCGCTTCCGCCGCTGACCTGGTCCATCCGGGACCGCCTGCAGCGGCTGTTGACGCGGACCTTCCCGGTGGTGGTGGGCGGCTTCGCGATCGCGTTACAGGTGGCCCACCTGTCCGGCGAAGGTTTCTCCCAGCCCGACATCAACCAGCTGAATCGCCTGACCCTGCTGTTGTTCGCGCTGTTTTCCCTGGCCATCGTGATCTGGCAGGTGGTCGCCATCACCCGTGAGAAGATCCGGGCCGAACGCCAGACGCTGGAGGCCGAGCGCAACGAGGCCCGGTTGCAGCTGGCCCTCGCCGAGGCCGAAGCGGATTATCAGCAGGCTCTGTCGACCGCTTCCCGGCACCGCTCCAGGCTCGCCACGGTGTCGCATGACCTGAAGCAGCCTGTGGCGGCGTTGCGCCACGCGGTGGACCAGATGCAACGCGCCGGCCGCGATCAGGACGCAGACACGCTCTCGCGTGCCGTGGACTACGTCGCCAGCCTGGCTCACGCCTACACGGGCGATCACGGGGCCGATCCGGCTGGCGAGGTGCAACAGACTGCACCCAGCCGTGGGCCCGAGGTGGTCGCCTGCGGCATGTTTGCGCGCACGCTCGAGCAGATGTTCGCCGCCCAGGCTCTGGAGCAAAACGTGCGTCTGCGCATCATCTGCCCGGACACCAGCATCTGCGTCGAGCCGCTGGCGACGATGCGGATCATGGCCAACCTGATGGCCAATGCCCTCGCCCATGCCGAGTCCACGCGGCTTCTGATCGGCTTCATGCCCCGCGGGAGCAACGTCGTCTTCCAGGTCCACGACGACGGCGTCGGGATGGACGCTCAGATGCTGGCCCGTGTGAGCCAACAGGGTTTCAAGGGGGCCGACTCCAAAGGCGACGGTCTGGGGCTGAGCATCGTCCAGGCGTTGTGTCGGGCCCAGGGGATGGCCTTCGACCTGCGCTCGACGCCCGGCCGGGGGACATCGGCCTTCGTGGCGCTGCCGAGACATCTGGGTCGCCCCTGAGGGCCTGAACCGGGTGCAGGGTTCCCTCCCGCCAGGATGCAACAGGTCAACATGCACCAAGCATCCAATCCGATCGCCAAAGCTGGATGGCTTCGGATGTTTTGGGCGTGACAACTGACGGAGAATGGGGTGTTCACCCCATTCTCCGCACGCGCTGTCTTGCTTAGGTTTCAGAGGTGATTCGGGCCAGACAGTGTTTGCGAATGCTGCCGGCAATGGAGGAACTCTGACCAAAATCAAGGAATGACGACATGAGCAATTCAAGGCGTTCACAGTGCCGCTTCTTTCTATCGGGGCTGTGTGCTTTCGGCCTTCTGTTGGGCACATCGCAGGCCCAGGCCAAGCCGTTCGATGGTGGCCAAATCGCCCAGATCCCAGCCTTCCTGCCGATGTCCACGGCTGTCCCCATGACCGAAAAACTGCCGATTGACGGTGAGTGGATCATCAGCACCATCGGCAAGAGGATCCGTATCGAGGCTGGGCGTGCCTATGCGATTGATCCCTGGGCCCATCTGTTTATGCTGCAGATTCAGCCCTCGATGGTGGTCATCAAGGACATGCGCCGGACCGGCCCGGGTGCCTACTCCGGCTATGACTTGCCACTGATGGGCACGCTCACCGGGCGACTGCAGGCCGACGGTTCGCTCAGCGTTTCGGTACGGGGCGCGCTGATGCCGGCCCAGTACACGCTGATTCCGGTACGTGTCGATGACCAGCTGACCTTCGACCTGGAAAAAAGCGGACAGTCCAACGAACCGGGCGATGAACCGGAGCCTGGCGATAGCCCACAGCCCTGGGATCCCCAACAGCCCGACGATCCAGTCCCTTTCCCTGACGAACCGGGCCTGGACCAGCCGCCGGTCAACCCCGATCCCAGAGAGGCACCAGTCAGCCCCTGGTAGCTGCGCCCGCAAGGCACTGACAAACAGCAATCAAGTACACCACGACTCTGACCATGTTCACCTCCACCACGATCAAGGCTGTCCTCCCCATCATGGCCGGCTTGGCCCTTTCACTGTCCCTTTCAGGTGAGGCCCACGCCGGCAAGAACTGCGGCGGCCTGAATCAAAAGAGCTGCTGGAACCTGAACCCCCAAAAATGGTGCAACACCGGACTGCAGTATGTCGGCACCGGCAAGCCCGGCGAAGGTCGCTGCGTGAAGCCCCAGCCGAAGCCCAACCCCGGAGTGAGGCCCGGGCCGAGGCCCAACCCAGGAGTGAAGCCAGCCTGCGGCGGCCTGAATCAAAAGAGCTGCTGGGACCTGAACCCCAAAAAATGGTGCAACACCGGACTGCAGTATGTCGGCACCGGCAAGCCCGGCGATGGTCGATGCATCGCCCCAGGCGGTGATCCCACGCCGAATTGCGGTGGACGGAACCAGAAAAGCTGCTGGAATGCCAATCCCAAACTCTGGTGCGATCCCGGTCTGAAGTATTTCGGCACCGGCAAGCCCGGCGACGGCCGCTGCATCCCACCGGGAAGCGATCCCACACCGAATTGTGGTGGGGAGGGTCAGAAAAGCTGCTGGAATGCCAACCCCAAACACTGGTGCGATGACGGCATGTCTTACAGCCCTGGCGTGATCCCTAACCAGGGCACCTGCCATCGCAAGCTGAGTAGAGAGGAATACAAGGCAGCCGCCAGAAGGATGTTCGAAGTCGTCAAGTCTCTGGGGGTCGAAAACCCGGCCTTCCGTCTGCGGACCTGCCTGCTGGTTCCTGGCAACCTGACGCAGCTGAGGAACGCCATGAAGGAGCGCTCGGAAAACGGCATCAACCGACTCCTGTCCAGCTGTGGTGTTTCGCCCCAGGCACTCAAGGCCTATGGGACGAAAGTTCTTGGTGCTCCTCCAAGGACGCTGGAGATCGGTGTTTCCGGCGGGGTGATTGCTGGTGTCGGCATTGAGGGCTCGATCTCCTACGCGATTCCTCTTGTGCCGCGTCCCGATGGCCGTTTCTTCCTCACCAATGGCCTTGGTGCCGGTGCCGGCCTTGCCGGTGGCGTGGATGTGACCGTTGGTCTCACCGTCGAGGAAATGCCGGTTGAGGACTATGTTTCTGAGAAAGGCCGCAGTGTCAACTTTTCGGGAAAAGCCCTTGCCGGTGGTGGCGTGTCGATCGATTTCCCCGAGCGCGCCATCACGCCGCACGGCTTCACCATCAGTGGGGGTGTCGGTGCCGGTGCTGAGTACGGAACGGTGATCTTCACGCGCGATCAGTATCTGAAAAACTGGTAGCGACCGCGGCGGGTGTCGTCATTGATCCTACTGAGCTGACAAGGCCGAATCTGCTGAGGAACCAAGGGATCGAAGCCTTCATCCTGCGAGATGCGCAGGCTCCACGGCCTGCTATCGATGCAGATCGAGATCAATGATCGAATGGCTTCGATGCCCTGGCTTCAGCAATGCGACGCCCTCCATGCCCTGGACGTCGATTCATCAGCTCAACGGATTCGTCTGAACAGCCCATGATTTCGGCGCCTTACCAGGATCATCCGGTCATTCGAATGGCCCACTGTCTAACTTCGAGCGGCTGCCTCACTTCGATCTGCCTGAATCCTGCGTTCAATCCATTCACAGTCCAGGCCCTGTTGCGGACGCCGGGCCTCTCCTGTGGCCGTTGGTAGAGTCCCCATCTGTGAGCCCATGCGCCAGCTGTTCATGCCTGTCCTTCGGCTTGCGCTTCCCCTGGCGGTTTTTGCTGTCGTCCTGGGGCTGCCCTCCGTTGCCAGGGGGGCCAGCTGTGAAGAGGCTTTCGCGACACGTGGCAACCCCCTTTCCGGTATTCGGTTCACCGCCGTGGTGACCGTGGAGGAGTTGACCCCGGCCACGGCGATTCGCCAGCTGCGCGGCATCGCGGCCACCAGGGGTTACGACATCCTCAGCGAAGAGGCTGACGACGGCAGCATGCTGCTGGAGCAGCCCCGATCGGGCTCCGCCCGGCCGTTCCCGATCATCGCCACAGCCGAGTCGGCGGCGGGAGCCGCCACGGTCAAGCTGGAGGCCAAGCTCCCGGCTGGCATGTCGGCCGGTGCCAATGGTGCCCGCACCGAGCTGTGCGCCATGTTGGGCTCCTTGAAGGGTGGCCCCGAAGGCATCGCCGCAGCGGAGCGCAGCCAGGGGGCCGTGTCATCGGCGGGCCCGGTGGTGATTGATGCCCTGGTGCTGTCCCAGCAGATCTCCCAGGAAGCCGACACCAACGCCGCTTCGATTCCCACCCGCTACCAGGGCAAAACCTTCACGATCAAGGGTCGGGTGGCCCACGTCGCCAAGGATGGCGGTGCCTATCGCATTGCGTACGAGATTCCCAATTCCACCAACGATCTGGCCATCAGGTTCGGCAAGTTCCGCTTCCTGACCCAGATCAGTTGTCTGGCCGCCAAGGGCCAGGGCGCCTACGCCCTCTCCCTGAGGACCGGCCAGGGCATCCAGCTGACGGGCCAGTACAAGGATTACGACCATGCCCGCCACGTCATGTGGTTCGAGGGTTGCCGGCCGGTCAACTGAGCGTTCCTGGCGGACAAACCCGGTGGGCCTGGCCACCATGACCGTGGTGGCAGGGAGGGCATGGCCTCGAGGGATCCGATCCGAGACTTCTTCAGCTTCCTGCTGGGAGGGGTGCTCTTTTCGATGGGTGCTTTCCTGTTCTTCAACCAGGTGATGGTCAGCTCCGTGCCCATGGGCCTGGGCCTCCGTCACGGCCGCCGCTTCGCGGGTGGCTGGGGCGGTGCCGGATCGGCCTGGGGTGGCGGCTGGGGCGGCGGCTTCGGGCTCTCTCAGGGCCTGGGCGGCGGTTTCGGCCTGCTGCTGATCCCGCTCACGATCGGGGTGTGTCTGCTGTTCGCCCTGCGCAACCAGCGCTGGGGCTGGTTCCTGGTGCTGGCCTCGGTGGCGGCCCTGGCGGTGGGCGTGCTCCAGACCCTGATCATGAGCTTCCAGCCCACCTCGCTCTGGAACCTGCTGACGATGTTCGCCCTGATCGGCAGCGGCGGCGGGCTGATGTTCCGTTCACTGATGGCCTACGACGATGGCAAGGACCGGCAAGACCGAGCGGAACGCGGGGAGCGGGAAGACCATTGACGACCTGATCGTCGAGATGGAGCCGGTCCCGCCGGCCCTGCCCCCGGCCTCGGGATCCTCCCGGTTTCCGTTCTTCCAGCGGCTGCTGATGGTGGGGCTGGTGCTGCTGGGCTTCGGCGCCGGCTGGATGGCGGCCGGCCTGCGGGCGTCCCTGGCCGAGAAGCCGGCCGCCGGCGGCAGGGGCGAAAGCCGCCAGGACCTGCTCGCCGATGGCTGGGTGGAATCGGATCAGGGGGTGTTCACCCGCCGCTGCCAGGGGATCTGCCGCAAGCCCCGCCTCTATGGCGGCGGGCTCATCGACGTGATGGAAGTGGCCTGCCTGGAGCGCCCCTGCGGGGACATCCAGGCGACGTTCGCCGTGCTCGATGGCCAGGGCCAGGAGGTCGACAAGGTGGTCGAAAACCGAGCCGGACGGCAGGGGGAACGGCTGCAGCTGGTGATCGAATCGCAGAAGTCGGAGGCCCGGCGCTTCGCTTTGGTTGACTTCCGTGCCAAGGCCAGGGTGGAGTGACGATCCACTGGGGTTCCCCGCCATGAAGACACTCCGCTTCGACAACGGCGCTGAGATGCCGATGCTCGGCCTGGGCACCTGGAACGCCCCTCCGGGCGAGGTGGGGGCGGCGGTGACGGCGGCGCTGCAGCTGGGCTACCGCCACATCGACTGTGCCGCCATCTATGGCAACGAGGCGGAGATCGGCGAGGCCGTGGCTGGGGCGATCCGCTCGGGCCTGGTGCGGCGCGACGAGCTCTGGATCACCTCCAAGCTCTGGAACAACGCCCATGCCGCCGAGGACGTGGGCCCGGCGCTGGAGCGCACCCTGGCCGATCTGCAGCTCGACCACCTCGATCTGTATCTGATCCACTGGCCCGTGGCCTTCCGGCCGGGCGTGGTGATGCCCGAGAGCGCCGCGGATCTGGTGTCGCTGGAGACCCTGCCGATCGCGGCCACCTGGGCGGCGATGGAAGCGGCCGTGGACGGGGGCCTGTGCCGCCACATCGGTGTCAGCAACTTCGGCATGGCCACCCTCTACAGCCTGCTGGGGCAGGCGCGCATCCGGCCGGCCATGAACCAGGTGGAGCTGCATCCCTATCTGCAGCAGAAGGGGCTGTTCGCCTTCTGCGAGGCCCACGGCGTCCACCTCACGGGCTATTCGCCCCTGGGCACCCCGGGCCTGCCCCCCCAGATGCGCCCCCCGGGTCAGCCGGTGCTGCTGGAGGACCCCACCATCACGGCGATCGCCACCCGCCGGGGCCTCACCCCGGCCCAGGTGGTGCTCGGCTGGGCCCTGCAACGCGGCACCGCCGTGATCCCCAAGTCGGTGTCGCCAGCGCGCCTGGCCGAGAACCTCGCCGCCGCCGAGGCCGAGCTGGCCCCCGAAGACATGGAGGCGATTGAGGCCCTCGACCGGTGCCATCGCTTCATCGACGGCTCCTTCTGGGTGAAGCCCGGCGGCCCCTACACCCTGGAAACGCTCTGGGCCTGATCAGCCCGTCGCCAGCCGCCGGCGCAGGTAGGCGATCGCCAGGTCGCCGCATTCGGCCACCAGCCTGTCGCGGCGGCCCTGCTCCTGGGTGGCCGCCAGCCAGAGCAGGTGGCCGACGGTCTTGACCAGCACGTAGGCGATCAGGTGGCCCTCCTCGTCGCTGAGCTGGCTGCCCTCGGCGGCGGCCTTTTCGACGATCAGGCCGCTCCAGTCGTTGATCAGCCGGACGTCGGCCTCCTCTTCGATGGCCAGCAGCTCGGGGGTGGCACTCTGCACATCCAGGAAGATGGCCGGGTAGCCGGGGTGGTCGCGGAAGAAGCGATCGGTGAGGGCCACGGCGGCGGTGATCGAGGCCTCCAGGGAGAGGCCGCGGCCGTCCCCCTGGTCGAAGAAGGCCGTGAGCAGCTCGTGCAGCTGCTCGGCGTAGAGCTGGGCGAGGCTGCGCAGGATCGCCCCCTTGTCGGGGAAGAACTGGTAAAGGGAGCCGATCGGCACCCCGGCTCTGGCGGCGATGGCGTTGGTGGTGGTGCTGCCGACGCCTCCTGCCACGAACAGCTCCTCGGCCGCCGCCAGGATCCGCCGCACCCGCTCCTGGCTGCGGGCCTGACGCGGCTGGCGGCGCAGGGGGGAGGGCTCGCCGGGGGTGGCGGGTGCGTCGGCCATGGCGGGAAGCGGCGCCTCCAGAAAACCTGAGCGATCCTCGCATCCCATTGACAAAGGCGAGGGATGCTCATAATTTCTTAGACGTGAGGACTGCTCACGTTCTTTCGCGACCATCCCGATGACCACCACCGTTTTCCGCCCCAATCCCGCCCCCACCGCGGCGTCGTTCGAGGCCCCGGAGCTGCCACCCCAGCTGTTCCGGGTCCTCGGCACCTTCGTGGCCATGAGCGGAGGCGACACCGACCTCGAGCTGGTGGGGGCCCTGGCCGAGGCCCTGCTGGAGACGCCCTCCTATGCCCTGATGGCCGAGCAGCTGCGCCGCGATCCGGCCTGCGCTGCGCTGATCGAGGCGCGCTGGATCCCCCCGGCCCACGACCTGGAGCAGCTGGCCGCCCTGCCCGAAGGCAGCCTCGGCCAGGCCTACGCGGCGTCGCTGGCACGGCTGGGCTACGACCCCAACCTGCACGCCGGCATGGCGCCGAACACCGACGCGGCCTATGTGGAGCTGCGGCTCAGCCAGACCCACGACCTCTGGCACGTGATCACCGGCTTCGACACCACGGTGACGGGCGAGATCGGCCTGCAGGCCTTCCATCTCACCCAGTTCCCCTACCCCCTGGGGGCCGTGCTCACGGCCCAGGCCCTGCTGTCGGCCACCCTCGGGGCCCCCGAGCTGCTGCCGGAGCTGGTGGAGACGATCCGCACCGGGCTGCAGATGGGCCTGGAGGCCAGCCCCCTGTTCGCCCAGCGCTGGGAGGAGGGCTGGGAGCGGCCGCTGCACGAGTGGCGCGAGGCGCTGCAGCTGCGGCCGTTCGCCGAGCGGGTGGGGCAGCTGTGAGCGGCAAGGCCGTGAGCGGCTCCCTGCTGCGGCGGCCGGGCTTCCGCTGGCTCTGGCTGGGCCAGACCCTGCTGTTCGCCGGCGTCCAGTTCTGGTTCGTCGCCGTCACCTGGCTGATGCTGCTGGGCGGCGTGCTCAGCGACCGCCATCCGCCCCGGACGCTGGCGGTGCGGGCCGGAACGATCCTGGCGACGGCCACCGGGGTGCTCACCCTGCTGGCCAGCCGCGACGCCCTCAACCTGGGCCCGGTGCTGGTGCTGGCGGCCGTGTTCGGGGCGGCGGAGGCCTGCCTCTACCCGGCAGCCCTGGCCCTGCTGCCCCGCCTGCTGGAGGACCGCCATCTCGGCAGGGCCCACGCCTGGCTCCAGGGCAGCGAGCAGATCAGCAACGTGGCCGGCCCGGCTCTTGCGGGGTTGTCCCTGGCCGTGGCCGGGGCGACGGCGGCCCTGGCCTTCGACACCGCTCTGCTGCTGCTCGCCGTGGGCTGCTTCGTGCAGGTGCGGCCTTGCCTGGCTGCGGCGGACACGGCCCCGACGGGGGGCCTGGGGCAGGGCCTGCGGGAGGGGATCGCCTTCGCCTGGGGCCACGGGGCGATCCGCACGGGCCTGACGCTGATCGCCATGATCAACCTGGCCGTGCTGGGCCCGGTGGTGATCGGCGTGGTGGAGCTGGTGACGCTGCGCTTCGGCGGTGGCGCCGCCAGCTACGGCTGGCTCCAGGCCGCCTACGGCGTGGGCGCCCTGGTGGGGGTCTGGTGGGCCGGCCGGTTCGGCGCCCTCGCCCATCCGGGGGGCGCGCTGGGCTGGCTGTCGGCCGGGCTGGGGGCGGGCCTGCTGGGGCTGGCGGTGGCCGGCCAGTGGTGGACGGCGGCCGCCCTGCTGGCGGCGATGGGGATCGGCGGCGGCCTGGTGGGGGTGCTGGCCACGGCCTGGTTGCAGCGGGAGACCCCGGCACCCCTGCAGGGCCGGGTGATGGCCCTGGCCATGCTGGCCGGCGTCGCCTTCGATCCCCTGTCCCAGGCCCTCTCGGGGGTGCTGATCGACATCTCCCTGCCGGGGATGTTCGTGGTCGCTGGGGGGAGCCTGCTGCTCACTGTGCCGTTTGCCTTGCGCAGTGCGCGGGGATGAGCGGGCTGGATCTCTTTGCGGGTCTTGAACTGCTCAAGATGGGCGGGCTGGCAAGACTTGCGTATCGGTGGCTACAGGTGGTTATCGGATCCGTGAACCACTGCTAGAACGCGGAAGTTGCTCTCGGAAGGCTGTGCAGCATCGGGATTTCAAGTCATCCTCCCTGCTGCGCGTCAGGTGGTTATCGGAAAGGGAGCACATGGGAGGAGTGGTTCTCTGAACCGTCTAATGAGTTGTTATGCATTTACGGAGGTAATCATTTGAACCAAGCATTTCGTGATCTATTTGGTGCCAAGGTTGCAGGTGCGGTGGCTTCGGCCAAGGCGTTGGGTCAAGTCGATCATTCAGGCCTTAAAGGTGCACTTCGCGAAGTTCTTGTAAGATCATTGTTGAGGCCCTTTCTTCCGCCATCGATTGGCGTAGGCCATGGAATAGTAATTTCTGCCTATGATGATCAGTCAACAGAACAGGATATAGTAATCTTTAATCGTGCCAGTCTGCCGTGCATCCTCATTGATGAGGAATCAGGGCTATTCCCACTTGAATCGACACTGTTCACGATTGAAGTAAAGAGCAGGCTCAATGCTACTGAGCTCGAAAAGACTCACGAAAAAGCGGCTCGCTTAGAAAAGCTGCGACACACGCCAGGAGAAACTACGCCAGAGCATGTCATCCCATGTCTATTTGCCTTTGAAACTGATCTGGTTCAAAAGACTGACCTGCATAGGTATCAAGAGCTAATCGGCACAAGTGATCCTAGTATTCGTGAAATCTGTGTGGTTGGTCAAGGCCGGTGGTTCTGGACACCACAAGGTTGGCATCATACGCCTCCGACTGATACATACTCAGAGGTCGCGGGTCTAATCGATGGCATTTCATCTGTGTATGAAAGAGTTCAAGCGACTAGATCTCGTCCATTGCTTCTGAACTATGTAGACTGAATGCATAACATCAAGATTCAGCGGGCCGGGGCAAGGCCAGCCGGTCATTGCAGAGATCATTTCCCAGCCGCTGATCTTGGCGTTGGGCGGCACTTACCTCTTGCTGGTTGCCGTGTTTGCTCGGAGCAACGCTAAGCTCGCGATCGGGAGGCGAACTATCCAACCACCTACTAGATTCTCTGAGACAGACCGGCCTTGGCAAGTGAGTTGTTATGGCCGTTGGTAGACCCAGATCCTTCGGAGAACGTCATGTCTTTTGAAGCGTATCTCACGGCCATCAAGTCCAAGACTGGCCGTACCCCTGAACAGCTCAAGGTCGATGCTACGAAGGCCGGCATCTACAAAGCCGACATGAAAGCTGCGGAGCTGGTGTCGTGGCTAAAGTCGGAACACGATCTGGGGCACGGACACTCCATGGCTGTGTGGGCTGTCTGGAAGGAGAAGGGCTGGGTTCAAGCACCTTCGAGCAAGAAGAAGTAGCTGACCTGGTGCAAGAACAGAAGTGAGAGTCTCATGGACCTCGTGCCGCCCAACAAACAAATGCAGCGCGCCGGGACGCATAAAGTGCTCGGCCGCGGGCGGCCTAGCCTCGTGCCCTGTTCAGTGCCCCGCACCCGCGTGCTGATAGCTCAGCGTGCGGGCGCTGATGTGAACCGTTGTGCGGACGCTATCTTGATGGCTTGAGGGTGAGACGGTTAACCCAGTGGGACGTAAAGATCGGCGGCCAAAGCCTTGCCGCCTATGCCATGCCGAAAAGCTTCTCGTTGAAGCCCATATAATTCCGAGACAGTTTTATCATTCAATTCGAGATAGTGGTGTTGGCTTTGGTGCCGGCGAACTCGTGCCTAGAATCTATGCTGCTGGAAGCAACCGGAAGCCAAAACAGTGCCAGAGCGGAATCTTTGATCCTAATATTTTATGCGCCGACTGTGATCAGAAGGTGATTGGACCCTGGGATAAGTATGCTCAAGAGCTTTTCCTTCGCAATTTTCCCAAGCAGCTCGCAACCTCTATACAGAGTCCAGCATTCTACTGTGTCGACAGCTTCGACTATTCACGGCTGAAGCTATTCTTCTTGTCGGTTCTATGGCGCTCCGCAGTAACTGAGCAAGAGTTCTTTGACCGGGTTGACATCCAGGGTAACGAGGAGGAAATTCGGAAAATGCTGCTAGAAGGCAATCCTGGAGCTTCCGAAGAGTTTCCGGTTATGGCCGTCAAATATGAGGGTCCATTTAGTGAAGTTATGACATGTCCCTTGCGCGCAGATCTAGACGGAGCAAGGATCCACCACTTTCGAGTCCCTAGATATGGTTGGTTTCATCAAACAAATGATGCACCGATCAACAGAGAGCTTGATTTCTTTCAAATAAGACCGAACAAGCCTCTATTGATAAAAAGTACGCGCTATGATTCGACGCTGGGTTTCAAGAATCTTCTGAAACTTGAGCGTGATGGAAAGTTGCCTGAGTAGAGCTCGCGGCGGCTGCACAACAAGCCCCTTGAGTGGTCAGGCCCCCATGTTCTTTCGGCTGCGCACAGTTGGCTCCTCGCCTGCCACTCAGGGGCGGCGTTAAGCCGTCTGTATTCTTGCTGCTAAGGTATCAGTCGGAAATTAGGATCCAGCATGAAGGGTAAGTTTCAGGTCTTTGTGAGCTCTACTTTTATGGACTTGTCATTTGAACGAGACTTGGTCATTAAGGCCATCCTTGAGATGGGCCATATTCCTGTTGGGATGGAGATGTTTAGTGCAGCAGACGAAGAGCAGTGGAATGTCATAAAAAAGCAGATTGATCAAACAGACTATTATGTGGTTATAGTCGCCCACCGCTACGGAAGTGTCGACGCAAATGGCGTCAGCTATACAGAGAAGGAGTATGACTACGCAGTTTCGCAGAGCATACCAACGCTAGGATTTATCCTAGATGATGAAGTCTCATGGCCTAAGGACAAGTCCGAAATCGATCGCGCTGCAATAAGGAAACTGAAGTCATTCAAGGAGAAAGTGAGGCTAAAGCCCGTTAGCTTTTGGAAGAATGGGGAAGATCTTTATGGAAGGTGCTCTATTGCGCTAATGAAGGCGTTCAATGCCTACCCAAGAGAAGGATGGGTAAGGGCATCACAAGTTCAAGATGCAGCAGCCGCGAGAGAAATAGTTCGCCTTAGCGCAGAGAATGCGGGCCTACGAGATCTTCTTCACAGCTATGAAGAAGCAGCTGATACTGATGCAGCAATTGACAAAGCCATAGCAGTATTGCGAAGCAATAAGCGAAAGATATCTGTTTGGAAAACTGGCTCTAGCGGCTGGGACGCTGGCAAAGAAGTCACTTTATATCAGATCTTTGAAGTATTGGCCCCAGAAATGCAGGTGGAACTCGCGCTTACAGAGATTGCTAGGTACACTGCCTCGAATGTACTAAATATTCCTACGAAGGACCTGCGTAAAACCTGGCCCACGCCCCGAAATACAATCCGGTCGTTACTTGCTGATTTGGCGGCATTGAAATGTGTTGAACCTTCTGCCAGAAGAAAGCCTGTTTCAGATAAGGATGAGTATTGGGCGCTCTCTGCCTTTGGAGCACAGCTCTTGGCGCAAATGCGGAGACGCAGACTTGAACGTGTTGAGAGCCTTACAAAAATTGAACACAAGGCCGATAAGGACACTACAACTGATGCCTAACAACAAGACGCAGAAGGCGTGAGCGCAGATTATGGTCTTTGCTGATGTTACTTCCCGCTTCTGATCTTGGCGTTAGGCGTATGCACATCTTGACCTGGAACTGCAACGGTGCCTTGCGCAACAAGTTCGATGCTTTAGATGCCTTGAAGTTTGATATAGCCGTCATACAAGAGTGCGAAGACCCCGGTCGCTCCACGAGTGCTTCGTATAAGGCATGGGCGAAGAACTACCTGTGGGCTGGAAAGAACAAGCACAAGGGCCTTGGAGTGTTCGCTGCTCCCGAAGTAAAGCTTGCCCCTGTCGATCTTGATCTAGGCCATCTCGAATCGTTTCTTCCGTGCCGGATTCACGATAGCTTCTTACTCGTGGCTGCTTGGACACGGCAAGCAAACTCACCTACCTTCCAATATATTGGACAGCTCTGGAAGTTCATTCAAGCTCACCGCGCCGTGCTTTCAGCGCAGCCAACGGTGATTGCTGGAGATCTGAATAGCAATGTTCGCTGGGATAAATGGGATCGGTGGTGGAACCACACTGATGTAGTCAGAGAGCTCGCGGAAATGGGTCTGGAGAGTGTCTATCACCGTAGCCGCGGAATTCCGCAGGGTTCAGAGCAGGAGCCAACATTCTTTTTACAGCGGAATCCTGCCAAGGCTTATCACATCGATTACGCCTTCGCGCCTGTTGCGTGGCTAGGTGACTGCTCAGCTTGGGTCGGTGAATCTGACAAATGGTTGCAATGGAGCGATCACATGCCTCTCTTAGTTCGAGTGAATCTGCCCGATGACGCCTACAATGTCCCTTGATTGGACAGGCCACCACCGATTTCCTGGCGCTTTAGAATCATTTCCTGCCACTCAGGGGCAGCGTTGGCCAGACTTCATTGCAGCCCCTGAGCTTCAAGGACGCTTGACTTCCTGGCGGAACTAGACGAGGGTGAATTGAGTAACGATGACCAATGCCGAAGTTCCCCCCTGGAGTTGAGGAAGGTATTGCGCGCTACCAGAATGGCTTGGTGCTGCAGTCGTCTGACCTTTCGCTCGGCGCCATATCCAATATGGTTACCAAACAGGCCATCGATGTCAGCCCTACTTTTCAGCGGCGAGATCGTTGGCAGAGTGTCGCGCAGTCCAGGCTTATCGAGTCGTTTCTTCTGAATATACCGGTTCCACCTGTTTACTTGTCAGAAGACTCCGGAGGCACGTATTCCGTTATTGACGGCAAGCAGCGCATAACGGCCATCCATCAGTTTATGACTGGAGGTCTCACCCTGTCCGGTCTCGAAGTACTTCACAAGCTGAACGGCTTTAGTATAACCGACTTTCCCGCTAGTATCGCCAACTCACTCGACGTCAGGCCTTATGTGCGAACAGTAACGCTTCTCCGTCAGTCGAATGAGAGAGTCCGATACGAAGTCTTCCTGCGCCTTAATATCGCAGGTGTACCACTCAGCCCAATGGAGATACGCAAAGTCGCGTTCCGAGGGATGTATTGCGATATGGTATTTGCTGAGGCTGAGAATGAGTTTCTTAAGCGGCAGCTCAAAATCAAGACAACGGAGTCAAGCGCTTATCAAAAGATGGTCGATGCTGAGCTGGTGCTGCGATTCCTTACTCTTCGCGAGACATGGGAGAGGTTCAGTGGCGACTATCGCAACGCGATGGATCTTCATATGGAGCGTCATCACGATCTCATGAGTTCTGAGGTTGTGTCCGCGGCAAATTCGTTCAAACGTGCTATGCACTTCTGCGAGAGGCTTTGGGGGGCTCGAGCCTTTCAGAGGCCCGACGGTGACGGATGGAGAAATCAGGCCTTGGCAGGTGTTTATGACTCAGAGATGGTTGCGGTGGACGTGCTTTCAGATGGTTTGTTAGAGCTCGCCAGTTCCAGGACGCAAGCTGTACTACTGGCAACGCGAGACCTATTCGAATGCGATCAGGAGTTCACCGCTGCTGCGACGATGGCGACAAACACACCGTCGCGCGTTAGGTACCGCATCGAAGCGATGAAGAATCTGCTCGTGAATGTGGCCGGTTAGGACAATGTCTTCGGCACAGGTGCGATTTATTGATTCTATAGAAGCCATCGAGCGGGCCATGACAGAACCTCTTCTTCTGAATCGAGCACTTACGGAGACTGTACATAATACCCGGGCTGCACTGTTGCGAGCAGGTCTTATGGTTCGAGGCTTTGCAGGCTTAGAAAGCTTTCTCAGATCGCGTGGCGTGGAACTTCTGGCTCGTTTACCGGCTGCACACATCCCCTTCATGCAACTGTCGAAGGCACTGCGGAAAGCCTGCCTAACTGATGCGGTGAATGCGTTGATCTTTCAGTCTCGATTCGCAACTTCATTGCAGGGTGATTCCGAAGTCTATATTCAACGTATTGCAGCTCAGATCGCCAGCACAGCGAATAGCGCCTATCAAATTCCTGAGGTGGCATTTGGGCATTCTAGGTCGAATCTCTCCGCTGATGATGTGAAGGGACTTTTTGGAGCGCTTCTCATGAAAGACCCTTGGGGACAATTGTCGCGACTGGCAATCCGCTTTCAGATGACTAGCCCTGACCTCGAGAGTGACTACAAGAATATCGCGTCCCTGCGGAATGCGGCTGCTCACGAAAACAATCCGAATATTGAGCCATCGGACCTTGCAACTATGCTGAGAGTATGCCGCACACTTGCGATAACGTTTGACTTTCTCATGTGTGCTGCTGTGGGTCGCATGATTCATGGGCATGCCTCCATAGGATCTGATACAAAGGAGGACATCGAAGCCTCTATACACTGGAGTTCTCTAGTTCCGTCTACCTCCGGTTGGCGCGAGCTTAGAGACGGAGCAACCCGTGCTCGAAAGGTTTGGGACACGGCCGATGCAGGAGTGGCAGCACTCACACCCCGGTGTGGTTCTCGCTTAGTAGGTCTCGTACAACATGACGCCCAGGGGCATCCCACACGTTGGGTTCCACCGTTTAATCTCTAGTGGGAACGCTTGATGGGCTACCCAGCACAGCCATTCACCTGAACCACCTCCTCAAGCTGACTTTACCTATTGGTGATCCTTTGGCCCGGGCCTCCCGCGGCCATGTCATGGCCAGCGTCGAGAGGTGAGTTTGAAATGCCCAAATCCTGCCTTCTGATCAAGATGAAGAAGTTTTCGTTTGGCGAGAGATAGAAGGAGGGACCAGTCAACGAATGGATGGTGGGAAACGCCCTGTGCACCTATCTGCACGCAAAGCTCCCGATTGTGGGAATCCATGCTCCGTTCTTCTGCAGTGAAGATTGGGGCTGGTGGCTGCAGACAGAGTGCAACGGTTTCCCGCGGGGCCTTGGCATCTATACCGATCTGTTCGCCATCCATGCGGTTACCCGCCACGACGACTATCCCTTCAGATCACCTCCGGCCCAACACCCTCCCCCATGGCCACCAGCGACTTCTTCAACCCCGATTACCGCTCGGCCCGTGAGGCGTTCCTGGCCGCCGCCGTTGGCGCCGGCGCCCGGCTCAGCAGCCATGTCCTGCCCGATCACCGCGGTCCGGCCGGCGAGCCGCTCGCCATCGATGCGGCGGCCCTGGGTCCCGCCGAGCCCGAGTCCCTGCTGCTGCTGATCTCAGGCACCCACGGCGTGGAGGGCCTGGCCGGATCCGGTTGCCAGGTGGGCGTTCTGCTGGATGAACTCCACGGCGCCCTGCCGGCCGGCGGCGGGGCGCTGCTGATCCATGCCCTCAACCCCCATGGCTTCGCCTGGCTGCGCCGCGGCAACGAACACAACATTGATCTCAACCGCAACGGCCTCGACTTCCGCGGCCCCCTGCCCGAGAACCCGGCCTACGACGCCCTCCACGACGCCCTGCTGCCCGGCGACTGGGACGGGCCCGAGCGGCAACGGGCCGATACCCTGCTGGAGGCCTTCATCACTGGGCAGGGGATGGCCGCCTACCAGGCGGCGCTGCAGCGCGGCCAGTACACCCATCCCACCGGCCTCTTCTACGGCGGCAGCCGCCCCAGCTGGTCGCTGTCCACCCTGGAGAAGATCCTCACCGATCACCTGGGCCCGGCCTGCCGCCGCCTGGCGGTGATCGACCTGCACACCGGCCTGGGCCCCTGGGGCTACGGGGAGCTGATCGGCAGCGGCAGCACCGACGACGACTGGGAGCGGCTCCAGCGCTGGTATGGCCCTGAGGTCACCCGGCCCGGCCTGGGCCCCTCTAGCTCGTCGGTGGTGTCGGGCTCGGTGCCGGTGTTTCTGCGCCGCATGCTCCCTGCGATGGAGCTCACCGTCCTGGCCCTGGAGTACGGCACCCGCCCGATCGATCAGGTGCTGGCGGCCCTGCGCGCCGATGCCTGGCTGCACGCCGTGCCCGATCGCCCCACCCCCCACCGCGAAGCCATCCGCCGCCAGGTGCGCGACGCCTTCCTGATCGACAGCCCCGCCTGGCGGGCCGCTGTGTACGGGCGCTGCGCCGATGTGGTGCTGCGGGCTTGTCGGGGGTTGGGGGGCTGAGCCGTAATACCGCTTGGCAGCAGGTAGGATCGGCATGTCGATGACTCGGTGCTTGCCATGGCGGTGATCTCGCTCAAGTTGACCGAGGCCCTTGATGCGCAGCTCACGGAGCAGGCTCAACGGCGCCATCTCAGCAAGTCGGAATTGGTTCGACGCGCATTGACGGCATTTCTCCAATCCCCAGAGCAGGGCGTGGATGACGCAGCACCACCCTCCGCGGCTGATCTGTTGGCCGATCTCGTGGGCTGTTGCGAAGGCGGGCCCGCCGATCTGTCAACCAACCCTGCGTTCCTGGCTGATTTCGGTGCAAATCATTCATGACGGTTCTGCTTGATACGGGCCCTTGGGTGGCGCTGTTGAGTCGCAACGACACCCATCATCGATGGGCTGTTGAGCAGTTCAGGCGATTGCCGCCTCCACTACTGAGCTGTGAGGCTGTGGTTGCTGAGACCTGCTTTCTGCTCAGACGCTCCGGTTTTGATCCTGCGTTGGCCCTGCAGTTCATTGAGCGAGGAGTCGTCCAATTGCCGTTCGTGCTCCAGGAGCAGATTGGCTCTGTAAGTGCACTTTTCAAAAGGTATGAGAATGTCCCTGCTTCTCTGGCGGATGCCGCATTGATTCGCCTGGCGGAGATCAACGACTCGCCGTTGCTTCTGACGACGGACAGTGACTTCCAGATCTATCGCCGTCATGGAAGGCAAATGATTCCTCTGGTACAGCCGTAGGCATTGTCTGTTCGCCATCGCCGGTGCAGCCCTGGGCGCGGCGGGGGCCAGAGTGGACCTCCCCGGCGCCCATCCCCGATGCGTTCACCCCTGCTGGCCCTGTGCGCCGTTGCCGCTCTGGTGATCCCGGCCATCCCATCGGCCCACGCCCAGGCCGCCTGGCAGACCTGTAGCTTCAACGGCCGCTCCGAAGCCTGCCTGGTCGCGGGCGGCTCCACCTCGTTCACGGTCACGTTCCGCTCCGACGGCAAGCAGATCGAGATGGAGAAGGTGGGCGAACCCTGGACCTGCGGCCAGCGCGATCAGGAGGAATGCGGCAAGTTGCTGATCACCGAGCCCAGCAATGGCCGCACCACCCTGGCCACCTACCGGCAGACGTCCTCCGCTTTCCTGGTGCGCAGTGAGCGGGGTAACACCTACACGATTCCCTTCTGAATTAGCCTGCCCACGCAGTGGAATCGCCGCCTCGATGACCGCTCCAGAAGCCCCCAGGCCCCCCTTTCCTCCCTTCGATGCCGAATCGGCGGCGAAGAAAGTGCGCCTGGCCGAGGATGCCTGGAACGGCCGTGATCCCGAACGGGTGGCGCTGGCCTACAGCCCGGACAGCGTCTGGCGCAACCGGGCCGAGTTCGTCAGCGGCCGTGAGGCGATCCAGCAGTTTCTGGCCCGTAAGTGGGCCAAGGAGCTCGACTACCGCCTGATCAAGGAACTCTGGGCCTTCCATGGCAACCGCATCGCCGTGCGTTTCGCCTACGAATGGCACGACGATTCCGGCCAGTGGTTCCGTGCCTACGGCAATGAAAACTGGGAGTTTGACGCCCAGGGGTTCATGCACACCCGCATCGCCAGCATCAACGATCTGCCGATCAAGGAGAGCGACAGGAAGTACCACTGGCCGCTGGGTCGCCGCCCGGACGATCACCCGGGCCTGTCCGATCTGAGCCTCTGAGCCTCATCGGGCCTTGGCGATCAACCGGGAGCCATCGGGGCGGGCACGCCGGCGGGGGCATCGTTAAGGTCTGAGGACGGTGTCGTGGCGTGGCATGGACGAGAAACTCGTCTTCGTGAGTGTGGGCGCCACCGCCACGCCGGAGCAGGAATCCTTCGTGCGCTTGATCGAGGATCGCCTGCGCAGTGAATCCCTGAGTCCCAAAACCGTCGGCCGCAACACCTTCAGCGCCGATGCACCCCTGAAGGCCATCACCGAGTTGATGGAGCACTGTTCCGGCATCGTCGTCATCGCCCTGGAGCGCAGCTTCTTTCCCGCCGGCATCGACAAGCGCGGTGGCCCCCTCCAGGCCAGCCTCGCCGACGTCCGGCTGCCCACCCCGTGGAATCACATCGAGGCGGCGATGGCCTACACGAAGCACCTGCCGCTGCTCGTGATCGTCGAGGCAGGGCTGAAGGCCGAGGGCCTGCTGGAACCCGGTTACGACTGGTACGTCCAGACCCTGCCCCTGGAGGCGACGGCGCTGGGCTCCAATGAATTCAACGGCGTGCTGGCCGACTGGAAGGAGAAGGTGCTGGCCCAGCAGCCGCGCCGTCCCCAGGCCCTCAACCCGGCCGAGCTCTCCATCGCCGACCTGCTCGGTGCGCTGCGGCCGGTGCAGCTCTGGAGCGTGGCGATCGCCCTGGCCGGCCTGCTGGCGGGGGCCTTCAGCCTCGGCGCCCGCCTGGTTCCCCCCCTGAAGGACACGACCCCACCCGCCCAGGGCGTTGTGCCAAGGCTGGCGAACCCAGCCGATGCGCCTCAGGCCGGCACGGTCCCGCTGCGCGGTTGGATGTCGGTGCCGAAGCTTTCCTCCTGATACACCAGGCCGCAGTTCCGCCGGATCCAGTGGGGATTCGTGCCGCGTTCCTCGACAAGGCGTGGGATCCGATTGCCGTTCCAGGCATACCATCGCAGCGGGAACGCCGAGACATGGGATCCCCCGGCCATGGCGTCGTGAATCATGCAATCCGGGATGTAGATGCCGACGCTCTGGGTGGTCAGAAACTTCAGCAGCTCCTGGCAGCCCTTGCGGGTGATGCTGAAGGCGTGCAGGCAGTAGAGAGGCGCCTGCACCACATTGCCCAGCCAATGGGACGGCCAGGGCCAGGCCCTCTGGCTCAGCCGTGTGAGTGTTCGGGATCGATTCAGCCGCCTGGCTGGATGCCAGCGGGGCAGGGCGTCGTACTGAATCTGGGAGCCCATGAACAGAAGGTCGAAGTTGCGGGGCGTTGTTCTCAGGAAGGCAGGCGCCAGCTCGTGCCACCACCGGGAGAATCGGATGTCATCCTCGAAGATGCAGACCCGTGGATAGCCCTCGTCGATGATGTGCTGGAGCAGCTTCAGTTGTGAAACGGCGCAGCCTTGGGAGCCAGGCTGGCTGAGAAAGTGTTCGCGATCCGCCAGTCGTTCGATCCCGAAGGGTCGCAGACTCTCCCTGACGTTTCCCGTTGCACCATCAAAGGCCGACCAGCGACGCGTGTCCGTGAATCCCGCCCATTCCAGTTGACTGCGGGTGCTCTCCCATCGCTCCGGCCGGCGATCGAGATTGATCACAAAGGCAGGTCCGCTCAGTAAGTCCTGCCAGGAGGGTTTGGCCATGCATCAGTGCGGCGCGGAACCAGACGAGGGATTCGGCATGCGCGGATGCGGCATGGGCCAAGACTATCTGTTTTTCAATGCTCCAGCCTCTCGCATCGTTGGCTCCCTCCAGAGCCTGACCTCCTGGTTCAAGGGCCAGATCAGCGGCCTGGAGGAGGTGCACCCACCCCCTGCCTCTCCAGCACACCCACACAGCGCCCGCACAGGCTGGGATGGCTGGTGTGCGTTCCGATGTCGTCCTCGTGGTGCCAGCAGCGCTCGCACTTGCTGCCTGACGCGCCGGCGATCCGTACCGTGACGCCCTCCTCCTCGATCGCCGCCAGGGGGGCCTCCAGCGGCGGGCCGCCGATCTCCAGGGCGGACACCAGCAGCCAGTCGGCCAGGTTGTCGACCTCCCGATGGGGGCTGGCGGCCACCAGGGCCAGGGCCTCCTGCAGGGGCGCCGTCTCCGCCAGCTCCAGTTGCACCTGGGCCTCCAGGGAAGCGCCCAGTTCCCCCCGGCCCCGGCAGCCCTCCAGCACCCGGTTCACCTGGGCGCGCAGCTCCAGGATCTGCTGCATCGGTGCCACCAGCTCCGGCGCCGCCCAGGCCGCCGGCACCGTGGGCCAGCCCCGCTCGAACACCGACGCCTCGGCCACCGGGTAGGGCAGGTTCTGCCAGATGTCCTCGGCCATGTGACACAGAACCGGCGCAATCAGCCCCGCCAGCCGCTCCACCACCAGGTGCAGCACCGTCTGGCAGCTGCGCCGCCGGACATCGCCGGCCGCACTCACATAGAGGCGGTCCTTGGCGATGTCGAGATAGACATTGGAGAGATCCACCACGCAGAAGTTCTGCAGGGCCTGGAAGAAGCGGTAGAACTCGAAACGCTCGAAATCGGCGCTCACCTCCTCGATCAGGCTGGCGGTGCGTTGCAGCATCCAGCGATCCAGCAGGGGGAGATCACAGGTCGGCACGGCATGCTCCGCCGGCACGAAATCGTGCAGGTTGCCCAGCAGATAGCGGGCCGTGTTGCGCACCTTGCGGTACACATCCGCCAGCTGTTTGACGATCCCCGGCCCCAGGGGCACGTCGGCGGAGTAATCCACCGAACTCACCCACAGCCGCAGCACATCAGCGCCGTAGGCCGGCTCCTGCTTCTCGTTCTTGCCCCCCTCCACCAACACGAGGGGATCCACCACGTTGCCCAGCGATTTGCTCATCTTGCGACCCTTCTCATCGAGGGTGAAGCCGTGGGTGAGCACCCGGCGGTAGGGGGCCTGGCCGTTCACCGCCACCGAGGTGAGCAGGCTGCTCTGGAACCAGCCGCGGTGCTGGTCGGAGCCCTCCAGATAGAGGTCGGCGGGGTAGCCCAGCCCCCGGCCCTCCAGCACGGCGGCCCAGGAGGAGCCCGAGTCGAACCACACGTCCATCGTGTCGGTGCCCTTGCGCCACTGGTCGGCCTGGTCAGCCCAGGCCGGCGGTAGCAGGCCCGCCTCGTCCCGCTCCCACCAGACATCGGCGCCGTGCTCGGCGATCAGCGCTTCGGCGTGGGCCAGGGTGTCGGCGTTGAGCAGTACCTCGCCGCTGGTGCGGTGATAGAAGACCGGAATCGGCACCCCCCAGGAACGCTGGCGGGAGATGCACCAGTCGCCCCGGTCCCGCACCATCGCCTCGATGCGGTTGCGGCCGCTGGCCGGCAGCCACTCCACCGCCGCGATCGCCTCCAGGGCCTGGGCCCGGAAGCCGTCGACCGAGGCGAACCACTGTTCGGTGGCCCGGAAGATGGTCGGTTTCTTGGTGCGCCAGTCGTAGGGATAGCGGTGCTCGTAGCGCTGCTCGGCCAGCAGCAGCCCGGCATCCCGCAGGGCGGTGATGATCGCCGGGTTGGCGTCCTTGAGCACGTTGAGCCCGGCGAAGGGGCCCGCCTCGGCGGTGAGGGTGCCGGCCTCATCCACCGGGCAGAGCACCGGCAGGCCGTACTTGTTGCCGGTGTGGAAGTCGTCGACCCCGTGGCCCGGGGCCGTATGCACCAGGCCGGTGCCGGTTTCGGTGGTGATGTAGTCGCCGCCGATCACCACGGGGCTGGTGCGATCCAGCAGCGGATGGCGGTACAGGATCCCCTCCAGCTGGGCCCCCTTGAGGGTGAGCAGCGGTTCGAGCGGGCGCTCCAGGCTGGTGCGCAGCTGCTCCACCAGCTGGGCGGCCACCACCAAGTAGCGGGGGGTGCCGCCGTTGGTGGTGCCGTCGCGGCAGATGGCGTAGTCGAGCTGGCCATTCACCGACACCGCCAGGTTGGCCGGCAGGGTCCAGGGGGTGGTGGTCCAGATGGCCACGAACAGCTGCTCCCGGTGGGCCGCATCGGTGGGGCCGTCGATGCCGGCGGCCGCCAGGAGCTCGGCCACGGGTTCCGGCAGCTCCACCACCGGGAAGGCCACGTAGACGCTGGGGGAGGTGTGGCCGTCGGGGTACTCCAGCTCGGCCTCGGCCAGGGCGGTGCGGGAGCTGGGGCTCCAGTGCACCGGCTTGAGGCCCCGGTAGATGTGGCCGGCCAGCACCATGCGGCCAAAAACCCCGATCTGGGCCGCCTCGTAGGGCTTCTGAAGCGTGAGGTAGGGCGCGTCCCAGTCGGCCCAGATGCCCCAGCGCCGGAAGCCGCCCATCTGGCCCTCCACCTGCTCGAGGGCGTAGGCGTGGGCCCGGCGCCGCAGGTCGATCGGGGTGAGCTGCCGCCGCTCCTCCCCACTCAGGCCCTGCAGCACCTTCAGTTCGATCGGCAGACCGTGGCAGTCCCAGCCCGGCACGAAGCGGGCCCGGCGCCCCTGCAGCAGGGCGTGCTTGTTGATGATGTCCTTGAGGATCTTGTTGAGGGCATGGCCCACGTGCAGGGCGCCGTTGGCGTAGGGCGGGCCGTCATGGAGCGTGAAGGGCTCGCCCGGGTTGCCGCGGCTCAGCCGTCCGTAGAGATCGTGCGCCTTCCAGAAGGCCTGCAGTTCCGGCTCCCGCACCCTGGCGTTCGCCCGCATGGCGAAGGGCGTCTGCAGCAGGTTGAGCGTGTCCTTGTAGGACGCCGGGCTTGCCGTCACGTCGCCGGGGCGCGAGAAGGCTGGATTATCCCGCCTCGCCGAGACCCTCCCCCGGCTCCGCTGTCGCGGGCTCGGGCGGGGCTTCCGGCAGCGCCTGCTCCAGCAGGGCATCGATCTCCTCGAAGCTGCTGACCACAGGGGGAGCGTCCTCCGGGACCTCAGGCGTCTGCCTCTCTGCCGGCGCCGCTTCCGGCTCGGGCCGCACCCACTTCTTGGTGCTGGCGGGGCGGGCCGCGCGCCGTTCCGCCAGCCACGACCCCAGCCCACCCACCACGCCGCTGGCCAGTTGCAGCAGGCGGCCGAAGGAGGCGCCGATCTGGCTCAGGCTGGTCTGCCAGCGCTCCACCGACCACAGCCGCTGCCGTTCCTCCTCGCTCAGCAGCCGCCAGCGGCCCTGGCCCACTTCCACGCCGAGCCGGCCGATCAGCAGGCCGCCGCACAGCACCGCCAGCATCGGCGCGCCCGTGAGCCGCTCGGCGCTGGTGACGAGCACCAGGCCCAGCAGCAGCACCACCGCCCCCCAGACCGAGTCCCGGGCCCGACTCAGTTCGGAGGCCAGCAGGGGCAGCAGCAGCAGCAGCAGACCGAGCAGCAGGGCCAGGGAGCCTCCAAGGGTGGCAAGCATGGCCAGGACAACGTCTCGGCCCATTCTGGGCGGTGACGCTGGGGCTGCTTCGTGCAGATGGCAACGGCGCTGCTGCTTAGAGTTGCTCAGCGCCCACCTGGCGGAATTGGTAGACGCGCTGGATTTAGGTTCCAGTGGCTCAGGTCGTGGGGGTTCAAGTCCCCCGGTGGGCATCGATGAGCGATCCAGGCCAGCCCAGGGGTGTCGTTTGGGTGGCACACCTACGCTGCCCACCATCAGGAACCGAAGCATGACGAGCCCACTCCGCCAGCTCACGGCGCTGCTCCTGGGCGCGGGGTCGCTGCTGGCGGGGGCGCCTGGCCAGGCGCTGGAGCAGATCCAGATGATCCTTCCCCTGATCGATACCCCGTTCACGATCCAGCTCAGCGAGCTCCGTGATCAGAGCAAACTGCTCTCCGGCGACAGCGATCTTGCCGAGCTCGACCGGGCCACCGATGGGGCGATCGGCCAGAGGCTGGTCGAGGCGTTCCAGACCCCCCTGCCCCTGCCGATCAAGGCGTTTGCCGAGCAGTCTGTGGGCTCTCCCCTGGTCAACCAGGTGCTGCTGCTGCTCTCGTCGGTGGTGCTGGTGGAGGGGGTGACCCAGCCGATCGACAGCCAGGGGCTGGCCGCTTCGCTGGCCGCCAGCCAGGCGAAGGGGAGCCTCAACCTGCTGGACGTGCTTGAAGCCATGCCCGGCAAGAGCGCCTCGGTGGATCTGCAGCGGGTGGTCCTCGCCATTGATCGCGTCACCAGGCAGCAACGTCTGGGCAACTCCCTGGTGACGTCCCTGCCCGCCGCCGCGATCAACCCGGACCTGAGCCAGGCGGGGCCGCTGGCGGTGAAGCGCCAGGAGCTGGCGATCCCCGTCCAGCACCGCCCCAAACCCCTGCAGGTGGTCACGATCCAGCCCGAGAGCGGCGCCAACGGCCGGCTGGTGGTCATCTCCCATGGCCTCTGGGACGACCCCGAAAGCTTTGAGGGCTGGGGCCGGCACCTGGCCAGCCATGGCTACACGGTGCTGCTGCCCCGCCACCCCGGCAGCGACCGCTCGCAGCAGCAGGCCATGCTCTCCGGCAAGATGCCGCCCCCCAGCCCGGACGACCTCAAGTTGCGGCCCATGGACGTGACCTCTGTGATCGACGCGGCCGCGGCGGGCAGCCTGGCGTTGCCGGCGGGCCTGCGCACCGACAACGTCGTGGCGATGGGCCAGTCCTATGGCGCCACCACGGTGCTGCAGCTGGCCGGGGCCCGTCCCAGCGCGGCCCTGCTCAACCGCTTCTGCAAGGACGTCACCAACCCGGAACGCAACATCAGCTGGGTGCTGCAGTGCAGTTTCATCACCTCCGCCGACCAGGCCGGTCTGGCCGATCCCCGCGTCAAGGCGGTGGTGGCGGTCAGCCCGCCGATGTCGCTGCTGTTCGACCAGGGCTCAGCCCGCACCATGACCGCGCGGGCCCTGGTGGTCAGCGGCAGCCGCGACTGGGTGGTGCCCTCGGGGCCGGAAGCGCTCCGGCCGATGGCCCTGGAGGCGCGCAACGTCGGCGGCGGCCACCGGCTGGTGCTGGCCAAGGATGGCGACCACTTCAACCTGCGCTCCTCCTACGAGGAGGGGGGCGGCGCCCTGCGGGGGCTCCTGCTGGCCTGGACCGACGGCGCCTTTGCCGCCGGCGCCGCCGTGGCCCCGGGCCCGAGCGCCCCGTCGCTGCTGCCCCCCGATGGCTGGGGCGACATGGAGTTCCCCCTGGTGGATGTCACCGCCAATCTCCGCACCCTGCCCATCGGCCCCAAGCAGCCGTGACGCCTCCTTCTCCGCTCCTATCGCGCCGACGGGGCGTCTTCCGTAATCTGGGTCCTCCTTTGGGATTCCAGACCTGGCCCAGGCCATGACCGACACGCTGGCACCCTCGTCCGCCGCCGTGGCCGCGACCACAGCCGTGCCGCGGCGCAGCGTTCCGCGGGAGTACCTCGATCCCCCCGCCGCCTGGAACCCCACGGTGGGCCTGTTTCTGGCCGGCTATGGCCTGGCGGCCCTGACGATCTGGGGTTGGTTCGTGGCGGGCTGGCCCCTGCCGCCCCTGCTGGCCCTGGGCTTCCTGGCCCTGCATCTCGAGGGCACCGTCATCCACGACGCCTGCCACAACGCCGCCCACCCCCACCGCTTCTGGAATGCGGTGATGGGCCACGGCGCTGCCCTGCTGTTGGGCTTCAGCTTCCCGGTGTTCACGCGGGTGCACCTGCAGCACCATGCCCACGTCAACGATCCCAAGCTCGACCCCGACCACATCGTCAGCACCTTCGGGCCCCTGTGGTTGATCGCGCCGAGATTCTTCTATCACGAAGTCTTCTTCTTCCGCCATCGCCTCTGGCGCCACAACGAGCTGTTCGAGTGGGTGCTGGCCCGCACCATCTTTGTGCTGATCGTGGTGGCGGCCGCCCAGCACAACTTCCTGCCCTTTGTGTTCAACTGCTGGTTCGCCCCGGCCCTGATGGTGGGGGTCACCCTCGGCCTGTTCTTCGACTACCTGCCCCACCGCCCCTTCCAGTCCCGCAACCGCTGGCACAACGCCCGCGTCTACCCGAGCAGACTGATGAACTGGCTGATCATGGGGCAGAACTATCACCTGATTCACCACCTCTGGCCGTCGATCCCCTGGTTTGAATACCAGCCCGCCTATCTCGCCACCAAGCCGATTCTCGATGCCAAGGGTTCACCCCAACGGCTGGGATTGTTCGAGAGCCGCACCGACAGCCTCAACTTCCTCTACGACATCTTCCTGGGGGTGCGCTCCCACAAGAAGCGCCGCAGCCGCCTGCGGCCGATCGTCCGGCTGATGCCCACCCGCCATGCCCGCCGGCGGGTGCTGGAGCTGTTGCACCGCACCGCCATCTCACCAGTGCGCTGAACGCCCATTGGGCTCCTTGCCGGCGCTTCAGTCCGCAAGGATCCGGGGCACCCGGAAGAAATCCCCCTCGCGCTGGGGAGCCAGCGAGAGCAGTTCCTCCCGCACCGGCGTGGGGTCCACCGCGTCGGGGCGGGTCACGTTCACCACCTCCACGGCCCGGGTGGTGGGGGGCACCCCTTCGGTGTCCACCTGCTCCAGATGGGCGACGTAGTCGAGGATCCGCTCGAGCTGGCCGGTGTAGGTGGCGATGCGTTCTTCAGGAAGGGCCAGGCGGGCCAGCTGGGCCACCTTGCGCACGTCCTCTTCTGAGATCCGACCCATCGTCCATCCACACATCCGAACCCGAACTTAACCGGCGTCCCCTTCCGGCCCCAGGAAGGCGGCCAGGTCCTCGCTCAGGGCTGTGGCCGCCAGCTCCAGGAAGCGGGCTCCGTCGTCGGCCGTGGCCAGGAAGGGGTCGGAGCCCATGCGGCCATCGGGATGGCGGCGGCGGAAGTCCTCGGGGCCGTGGATCGGCCCGGCCGGCGCTGCCTCGGGCAGGGGCCGCTGCTTGGCCGTGAGGCTCGGCTCCAGGTGCAGGGTGAGGGCGATCTCGCTGGGGGTGGCATGGTGCCCCTCCCGCTCGCCATAGCGATCGCGGGCCTCCCGCATCACCGGGCCGGCGGTGAACCAGTTGGCCAGACGGCAGCGCAGCCGCTCGGCCCCCGGCAGGCCCCGGGCCGCGGCGGTGCCGTAGGCCTGGGCGAAGGCGGCCCGGGCGGTGGCGATGTTGCCGCCGTGGCCGTTGATCACGTAGATGCGCTCGAAGCCGTGGCGCGCCAGCGAGAGCACCACGTCATGGAGCACGGCCAGCAGGGTGGAGGGCTGCAGGCTGATGGTGCCGGCGAAGCCCAGATGGTGCTCGGCCATGCCGAAGGCTTGCGCGGGCGTCACCAGCACGCCGGTGCGACGTCCCACCTCCAGGGCCACCGCTTCGGCGGTGAGGGCGTCGGTGCCGATGGCGCCGGTGGGACCGTGCTGCTCGGTGGAGCCCAGGGGCACGATCACCCCGCGGCAGTGGGCCAGGTAGGCCTCCACCTCGGGCCAGCTGCGCAGCTGCAGCCGGATCTCCTCGCTGCCGGCCACGGGGCCCGGAACCGTGCTGGGGCCTGGGGCGGTGCTGGGCATCGATCGGGTCATGGTGAACATGGCGGCCTGCGCCGTGCTGCCTAGGATCGACCCTATCCGCGGCGTCACGATGCTGCATCGCAAGCTCGACCGATTTCGCCTCGAACAGCGGCCGGTCTGGGTCTACCTGCTCGACCAGCAGCGCTGGATCGAGCGGGCCCTGGTGGTGGAGATCGAGGGCGATCTGGTCACCCTCCGCTTCGACGAGGAAGACGGCGACGAGCGCCACAGCTGGGAGGAGAGCGTGCGCCTCGCCTCGATCGGGGCCGTCAGCACCCGGCTGGCCTCGGTGAGCCTCTCCGCCGATGCCGACGACCTGCCCACCACCGGCGACTGCCCCGAGGCCGAACGGCTGGGCCGTCCCTGAGGCGCGGGTGCCAGCTCAGGTCAGTGGGCGGTGCCGTTGCCGTCGTAGTCGTCGGTGTCGTAGTAGCCGCCCTTGGTGCCGAAGAACAGGGTGGTCAGCACGAACAGGCCGCTGACGGCCAGCAGGACGGTGCCGAGGTTGAAGCTGGCGGTTTCCATGGAGGGGGAGTTGATCGGCGGGCCCCTGTCGATTCAGGGCTGCTCCCACTGTGGCCCCGCCCTGCCCCCCCGGCGCGGCGGGGGGGACCGCGGTCCGCTTCCCCGCACCATTCCCCAGCGCCGCCGCCCGTGAACGACCGAGAGGCCGCCCCCCTTCCCCCGTCCTTTTTTGCCCGTCCGGCCGAGGTGGTGGCCCCCGAGCTGCTTGGCTGCCTGCTGCTGAAGCGCCAGGCCGATGGGGTGCTGCTGGCGGGCTTGATCGTGGAAACCGAGGCCTACTGCCAGTCGGAGCCGGCCTGCCATGGCCACCGCCGCCGCAGCCCCAGCAACGAGACGCTCTTCGGCGAGCCCGGCCGTTTCTACGTCTATCTCACCTACGGGGTGTATCACTGCGTCAACGTCGTCACCGGCCGGCGCGACTGGGCCAATGGGGTGCTGCTGCGGGCGGCAGCCCTGCCGGGGGAGCCGGAGCGGACGGCCGCCGGGCCGGGTCTGCTGGCCCGCCGTTTCGGTCTCGACCGCGGCCACGATGGAACAGTGGCCTCTCCGGCCTCGGGCCTCTGGCTGGCGCCCCGGCCGCCCGAGGTGGCGGCGCTGCTGGAGGGGCCAACGGATGGCGGGCGGGCGGCGCTGCTGCAGACGCAACGGATCGGCGTTTCCCAGGGTCAGGAGCTGCCCTGGCGCTGGTACCTGCGCGCCAGCCGCAGTGTCAGCCGGCGGGCCCGGGGCGATCGCACCCCCCGCTTCGATGGGTTGCTCGCCGTGCTGGCCTCTACGGTTGGAGGGTTCGACGGGAGCAGGACGCCTTGAGCGGCTGGAGTCACCGCCACGTGCTCGACCTGGCGTCCTTCTCGGTCGCAGACTTCGCCACCGTTCTTGAACTGGCCCAGCGCTTCCGGGCCCTGCCCGTGGCCGGTGCGCGCCGGTTGCCGGCCCTGCAGGGCCGGCTGATGACCAGCCTGTTCTTCGAGCCCAGCACCCGCACGCGCACGAGCTTCGAGCTGGCGGCCAAACGGCTCTCGGCCGAGGTGCAGAGCTTTTCCCCCTCCTCCAGTTCCCTCAGCAAGGGGGAAAGCCTGCTGGACACCGCCCGCACCTACGTGGCGATGGGGGCCGACATCCTGGTGGTGCGCCACCGCTGCACCGGTGTCCCCCACAGCCTGGCCCGCGACCTGGATCGCTGCGGCGAGCGGGTGTCCGTGCTCAACGCCGGGGATGGCCTGCACAGCCACCCCAGCCAGGGCCTGCTGGATCTGTTCACCCTGGCGCGCCAATTCTCCCCTGAGGCCCCCACCCCCGAGAGCCTGCGGGGCCGGCGCATCGTCATCGTCGGCGACGTGCTCCATTCCCGGGTGGCCCGCTCCAACCTCTGGGCCCTCACCGCCTGTGGCGCCGATGTCGTGCTCTGCGGTCCGCCGACACTGCTGCCCGACTGCTTCGCCGATTTCGTTCTGGCGCCGCCGCCGGGGCAGGCCGCCGATCCGGTGGCCGTCCGGGGCCGGGTGCAGGTGGAGCGGCGGCTGGAGCAGGCCCTGCCCGGGGCCGATGCGGTGATGACCCTGCGCCTGCAGAAGGAGCGGATGCAGCAGCACCTGCTCACCAGCCTCGACACCTATCACCGCCAGTACGGCCTCAGCCACCGGCGCCTGGCCCTCTGCGGCGACGGGGTGCCGGTGCTGCACCCCGGGCCGGTGAACCGGGGCGTGGAGATCGCCGGCGAGCTGCTCGATGATTCCGACCGCTGCCTGGTGGAGGAGCAGGTCCGCAATGGCATCCCGATCCGCATGGCCCTGCTGTATCTGCTCGCCGCGACCTGAGCGCCGTCAGCGGCACCACTCAGAGCAGCTTGAAGCCATCCAGCAGCAGGCCGTAGAGCAGCCCCATGCGGGCCATGTCGAGCACCTGCAGCCGCAGTTTCAGGGGCTGGGCCAGCAGGTGTCTTCTCAGACGGGCCGCCACCTCAATGGCCAGCACACAGACCAGGGCCCCGAGGGGATCCAACAGGGACAGGGCGCCGATGATCGAGCCGACGCTGCCGCCGACCACGAATCCGCTCAGCAGCACGATCAGCAGCAGGGAAAGGCGCCGCCAAGGGTTCTGTGCCCAGGCCTCCAGCAGGTTGCCCGACTGGGTGATGCGCTGCTGGAATCGTGTCTGCTGGAAGCGGGGAGGCAATGGTGGAAACCTGCCGCTGTTGAGAAGGGGGAGCAGGGGGCTCAGCACCCAAGGGTGAAAAGCCACTGGCGGTGATCCCCATCACCCGGCCCAAACCCTGCGACCTCTGGTCTACACCATCTCTGGCGCCTTGACAGCACTTTCCCCCCACCGATAGGGGATACCAATAAAAAAGCCCGAGGCCTAGGCCCGGGCGGGTGATGGGGACGACACCAGCAAACCAAGCTCTTCGGGCTCGGGCAAGGGGGGGCAGCCGCTGACCGGAGCGTCCCTGCGGGGGCTTGACGCCCGGGGTGGCCGATCTCAGACGTCGCGCTTCAACCGTCGCCGTCTTTCTTGCGGGAGCCTTTGCCCTCCAGCAACTCCAGCAGGGCCTCCATCTGGGCCATCACCCCACGCACCTCTCCGGCCTCGGGCAGCAGGCCATCTTCCATCACGCCCTGGTGCATCTCACGCAACTCCTGTCGGATGTAGCGCAGATGACTGACAACCTGTTCTCGTTTGGACTGCGACATCGAGCGGGCCCCTGATCAACCCCCTCTTTTACCCCATCGCCGATTCACTTCCGTCCGAAACGCTCCTTGGCCTGCTCATAGAAGGCCAGATCCACACCATCCAGGCCGGCTTCTCGGGCCATGGACTCGATCCGCCGGCGAATGATCGGCCGCACCACGAAGGGAATCTCCTTGAGGCTGGTTTCCGCGTCGTTGCTCCAGTTCATCGGGGCGGACATGGGGGTCTGCGGCTGGCCGGCGGTGGCGTCAGGGCGGGGGGATCGCCATCGCCGGCCAGAATGGTGGATGGAGAATAGGGGACTCGAACCCCTGACCTCTGCGGTGCGATCGCAGCGCTCTACCAGCTGAGCTAATTCCCCTTCGATCGCCATTATCACCATCCCGTCCCCCTTCCCGGCCGCCACCTTGGTTGAATCCAGCCTGTCCATCACCCCCGAGCGGCTCGCGGCCTTCGACGACGCGTCCATCGCCGAGCTGGCCCGGCGCCTCGAGGACGACGACTACCCGACACCGTTCGCGGGCCTCGCCGACTGGCACCTGCTGCGGGCCCTCGCCATCCACCGACCCGACCTGATCCAGCCCTACGTCCATCTGGTGGATCAGGAACCTTTCGATGAGGAGTGAGACCCCGGTGGTCTCCTCCGTGATCCCCGCCGATCCGCTTGCCGGGCGGCGGGTGCTGGTCCTGATCAGCGGCAGTATCGCGGCGGTCAAGCTGCCCCTGGTGGTGAGTGCGCTCGTGCAGCGGGGCGCCCTGGTGCGCTGTGTCCTCAGCCCCAGCGCTGAGCGGCTGGTCAGTGCGGTGGCCCTGGCCAGCCTCAGCCGTGCCCCCTGCCACGTCGAGTCCGACCAGTGGAGCCACCGGGAGGCCCGGCCCCTGCACATTGAGCTGGCCGAGTGGGCCGAGGTGGTGCTGCTGGCCCCCCTCAGTGCCACCAGCCTGGCCCGCTGGGTGCAGGGCCTGGCCGACACCCTGCTGGCCAGCACCCTGATCGCCAGCGAGGCGCCCGTGCTGGCCGCCCCGGCCATGAACAGCGCCATGTGGGCCGCCCCGGCGGTGCGCCGCAACTGGCGGGAGCTGCAGGGCTGGGAGCGGGTGCTGCCCCTGGAGCCGGGCAGCGGCCTGCTGGCCTGCGACCGGGTCGGGGATGGGCGCATGGCCGACCCGGAGCTGTTGCTGCTGGCCCTGGAGTCGGTGCTGTTGGCCGGTTGCCGCCGCGACTGGCAGGGGCGCCGCCTGCTGGTGAGTGCCGGCCCCACCCGGGAGCCCCTCGATCCGGCCCGCTGCCTCACCAACCCCAGCACGGGCCGGATGGGTGTGCTGCTGGCCCAGGCGGCCCGCCTGCGCGGCGCCAGCGTCGACCTCGTGCATGGCCCGCTGGCGGTCGATCCGGCCTGGCTGGAGGGCCTGCACAGCCACCCCGTCCTCACCGCAGCCGAGATGGAAGCGGCGCTGCTGCGGCTGCAGGGCGGCGCCGATGCCATCGCCATGGCCGCCGCCGTCGCCGACCACCGGCGCCGCACCCCCGAGCCCACCAAGCTCCCCAAGCAGGCCCTGGCGGACGCGCTTGGCAGCGGCTGGGAGGCGGTGCCCGATCTGCTGGCGGGCCTGGTGCAACGCCGGCCGCCGGCTCAGGCGATCCTGGGGTTCGCGGCCCAGAGCGGTGAGGTGCTGGAGCAGGCACGGGCCAAGTTCGCCCGCAAGGGCTGCGACCTGCTGTTCGCCAATCCGATCGATCGCGCCGATGCGGGATTTGCGGCCGCCGGCAACGAGGGCTGGCTGCTCGGCCCCAGGGAGCGGCAGCGCCACTTCGGCCCTACGGGCAAACTGGCCCTGGCCCACGCGCTGTTGTCGGCGCTGGCCGAGGTGGTGGCGCTCAGGGCTCCGGTTCAGGCGACAGCAGATCCATGAACGTGCGCAACTGCAGCCGCGGGATGTAAGGCCAGCCGCCGCTGCTTTCCATCTCCGAGAGCAGGGTGAACAGGCCGTTGCGGTCGCTGGGGAGGCTGTTGCGGAAGGGGCCGTCCTGGATGCTGCGGTGCAGGTGTTCGATGCGACGCAGCAGATCGAGCAGGGCTTCGGGGTGCTGGGCGCGCTGCTCGGCGATCCGGAGCAGGGCGTCGAGGGGCTCCTGGAGGTCGGGGGCGGCCTGTGCTGGGGACGGCGGCGACAAGGGCGTGGAGTCGTCGATCGGGTGGGTGCGGCTCAGGGACATCGTCCTCTCATACAGGTTGTTGAGAGCCCACGCAAGCCGCCTGGAATGGGTGTTTTGCACCGGTAGGATCCCGGCCAGCCCAGTTCCCGTTCCGTCTCTGCGGCTTCTCCCCATGCGTTTCCGTCCCCTGCTGGCCCTCGTGCTGGCTCTGTGCCTGACCCTGGTGTCCGCATGCAGCGGCGGGGCCAAGGCCGTTGATCGGGCCAATCTCACCTACGAAGACATCCACAACACCGGTCTGGCCAACGACTGCCCGACCCTGCCCGATTCCGCCCGCGGCACGATCTCCCTGGATCCGTCGGCCCGTTACCAGCTCAAGGAGATCTGCATGCACCCCTCCGAGGTCTTCGTGAAGGGTGAGCCGGCCAACAAGCGCCAGGAGGCCCAGTTCGTCGCCGGCAAGATCCTCACCCGCTTCACCTCCAGCCTGGATCAGGTCTATGGCGACCTCGCCGTGACGGCGGACGGCCTCAGCTTCAAGGAGCTCGGTGGCATCGACTTCCAGCCGATCACCGTGCTGCTGCCCGGTGGAGAGGAGGTGCCCTTCACCTTCTCCAGCAAGGAGCTGTTGGCCTCCGCCGATGGCACGTCGTTCTCCACGAGCACCGATCTGAAGGGCAAGTACCGCGCCCCCAGCTACCGCACCAGCAACTTCCTCGATCCCAAGGGTCGTGGTCTCACCACCGGCTACAGCAGTGCTGTGGGCCTGGTTCCCGCTGGTGATGAGTTCACCGGGGAAACCGTCAAGCGCTACGTGGACGGCACCGGCACCATGGACCTCTCGATCACCAAGGTGGATCCCAGCACCGGGGAGTTCGCCGGGGTGTTCACCGCCATCCAGCCCTCGGACACCGACATGGGCACCAAGGCCGTCGTCGACGTCAAGATCACCGGCGAGCTCTTCGGTCGTCTCGAGCAGATCTGATCGCGCAGGCTGGGGCTCTCCCTGCCATCAGCCGTTCAGCGAAGGGGCCTTAGGGCCCCTTTTTCATGGCCGAACGCCGGTCTGGGAGGATGGGTCGAATCCCTGTAAAGCCCCGGCCCGTCGCCATGACGCTCGCCAATACCGCCCCTCACTCCGATCTGATCGCCCCCCATGGCGGCAGCCTCGTCGATCTGATGGTGCCGACCGACCACCGGGACGGCGTGCGTGCCGCCGTGGACCGGGTGGTGGACTGCAGCCACCGCAATGCCTGCGACGTGGAGCTGCTGATTGTGGGTGGCTTCTCGCCCCTGCGCGGTTTCATGCACCAGGAGGACTACGAAGCGGTGGTGGCGGGCCACCGCACCACCAGCGGTCTGCTGTTCGGCCTGCCGATTGTCTTCGACACCGACGACGCCTCCATCGCCGTGGGCGAGCGGCTGCTGCTCACCTACCAGGGGCAGGACCTGGCCGTGCTCACCGTGGAGAGCCGCTGGGAGCCGGACAAGGTGGTGGAGGCCAAGGGCTGCTACGGCACCACGTCCCTGGAGCACCCGGCGGTGCGCATGATCGCCACCGAGCGGGGCCGCTACTACCTGGGCGGTCGTCTCCAGGGACTGGCCCTGCCTGAGAGGGTGTTCCCCTGCAGCACGCCCGCCGAGGTGCGCGCCACCCTGCCGGCGGGCGAGGACGTGGTGGCCTTCCAGTGCCGCAACCCCATCCACCGGGCCCACTACGAACTGTTCACCCGGGCGCTGGAGGCGCCCAACGTGAGCAAGGGCGCGGCGGTGCTGGTGCACCCCACCTGCGGACCCACCCAGGAGGACGACATCGCCGGTGAGGTGCGCTTCGCCACCTATGAGCGCCTGGCGGCTGAGGTGGCCAACCCCCGCATCCGCTGGGCCTACCTCCCCTACGCGATGCACATGGCCGGCCCGCGGGAGGCCCTGCAGCACATGATCATCCGCAAGAACTACGGCTGCACCCACTTCATCATTGGCCGCGACATGGCGGGCTGCAAATCGTCCCTGACCGGGGAGGATTTTTACGGCCCCTACGAGGCCCAGGACTTCGCCCGCGACCAGGCCACCGAGCTGGGTATGGAAACCGTGCCGTCGCTCAACCTCGTCTACACCGAGGAGGAGGGCTACGTCACCGCCGAGCATGCCCAGGCCCGCGGGCTGCACATCCGCAAGCTGAGCGGCACCCAGTTCCGCCAGATGCTGCGCGGCGGCGAAGAGATCCCGGAATGGTTCGCCTTTCGTAGCGTGGTGGAGGTGCTCAGGGCCGCAGCCTGAGCCCCGTCCAGCACCGGACACCGTTTAACATTCTGTTACTTTCATCCTCATCCAGGAGACAGGGCCGTGAAAAAACGCTGGCGCAACGCGGGGCTCTACGTGCTCCTGGTGATCGTGATGATCGCGGTGGGCACCGCCTTCCTGGAGCGCCCTGATCCGGCCCGGGCCCCTCGCACGCTGCGCTACAGCGATTTCGTTGAGGCCGTGCAGGCCAACGAAGTCTCCCGGGTGCTGATCTCCCCCGACCGCGGCACCGCCCAGGTGGTGGAGAACGATGGCCAGCGCGCCGTGGTGAATCTCGCCCCCGACAAGGACCTGCTCAAGCTGCTCACCGACCACAACGTCGACATCGCCGTGCAGCCCAACCGGGAGCCGGCGGCCTGGCAGCAGGCCATCGGCAGCCTGATCTTCCCGCTGCTGTTGCTCGGCGGCCTGTTCTTCCTGTTGCGGCGCGCCCAGGGCGGTGGCGGCAACCCGGCGATGAACTTCGGCAAGAGCAAGGCGCGGGTGCAGATGGAACCCCAGACCCAGGTCACCTTCGGTGATGTGGCCGGCATCGAGGGCGCCAAGCTCGAACTCACCGAGGTGGTCGACTTCCTCAAGAACCCTGACCGCTTCACGGCGGTGGGAGCCAAGATCCCCAAGGGCGTACTGCTGGTGGGCCCTCCCGGCACCGGCAAGACCCTGCTCGCCAAGGCCGTCGCCGGAGAAGCGGGCGTGCCCTTCTTCTCCATCTCCGGTTCGGAGTTCGTCGAGATGTTCGTCGGTGTGGGCGCCAGCCGCGTGCGCGACCTGTTCGAGCAGGCCAAGAAGAACGCCCCCTGCATCGTCTTCATCGATGAGATCGACGCCGTGGGCCGCCAGCGTGGCGCTGGCCTCGGCGGTGGCAACGACGAACGCGAGCAGACCCTCAACCAGCTGCTCACCGAAATGGACGGCTTCGAGGGCAACACCGGCATCATCATCGTGGCGGCCACCAACCGCCCGGACGTGCTCGATTCGGCCCTGATGCGGCCGGGCCGCTTCGATCGCCAGGTGGTGGTCGACCGCCCCGACTACGCCGGTCGCCTCCAGATCCTTGGTGTCCATGCCCGCGGCAAGACCCTCGCCAAGGACGTGGACCTCGACAAGGTGGCCCGCCGCACCCCCGGCTTCACCGGTGCCGACCTGGCCAACCTGCTCAACGAAGCGGCCATCCTTGCGGCCCGGCGCCAGCTGACCGAGGTGTCGATGGATGAGGTCAATGACGCCATCGAGCGGGTCATGGCCGGCCCCGAGAAAAAGGATCGGGTGATGAGCGAGCGCCGCAAGCGCCTGGTGGCCTACCACGAGTCCGGCCACGCCCTGGTCGGGGCCCTGATGCCCGATTACGACCCCGTCCAGAAGATCAGCATCATTCCCCGTGGCCAGGCCGGCGGTCTCACCTTCTTCACCCCCAGCGAGGAGCGGATGGAGTCGGGCCTGTACTCCCGTTCCTACCTGCAGAACCAGATGGCCGTCGCCCTGGGTGGCCGGGTCGCCGAGGAAATCGTCTACGGCGAAGATGAAGTCACCACTGGGGCTTCCAACGACCTCCAGCAGGTGGCCCGCGTCGCCCGCCAGATGGTGACCCGCTTCGGCATGAGCGACCGCCTCGGCCCGGTGGCCCTCGGCCGTGCCCAGGGCGGCATGTTCCTCGGTCGCGACATCGCCGCCGAGCGTGACTTCTCCGAGGACACCGCCGCGGCCATCGACGAGGAGGTGTCCCAGCTGGTGGCGGATGCCTATCGCCGCGCCACCGATGTGCTGCTCGCCAACCGGGCCGTGCTCGATGAGCTGGCCGAGATCCTGGTGGAGAAGGAGACGGTGGATGCCGAGGAGCTCCAGGAGCTGCTGATCTCCCGCAACGTCACGGTGGCGGCCTACGTCTAGGCCTCCCGGCGACTCCCTGATCGCGTCGCTGCACCACCAGCCCCTGCTGGTGGTGCTTCGCCATCGGCAGCCCTCCTTCCTGGTTCCGCAACTCGAGCAGCTGCATGATCTGGGGGTGTGGCACACGGAGATCGCCTGGGGCCCCGGCGCCGACTGGATCGCCCAGTGCCAGCAGCTGATCGCCAGCTTCCCGGATCTGCGTCTGGGGGCGGCCTCGATCTGCAGTGAAGCCGCCCTGGAGGCGGCGCTGGAGGCCGGTTTTTCCTATGGCGTCTCCCCCATCCTCGACAGTGGCCTGCTGGCGAGGTCGGCCGCCGCCGGCTTCGCCCTGGTGCCTGGTGTGATGACACCCACGGAGGTGAACCGGGCCCGGTCTCTGGGCTGTTCGATCGTCAAGCTGTTCCCCGCCACCACGGTGGGCCTCGGCTACTGGCGGCGCCTGCGCGATCCCCTGAGCGCGCCGCTGCCCTTCTGCATCGCCGCCGGGGGGCTGAAGCCCAGTGATGTGCTCCCCTGGCTGGAGGCGGGGGTGGATGCCGTCGCCCTGGGGGCGTCGCTGGTGGGTGGCGCCCAGGGCGCCGCAGAGCCGCTGCGGCAGCTTCTGGCCGCCCTGCCAACGCGGCCCTGATCAGCCCGTCACCAGAGGCTGCACTGGCCCTGATGGCGCAGCAGGTGATCCGCCAGCACCAGGGCCACCATCGCCTCCACCATCGGCACGGCCCGCGGCAGCACACAGGGATCGTGGCGACCCTTGGCCGCCAGGGTGGTGGCGGCGCCTGAGGCGTCGATGGTCTGCTGCTCCTTGCGGATCGTGGCGGTGGGTTTGAAGGCCACCCGCAGCCGGATCTCTTCGCCGTTGCTGATGCCCCCCTGGATGCCGCCCGAGTTGTTGGTGGCGGTGCGCAGGCGGCCGTCCTCGCTGGGCAAAAAGGCGTCGTTGTGCTCGCTGCCGCGCAGCAGGGTGCCGCCGAAGCCGGAGCCGACCTCGAAGCCTTTGGTGGCCGGCAGGGACATCAGCGCCTTGGCCAGATCCGCCTCCAGCTTGTCGAACACCGGCATGCCCAGACCCACCGGCGGCCGCCGCACCAGGCATTCGATCACCCCACCGCAGGAATCTCCCTCCCGCCCGATCGCCTCGATGCGCTCGATCATCCGCGCGGCGACGGCCGGATCCGGACAGCGGACGATGGTGCTCTCCACCGCCTCCAGGCTCACCGTGGCCGGATCCACGGCGGCCTCGATGTCGTGGATCCGGCGCACCCAGGCGATCACCTCGGTGCCGGCGGCGCGGGCCAGCAGCTGCTTGGCGATGGCGCCGGCGGCCACCCGGCCGATGGTCTCCCGGGCCGAGGCGCGTCCGCCGCCGCTGCGGGCCTGGATGCCGTACTTGGCCTGATAGGTGGCGTCGGCGTGGGAGGGACGGAAGGCCACCTCCATCTCCCTGTAGTCCTGGGGGCGTTGGTCCTTGTTGCGCACCACCATGGCGATCGGCGTGCCCAGGGTGACGCCATCGAGGAGCCCGCTGAGCACCTCGACCCGATCGTCTTCCTTGCGTGGGGTGGTGATCTTGCTCTGGCCGGGTTTGCGGCGGTCGAGCTCCGCCTGGATGGCCTCCAGATCGAGCGACAACCGCGGTGGGCAGCCATCGACGATCACGCCCACGCCACCGCCGTGGGATTCACCGAAGGTGCTGATGCGGAAGAGGTGGCCGAAGCTGCTGCCCATGGCGTCCTGTGACTGGCGCGAGACTACGAAGCGGGTGCGGTGAAGTGTTCAGGTCCTGCGGGCCCTGACCTCCAGGATGGTGGGACCCACCCAGAAACTGCCGGGATCGGCCCGGCTCGCCGCCATCTCCAGCCTGGCCGTCTCGGCCTCTTCCGGGCTCCAGAGCCCCAGGGCCTGGAGCCTGGAGCCGTACAGCGTCACGAACATCTCCAGCCAGCGGGCCGGCCATTCCCCCGCCCGCCCCAGCACCGGCAGCGGCAGCAGCTCCTCGATCTCGAACCCCCTGGCCGCGAGCAGGGAGGGCAGCCGGCGACTGATGTCGGGGTCACCACCGGCCTGCCGGAAGCTGCGTTGCACGGCCCGGCTGAAGCGGGCCATGGCGTGGCCATGGGGATGGAGGCCAAAGGTGTCCCAGTGGACGTACTCGTGGAACAGAACCCGGCCGCCCCTGGCCAGGCAGAGCGGCAACGGATCCAGCAGGGGTTCGACCTCCGGCAGGAACATCGCCAGCCAGCGGCACCAGACCAGGTCGAAGGGGCCTGCGGGAACCGGATCGCGGAGCAGGTCATGGCATCGCATCTCCAGTTGGCCCAGATCAGCGTCCTGCGCCAGCTGCTGGCCATGCCTCACATAGGCCGGGTTCTGCTCCAGGGCCAGCACCTGGCCGGTGGGACCCACGATCCTGGCCAGATCCAGGGCCACGAACCCCGGGCCCGCGCCCAGGTCGATCGCACGCTCCCCAGGGCTGAGGGCGGCCCGCCCGAGGGCCGCCTGCAGGAGGGGGCGCCACAGGTCGTGCTGCAGCCGCAGCCGGTCCAGTTCCACGGCATCGTTTCCCAGCACGTAGGTGTCGTGGCTGGCGGCTGGGGCCTGGGGTTCCGGCGCTGTCAGGTGAGCTGGCATTTGCTGCCGTCGAGCCTGCCAGACCTCGGGGCCGGCGCCTGAAGCCAACAAAAAACCCCCTGCGCTGGCAGGGGGTTCGAAGCGATCAAGGTCAGACCAGGATCAATCGATCAGGGGGATTCCAGGGAAACCGGGAGAACCGGATCAGCCGATGGCCGGGGCGGTCAGGGCCACAGGGGTGGCGCTGGCAGCCGCCAGGTCGAGCGGGAAGTTGTGCGCATTGCGCTCGTGCATCACTTCCATGCCCAGGCCGGCACGGTTGAGCACGTC
>NZ_JAYGHY010000007.1:0-92036 GCF_034931305.1 Cyanobium gracile UHCC 0281 | reverse complement strand
GGTGGTGGAGGCCATCACGATGTTGCTGAGCACCGCGGTGGCCGTCAGATCACCGCTGAGGCTGGCGGTGTTCCCGCGCCCCAGCAGACCCGCCACCATCACGTCGGAGGTGGCACTGGCATCCCCGTTGACGTTGGTGGCGTCGGTCCGGTAGGTGCCGGTGCCCTGGGCCGTCACGTTGTCGGCGGAGAGGTTGACCTTCTTGATGCCCACCACGAGGGCATCGGTCATGCCGGTGGCCAGTCCGGTGATCGTGTTGGCGGCGCCGACGGCGCTGCCGGTGCCCGTGCCGGTGATGTTGCCGGAGAGGCCGGGGCCGATCGAGCTGCCGCGGCTGCCCTTGATGCCGATGGCGGTGGATTCCACCTCGGTGGTGGCATCACCGGTGGTGGTGGTGGACAGCACAGTGGGAGCCGTGGCAGAAGCGGTGCCGGTGATGTTGCCGGTGGTCCCGATCGAGATCGGGGTGCCGCTGCCCAGATGGATGCCGATCGCCTTGAGTTCGGATTCGGCGTCGGCGTCGCCGGTGACGGCGGCGCCCGTCGTGCCCTGGTCAGCGGCCGAGGCCGTGCCGGTCACGTTGCCGGCCTGGCCGATGGCGATCCTCACATCGTTGTTGATGCCCTTGGCGGACAGGGAGGTCTCGGCGGCGGCATCACCGGTGGTGGTGCTGGCCGAGGCCGTGCCGGTGAGACCGGCGCTGCCGCTCACGTTGCCGTCGGTGCCGACCGTGATCTCGCTGTCCCTGATGCCGACACCCTTCATGGCGGCATCGGAGGTGGCATCCCCCGTGACGGAATTCGCCGTGGCCGCCACGCTGCCGGTGGCCGCCGCCGCCACACTGCCGGCCTTTCCGATCGAGACCGGAGCCCGATTCAGACCGATCACCCTGGCGGTGCCGGTGTCGCTGCCGTCCTCCCCGGCCTGGGCGCTGGAATCACCGGTGACCGCGGACGCGGACGCGGTGAGGTCGGAGGCGGCGGTGGCATTGAAGACACCGCTTCCGACGATGTTCTCGCCGATGGAGAGGCTGCCCTTGTTGAAGCCCACCACCTTGGAGTCGACGCCCGCGGCAGCGTTGCTCCCGGAGGTGGTGGTGACGCCGGTGGCCGTGGCGCTGGCCACGAGGCCGGCATCCGCCAGGGGATCGGTGGCATCCTTGCCCACCGTCACCTTGGTGTCATGAACGCCGGCGACGAAATCACCGTTGGCCGCATTGGCGGCCGGATCACCGCCTGACGTCGTGCTCTGAGCCGTGGCCGCCTGCTGGCTGAAGGCCTGGGCGAACAGACGGGTCGCGTTCTCGCCGATGGCCAGCTTGTCGATGGCGATGCCCACCACGTTGGAGTGGTTGGTGGTCGCCGTGACGTCCTGCATCTCCGGCGCCGTGACGGACGTGGCCTGGGCGACGCTGGTGCCGACACCGGCCGCCTGGACGTCACCGTCCTTGCCGATGGTCAGGGTGGTGGGGGCCCCGGAAGGTCCGGCACCTGGGAGCTTGTTGACATCGACGATGCCGCCGATGGTCTTGATGCCGACGGTCGCATTGGCGGGGCCGGTGGTCGTTTCGGCCGTGGCATTGGCATCCGAGGTGCCCTGGGCCGCCACGGTTCCGTTCTCGCCGAAGCTGATGGCCAGGCCACCCATCGACTTCATCACCGACTCGGCCTGGACCTCTTCACCTTCGGAGCCGTTGGCGATCCTGGTCTTGCCGACGGCGATGCCGGCCACCAGCTTGGCCAGACTCTGGGCATCGGCCGCCCCGGTGACGCTGTTGGCGGTGGCGTTGAACACACCGTCACCGAAGGCCGTGGCGACTCCGCTGTTGCCGAAGGCGATCGTCATGGGGCCGGACGGGCCGCTGTGATCGCCGTTCGTGGACGAGACGGCTGCCTCGGGTGCAGGTTCCTCCCCATCCGACGGGGGAGGGTTGTAGCCGCCCTTGCCGCCACTGGCATAGATGCCCACCACCTTGGCGGCGTAGTCACCGGCGGTGGCGGTGGCATTGCCCGTCCCGGGGGGCAGGCCCACCGACTCGGCCGCCGCGGTGTTGGTGGCGGTGGCGCTGGCATCCAGGCTGGTCCCCTGACCGGCATTGAGACCGACGTTCTTGATGCCGAAGACCTTGCCGGTGTTGGCTGTGGCGTCGGTGGCTCCATCCACCGCCTTGGCTGCGGCGGCTGCGTCGTTGGTGGCCGTGGCCGTCACCACCGCATCGGTGCCGATCAGAATCTGATTGGGGCGGTGGGTGCTGTTGATGATCCCGCCGGTGGGTCCGTCGTTGCTGGCGCTGGCCGTGGCATCGCCGGTGGTGGTGGTGGCGGCGGCGCCCACCGATCCGGTTTCGGTGGCGTTGAGGGTGCCGGCGGTGCCGATCCTGATCTTGCTGTTCAAGATGGCGGCCTGGGCCGTGGTGCTCGCGGTGGCACTGGCGTCACCGGAGACGACGTCATCGATGGCGGGCGTGGAGGACGTCGCCGAAGCCGTCAGGACCGTGCTGGTGCCGACCTCAATCTTGGACTTCTCAATCCCGACGGTGCGGGTGGTGTTGGTGGCGGTCATGATCGCGAAGGATGAAGGTACTTGGAGTCCTGCGAATCCCAGGAGGGCGAGGCAGAAGGGCTCCGCCGGGCCGTGCTTCATTCCTATCAGCGATTGCACCAGGGGAATCAGGAAGTTCTGCCTACAGTTGATGAAGCTTCGGCACTTATGCAGCAGATCCGCACTGCATCGAGTCCTGGCTACATCGGGTCGTTGACGTTCATTCAGACGAACAACTTACTTGGCAGACAACATCTTGAACTCGGGCGATTGTGCTCTCCCGTCGTCTTTCATGGTGCTGCGTACGGGAAATCGAGGCCTCCTGGGCACCGCTGCCAGGCGATGGATGCTCGGCCCCTCATCAACAACACCCTCCCGGATCGCCCGCGCCGTCGTGGTTGTTACCGATCCCATGGTTCAAGTTGGGTGCCCGCCGCGGCACCCGTAGGGTCTCCCTGGTTTCTCCCGTCGCCCACTCCTGGGATGTCGCGGACGCAGATTCCCTGCGCCTCTCAACGGCGTCATGCCGCAGAGATCGATCGCCATTTCCCCGCCAGCCGGCGGCAAGAAGCGTCTTCTGCACATCCGCAGCGGTCAGCAGACATGATCGGAAACAGAATTCAGCCCAGCGCAAGCCCCCGCTGCCCTGCCGCGATGGGCGGGGCAGCGGGGGCGGAAGGGACTCAGGCGGCCGGCCGCTGCCTACGCCTCGATCGTCACCTTGCGGATCCGGCTGCCGTTCTTCAGGGCCAGCACAACATCGATGTTCTCGGTGTGGCCGAAGACGGTGTGCTGACCATCCAGGTGGGGCTGGGGGCCATGGCAGAGGAAGAACTGGCTGCCACCGGTGTTGCGGCCCGCGTGGGCCATCGACAGGCTGCCGGCCTTGTGCTTCTGGGCGTTGATCTCGCAGGGAATCGTGTAGCCGGGCCCGCCGGTGCCGGCCATGCCGCGGGCGCCCTCGCGGCTGTTGGGGCAGCCCCCCTGGGCCATGAAGCCGTCGATCACCCGGTGGAAGGCCAGGCCGTCGTAGAAGCCGTCCTTGGAAAGCTTCACGAAGTTCGCGACGGTGCCGGGGGCCTCGGCGTCGAACAGATCGATGGTGATCAGTCCGGCGTCGGTGTCCATCAGGGCCTTGGTCACGGTCGAGGAGGCAAACTTCGACTGTATCCGTCCAGGGCACCCCGCATCCATGGCCAGCACCGAGCCCCGTTCCCCTTCACCCCAGGCCAGCGGTCTGCCGACCTCCGATCTGTCCTGCGCCCGCCTTGGGGTGCTCGGCGGCAGCGGCCTCTATGCCATGGAGGGCCTGGAGGACGTGCGCGAGCTCACGGTCGACACCCCCTACGGCCCCCCTTCCGACAGCCTGCGGATCGGCCGGATCGGTGATCTGGAGGTGGTCTTCCTGGCCCGGCACGGCCGTCACCACACCTTCACCCCCAGCGAGGTTCCCTACCGGGCCAACCTCTGGGCCCTGCGCTCCCTCGGCGTTCGCTGGATCCTCTCGGTGTCCGCCGTGGGATCGCTGCAGGAGGACGTGCGGCCCCTCGACATGGTGGTGCCCGATCAGTTCATCGATCGCACCATGCAGCGGCCGCTCACCTTCTTCGGTGAGGGACTGGTGGCCCACGTCGGCAATGCGGACCCCTACTGCGCCGTGCTCTCCCGGGTCCTCGGCGACGTGAGCGACAGCCTGATGCCGGAGGGGCGGCAGCTGCACCGCGGCGGCACCTACCTCTGCATGGAGGGACCGGCCTTCTCCACCCGGGCGGAATCGGAGCTCTACCGCTCCTGGGGCTGCACGGTGATCGGCATGACCAACCACACCGAGGCCCGCCTGGCCCGGGAGGCGGAGATGGCCTACGCCACCCTGGCGATGGTCACCGACTACGACTGCTGGCATGCGATGCATGACGCCGTCACCGTCGAGCTGGTGATCGACAACCTGCGGGCCAACGCGGCCCTGGCCCAGCAGATCGTGCGGCTGGCGGCCGAGCGGGTGCAGGCCCTGCGCCCGCCCAGCCCGGCCCACCAGGCCCTGCGGGATGCGTTGATGACCCCGCCCGCCCAGGTGCCGCCGGCCACCCGCCGCCGCACCGAGCTGTTCACCGCCCCCTACTGGGGACCGTTCAACGGGGCGGAAGCGGAGGGGGAGGCGACGACGGCGGCAGGCTGACCCCGAGGGCCTCGAGGCACTGGCGCAGGCCGGGGCCGTGGCGCTCCAGGGCCGACCGGGCCGCCCCGGCCTCGAGCCCGGAGGCGACCATCAGCAGCGCCAGGCGCACCGATCCTCCGGCCCGCTCCAGCAGCGTCAGCCCCTGGTCGCGGGGGACGGCGGCCAGATCCCGCAGGATGCGCAGGGCCCGGTCCTCCAGTTTGCTGTTGGTGACCGCTACATCCACCATCCGGTTGCCGTACACCTTGCCCAGGCGCACCATCACGCCCGTGGAGAGGATGTTGAGGGCCATCTTGGTGGCGGTACCCGCCTTGAGCCGAGTGGAGCCGGTCAGCAGTTCCGGCCCGGTCAGCAGGCGGATGTCGATGTCGCAGGGCATCGGCACCTGCTCGGCGCTCACACAGGCCATGGCCACGGTCAGGGCCCCGATGGCGCGGCCATGGGCCAGCCCGCCGAGCACGTAAGGGGTGGTACCGCCGGCGGCGATGCCCACCAGGGCATCCGCCGGGCCGAAGGCCCGTTGGGTGAGGTCGTCACGACCCGCTTCCCGCAGGTCCTCCAGGCCTTCCGAGCTACGCAGCAGGGCCGCCGCACCACCCGCCAGCACCCCCTGCACCAGCTCAGGGGGGCTGCAGAACGTGGGCGGACACTCCGCCGCATCGAGAACCCCGAGCCGGCCAGAGGTGCCGGCCCCCAGATAAAACAGACGTCCGCCGTTGGCGAGCCGAGCCGCGATGGCATCGATGGCCGCCGTCAGGGCGGGCGCGGCGGCCGCCACCGCCTGCTGGGGCAGCAGATCGTTGGCGCAGAACAAGTCCACCAGTGACGCCGTCGGCAGCTGGTCGAGGTTGTCGCTGGCCGGGTTGGGCCGCTCGGTGAGCAGGTGGCCCCTGTCGCCGCCGGAATCGCTCACAGCAACCCTTCGAGGCGGCGGCGGAAGGCCTCCAGCTCCGGATCACTGCCGGGCCCGTCGGAGGCCTCAGCGCCGGATTGTTGCGCCGCTGCCTGCTCTTCTTTCCAGGTGGTCACGTCCATGTTGCGTTCGGGCGGCGCGATCAGCAGCCGCTCCTCTTCGCTGTTGGGTAGAAAGCCGGCCGGCACGAAGCGGGCTTCGTAGCCAGCTTCGGCGCAGAAGTTCTCGAGTTCCTCCCGATCCAGGGCCTCGACACAGGGCACCGGGAAATCCTGGGCCTCGAGCAGGCCGGCATAGCGCTCGGCATCGTCAGGGTCCTCGAACAGCAGCACCACCGTGCGGCCCCCGAGTTCGAGGGAATGGATGCCCTCCTGGTCACTGCCCGGATCGAACAGCAGGACATGCACCGGCTTGCGTGGGGAACCGCTGGCTGTCACATCGTCATGGATGGGGCGCAGGCCAGTGTCTCATCCGTTGGCTGCCGGTGTAACGATCAGGCGCCGTTGGCGCTGTTCTGCTCCCGGTCGAGCTCCCGCAGGCGCCGGAACAGGGCCTCCTCCGCTTCCGTCGGCGTGGCAGGAACAACGATCCTCACCTCCACCAGCTGGTCGCCCCGCTGCTCCCCCTGGCTCTGGCCCCGCTGCCTCAGGCGCAGCTGCCGGCCGCTGGAGGAACCGGGAGGCACCCGCAGCCGCACGGGGCCCTCGAGAGTGGGCACCACCGCCTGGCAGCCAAGGGCAGCGTCGGCGGGGTGGAGATCGAGCTGGTAGAGCACCCGCAGGCCATCGATGCGCAGCCCCTCTTCGGTTCGCACCCGCAGCTGCAGGAAGTGATCGGCGCCGCCGGCCGCCACGCCGGCCAGCCGCAGGCGCCAGCCATCCCCCGCCAGGGGTGGCGTCCAGACCTCCACCACGGTGCCGTCTCGCAACTCCAGTTCCAGCCGCTGGCCGCTGAGCGCCTGCTCCGGGGTGAGGCTCACCAGGGTTTCCTCGTCCGTGGCGGCCATCACCGGTGGCGGTGATGCCGGTGCGGTGGTGACGCTGCGGGCCTCCGGGGGATCGTCCGGCTCGGGTTCGTCCTCCCAGCTCCGCGAGCCGCGGCGCTCCTGGCCGAAGAGCTGCGCCAGATAGTCCTCGAAGTGGGGAAAGCCGCTGGCGAAGGGATCAGCGTCGAGGCCGGAGCTTTCCTGGCCCTCACCGGCCTCCCAGGCGCGACGCCGGATCGGATCCGAAAGCACCGCATAGGCCTCGTTGACCCGCTTGAAGCGGGCCTCGGCCACCGGATCGTTGCCGTTGAGGTCGGGATGCCAGAGGCGGGCCTGCTGGCGGAAGGCCCGTTTGATGCTCGCCGCGTCGGCACCCGCAGCCAGACCGAGCACCTCCCAGTGGTCGCGGGCGGCCGTCGCCGCCGAATCCGAGCGGGTGGATTGGCTCACGACCCTCAGCCGTCAGCCCAGGGATCGTCCTGATCGGACCGACCACCGCGACGCGGCCGGTGACGATCGGCGGCCAGTTCCCGCTCAGAGGGATCCTGCCGATCCCAGGAACGGCCATTTTCCCAGCGGCGGGACGGAAGGTCGTCGTCGTAGCCACCCTCCCGCTCATTGAAACGGCCGAGCGGGTAGGGATCCCGCTGGGGCAACCGCGGCGGGCTGGACCAGGGATCGGAGCGGCCCGATCCGCCCCAGTCGTCCCAGTCGTCGTCGGAGAAGAGTTCGTCCTTGAGGGAGCCCAGGGTGTTCTTGAGGCCCTTGAGCGGGCCGCTCTCCGAGCGCCGTTCCCCCAGCAGGCGCCGATTGAGTCCGAACAGCGCCTCCTGAAGCTGGCTGACGGTCAGGTCAAGGTCGGCTGGGTCGTCCTGGGCCAGCACGTCCTGAACATCGCGCAGGGCCAGCTCCACGGCGCGCTGCTGGCGTTCGGCCCCGGCGGGCCCCAGCTCAAGGGCGGCATCCCGCAGGCGCCGTTCTGCCTGGGCCACCAGGGTCTGGGCACGGTTGCGGCGGTCGATGACGGCTCGCTTGCGGCGATCCTCGACCGACTTGCGCTCCGCCTCCTCCAGCAACCGGTTGATCTCCTCCTCGCTGAGGTTCGATCCCCCCTGGATCGAGACGCTCTGCTGGCGCCCGGTGGTGCGGTCGGTGGCGGACACCTGCAACAGACCGTTGGCATCGATGTCGAACGACACCTGCACCTGGGGCACCCCGCGTGGAGCCGGTGGAATGCCGGAGAGCCGGAAGCGACCGAGGGACTTGTTGCCCTCGGCCATCTGGCGCTCGCCCTGAAGCACATGGATCTCCACCGACGACTGGTTGGCCTCCGAGGTGCTGAACAGATCCGACTTGCGCACCGGAATCGAGGTGTTGCGCGGGATCAGCACCTTCATCACCCCACCGATCGTCTCCAGGCCGAGGGAGAGGGGGGTGACGTCGTTGAGCATCAGGTCGCGCAGCTCGCCGGTGAGGATGCCGGCCTGCACGGCCGCCCCGATGGCGACCACTTCGTCGGGATTGACCGACTGGCAGGGCTCGCGGGGAATGAGGGTGCGCACCATCTCCTGCACCATCGGCATGCGGGTGGAGCCCCCCACCAGCACCAGGTCATCAATGGCATCGGCCGTCAGACCCGAATCCCGCAAAGCACGCTGGACAGGACGCAGCAGTCGGTCGAGCAGGTCGGGGCAGAGACCCTCGAAGGTGCCCCGCTCCAGGGTTGTTTCGATGTGCAGTGGACCGTCGGGGCCCGTGGCGATGAACGGCAGGGACAGGGGGGTGCTTTGCACCCCGGACAGTTCCTCCTTGGCCTTCTCGGCGGCCTCGGTGAGTCGCTGCAGGGCTTGGCGATCACGGCGCAGGTCGAGGCCGTTCTGCTGCAGGAAGGCTTCGGCCACCCAGTCGACGATGCGCCGGTCCCAGTCGTTGCCCCCCAGCTGGGTGTCGCCGCTGGTGGCCATCACGTCGAAGACGCCGTTGGCGATGCGCAGCACCGACACGTCGAAGGTGCCGCCGCCGAGGTCGAACACCAGCACGCGCTTGACCGTGCTGCGATCGAAGCCATAGGCCAGAGCGGCCGCGGTGGGCTCGTTCAGGATCCGCTCCACGGCGATCCCCGCCAGCCGGCCGGCATCGCGGGTGGCCTGGCGCTGGGCATCATTGAAATAGGCCGGCACCGTGATCACCGCCGCCTCGACCGCCTCGCCGAGGTAGGTGGTGGCGTCGTCGACCAGCTTGCGGAGGATGGAAGCCACCAGTTCCTCCGGGGCGTACTCCCGCTCCGTGGCCGGGGAAATGACGCGCACGTTGCCCTGGTCGTTGGCGCGCACGCTGTAGGGCACACCCAGGCTGCCCTCGTCGAGCTCGTCCCAGCTGCGACCGACGAACCGCTTCAGGTTGGCGAAGGTGTTGCGGGGGTTGAGCACCAGTTGGCGCCGGGCCAGCTGGCCCACCAGCAGCTCCTGGTCCCGGCTGAAACCCACCACCGAAGGGGTGGTGCGGCCCCCCTCGGCATTGGCAATGACCTGGGGCCTGCCGCCTTCGAGCACGGCCACCACCGAGTTGGTGGTGCCCAGATCGATGCCGACAATGCGCCCCATGGAAGTCCTGATGGCGGCCCAACGCTACCGGAGCCTGACGGCCGTTAAACCCAGCTTAAACGCGGGGGCTGAAACTCGTGCTCAGATCAGGTGGAACGTCCATGCCGACCGGCACCATTCCTGCATGAGGAACGCCCCACCCATCGATGCGTTCACCCTGAGGCGACGGCCCCTCCAGGAAAAACTGGTCGACATCGGTTTCCGCCAGCTGACACTGGTGTTGGCCGCGTCGGTGGGGATCGTGCTGCTGGCGATCTTCCTGACGGTGTTCAGCGGCGCCAAGGAGGCCATGGCCACCTTCGGCCTCAAGTTTCTGACCACCTCCGCCTGGGATCCGGTCAACGAGGAGTACGGCGCCCTGATCGCCATCTACGGCACCCTCGTCACCGCGATCCTGTCGCTGCTCCTCGCCGTGCCCATCGGGCTGGGCACGGCCATCTTCATCACCGAGGATCTACTGCCCCGGCGCCTGCGGGACCTCATCGGCCTGCTGGTGGAACTGCTGGCCGCCATTCCTTCGGTGGTGCTGGGTCTCTGGGCGATCTTCGTGATGGAGCCGGCGATCCGCCCTTTCCTGTCACTGCTTCACACCACCCTGGGATGGACCCCGTTCTTCGCCACGGAACCCCAGGGGCCCGGCACAGCTCCAGCGATCCTGATTCTGGTGGTGATGGTGCTGCCGATCATCACCGCCATCTCCCGGGATGCCCTCAACCAGGTGCCGATCGAGCTGCGCCAGGGGGCCTATGGGGTCGGCACCACCCGCTGGGGCGCGATCTTCAACGTGATCCTGCCGGCGGCGGTGTCATCAATCATGGGGGGCGTGATGCTCTCCCTGGGCCGGGCGATGGGCGAAACCATGGCTGTCACGATGATCATCGGCAACTCCCTCAACTTCAGCGTGTCCCTGCTGGCCCCGGGCAACACCATCGCCTCGATGCTCGCCAACCAGTTCGGTGAAGCCGATGGCATCCAGGTGTCGGCGCTGATGTACGCCGCCGTCGTGCTGATGATCCTCACCTTCGTCGTCAATGTGCTGGCCCAGTGGATCGTCCGGCGGCTCAGCCTGCGGTACTGACGCCCCATCTCCTTTCGTTCATCAACACCCCGCCCACGCCGTTCCCAGGCCATGACCGTCACGTCCACACCAACGAGCAGTCAATTCACCGAGCGGCTCACCCTTCATTACGACCCTGGTCTGAAGCGCAATCGCTTCAACCAGATCGCCAACGCCATTGCGGCCACGTTCTCCGCAGTCGCGGTGATACCCCTGTTCCTGGTGCTGATCTATGTCCTCATCCAGGGCGGTCGGCTGCTGAGTCTGCAGCTGCTCACTGAACTACCGCCGGCCCCCGGCCTCGAAGGGGGGGGCATCGGCAACGCGATCATTGGCACCATCGTCGTGACCCTGATCGCCTCCCTGATCGCCATCCCGGTGGGTGTGGGTGGTGGGGTCTATCTCTCGGAGTACGCCCAGAACGGCTGGTTCTCTCAGTTCGTACGTTTCGGCAACGATATTCTGGCGGGGGTGCCGTCGATCATCAGCGGCGTTTTCATCTACTCCCTGATCGTCGCTACCAGGGTGTTCTTTGACCAGAGCTTCAGTGCCATGGCCGGCGGCATCGCCCTGTCGGTGCTGATGCTGCCCACGGTCATCAAGACCACCTATGAGGGCCTGATGCTGGTGCCCCAGGAGATGCGCATGGGCGCCTATGGCGTCGGGGCCTCCCGGTTCGTCACCATCACCCAGATCACCCTGCCCGCGGCCTTCACTCCGATCGCCACGGGGGTGGTGCTGGGGATCGCCAGGGCCGCCGGCGAAACGGCCCCCTTGATCTTCACGGCCCTGTTCTCGCCCTTCTGGCCGGAAGGACTGTTCAATCCGATCGCCACCATGTCGGTGCTGATCTTCAACTTCGCGATCATGCCCTACGAAGCACAGAACGAGCTGGCCTGGGCCGCCTCCTTCGTGCTCGTGATCATGATTCTCGGAGCCAACCTGCTGGCCCGCTGGATCAGCAGCGCGTCCCGCTCCTGACCCTGTTCCCTGTTCATCACCTCCGGTTCCGATTCACCTCCTCCCTGACATGACGGCTTCTTCTCCCTCCACCGTGGCCAGCGACGTCTGCATGTCCCTGCAGGACGTGACGATCTCCTACGGCAGCTTCGAAGCGGTCAAGAACGTCTACATGGATCTGCCCAAGGGCAAGGTGACCGCCTTCATCGGCCCCTCGGGCTGCGGCAAGAGCACGGTGCTGCGGGCCCTGAACCGCATGAACGACCTGATCCCCGGCTGCACCCTCAAGGGGCGGGTGATCTTCGATCAACACGATCTCTACGACAAGCGGGTCGATCCGGTCGAGGTCAGGCGCCGCATCGGCATGGTGTTCCAGAAGCCCAACCCCTTCCCGAAATCGATCTACGAGAACATCGCCTTCGGTGCCCGGATCAACGGCTACCGCGGCGACATGGACGAGCTGGTGGAGCGCTCCCTGCGTAAAGCGGCCGTCTGGGACGAGTGCAAGGACAAGCTCAAGGAGAGTGGCTTCTCGCTCTCCGGCGGCCAGCAGCAACGGCTCTGCATCGCCCGGGCCATCGCCACCGAACCCGAGGTGATCCTGATGGACGAGCCTTGCTCGGCCCTCGATCCGATCTCGACCCTCAAGATCGAGGAGACCATGCACGAGCTCAAGCGCAGCTACACGATCATGATCGTGACCCACAACATGCAGCAGGCCGTGCGCGTCGCCGACATGACGGCCTTCTTCAATGCCGAGGCTGTTGAGGGGGGCACGGGCAAGGTGGGCTATCTGGTGGAGTTCAACGAAACTGAAAACATCTTCAATTCCCCAAGTCAGCAGTCGACGCTCGACTACGTCAGCGGACGCTTTGGCTGATCCCCGGCCCAGGCTTCATCATCAGCAAAGCTGCCAGTGGAACCCTTTCAGCCCCTGCGCTGAAGGGGGTTTCCCCATGGTTGCGAACGAAAAAAAAGCCGGCCCGGTGGGCCGACTCAGATAACGGAGAGGGAGGGATTCGAACCCTCGATAGAGTTGCCCCTATACAGCATTTCCAGTGCTGCGCCTTCGACCACTCGGCCACCTCTCCAGGGGCGAAATGGGGCAGATGGCAATGTAGCAGGGGCTGCACCTGGCCTCTCCGCCCCACCGACACCCTCCCCTCCGCCCACGTCCCGATGCCCCGCACTCACCCGATCACGGTCCACTGGCGACAGGCCAACCGCGTCATCCGCCTTGATGTGCCGGAGGGGGAATACATCCTGCGCAGTTTCGAAGCCCAGGGCGAGCCGCTGCCCTTCAGCTGCCGCAACGGTTGCTGCACCGCCTGCGCCGTGCGGGTGCTGGAGGGAAGCATCGATCAACGGGAGGCCCTCGGCCTCTCCAAGGACCTGCGCAAGCAGGGCTACGGCCTGCTCTGCGTCGCCCGGGCCACCGGCCCGCTGGAGGTGGAGACCCAGGACGAGGACGAGGTCTACGACCGCCAGTTCGGCCGCTTCTTCGGCCGCGGTCTGGTGCGTCCCGGTCTGCCCCTGGACGACGAATGACCTCCCTCTGTCAACGGGCCCTGGACGGTTCCGGACTGGATGCCGCCGAACTGGAGCGGTTGCTGCTGGTGGCCCGCGAAGCCGCAGAGGCCGGCGGCCGCGAACTTCGGCGCCATTTCGGCCGGCTGGAGCAGGTGAAGGAGAAGGGCCTGGCGGGCAATCTGGTCACCGAAGCCGACCTGGCGGCTGAAGCCGCCGTGTTGGCGGTCCTGGCGGCCGCCACGCCCACCGTGGCCGTGCTGGCGGAGGAGAGCGGCCAACTCGCTGGCCAGGGCGACCTGCTGTGGTGCGTCGACCCCCTCGATGGCACCACCAACTACGCGCATGGTTACCCGTTTTTCGGCACCTCCGTGGGGCTCAGCTGGCAGGGGCTGCCCCTGCTCGGTGCCCTGGAGGTGCCGGTCCTGGAGGAGCACTACTGGGCCGCCCCGGGCCGGGGCGCCTGGTGCAACGGACGCCAGTTGCGGGTGAGCGACTGCGGCGCCCTGGCGGATTCCCTGCTCGTCACCGGTTTCTCCTACGACAGGGTTCACCGCCTCGATAACAACTACGCCGAGTTCGCCTGGTTCACCCACCGCAGCCATGGGGTGCGACGGGCCGGGGCTGCCGCCGTGGATCTGGCCTTTGTCGCCGCCGGCCGGGTCGATGGGTACTGGGAACGGGGCCTGTCCCCCTGGGACCTGGTGGCTGGCGTGGTGCTGGTGGAAGAGGCCGGCGGACAGGTCTGCGCCTACGACGGCGGCCGTCTCGACCTGGCCGACGGCCGGGTGATCGCCTGCACCCCCGCCCTGCGCCAGCCCCTGATCGAAGGGCTGGCCCTTTGCCGGCCGCTCAGCGGTGCCAGCTTCGGGGCCCCCGAGCTGGACGCCACCACTCCATAGGATCCGACCCCCCACCCCCGCCCGACCCCCGTCCTCCATGGCCCTCCAACCTGCCGCCGGCGCGCGGGACCTGAACCCGGGTCAGGTGGACAGCAATCGGCGCCTGTGCGACCTGCTGGCCAACGTCTACCGCCTCTGGGGCTACCAGGAGGTGGCACCCCCCACCATCGAGCGACTCGACACCCTGGAGGCCGGTGGCGCCATCGCCGAACGGGAACTCGTGCGTCTGGTGGCCGATGAGCCCCTGGGGCTGCGGCCGGAACTCACCGCTCCGATCGCCCGGGCCGCCAGCACCCGAATGCTGGGCCGTCCCAGGCCCCTGCGGCTCTGGGCCAGTGGCACCACCTTCCGCAGCTTCACCGGTGATGGCGGTGGCCAGCGCATCAGCGAGCAGCTGCAGAGTGGCGTGGAGCTGTTGGGGGAGCCCTCCCCCGCCGCCGACACCGAGCTGCTGCACCTGTTGCTGGCGGCCGTCGCCAGCCTGGAGCTGCCGCCCCGGCACCAGCCCACCCTGCTGGTGGGGCACCACGGATTGCTCAGCGCCCTGTTGAGCCAGGTGCCGGAGGAGCAGCGCTCGCTGGCCCGCCATGCCCTCACTGATTTCGACCCCCTGGCCCTCGAGGCTCTGGCCCTGCCTGACAGCCAGCGGCAGCGGCTGATGGCCCTGATCGGGCTGCGGGGCGAACCGGTGCGGGTGCTCTATCAACTGGAGCAATGGCTCGGCCCGGTGCCACTGCTGGAGTCCCTCGCCGCCACCCTGGCCAGCGTCAAGTCCCCGGCCGCCGGCCTTGGCGTTCGGGTTCAGCTGGACCCCACCTTCCAGCCCCATTTCGATCTTTACGACGGCCTGGTGTTCAAGCTCGTCTGCCAGGGGGCCGATGCTCCGGTGGCCATCGCCAGCGGCGGTCGCTACGACGCCCTGGTGGGTCGCTTCGGCACCGGCACCGCAGACGCGGCCGGCACCGGCTTCGGTTTCGACGTGGAGGCCATCCGCGATCTGCTCGAATCGGAGGGTGCCCCGGCGATGGCTGACGGTCAGGCGCCGGGTCCCTGGCTGGTGGCCAGCGCCACCGCCGCCGGCCTCGGGCAGGCCCTCAGCCGCCTGGCGGAGCTGCACGGAGACGGTGAAGCCGCCGAGCTCTGCACCCGCCCCTGCGTCGACCGCTCGGAGGCGGAGCGGCTGGCGGCGGAACGGGGCTGCCGTGGGGCGGTGTGGCTGGCTGCCTAGGATCCGGCTGCTGCTTCTCCCCATCGATGGCCCACTCGATCGTCACCAACGTCTGCGAGGGCGTGGCCGACTGTGTCGACGCCTGTCCGGTGGCCTGCATCCACCCCGGAGCGGGGGCGAACAGCAAGGGAACCGTCTTCTTCTGGATCGATTTCGACACCTGCATCGACTGCGGCATCTGCCTGCAGGTGTGTCCGGTGGAGGGGGCGATCCTGCCGGAGGAGCGGCCTGACCTGCAGAAGCCCGGCGTTTGAGGCCCGCTGGTTCGGGGACCCCACCCTCGCTGGCCTTGAGGCCCGTGGCGGCCCCACCTAGGTTCAGGGCGATTCTTCTCATTCGCCATGACGGTGCTGGAACAGGGCCAGATTCAGATCCACACCGAGAACATTTTCCCGATCATCAAGAAGGCCGTCTATTCCGGCCATGAGGTGTTCCTGCGGGAGCTGGTGAGCAACGGGGTGGATGCGATCAGCAAGCGCCGCATGGCCGCCATGGCGGGCGACTGCAGCGAAGGCACCGAGGGGATCATCGCCATCCGCATTGACCGGGAAGCCAAAACGCTCACCATCAGTGACAACGGCATCGGCATGACCGCCGATGAGGTGAAGCGCTACATCAACCAGGTGGCCTTCTCCAGCGCCGAGGACTTCCTCGAGAAATACAAGAGCGAAAGCGACGCCATCATCGGCCATTTCGGCCTCGGTTTCTATTCCAGTTTCATGGTGGCGTCCCGGGTGGAGCTGGTCAGCCTGAGTGCCCGCCCCGGCGCCGAGGCGGTGCGCTGGAGCTGCGACGGTTCCCCCAATTTCAGCCTCGAGGGTGCCGAGCGCACCGAACCCGGCACCGACGTGGTCCTGCACCTGATGGAGGAGGAGCTGGAGTACATCGAGCCCTCCAGAATCCGCACCCTGATCACCACCTACTGCGACTTCCTGCCAGTGGCGGTGCAGCTTGATGGCGAAACGGTCAACAAGCGGGAGGCGCCCTGGCGCAAGAGCCCCCGCGACCTCAGCGACGACGATTACATCAACCTTTACCGCTATCTGTACCCGTTCCAGGGGGATCCCCTGCTGTGGGTACACCTCAACACCGACTATCCCTACAACCTGCAGGGCATTCTCTATTTTCCCAGGATCACCGGCCGCGCCGACTGGGAAAAGGGCGAGATCCGCCTCTACTGCAATCAGGTGTTCGTCAGTGATTCCATCAAGGAAGTGGTGCCTCGCTACCTGCTGCCCCTGCGGGGCGTGATCGATTCGCCCGACATCCCGCTGAACGTCAGCCGCAGCGCCCTGCAGACCGATCGGCGGGTGCGCTCCATCGGCGGCTTCGTGGCCAAGAAGGTGGGCGACCGGCTCAAGGAGCTGCACCGCGATGAACCGGGCCGCTATGCGGAGATCTGGGATTCGCTGGCCCCCTTCATCAAGATCGGCGCCATGGAGGACGAGAAATTCGCCGAGCAGGTGGCGGATCTGATCCTCTACGGCACCACCGCGGCAGCGGCCGAGCCGCCCGAGGACGGTGAGGAGGCCACCGGCCTCGACCCTGTCGCCACCGATGGCCGCACCTACACCACGCTGGCCGGTTACCGGGGCCGCCTGGCCGGCGACAACGCCGATCGGATCCTTTACTGCACCGATGAGGCCGGGCAGGCCGGGGCCCTGGCCCTGTGGAAGGGGCAAGGGGCGGAGGTGCTGCTCGCCGACACCTTGATCGATTCCCAGTTCATCCCCTGGCTGGAAGCCCGCCACGGCGACCTGCGCTTCCAGCGGGTCGACGCCGAGCTCGACGCCAGCCTGCATGAGCCCGAGAGCGAGCTGGCCGACGCCGAAGGCAAGGACAGCGGTGAGAAGCTCCGCGACCTGTTCAAGGCCGCCCTCGACGACGACAAGATCACCATCCAGGTGCAGTCGCTGAAGGGAGAGGGCTCACCGGCTGCCCTGATCCTGCTGCCGGAGCAGATGCGCCGTCTCAACGACATGGGAGCCCTGATGGAGCAACGGCTGCCGGGCCTGCCGGACCACCACGTCCTGCTGGTGAACCGCCGCCATCCCCTCGTGGAGGGGCTGCTCAAGCTCTCTGCCGGCGCCGTCATCACCGGCTCCGACACCACCTCCCCCAGCCGTCAGCTGGCGGAGGATCTCAGCCGCCACATTTATGAGGTGGCCCGCCTGGCCGTGGGGGGTCTGGAGCCGAACCAGCTGGCCGGCTTCCAGCAGCGCAGCTCCGACCTGATGGGCCAGCTGATGCAGCGGGGCCTCTGAGCCCAGGGGCGCCAAGGACGGCCGCCGGGGGGTCTGCACGGCCCGCGTAACCTTGGCCCATGGCGGCCCGCCCCCCTTTCTTCAGCCTGCGGCGGCAGCCCGCCGTTGTGGGTCTGCTGGCGGTCCTGCTGGTGCTGCTCTCTGCCAGCGGCCTGAGGGCGGTGCAGGCGGTCGCGGCGGAACCGGTGCCGATCCGGGTGCTGATGCCCGCCCCCCTGGCCGATGCGGTGGCGGGCCCGGTGGAACGCTTCAACGCCAGCGGCTCGGGCGTGGCGGTGGAGGTGATCCGCGGCCCCCTGGACACGGAGACCATCTCCGATCTGGCCATCAGCAGCCTGTTGCTGGGGGAGGCCCCTTTCGATCTTCTGCTGGTGGATGTCAGCTGGCTGCCGAAGTACGTGGCCGCCGGCTGGTTCGTGCCGTTGGAGCGCTGGTTCGGCCCGGAGGTGCTGGCGGCCATGGAGCCCGGCGCCCGCCTGGGCAATGGCCAGGGCGAGCACCTCTGGCGCATGCCCCTCACTGGCGACACGGGCCTGCTGTACTGGCGCACCGATCTGATGCCACGCCCGCCCCGGGACACGGCGGAGTTGGTGGCCATCTCCCGCGACCTGCAGCGCCGCGGCAGGGTGCGCTGGGGCTACCTCTGGCAGGGGCGCCAGTACGAGGGGCTGAGCTGTGTGATGGTGGAGGTGCTGCAGGGCTTCGGGGCCCGCTGGTGGGATGACGCCACCGCCCGCACGCAGCTGGACAGTCCACAGGCCGTGGCGGCGGCCGCCTGGCTGGATGGCCTTCTTCGCGATGGCGTAAGCCCCAGGGCGGTGGCCAATTACGCCGAGAACGATGCCCTGCAGTCCTTTGCCGCCGGTGAGGCCGCCTTTCTGCGCAACTGGCCCTACGCCTGGCGGGAGATCGAGAAGGGCGAGGGGCCAGTCAAGGGCAAGGTGGGCGTCACCGCGATGGTGGGGGCTCCGGGGGAGCAGGGAGGCGGCACCCTGGGAACCTGGGGCCTGTCCCTGATCAAGGGCAGCCCCCATCCCGAGGAGGCGGTGGCGGTGATCCGCTGGCTCACCGGCCCGGTTGTGCAACGCCAGCTGGCCCTCGACCAGGGCTACGCCCCCACCTGGAGCCGGCTCTATGACGACCCGGACCTGCAGCGCCGCGCCCCGCTGCTGGCGGTGCAGCGGCAGGCCCTGCAACATCCCCAGCTGCGGCCGCCCACACCGGCCTACGCCCAGCTCAGCGACCTGTTGGCCCGTCAGGTGAACGGCATGCTCACCGGCCAGGGGGGTCCCGACCAGACCATGGCCACCGCCCAGCGCCAGAGCCTGCAGGTGCTGCGCTCCCTGGCCGGCCCCCCGGGGAGTGGAGCAGCAGACCCATGAAATCCCGCACGGTCTCCCTGCTGTTGATGCTGCCGGCTTTGCTGCTGCTGGCGGCGGTGTTCCTCTACCCCCTGCTGCGCTACGGCTGGCTGAGCCTGCAGGCCAGCTCGGTGCTCACCGGCCTCGTGCCCGTGCCCAATGGCGGCGCCAACTGGGGGCGGCTGCTCGATGACGCCCGGTTCTGGACGGACGCGGCCCAGACCCTGCGCTTCGCCCTCTGCTCGGTGGCCCTGGAACTGCTGGGTGGACTTGCCCTCGCCCTGCTGCTGCACCGCCCCCTGCGGGGTCGTGGGCCCCTGCGGGCCCTGACCCTGCTGCCCTGGGCCCTGCCCACCACGGTGATGGCCCTGGGCTGGCGTTGGATCTTCAACGATCCCCATGGTCCGCTCAACGCCGCCATCCGCTCCCTGGGCGGCAGCAGCTACGGCTTCCTCTCCACCCCTTCCACCACCTGGTTCTTCGTGGTGCTGGCGGATGTCTGGAAGACGATGCCGTTCGTGGCCTTGCTGCTGCTGGCCGGACTGCAGACCATTCCGGCGGATCTGGAGGAGGCCCTGCGCCTGGAGGGGGCCTGCCGCCTCCAGATCCTGCGCCGCCTCACCCTGCCCCTGTTGGTGCCCTATCTCAGCCTGGCGCTGCTGTTCCGGCTCGCCCAGGCCCTCGGTGTCTTCGACCTGATCCAGGTGCTCACGGGCGGGGGGCCGGCCGGCAGCACCGAGAGCCTGGCCCTCTATGCCTACCTCAATGCCATGCGGTTCCTCGACTTCGGCTACGCCAGCACCGTGATGCTCGCCACCTTCCTGCTGCTGCTGGTGTCGCTGGGTGGCGGCTGGCTGCTGCTGCGGCGCCACGGCCTGGAGCGAACCACGGAGCAGGCCACATGAGGCTGCTGGTGCTGCTCTGGAGCCTGGGTCCCCTGCTCTGGCAGCTGCGCACCTCCCTGCTGCGCCCGGAGGCCCTGGTGGCGCCGCTGCTCGACGGCAACCCCTGGACGCTGGCCAACTACCAGCTGGTGCTCTCCGGAGACCCCCCCTTCTGGCGGTACCTGACCAACAGCACCCTGGTGGGGCTGGCCACCACCCTGCTGACCCTGCTGCTGGCGGTGCCCTGCGCCTACGGGCTGCAGAGGCTGCGCGGCCCGCTGCGCTGGGGGGTGGGCCTGGCTTTGGTGGCGGCGGCCATGTTCCCCACCGTGCTGCTGTTCCTGGCGCTGCTGGAGATCGCCCGCAGCATCGGCCTGGCCAACAATCTGCTCGCCCTCAGCCTGCCGTACACGGCCCTGTCCCTGCCCCTGGCGGTCCTGTTGCTGCGGGCCGCCTTCGCCGACCTTCCCAGGGAGCTGGAGGATGCGGCGCGACTCGAGGGGCTGGGCCTGGGGCAGCGGCTCCGATTCGTGCTTCTGCCCCTGCTGGGACCGGCCCTGGCCAGCACGGCCATCCTGGTGTTTCTGGCCAGCTGGAACGAGTACGCCATCGCCCTCACCTGGATCAGCCGCAGTGATCTGCTCACCCTGCCGATCGCCATCGCCCGGATCGGTGGCGGCTCGGTGTTCACCATCCCCTACGGAGCCTTTGCCGCTGCCACCGTTCTGGGCAGCCTGCCCCTGCTGCTGCTGGTGTTGCTGGCCCAGAGGTCGATCGTCTCGGGACTGACCCGCGGGGCGGTGAAGGGATGAGCTCCAGCTCCGGCGCCGGTCTTGAACTGCGGCAGCTGTGCCGGGAGGTGGGCGGTCGGTGCCTGCTGGATCGCCTCGACCTGCAGGTCGCTCCCGGCGAATGCGTCGCCCTGCTCGGACCCAGTGGCTGCGGCAAATCCACCACCCTGCGCCTGGTGGCAGGGCTGGATCCGGCCAGCGGCGGACAGGTGCTGCTGGACGGCGTCGATCTCAGCGGCCGAAGCCCGGGGGAACGGCAGGTGGCGATGGTGTTCCAGAGCTACGCCCTTTACCCCCACCTGAGTGTGGAGGGCAACCTGGACCTGGGCCTGAAGGTGCGCGGCATGGCCCCCCGCGAGCGCCAGCGGCGCATCGATGCCACCCTTGAGCTGCTCCAGCTGGGCGAACTGCGCCAGCGCCGGCCCGCCCAGCTCTCCGGCGGCCAGCGCCAACGGGTGGCCCTGGCGCGGGCGTTGCTGCGTCAACCGCGGATCGTGCTGCTCGATGAGCCGATGAGCAACCTCGATGCCCAGCTGAGGGAGGACCTGCGGCCGGAACTGCGCCGGCTGCTGTGCGGCCGCGAGCAGCCGGTGATCTACGTGACCCACGACCAGCAGGAGGCCGTGGGCATGGCCGACCGCATCGCCCTGCTCGAGGCCGGCCGGCTGCAGCAGGTGGGCAGCCCCAGGGATCTCTACACCAACCCCGCCAACCGATTCGTCGCCTCCTTCCTGGGGCGGCCGGCGATCAACCTGCTGACGATCGAGCCCGGGCGTCAGCTGGGCCTGCGGCCCGAGCACCTTCGCCTGGACGACGACGGTGCTGTCGCCGCCCGGCTGCTGCGCAAGGAGTGGTGGGGCCACCAGCAACTCCTCTGGTTCGACAGCCCGTGGGGCACGCTGCGGGTGCTCACCACAGCGGAGGCGCCGATGCCCCCGGAACCGCGCCTGGGCTGGCAGCGGCAGCATGAGCTCTGGTTCGATCCTGAGAGCGGCGCCCGGCTTGCTGCCTGATCGGCCCGCAGGTGTGGTCGGGCACCATTTGTTAAGCTCTCTAGCTGGCTCAGGCCTGCAACGTCCACCGTCGTCACAACGTCATGTCCCGGGTCTGTCAGCTCACCGGCAAGCGCGCCAACAACGGCATGGCCGTCAGCCATTCCCACGTGCGCACCAAGAAGCTGCAGCAGGTGAACCTGCAGGAACGGCGGCTGTGGTGGGCCGAGGGCAAGCGTTTCATCAAGCTGCGGGTGTCCACCAAGGCCCTGAAAACCATCCAGAAAAAAGGCCTCGGTGCCTACGCCAAGGAACTGGGCGTCAATCTGGCCAAGATCTGAGTCGCTTTGATCCCCGGCCTTAACGGGGCTGCTCAGGCAGCATCGCTAGGGTCCACGCTCGATGCATGCAAGCTCGTGGAGCGTCGCGCGTTTTTGGGCGGAACCTTTCTTGCCGCCATCGGCCTACTGATTCGTCCAGAGCAAGCCGCTGCCATGGGCGGCACCTTGCCGGACATCGGCAAGCCAGCTCCGGCTGTTGATCTGGACGGTGTGGCTCCGGGGCCTGACGGAACCGTGCGCCAGACCCACCTGTCCATGGCTGATTTCCGCGGCCGCTGGCTGGCCCTCTATTTCTATCCCAAGGATTTCACCAGCGGCTGCACGCTCGAGGCGCGCGGCTTCCAGCGCGACCTGGCCAGCTTCCGCGCCCAGAATGCCGAGGTGGTGGGCGTCAGTGCCGATGACGCCGAGGCCCATCTGTCGTTCTGTGGCAGCGAAGGCCTGGCCTATCCACTGCTCTCCGATCCCGGCGGAGTCGTCAGTCGGCGCTACGGCTCCTGGCTGGCCCCCTTCTCGGCGCGTCACACCTTCCTGATTGACCCGGACGGCGTGCTGCGGGCCAGCTGGGTGGCGGTCAGGCCCTCCGGCCACAGCCAGGAGGTGCTGGCGGAGTTGTCCCGGCTGCAGGGGGAAACGGGCCAGTGATCCGGCGCCGACAGCTTCTGGGCCTGATCGCAGCCGCCGCCCTCGGGCTGCCGCTGCTGGCCGCGCCGGGCCAGGGCAACTCCTCCGCGGCACGCCTGCACGTCCTGGCCACCGGCGACAGCGGCAGCGGCAATGCCCACCAGCGGGCCGTGGGCCAGCGCATGGGCGACGTCCATCGGCGCGCGCCGGTGGATCTGGTGCTCCTGGCTGGCGACAACATCTACCCCTCCGGCGACCTGGCCCTGGTGGAGAGCAGCTTCCGCCGTCCGTACAGCGCCCTGCTTCAGGCCGGGGTGCCCTTCCACGCGGTGCTCGGTAACCACGACATCCGCACCGCCAACGGCGACCAGCAGATCGCCTACAAGCCCTTTGGCATGAAGGGACGCTGGTACACCCTGCGGCGCGGACCGGTGCAGTTCTTCCTGCTGGACACCAACGTCAACGCCCCCTGGCAGCATCAGCGACCCTGGCTGCAGCAGGCCCTGGCCGCCAGCACGGCCCCCTGGAAGGTGGTGGTGGGGCACCACCCGATGCGCTCGTCCGGCTTCTATGGCGATGATCCGGCCGCCATCGCCCGGCTCGCGCCCCTGTTCCGCCGCTACGGGGTCCAGCTCTACATCAATGGCCACGACCACCACTACGAGCGCACCCGCCCGATCGATGGCACCACCTACCTCACGGTGGGCAACGGTGGCGCCCAACTGCGAGCCGTGCTGCCCAACGCCAACACCGCCCGGGCCCTCAGCACCTACGGCTTCGCCGAGCTGAGCGCCACCGCCGACCGGCTACGCATCGACGCCTGGGACAGCCAGGGGCGGCGCATCGACCAGGCCGAGCTGCTGCGGCCCAACTGAATCGCCCTCAGCTGGGCGGAACTCCGTCCTGCAAGGCCGCCAGCACCTGGCGGTGCACGTGGCTGCTCCGTTGCAGAGCCGCGATGCCGGCGGTCTGCGGCGGTGTGTCGAGCACAGCGGCCCAGGTGCTCTGGAGATGGCCGTCAGTGGGGGCTTCGAGTTCCTGGCAAGGACAACCGATCCCCGCCGCCGCAGCGGCCACCTTGGGGTCGTAGCTGAGGGCGGCGCAGGGGCTGCCGGCCAGCGCGGCCAGGATCAGTCCATGCAGGCGCATGGCCAGCACCAGGCCCGCCTGGCGGAAGGCGTCCATGGCGTCTTCGGGGGTCTGCACCGCCAGTTCCCGGCTGCGGCTGGCGAGAGCTTCACCCAGCAGATCCTGCTGGATCAGACGCGCCAGCAGACCCCGGTCCTGGTCCTGATGGAAGGGCAGCCAGAGCACCTCCCGATCGGCCGCCAGCGCCAGCCGTTCGAGGGCCTGAAGATAGGGGATCCAGGCCGCACCGTTCAGCTGCTGCACCGGCCGGAAACAGAGCACGATCGGGCCACCGCGGCCACTCCAGGGCTGGGCCGGCAGGGCCCAGACCGGATCACTGCCGACCGACGCCTCCACCCCCCAGGCCCGCGCCTGGGCCGCGGAGGAGTCATCCCGCCAGCTGATCGCCGTCGCCAGGGGCAGCAAGCGCCGCACCAGTGCCCGGCTGCGGCGGCGGCGCAGCGGACCCAGTCCCTGGCCCCAGAGGATCACGGGTTGGCCCCGGAGCCGGGCCGCCAGCATCAGCGCGCCGTAATAGAGGAGGCTCTGAAAGCTGGTGGTGTCCTGCAGCAGGCTGCCGCCGCCGAGCACCAGGGCCTGGCAGCGGCCGAGGGCGGCGATCACCCCACCCAGCCGCCGGCGGTCGGTGGTCTCCACCCCGAAACGGTCGTGCACCAGATCCTGGTCGTGGGCCGTGACCAGCGGAACGCAACCGGCCGGCAGTTGGCCCAGCAACACCTGCAGCAGGGCGTCATCGCCGAGGTTGTGCTCACCGTAGTAGCCGCAGATCAGAGCACGCATCCGAGACAGCGGTGGTTCCGGCTCCGTACATTACGGATCACACCAGGCCTTCCCCATGCACGCGCTGTCGCTGCCCACCTGGTGGATCCACATCACGTCGGTGCTCGAGTGGGGGCTCGCGATCCTCGCCGTCCAGGCCTATGGGCGGTTGCGGCGGGAAGGGGGCTGGCGCTGGCTGGCCCTGGCCATGGTGCCGGCCCTGGTGAGCGCCATGGCCGCCTGCACCTGGCATCTGTTCGACAACAGCGAGGCCCTCAAGGGGCTGGTGGTGTTGCAGGCCGGTCTGACCGCCCTGGGCAACGGAGCCCTGGCCCTGGCCGCCTGGAACCTGCTGCGTCTGCAGCGGCCGGCGCCGGAGGACGGAACCCCGTGAGCCTGCCCCTGGCCGACTGGTTTCAGCGCCTCGGCGGTGTGGATCCGGCACCGTTCTTCGTGCTCTCGCTCCTGCCCTACCTGGCCTTTCTCTGGTGGGCGCAGAAGGTGCGGGCTTTTCCGCGGCTGGCCTTGCGCGGCTTCCAGCTGACACTGCTGTTCGTGGCGGTCACGATCGCCGCCGCGGTGGTGGCCCAGCTGGTCTACGGCCGTCAGCTGGCGGACGTGGATCCCCTTCACGGTGGCGCCGAAGCCTTTCTGACCCTCAGCAACCTGGTGGTGCTGCTGGGATTTCGGCCCCGGCAGGAGGCGGCGCTCCCAGGTGAACAAGTCTTAAGGGGGCGGGGCGCAGCTGCCCCTGACCCGGAAGATGGGGCGTCAGCAAGTGCATCATGATCGCTCCCCTCCTGGCCATGGCTCCCGCGTCGATCAGCTGGTCTCCCAAGGTGGCCCTGGTCATGATCGTGTGCAACGTCATCGCCATCGCCATCGGCAAGGCCACCATCCAGCAGCAGACCGTGGGTCTGCAGCTTCCCAACAACTCCTTCTTCGGCGGCTTCAGCCACGGCGCCATGCTCGGCACCACCAGCCTGGGGCACATCCTCGGCATGGGCGCGATCCTGGGTCTGGCCTCCCGCGGCGTCCTCTGACGCTCAGCGCCAGCCGAGCAGGTACGGCATGGCCCTGAGGCCGTAGCGCTCGAAGCGATAGCCGAACAGCAGGGCCGAGAGATCCTCCGCCCTGCGCCGTTCCAGCCCCCGCAGCACCTGGTCAAGCCGGCCATCAGCCCTCGGCCCATGCAGGCCCAGCCAGGTGCGCCGCGCCAGCCGGCCGCTGAGGGACCAGCGCCAGCCAAGGGCCCGTCTGAGCTGGGGCGCATAGTCCCGCAGCGCCTGCTGGGGCGAGGCTGAAATCCCTGAGGTCGCCAGGGCCTGTTGCAGCAAGGGAGCCAGCACGGCGCTGCTGGTCAGGGCGTGACGGATGCCTTCACCGCCCAGCAGGTTGGCGGTGCTGACCGCATCGCCCAGGCCCACCAACCGCCCCCGTTGATGGGGTTCGCGACGGCGGATCGTGCTTCGCACCAGACCGCCATGGCGGTCCAGGACCTTGAAGTCCTCGTCAGCCATTCCGTCTGCCAGCAGCCGCCGGCCCACCTCCGTGATCAGGCCCCCCAGGGGTGGCTGCTGGCGCTGGGGATCCACCAACCGGCACACCCCGAGCTTCAGCACGCCCGGCTGCATCGGAAAGATCCAGCCGTAGCCCTGGGGCACCCAGTCGCTGCCGAGGCAGAAGCTGAGCCGCTCAGCCCAGCGCTGCCAGCAGGTGGGGGACACCTGCAGCAGCCATTCCAGGCCGGCGGCTCGCACCAGGCCATCCCGCGGGCGCTGGGCCGGTGGCGGATCGCCCAGCAGGGCCCGGGCCTGGCCGCTGGCATCCACGGTCCAGTCGCTGCTGACGCGCAGGGTGGTGCCATCGGCACGGCGCAGCAGGGTGACCATCCGCTCGCCCTCCTCGTGGCTGGAGCAGGCGTGGAGTCCCAACGCCACCCGACCTCCCCAGCGCAGGCACTGGTCGGCCTGCCAGCGGCGCAGAGCGCCGAAATCGAGCACCACACCAAGGGGCTGGGGGGAGGCCCAGGAGCGGGTGGCCCTGCCAGGACCGATCAGCTGCCACTGCCGCCAGCGGCTGCCCACCACCTCCGCCGACAAGCCGAAGTCCTCCATGGACGCCATCGGCAGGGCGGCGCTGCTGAAGGCGGAGCGGTTCAGGTCGGCGAGGCGGTCGGCCAGGACGACATCGACGCCCTGCATGGCAAGACGCCGGGCCAGGTCTCCGCCGGCCGGACCGGCCCCCACCACCAGCACCTGGCAGTGGAGGGAGGACTCAGACGGCAAGGGCGGTGGGGACGGTGGCGCGGAACACCGGGCCGAAACGCTCGTGGATGCGATCAGCCATCTGGGCGGGGGTGAGGCTCAGGCTTTCCTTGCTCTGCTCAGGACTGGCGTGGTCGACCAGCAGATCCGGGATGCCGATGCGCAGCACCGGAATGGCCAGTTCGTGGTCGTTGAAGGTTTCCACCACCGCGGCCCCGAAGCCACCGGGCAGGGCACCTTCCTCCATCGTCACGACCCGACCGATGCGCCGCGCCAGGGGCAGGATCAGGGCCTCGTCGAGGGGCCGCAGGAAGCGGGCGTTCACGACGGCGGCCCGGAGGCCCTTCTCCTGGAGCAGACCGGCGGTGGCCATGGCCGGCGCCACCATGGCGCCGTAAGCCACGATCAACACATCGTCGCCGTCGGTGAGCAGCTCACCGCGGCCGATCTCCAGGGGCTGCCAGCCCTCGTCCATCAGGGGCACCCCTTCGCCTTCGCCACGGGGGATGCGGATGGCGCAGGGACCGTCATGGGCGATCGAGGTGACCAGCATGCGTTGCAGTTCGGCCTCGTCCTTCGGAGCCATCACCGTGAAGTTGGGGACGGCCCGCAGGTAGCTGATGTCGTACTGGCCCTGGTGGGTGGGGCCGTCGGCGCCGACGATGCCGGCCCGATCGAGAACGAAGGTGACCGGCAGCTTCTGGATGCCGACGTCATGGATGAGCTGGTCGTAGGCGCGCTGCAGGAAGGTGCTGTAGATCGCCACCACCGGCCGCAGACCTTCGCAGGCCATGCCCGCCGCCATCGTGACGGCGTGCTGCTCGGCGATGCCCACATCGAAATACTGGCCGGGGAGCGCCTTCTCCAGCAGATCCAGCCCGGTGCCGGTGGCCATGGCGGCGGTGATGCCCACCACCCTGGGATCCTGTTCGCAGATCTTGATGAGGGTCTGGCCGAAGACCTTGCTCCAGCTGGGCGGTTTGGGCTTGCTGGAGGGATAGGCCTTGCCGGTGGCCAGATCGAAGGCCGACTGGGCGTGGTACCCCACCTGGTCGGCTTCGGCGTAGGGGTAGCCCTTGCCCTTGGTGGTGGCCACGTGCACCAGCACCGGACCCTCACAGCGGTGGGCCGCCTGGAAGGTGCGCACCATCTCGGGGATGTCATGGCCGTCGATCGGGCCCACGTAGGTGAAGCCCAGCTCTTCAAACACAGCCCCCACCTTGGGCACGGCCAGCCGCTTCATGCTCTCTTTGAGTGTCTTGAGCTCGGTGGGCAGTTCCCCGTGCAGGAAGGGGAGGTGCTTCACCGCCTCCTCGGCGCTGCCGGAGAGGAACTGCACCGGCTTGCTGAGCCGCATGCGGTTGAGGTGGGTGGAGAGGGCCCCCACCGGAGCTGAGATCGACATGTCGTTGTCGTTCAGCACCACCAGCAGTTTGGTGTGCGGCAGGTGGCCCGCATGGTTGATGGCCTCCAGGGCCATGCCGCCGGTGAGGGCCCCATCGCCGATCACGGCGACGCATTTGAAGTCTTCGCCGCGGCGGTCTCGGGCCAGGGCCATGCCCAGGGCGGCCGAGATGCTGGTGGAGGCGTGGCCGGCGCCGAAATGGTCGAAGCGGCTCTCGCTGCGCTTGAGATAACCCGCCACGCCGCCCTTCTGGCGCAGGGTATGGAAATCCTTGTAGCGCCCCGTGACCAGCTTGTGGGGATAGGCCTGGTGGCCCACATCCCACACGACCCGGTCGTGGTCAAGGTCGAGGGTTTGGTACAAGGCGAGGGTGAGTTCAACGACCCCGAGCCCAGGACCCAGGTGCCCACCACTGGTGGCGACCACCTGCAGGTGCTTCTCGCGGATCTGGCGAGCCATGGCCTCGAGTTCTGCCGTGCTCAGGCCGTGCAGCTGATTCGGATGGCTCAGCTCGCTCAGATGCATGCCCTTCCTTGCTTTCAGGTGGCCAATCTACGGGGTTCGCTCCAGCCCACGGCGGCGAACGCCACCGTTCCAGGGTCGGGTTGCGACACTGGGGCCATGACCTTGGCCGCCCACGACGACGCCTTTCCCGAGGCAACCGCTTACCTGCAGCGGATCCTGCGGGCCCGGGTGTACGACGTGGCGATCGAATCCCCCCTCGATCCCGCCCCCAACCTCTCCCGCCGGCTCCTCAACCAGGTGCTGCTGAAACGGGAGGATCTCCAGCCCGTGTTCAGCTTCAAGTTGCGCGGCGCCTACAACAAAATGGTCGGTCTGGAGAGGGCCGAGCTCGACCGGGGGGTGATCGCCGCCAGTGCCGGCAACCATGCCCAGGGGGTGGCCCTGGCCGCCCAGCGGCTCGGCTGCACCGCCGTGATCGTGATGCCGGTCACCACTCCGGAGATGAAGGTGCGCTCGGTGGCGGCCCGCGGCGCCGACGTGGTGCTTCATGGCGACACCTACGACGAGGCCTGCGAGGAAGCCCACCGCCTGCAGCGGCTGCGCGGACTCACCTTCATCCATCCCTTCGATGACCCGGATGTGATCGCCGGCCAGGGCACGATCGGCCTGGAGATCCTGCGCCAGTGCTCCGATCCCCCCGATGCCATCTATGTGGCGGTGGGTGGTGGCGGGCTGATCGCCGGCATCGGCGCCTACGTCAAGAGCCTCTGGCCCCAGGTGGAGGTGGTGGGCGTCGAGCCGAGCGATGCCGATGCCATGACCCGCTCGTTGGCGGCGGGGCAGCGGGTGCGGCTCGACCAGGTGGGCCTGTTCGCCGACGGCGTGGCCGTGCGCCAGGTGGGTGAGCACACCTTCGCCCTGGCCCAGCGCTGCGTCGACCGGATGGTCACGGTGGACACCGATGAGATCTGCGCCGCCATCAAGGACGTCTTCGAGGACACCCGCTCGATCCTGGAGCCGGCGGGCGCCCTCTCGGTGGCTGGCATGAAAAAGGACGTGGCGCAGCGTCAGCTGCGGGACAGGACCCTGGTGGCGGTGGCCTGCGGCGCCAACATGAACTTCGACCGGCTGGCCTTCGTGGCGGAACGGGCCGAGCTGGGCGAGGAACGCGAAGCCCTGCTGGCGGTGGAGATCCCCGAGCAACCCGGCAGCCTGGCGCGCTTCTGCGCCGTCCTCGGCCAGCGCAGCCTCACCGAGTTCAGCTACCGCCTGGCCGACCCCCAGCTGGCCCACATCTTCGTGGGGGTCCAGATCAGCGGCCACCAGGACACCCGCCAGCTGATGGAGGCGCTGGAGTCCCACGGGTTTCCTTGCCTCGACCTGAGCGGCGACGAGCTGGCCAAGCTGCACCTCTGCCACATGGTGGGGGGACGGCTGCCGGCCAGCGCCGGGGCGGCGCTGAACCAGGGAGAGGAGCGGCTCTATCGCTTCGTGTTCCCGGAACGGCCCGGTGCCCTGATGGCGTTCGTGACCGCCCTGCATCCCAACTGGAACATCAGCATCTTTCACTACCGCAACCACGGTGCCGACGTCGGGCGCATCGTGGTGGGGGTGCAGGTGCCGCCGTCGGAGCTGGAGGCCTGGCAGGCCTTCCTCGCCGATCTCCCCTACCAGCACTGGGAGGAGACCCACAACCCGGCCTACCGGCTGTTCCTGGGAGAAGTGGGCCGCAACCTGCCGCCACGCCCTGCCGCCCATCCCCATGGCTGAACCCGAACCCTTCTGCGGCCTCTCCCTGCCGGCACGGCTGGAGGCGATCCTCTACCTCAAGGGCCGGCCGCTGGAGCTGGGCGAACTGGCTGCCATCGCCGGCATCGAACGGGACGCGACCGAACTGGCCCTGATCACCCTGATGGCCGACTACGCCCACCGGGACACCGCCCTGGAGATCCACCAGGAGGGCCAGCGCTACGCGCTGCAGCTGCGGGCCGGCCTGGGGGATCTGGTGCAGAACCTGCTGCCGGTGGATCTGTCGATCGCCGCCCTGCGCACCCTGGCCACCATCGCCCTCAAGAAGCGGCTGCTGCAGTCGGAGCTGGTGGAGCTGCGCGGTTCGGGGGCCTACGAGCACATCAAGGAGCTGCTGGCCCAGGACTTCATCGAGCGCCGTCGCCAGAGCGACGGCCGCTCCTACTGGCTCAGCCTGAGTGAGAAGTTCCATCGCACCTTCTCCCTGAAGGCCGACGATCTGGCGGCCCTGGGGTCGCGCCTGGCCGCCGCTGAGACGGTCGAGGGGCCCGCGTCACCCGACGAGGAACCGGATCCATAGAGTTGGCCTGCGGTTGCAGCCCCACCCCCTCGACCCTTTCCATGAACATCTTCGTCTTCCTGCTCCAGGTGCTGGCCCAGACCCTGAGCATCTACCTCCTGGTGCTGCTGGTCCGGGTGCTGCTGAGCTGGTTCCCCAACCTGGACTGGAGCAACCCGTTGCTCTCCAGCGTCAGCGCCATCACCGACCCTTACCTGAACGCCTTCCGCGGACTGATTCCACCGCTTGGCGGCATCGACCTGTCGGCCCTGGTGGCCTTCATCGCCCTGCAGCTGGCCCAGAGCCTGCTGGGGGCCTCGATTGCCACCCTGTCCTCCGGCGGCTTGCCCTACTGAGCGGGCAGATCGTCGGAGGCGCTCAGGGCCTCTTCCAGGGGCAGGAGCTCATCGTCGATGCCGGCCCGGGTGCGCACCGGTGAGCTGAATCCCCTTGCCTTGACGCTGCGCGTGCCGAGGGGACCCGGCGTGCCGGCCGGCACGGCCAAGCGCAGGGCGAAGCTCGAGCTGCCGGGCGGCACGTCGCCGATGGAACCCACCCGGGTGCGATTCGGCAGCACCGGCTCACCGCTGGCATCGAGGATCAGGCCGAACACATCGGTGTCCATCACGGGCTTCGCTCCGGGGTTGACCACCACCCCCCGCAGGGCCCAGCAGCTGGCCCCACTGGGGCGGACCAACTCCGGCTGGCTGCCGAGGTCGTCAGCTGGGCAGGGCTCGATCACCACCTCCGAGACCTTCAGGTCGGTGGCGGCCGCCGGGCCGGGGCCACAGAGAAGAATCAACAGCCCCAGGAACAGGCCGGACAGCGCCCGGGCCAGGGTCGTCCTGGCGGTTGGTCGTTGCTTCACCGCCGATCGCCGCTGCCTCCGATCACGTTACGGTCCGCGCGGCTGGCCAGCTTGGCCAGATTGGCGCCGGCCACCTCCTCCAGATCCAGCCCCAGTTCCGTGGCCAGCTGGGCCACGTACCAGAGCACGTCGCCCAGCTCCAGCCGCAGGTCGTCGCGGACGTCGGGGCCGAAGACGCCAGCACGATCCCGCAGCACCTTCTTGACCTTGTCGGCCACTTCGCCGGCCTCCCCGCACAATCCCAGCGTGGGGTAAAGAATGTTGGCGCCCACGTCCGGGTAACGCGCCGTCTCACGGGAGCGTCGCTGGTAGTCCTGAAAGTCCATTTCAAGCTCGCTCCGGGCAAGTCCGGATGGTAGTTTCCGCCCTTGTACACGGTCGTCCCATGGCCCCTCACGATCTCATGCGTCGCACAAAGATCGTGGCCACGATCGGTCCGGCCACCGAGTCTCCCGAGGTGCTGCGGCAGCTGATCGCCGCCGGTGCCACCACCTTCCGTCTCAACTTCTCCCACGGCGATCACAGCGACCACGCCGATCGGATCGCCACCATCCGCCAGGTGGCCCACGAACTGGGCGTGCACATCGGCATCCTTCAGGATCTCCAGGGCCCCAAGATCCGTCTGGGGCGCTTCCAGGCCGGTCCGATCACCCTGGCCAAGGGGGATCCCTTCGCGCTCACCTCCCGCGCCGTCAACTGCGACAACACGATCGCCACGGTGACCTACGAGCGCCTGGCGGATGAGGTGACCAATGGCAGCCGGATCCTGCTCGACGACGGCCGGGTGGAGATGGTGGTGGTGGAGGTCGACGGCCCCGAACAGACCCTGAAGTGCAGGGTCACCGTGGGTGGCGTGCTCTCCAACAACAAGGGGGTCAACTTCCCCGACGTGCAGCTGTCGATCCGGGCCCTGACCCCCAAGGACCGCCGCGACCTCAGCTTCGGGCTGCAGCAGGGGGTCGACTGGGTGGCCCTCAGCTTCGTGCGCAATCCCTCCGACATGCTCGAGATCCGCGAGCTGATCCGCAGCCAGGGCCACAACACCCCGGTGGTGGCCAAGATCGAGAAGTTCGAGGCGATCGACGCCATCGACGCCATCCTTCCCCTTTGCGACGGGGTGATGGTGGCCCGGGGCGACCTCGGGGTGGAAATGCCCGCCGAGGAGGTGCCGCTGCTGCAGAAGGAGCTGATCCGCAAGGCCAACAGCCTCGGCATCCCGATCATCACGGCCACCCAGATGCTGGATTCGATGGCCTCCTGCCCGCGGCCCACCCGGGCCGAGGTGAGCGATGTCGCCAACGCCATCCTCGACGGCACCGATGCGGTGATGCTCTCCAACGAGACCGCCGTTGGCGACTATCCCGTGGAGGCCGTGGCCACCATGGATCAGATCGCTCGCCGCATTGAGCGCGACTACCCCCAGCGGGTGCTGGACAGCCACATGGCCACCACCATCCCCAACGCCATCTGTCAGGCGGTCAGCAGCATCGCCCGCCAGCTCAACGCCGCCGCGATCCTGCCCCTCACCAAGACCGGCTCCACGGCGCGCAGCGTCAGCAAGTTCCGCCCCAGCACGCCCATCCTGGCGATCACCTCTGACGTCACCGTGGCCCGCCAGCTGCAGCTGGTGTGGGGGGTCAACCCGCTGCTGATCCACGATGAGCCGAGCAGCAGCCGCACCTTCAGCGTGGCCATGGCCGCTGCCAAGGAGCTGGGTCTGCTGGGCGCCGGCGATCTGGTGGTCCAGACCGCCGGCACCCTGGAGGGGGTGAGCGGCTCCACCGACCTGGTCAAGGTGGGCATCGTCTCGGCCGTGATGGGCCGCGGGGTCGGGATCGGCAGCGGCACGATCAGCGGCAAGGTGCGCCTGGCCAGCACTCCTGAGGAGGCGGCCCGCCTCGAGCCCGGTGAGATCCTGGTGGTGCGCGAAACGAGCGCCGCCTTCCTGGAGGCGATCCGCAAGGCCCGGGGGGTGATTGCCGAGGAGGAGGGTCGCCAGAGCCATGCGGCCGTGATCGGCGAGCGGCTGGGCGTGCCCGTGATCGTGGGCGTGGCCAATGCCACCCTCGAACTGCGCATGGGGGAGGTGGTCACCCTGGACGTTCAGGATGGGGTGGTGCACCGGGGTGCCCAGAGCACCCACCCCTCGGCGGTGCCGTCGTTCCTCTAGAACCGAAACCCCTCCGGCTGCGCCGCCATGGCCTCCAAGCTGCCCCTGAGCGAAACGGTGGCCATGGCGTTGCTGACGCTGCGCTCCAATCGCCTGCGCAGCCTGCTCACCATGCTGGGCATCGTCATCGGCAATGCCTCGGTGATCACCCTGGTGGGTGTCGGGCGTGGCGCCCAGAACCTGGCCGAAAGCCAGCTCAGCACCTTGGGCGCCAACGTGCTGTTTGTGGTGCCCGGTAACAACGACACCCGGCGTCAGGGGATCGAGATGCCCCGCACCCTGGTGCTGGAGGACGCCAAGGCCATCGCTGAGCAGGTGCCGAGTGTGCGCCGGGTCGCCCCCCAGATCACCCTCAATGAGGTCGCCCAAGCCGGCGGCTTCAGCTCCTCAGTTTCGGTGTCGGGGGTGACCCCCGAGTTCCTGCCGGTGCGCAGCTTTGAGGTGGCCAGGGGCCGCTTCATCGACAACCGAGACGTGCAGGGGGCCCGCAACGTGGTGGTGATCGGCCCTGACCTGCAGGACAAGCTGATGCCCACCGGTGAAGCCCTGGGCCGCCAGCTGCGCATCCGCGACAAGTCGTTCGAGGTGATCGGCGTCCTGGCACCGAAAGGGGCCGTGTTCGGCTCCAACCAGGACGAGAATGCCTACATCCCCCTCACCACCATGGTGAGCCAGCTGAGTGGGCGGGATCCCACCTACGGCGTCAGCCTCACCTTCATCAGCGTGGAGGCCCGCGACGAAGCCAGCACCGGCGCGGCGGCCTTCCAGATCACCAACCTGCTGCGCCAGCGGCACCGCCTGCTACGGGAAGACGATTTCGCCGTGCGTTCCCAGAAGGATGCCCTCACGATCGTCGGCACGATCACCGGTGGTCTCACCCTGATGCTGGGGGCCATCGGTGCGGTGTCCCTGCTGGTGGGAGGGATCGGCATCATGAACATCATGCTGGTGTCGGTGAGCGAACGCACCGAGGAGATTGGCCTGCGCAAAGCCCTCGGCGCCCGCAGCAGTGACGTGCTGCTGCAGTTCCTGGTGGAGTCGCTGGTGCTCGCCAGCCTCGGTGGCGTCATCGGCAGTGCCCTCGGGCTGGGCACGGTGGCCCTGGTTGGAGCCTTGACGCCCCTGCCGGCCACGATCGAGGCCAGCACGGTGCTGCTGACGGTGGGTCTGTCCGGCTCGATCGGCCTGTTCTTCGGCGTGGTGCCGGCGCGGCGGGCGGCACGGCTCGACCCGATTGCGGCCCTGCGAAGCCTCTGATCTGCAGCGCCACCGCAGCGACTTGGGCTGCATTAGCCAGTCAGAGGACCAGAGAGAACAGAAGAAAATCTTAAGAGTGGCAATCCGTCGCCTTCGTCACCAAATCCCCACAGCCGCAATGTATTGATGGTACGGAAGCCGCCGGATGCAGGTGTTGGAACAGTTGGCCAGGACGGAACAGGTGGATTGCGGCTACCGGAATGGCTCCGACCGCATGATCATCCTGCGCTGCATCGGGCCGGAACAGTTCTTCCTTGAACGGGTTGTCTTTCCTTTTGAACTCCTGACCTTTCAATGTCCATCCAGGAGCGAAGTCGAGATCTGGACCCATGGTCTGGGCGGCCCCGAACTGCTCGAATCGATCGAGGCCCGCGAACTGGTCATGGAATCGGCTCCCATTCCCGACCCTGCCGTGGGCGGCATTGAGGCCAACCCCTGGCTGCAGGCGGGCTGAGCCGAGCGAAACCGGCCGCCGAAGACGTCAAGCTTGACCCCGAAAGACTCCCGCTGCAGGGCCGCCCGCTCTTAAGGTTGTGCAAAAGCTTCACAACCATGAATCAGCGCTGGCGTGTCCTTGCCCTGTGGCTGTTGCCGATCGCTGTGGCCCTGTTCCTGGGCTGGCAGTTACTGAGTGCAGGGGGACGGTTGGCGCCCGGGCCCAGCGGTGACACCACCGCGCCCCGCAATGCAGCGGTGGCCCGCATGAGCTACGGCCGCTTCCTCGATTACGTCGAGGCCGGCAGGGTCACGGCCGTCGACATCTACGACGGCGGCCGCACCGCTGTGATCGAAGCCGTCGATCCCGACCTCGACAACCGGGTGCAACGGCTGCGGGTGGATCTGCCCGGCGTTGCGCCGGAGCTGATCAACAGGCTCAAGGACCAGGGCATCAGCTTCGATGTCCACCCCCCCAAGTCGACCCCGCCGGCCCTGGGCCTGCTGGGCAACCTCTTGTTCCCGCTGCTGCTGATCGGTTCACTGATTTTCCTGGCCAGGCGTTCCTCGGGCATGCCCGGTGGGCCTGGTCAGGCGATGCAGTTCGGAAAGTCCAAGGCTCGCTTCGCCATGGAAGCCGAAACCGGTGTCAAGTTCGATGACGTGGCCGGCGTCGAGGAAGCCAAGCAGGACCTTCAGGAAGTGGTCACCTTCCTCAAAACCCCGGAGCGCTTCACCTCCGTGGGGGCCAAGATCCCCCGCGGCGTGCTGCTGGTGGGTCCCCCCGGTACAGGCAAGACCCTGCTGGCCAAGGCCATCGCCGGCGAGGCCGGGGTGCCCTTTTTCTCCCTGTCGGGTTCGGAATTCGTCGAGATGTTCGTGGGTGTCGGTGCGAGCCGCGTCCGTGATCTGTTCAAGCGGGCCAAGGAGAACAGCCCCTGCCTGATCTTCATCGATGAGATCGATGCCGTTGGGCGGCAGCGCGGCGCCGGAATCGGTGGCGGCAACGACGAGCGGGAGCAGACCCTCAACCAGCTGCTCACCGAGATGGATGGGTTTGAGGGCAACAGCGGCATCATCATCATCGCGGCCACCAACCGCCCCGACGTTCTCGATTCGGCTCTGATGCGGCCCGGCCGTTTCGATCGTCAGGTGCAGGTGGATGCCCCCGACATCAAGGGTCGCCTTTCGATCCTGAAGGTGCACAGCCGTAACAAGAAGCTGGCCGAGGATGTCTCCCTGGAGATGATTGCCCGCCGCACGCCGGGCTTCACCGGTGCCGACCTGGCCAACCTGCTCAATGAGGCGGCGATCCTCACGGCCCGGCGCCGCAAGGAAGCCACGGGCCTGGCGGAAATCGACGACGCCGTCGATCGGATCATCGCCGGCATGGAGGGCAAGCCCCTGACCGATGGCCGCAGCAAGCGACTGATCGCCTATCACGAGGTGGGCCACGCCCTGGTGGGCACCCTGGTCAAGCAGCACGACCCCGTCCAGAAGGTCACCCTGATTCCCAGGGGGCAGGCCCAGGGACTCACCTGGTTCGCTCCCGACGAAGAGCAGATGCTGGTGAGTCGGGCCCAGTTGCGAGCCCGCATCATGGGGGCTCTCGGCGGCCGGGCGGCGGAGGATGTGGTCTTTGGTCACTCGGAAGTCACCACCGGCGCCGGCGGTGACATCCAGCAGGTGGCCTCCATGGCCCGGCAGATGGTCACCCGCTTCGGCATGAGTGAACTGGGCCCGATGTCGCTGGAGGCCGGCAACCAGGAGGTGTTTCTGGGCCGCGACCTGATGACCCGCAGCGATGTTTCCGATGCCATCGCCCACAAGATTGATGGAGCCGTGCGTCACATCGTTCAGAGCTGCTACACCGACACCGTCAAGCTGGTGGCCGAGCATCGCGCCTGCATGGACCGGCTGGTGGAGCTCCTGATCGAGAAGGAAAGTCTTGATGGCGATGAGTTCCGCCTGATCGTCTCGGAGTTCGCCGCCATTCCCGACAAGGACCGTTTCTCCCCACTGCTCACAGCAGCGGATCTGGCGTCGGCCAACCAGCAGGAAGCGGCTGTTGCGGATGCCGCCGAGGCGCCCTGAAGCTGGGAGTGATTCCCCCACAACCATGAAAAAAGGCCTGCTGATGCAGGCCTTTTGTGTGACAGATGCTTAGCGTCAGACCGGACGGATGGGACGCTTTTCGATGACTTTATCGATCAGGCCGTAGGCCATCGCTTCGGCCGGGGACATGAAAAAGTCCCTGTCGGTGTCGATCTGGATCTGCTCAAGGTCACGGCCGGTGCGGCTGGCCAGTTCCCGATTGAGCTTGTCCTTGAGGTAGAGGATCTCATCGGCCTGGATGCGGATGTCGCTGGCCTGGCCGCGGGCCCCACCGAGAGGCTGGTGAATCATGATCCGCGAGTGGGTCAGGCTGCTGCGCTTGCCCTTGGCTCCTGCGCAGAGCAGGAAGGCCCCCATGCTGGCCGCCAGGCCCACGCAGACGGTCTGCACATCGGGTTTGATGTGTTGCATGGTGTCAAAGATGCCGAGGCCGTCGTAGACCGAACCGCCCGGTGAATTGACGTAAAGGAAGATATCCTTCTCGGGATCCTCCGCTTCCAGAAATAGCAACTGGGCCACCACACGGTTGGCGGATTCGGCCGTCACCGGTTCCCCGAGGAAGATGATCCTCTCCCGCAGCAGGCGGGAATAGATGTCGAAGGCTCTTTCACCGCGACCCGACTCCTCGATGACGATCGGGATCATGGGCTCCAGACAGGCGATTGAAACGATCTTACCCAGCCGCGGATCGGGTCGAGTGCCTGCAGCGCTATGGTCGCAGCAACGAAGAATCCAACCGCGTGAGCGCTGCTCTCACCGTCGCTGACAGCAAGCGTGCCTTCCATGGCGCCTTCCCCCATGTCATCGGTCCCCTCTACCGGCGCATGGTCGACGAATTGCTGGTCGAGCTCCACCTGCTGAGCCGCCAGAAGGGCTTCCAGAGTGATCCCCTGTTCGCCGTTGGTCTTGTTCAGGTGTTCGACGGCTTCGCCCGCGGCTACCGCCCCGAGGACCAGAAGGGACCCCTGTTCGAGGCCCTGTGCGCCTCCTCCGGCTATGACGGCCCCGATCTGCGCCGCCAGTCCGCTGAGGCCCTTGCGGCCATGGGACGCCACAGCCAGCAGGAGGTGAGGCAGTGGATCGAAGCCCAGGGAGAAGGGGCACCAGCACCGGTGGCCACGGCCCTGGCCAGCATCCGCCGGCCGGATTTCCACTACTCGCGTCTGATGGCCGTGGGGCTGCTCGCTTTGCTGGAACAGGCCCTCGCCGACGACGCCATGGAGCCCCAGGCCCTGCGCCAGCTCGCCCACGAGATTGGTGCTTCGATCGGCCTGCTGCGCGACCGGCTCGATAAGGACCTCTCCCTCTACGCCAGCAACCTCGAGAAGATGTCCATGGCCGTCGAGCTCATGGAGGAAACCGTGGCCGCCGAGCGTCGTCGGCGCGAACGGCAGGAGATCACGGCATCACCCGAAGGCGTCCCCTCAGCCAGCTGACCCCGCCTTGGCCGGGGGCGGCCTCCATCGCCAGCTGGTCGGCGCGACGGACCAGTTCCGGCAGGGGTTCGGGCAGCAGGCCCAGCTGATCCAGGCCCTGGGGGCGGACCCGCAACCACAGCGAACCTGAGCCGGGAGCCTGATCTCCGGTGATGGACATGCTCTGCCAGCGGGCCGGTACCGGCCCGAGGAACAGCAACAGCTGGGGCCTGGGTCCGTTGTCCCCGATCCAGCGCCAACCCCCGAGCACCACCCCATCCTCCCGCCGCCAGGTGGCTGTCTGGGCCTGGGACGGCGTGCTCACGCCAGGCACCTCCTGCAGGCCCTGGGCCTGCAGGGAACGGGCCAGGCCGAGCAACAGCTGTCGCCAGGCCTGCCTGTCGGTCCCCACCGCCACCTGGAGCTCGAGCGACGCCTGAAAGGGGCCGCTGGCCTGGGGCTGGAGACGCAGACGGAACGGGGATCGCCGCAGCAGCGCCAGGCCCTTGGTGTCGATGCCGTAGCGCGCCGCCAGGGGATCCCGGATCAGCTGCCGCGACAGCAACCCGCGGAACAACTGTTCAAGGGACGATCCCTGAACTTCCAGCAGCAGGTCGGGCGGCAGGGGCGGCAGGCTGGAGGCCGTGACGTCGGGGGCCCGGACGGATTCGGCCGGACCTGCCGCCGCGCCACGGTCGGTGGCTTCGCCCCGCCAGCGCAGCTCGGAGGACTCCAGCGACAGGGAGAGGCAACCCTCCTGGTAGGCCTCCAGCAGGGGGGCCAGGGGGCCCACCAGCGCCCCGAGGCCGGAGGCGTTCCAGAACACCCCCTGACCGCTCTCCAGCCGGGGCAGACAGGCGCTGTAGAGCCCTCGCCCAGCCCGCTGATCGGGCCGCAACTGATCCTGGAGCAGGCGCCGCGAGAGGGCATCCGGTGCAACCACCAGCAGGTTCCCGACCCGCAGCCCATTGGTGGGCAGGGGGCGCTGGGAGCCGGCACCGGCGTTGTCCTGGACGGCCAGATAAGCCCCCCCGTCAGCATGGGGCCCCCAGAACTGCCACCAGGTGCGTCGTTGGTCCCGCCACAGGCGGTTGGCCGGAGTGGCACCGAAGCGCTCGCGCCAGAGGGCTGGAACGGGTCGCTCTGGACTGGCGGCAAAGCTCTGCAGCAAGCTGCTCACCGCCATCAGCTGCTCCAGCCCCTGGGCCCTGGGCCTGGGCCAGCGCCATAGGGTCAGGCTGGGCAGCAGCAACAAGAGCAGCAGCGTGGCCGTGGTGGCTGGCAGCGGGGGCCGCGGCAGCCGGGGCAGGGCCGGTGCCAGCAGAGAACGTCGCAGACGATCGAACGGACGGCTCATGCAAACGCCGACAGGGTTCGGCCTCGGTGGGTGATGCGCTGCTCGCCTTGAGACACGGATCGAAAAGCCAGCGACACCAGGGTCAGCGAAGGGGCTCAGGAGCGGGGGCGACCTTCGGTGGAGCGACGGCGGCGGCGGTCACGCCATTCGACCGTGGACAGGTAAATGACGCCGACGCTCACAAAAAGGAGCAGAGCGGAGGCCAGACCCGCCAGCAGGGTGGTGGTGGGGAAGGCCAGATCAGAAACCGATGCTGTTGTCACCGTTGCGGCCCCACACCACCATGGCGATCGAGAAGGTGAAGATGGCCGCCAGGGCGGACCAACCAAGGGTGATCAACATCGAGCCCGATTCATGGGTGAACGCATGTTACCTACGCTGGTGACCGGCAGCCGCTGAAGGCCCATGGTCGTCGCTCCAACGAGAAGTCCCGCCCAGGCAGGGCAGCGCCTCCAGGAGCGCTACCCCAACGTGAATGTCATCGTCCTCGACGATGACGTCAACACGTTTCAGCACGTGGTGGAGGCCCTGGTGCGGCACCTGCCCGGCATGCAGCCCGATCAGGCCTGGACCCTGGCCCACCGGATCGATGGGGAAGGATCGGCGGTCGTCTGGAGTGGTCCTCTGGAGCAGGGGGAGCTTTACCACCAGCTGCTCACCGCCGAGGGGCTGACCATGGCACCGCTGGGCCAGGGCTGAGGAACGGCCATGGCCCGGCTCGTGATCACCCACAGCACCTACGTGGAGGGCCTCATCCCGCTGCTGCGGCGGCTGGCCACCCTGCCGGACATCGACACGATCACGCCGGCGGTGATCTCACGGGTGAAGGGCCGCAGCATCGGCTTGCGGCTGCGGGTCTCGAGCCCGATCACCGGGGGCCACAAGCTGCTGGCCCGCAGAGGCAGCACGGCTCAGGAGGTCTTTGTGGTCACTCGCCTGAGCCGGGATCAGCTGCAGGAGGCCGTGGATCGGCTGACGAACTGAGCAGGCTGGTGGGGGCTACCCGCTCGTAGACCGCCGGGGTGCGGAAGCGGCCATAGGCCCCGGCCTCCCGGAACCAGCTCGCCCCTTCCACCTCCTGCAGATCGTGGGGCCGCAGCCCCCAGCGACGCTCGAGGTAGGCAGCCGCAGCGTTCGCATCGAAGCAGGGTTGGCCCCAGGCCACAACCGCCAGGGCCAGGGCCCGAATCCTGACAGCACCGGCCGGACTCTCCTGGATGTCCTCCTCCAGCAGAAAGGTGCGGAAGTCCCCCTGGCTCTCCTCTTCCAGGGGGTACTTCTGCAGATAGAGCGCCCGGGCACGAGGAAAGATGGGGCCGGGGGCGCGGGCCAGGAGGCGCTCGAACGACGACTGGAAGCTCGGAAGCTCGCTGATCACGGTGGCGGATGGACGTTGCACCAGCATGCCGGGCCGGGCGCCATTGGAAGCAGAAAGGGGTGGACCGCCGTGCCGTCTTGCCCCAGTGTTCGACCTGGATGAACCAGGTGGGGAGTCAGGGGCGGGGCTTCGTTTCCGGCCGTGAAGCCGGTATACGTTGCCGTCGCTGAAGACTCCCCGCGTCGAAAGGGAGTCAGATCAGAAAACTGTGAAAGGCAGTCACCAACACAGCAGTCCGAGCCCATCCTAAGTGGGTTGGTCGGGCAGCGGCCAGATGGCCCGCACCTCCGCCAGCCGGCGTTGTTGGTCCCGTTCACGCTCGGTGGCGTTGCGGCCCTCAAGCAGCAGGGTGAGGTGGCCCAGCTTGCGGCCGGCGCCACCGCCTTGCTTGCCGTACCAGTGCAGGTGAGCGCCGGGAAGCGCCTCAAGGGCGCGGCGCCGTTCCAGCTGGTCGGCATCGCCACCCTCCGGCGCGAGCAGGTTGACCATCAAGGCACCGGGCACGACGGCGTCGGTGGCGCCCATCGGCAGCCCGGCGACGATGCGCACCTGCTGGGAGAACTGGCTGGTGCGGCAGGCCTCGATCGTCAGGTGGCCGGAGTTGTGGGTACGGGGGGCCAGCTCGTTGACCTGCAGACCCGAAGGCCCGTAGAAGAACTCGATCGACAGCACGCCCACGTAGTCGAGGGCGGTGAGCAGGGAAGCGGCCACGTTGCGGGCGAACACCTCGACCCGGTGATCCACCGGCGCGGGGAAGAGCACCCAGTCGCAGACACGGCGGTGCTGGTGCGTCTGCACCAAGGGATAGCAAGCCACCGTGCCGTGCTGGTCGCGACAGGCCACCAGCGCCAGCTCCTGGTCGAAGCGCACCAGCTCCTCGAGGATCCAGTCGTCGGGGGCGACCCTGGCGAGCAGCGCCTCCAGTGCGGCCAGGTCGGCCACGGGCACCGTGCCCCGGCCGTCGTAACCCCCGCGGCTGGCCTTGGCCATCATCGGGAAGTCGAAGCCCTCGGGAAGGCGGGGAGTCGCAGGGGATCGCAGGGGGAGCGGCAGGCTCGCCGGCATGGAGGCCTGCCCCCCATCCGCTGCGGAAGGCGTGGCGGGCTGGAGGACGTCGGCCAGGGGGAACCAACGGGGTGACGGCAGGTGCAGGTCGGCCAGAAGGCGCCGCTGGCCTTCCTTGCTCACCAGGGGTTGCAGGGCCTCGAGTCCTGGCAGGAACTGGAGGCCAGGACCCTCAAGCGCCTGTAGCGCCTCGAGGGGAATCCATTCGTTTTCGAAGCTGATGGCACGGCAGCGGCTGGCCAGTTCCCGGGTGGCGGCCACGTCATCGACGGGGGCCAGGACCACACTGGCTGCTTCGCGGGTGGCCGGATCGTCGGCGCCGGGGGTCTGCACATGCAGGGCGACGCCGAGGTCCCGGGCGGCTTGGGCCAGCATCCAGGCCAGCTGGCCGCCCCCCACGACACCGATGGCATCGATCGCAGCGGCGCTGGTCTGGGGATCGGGGTCAGGGATGGTCTGCACCCTGCAAGGTTGTTCGAACCGTGGTCCAGCCTGCCACCCGGGCGTCAAGGCCCCACCTCAGAGCCGGGAGGGTCCTCACTGCAGAGGGTTCTCGGCGGCGAAGGCGTAGCGGAGCAGGCTCAGCAGCAGCACGATCAGAAACAGCGCCAAACCGACGGTGCAGGCGTAGCTGATCTCCAGCTCCGAAAAGGCCTGGTCGTACACGTAATAGACGATCGTGCGGGTGCTGTCGGCCGGCCCCCCCTGGGTCATCAGATACACCTCTTCGAACACCTTGGTGGCCCCGATGGCCGAAATCACCGCCACCAGGGTGATGTAGGGCCTGAGCAGGGGCAGGGTGATATCCAGGTGGCGGCGCCAGCCCTCGCTGCCATCAAGGGCCGCCGCCTCGTAGAGATCGGCGGAGATTCCCTGCAGGCCGGCCACGAAGATGACCATGTAATAGCCGAGGCCCTTCCACAGGGTGACCAGCATCACCGAGGGCAGGGCAAGGCCCGTGGACGTGAGAAAGCCGATCGGCGTGAAGCGATCACCCAGCAGGGCCCCGAGCCAGCCATTGACCAAACCGTTTTCCGCATAGAGCCAGCGGAAGGCGATCGCCGCCACCACCAGAGACACCAGCACCGGGGTGTAGAAGGCGCCGCGGAACCAGTGGATGCCCGGCAGCTGGCGGTTGACGAGCACCGCCAGGCCAAGGGCCCCGAGGACGATCGGTGGCACCACCCCCACGAGGTAGAGGAAGGTGGTGCCGGTCACCCGCAGCAGCATCGGATCGGCCAGCAGCCGGCGGAAGTTGGCCAGACCCACGAAGGTGAGCGGCTCGCTCACATCCAGCCCCGTGCGGGTGAAGCTGATCACCAGGGCCATGGCCGCCGGAATCAGCACCGACACCGCCAGCAACAGCAGGGCGGGGGCCAGAAACGCCCAGGCAGAGCGGCTGGGTGCCGGCGCAGTAGGGGTGGGTGTGGCCATCGGTGCATCCTGCCGGACGTTGGCCGTTGCACAATCGGCAGCAAGGCTGGAGGCCACCGATGCCGTTCAATCCGCCGCCGTTCGATCCGCCATTCCGATGACGGCGAACCCGAAGCAGGTGCTGCGGGACGTCTTCGGCTACGACGCCTTCCGCGGCCCCCAGGCCGCCATCGTCGAGCACGTCTGCTCAGGGGGCTCGGCCCTGGTGCTGATGCCCACTGGAGGCGGCAAGTCGCTCTGCTATCAGATTCCGGCCCTCTGCCGACCGGGAACGGCGGTGGTGGTTTCGCCGTTGATCGCCCTGATGCAGGACCAGGTGGGCGCCCTGCGCCAGGCCGGCGTGCGCGCCGCCGCCCTGCATTCAGCCGAAAGCGCCGACGCGGCAGCGACCACCTGGCGGCAGCTCCAGAGCGGCCAGCTTGATCTGCTCTACGTCTCGCCGGAGCGGCTCCTGGGCGGCGATCTGATCGATCGCCTGGCGGCCCTGCCGTTGGCCTTGTTCGCCATCGATGAGGCCCACTGCGTGTCGCAGTGGGGCCACGATTTCCGGCCCGAGTATCTGCAGCTGGCGGTGCTCGCCGAGCGCTTCTCCGCCATTCCCCGCATCGCCTTGACGGCCACCGCCGATCCCCGCACCCGGGCCGAGATCGTGGCGCGCCTGAGCCTTGAGCAAGCGGCGGTGTTCCTTGCCAGCTTCGATCGGCCCAACATCCGCTACCTGCTGCGGGACAAAAGCGAACCCCGGCGCCAGCTGCTGGAGTTTCTCGATACCCAGCGGGGGCACTCCGGCATCGTCTACGCCCGCTCCCGCAAGCGGGTGGAGGAGCACGCCGCCGCCCTGAAGGCCGCTGGCCACGACGTCCTGCCATACCACGCCGGGCTGCCGCCCCAGACCCGCAGCGCCGCCCTGGAGCGCTTCCGCCTTGGCAGCGGCGTGGTCGTGGTGGCCACCATCGCCTTCGGCATGGGCATCGACAAGCCGGACGTGCGCTTCGTGGCCCATGTGGACCTGCCCAAAAGCCTGGAGGCCTATTACCAGGAAACGGGCCGGGCGGGCCGGGATGGCCTGCCTGCCGTCGCCTGGATGCTGCACGGCGCCGGTGATGTGCCGCCGTTGCGTCGCTTCATTGATGACTCCGATGCCGAGCCGGCCCAGAAGCGGATCGAGCACGGCCGCCTCGACGCCCTGATCGGCTTTGCCGAAGCCTCCAGCTGCCGTCGGCGCATCCTGCTCAGCTACCTGGGCGAAGCGGGCAGCAGCGACTGCGGCAACTGTGACGTCTGCCTGGAACCGAACCAGGGAGCGGACGTGACCGAGCCGGCCCGCAAGGCCCTCTCCGCCGTCTATCGCACCGGAGGACGTTTCGGCGCCGCCCACCTGGTGGACGTGCTGCTGGGCAGCGAGACAGCCCGGATCCGCAGCCTCGGCCACGACCAGCTGGGGGTGCATGGAATCGGCAAGGAACTGGATCGCGGCCAGTGGCGCAGCCTGTTCCGCCAGCTCACCGCCAGGGGGTACCTGGTGGCCGCCGCCGATGGCCATGGGGGCCTGCAGTTCGGTGACGACGTGCTCGTGAAACCGCTGCTGCGCGGCGAGACCCGCCTGGAGATCCGACTGCCGCCGGCGGCGAAGGAGCGTCGCGGGGCTGGGGCCGGAGGGGCGCCGCCTGCCGCTGCGCACAACGCCGATCCGGGATTGCTGGCGGCCTTGAAGGCCTGGCGGCTGGAACAGGCCCGCCAGCAGGGTCTACCGCCCTATGTGGTCTTCCATGACCGCACCCTGATCGCCATCGCTGAACGCCGTCCCACCGCCCTGGAGGACCTGGCCGGCCTCACCGGCATCGGCAGAGCCAAGCTCGCCAGCTATGGCGAGGCGGTGCTGGCGGTGGTCGGGAGCCAGACCACACCGGCCTAGCCTCAGCCCACCGTTGAAACCCCGTCCATGCCGCAGGACCACCGCACCATCACGGTGTCCCTGACCGCCGATCCCTATCCGATCCTGATCGGCGAGGGGCTGCTCGGCCGCCTGGGTTCCTTCCTGATCGAGCGCGGTTTCCAGAGCGGCACCCGGGTGCTGGTGGTGACCAATCCGGAGGTGCAGGGGTTCCATGGTGCTGAAGCGCTGACGGGCCTTGAGTCCAGCGGGTTCGTGGTGCGGACCCTGGTGCTGGAGGCCGGCGAAGAGCGCAAGACCCCCGCCACCGTGGCGGCGATCCACGACGCCGCCTTTGCACATCGCCTGGAGCGGAGCTCCCTGATCGTCGCCCTGGGGGGCGGTGTGGTGGGCGACATGGCCGGCTTCGCCGCCGCCACCTGGCTGCGGGGCATCGCCGTGGTGCAGGTGCCCACCACCCTGCTGGCGATGGTGGACGCCGCCATCGGCGGCAAGACGGGGGTGAACCACCCGGGGGGGAAGAACCTGATCGGCGCCTTCCACCAACCGAAGCTGGTGCTGATTGACCCGCGGGTGCTGGTCACCTTGCCGGAGCGCGAGTTCCGCGCCGGCATGGCGGAGGTGATCAAGTACGCCGTCATCGGCGATGAGCAGCTCTTCAACGATCTGGAGCAGGCCGCCGAGCGTGATCCTCGGGGCGCCCTGGCCAGCCGCGAGGCCATGGGCCCCGAGCTGCTGCAACGCCTGCTCGAGCGCTCCGCCGCCGCCAAGGCCAGGGTGGTGGCCGCCGACGAACGGGAAGGGGGTCTGCGGGCGATCCTCAACTACGGCCACACGCTCGGCCATGCGGTGGAGAACCTCAGCGGCTACGGCACCTGGCTGCACGGTGAAGCGGTGGGCCTGGGCATGATCGCCGCCGGCGACATCGCCGTGGCGATGGGGCTGTGGAGCCAGGCGGATCAGGACAGGCAGCGCAGGCTGGTGGCGGCCGCTGGGCTGCCCATGGGCTGGCCGGCCCTCGATCCGGACGTGGTGCTGACCGCCCTGCAGGCGGACAAGAAGGTGCGTCAGGGGAAGGTGCGCTTCGTGCTGCCCACCGGCGTGGGATCGGTCACCATCCGCGACGACGTCGATCCCGCCACGATCAGAGCCGCCCTGGCGGTCGCCGCTTCGAACGTGGTCTTTCGCTGACAGGGAAGGCGCGGGCCCGATAGATCGGAGACCATCACCGGAAGGTTTTTATTCCTCACGGCCCATGAGCAGTCGTCCCAGCCGGTTCACCACCTTTCTGAGCCAGCCCCTGCGACGACTCGGCGCCCTGGCCAGGACCATCGGACTCGGCGGGCGGGACGAGCCCGCCGAACCGGAGTCATCACCCGCGCAGGATCCCTCCCCTGCGGCGGCGTCCCCGGTCGCCGCCAGCTCTTCCGTGGCGCCGCCGAGCGGCGGCGGCGGAGAGGCTTCCTGGATCGCCTTCCTGCCCCGTGATCCCCAGTGGTCCCAGGTGCGCTGGTCGATCAACCCGACCGACAGGAGCCGGGCCCAGGCCGATGGCGCCACCCAGCTTTGCCTGCGTGTCGCCGACGTGACTGGACTCGACGGCGGGTCCACCCATCCCCACACCCTCCAGGAAGTGGTCGTTGAAAGCCAGGCCACCGAGTGGTATCTGCCGGTGCCCCTTTCCGGACGCGACTACAGGGTGGAGCTCGGCTTCCGTAAGGGCGGCAGCGGCGGCTGGATTTCCCTGGCGTTTTCCGCCACGGCCCACGTCCCTGATCTGGACGGCCCGGCCATCAGCGTGCCCGACCCCTTCGTGGCCTTCTCCATGCCTCCGGCGCTTGACGGCACGCCTGCTCCTGGGCCGACCAGGGAGATCATCAACGACCTGCACGAGCGGCTTTACCAGAGCGCCACGAGCCCCTGGCGTCCCCTCGGAAGGGGGTCGGAGGCGTTTCATGAGATCGATTCCGGCTCCGGTCTGTATGGCGATGTCGACTTCTCCGCCTCCGGTGCGGGCCCCTGGGCCTCCGGCCGCAGCGGCTCCGGCATCGGCGGGGTGGCCGCTCGCCAGCGCTCCTTCTGGCTGGTGGCCGATGCCGAACTGATTGTGTACGGCGCCACCGATCCCTCCGCCCGCCTGACCATCGGCGGTGAGGAGATTCCACTCTCCTCTGATGGCACCTTCCGGCTCCAGGTTCCCTTCCGGGATGGCCAGCAGCTGTATCCGATCGAGGCCCTGGCCGCCGACGGCGAGCAGAAGCGCAGCATCACGATGGAGTTCCGTCGCACCACCCCCCACGCCAAAGTCAACCCCAAGGAGGACGCCCAGTCGGAGTGGTTCTGAGCCGCCTCCACAGCTCTGCCGCGGTTCCTCGGTGGCGATGCAGCGGCAAGGCCACTGATCAGATGGGCGATTGGCTCAGAAACAGGGGCGCTGGCTGAGGCCTCGGAGCCTGGCCCGACACCGCTGAACCCCGGTGGAAGGCCAACCAGCGGAAGTCACCGAGCCCGGCGGGGTCCACCAGCCGCAACAGGCACTCCCGCCGTTGCAGCAGCACCGCCAGCCGAGACGCCGGCTCCTGCTGAAGCGCATGCAGACGCTGGGCCAAGCCCAGCGCCAGCAGGGCCTCTCCCTGGCGGCATCCGCCCAGGGGCTGCCAGCCTGCGGCCAGGGCCGCCGTTTCCAGGCTCTCGAGGCAGAGATGGGCCGTCAGGTCCCACAGACCAGGCTCGAGCAAGGGATCGTCGCTGGCTTGCTGGCGCCGATAGGCCATCAGGGTGCCGCCGGAGCGCTGGGGTGCGTAGTAGCGACGGGCCTCGTGGGCGTAATCGATCACCAGCAACCATCCCTCGCTCAGGGCTGTGCCGCAGGCGGCCAGCCAGGGCTCCAGTCCGGGGTGCAGCTCCGTGCTCCAGCCCTGCGGGCGGCTCCCATCCAGGGGGAGAAGGCCAAGGGATTCCAACTGCTCGAGCACGGGCCCGTCCAGGGGTTCGGCGGCCTCCAGGCTCAGGCTCTCCCCCTTAAGAACGACCCGCTGGCGGCACCAGTGATCGTCCCGGCGCTCGATGCGCTCGATGGCGAGAGCGTCGAGGACTTCGTGGGCCAGCACCACACCCCGCAGGGGAGCGTTGGCCAAGGCGTCGAAATCGATCCAGCGCACCGCCAGCGGACACGCACCCAGCCGCTGCCGCTGCCGCTGGGCCATGCCGGCATTCGGCTCCACGAGCACCAGTTCGGTGCGCCCGGCCAGTTCGGGCCAGCCGGCGTGGAGGGCCTCGGCCAATTGCTGGGCCAGGTGGCCCTCACCCGGTCCCGTCTCCACCAGGGCCAGGGGGGCCTGCGCCGGCAGCTGGCCCAGCCATTGGGCCACCTGGGGGGCGAGCAGCTGGGCGAAGTCCGCACCGAGCGAGGGGGCGGTGGCGAAGTCCCCACGGGGGCCGATGGTCAGGCGGCCGCTGCCATAGGCGCCAACCTCCGGATCATGCAGGACCCAGTCCATGTAGTCGCGGAACGGCACCGAACCGCCCGCCGCCCGCAGCCGCTGGCCGAGCCATTCGGGAACCGGCGTGGAGCGTCGATGGGGGGTCTGCACGCGACGTCAGGGTGACTCAGTGAGAATGCTGAACGATGGGAGCACGAGCGATGGCGACAGGCAAACGGGCAGCGGCGGGAACGCAACGGGATCACCGGGGACGTGGCTGGCGCGGTGGGCTCGGTCGGCGACTGGGAGCCAGTCTGGCCACCCTCACCCTGGTGCTGGTGACCTGGCTGCTGCCGGGGCTGGGGGCTGTCGCCTACGCCGCTGACAACCCCCAGCTGTTGCCCGATCACCCCACCCCGGTGATCGATCTGGCCAAGGCCCTCACCGACGGTGAACGGGGCGAACTGGAGGCCGAACTGGAGAGTTTCGAAGCCACCAGCGGCTGGAAGCTCAGGGTGCTGACCCAGTACGAGCGCACCCCCGGCCTGGCGGTCAAAGGCTTCTGGGACCTGGACGAACGCAGCCTGCTGCTGGTTGCCGATCCCCGGGGCGGCAACTTGCTCAACTTCAACGTGGGCGAGGCCCTCTTCGCCCTGATGCCTCGCACCTTCTGGGTGGAACTCCAGACCCGTTACGGCAACCAGTTCTATGTGCGGGACCACGGTGAGGACGGCTCGATCCTGTCGGCGATCCACGCCGTCAAAGGGTGCCTGGCCATCGGTGGTTGCCAGGTGGTGCCGGGCTTGCCCCAGGAGCAGTGGATCCTCACGCTCTGCACGTCGATCCTCGGCGGTCTGATCGTGGGGTTCGCCGCCTTCCCCCGTCAGGAGGGCCGCCGGATCGAATGGACCTGGGTGTTGCTGCTCTCTCCCCTCTGGGTGATCCTGTTTGTGGCCCTGGGGATGGGGCCGATCATCACCCGCACCAACGACGTGCTGCCGTTGCTGCGCAACGTGCTGGGGTTCCTTGGAGCTTCAGTGGTGGCCTACCTGATCGCCCAGAAAACCCTGGGCGGTGTCCGCCTTCAGGGCAAGGGCGAGGGCTGAACGCCCCGGAGCGGCTTGAGGATCAGGCTCAGCGGGCCGTTGACGGCTCACCCACCCGCTCCAGCTGGCAGGAGAGGCTGGCATCGTTGCAGGCCGGAGGCGCCTGGCGAATCGCCACGTCTTCCCAGACGGCGGCCGCTTCGTTGCGGAGCTGGGCCAGGTTCTGCTCGTAGAAGCGGCGCAGATCATTGAGACGCTTGACGGGTTGCCCGTAGAAGCTGCGACCGGCCAGCGTGGGGAACGAGGCCCATTCAGGGGCGAGACGGGCCGCCAGGTCGGGGCTCAACTCACCGCGATCGGCCAGGTGCAGGGCGCCTCGGCGTTGCACCAGGAACAGGGCGGCCTGGTCCTGGGACTCGGGCCCGAAATCAGGGATGCCCATGGCACGGGTGACCATGTCCCAGGTGAAGGGCATGAACTGGTAGGCACCCGCCGCCGCACTGGCGTAACGGGCGGTGCGCATCACCCGGTTGGGATGGCGGTCGAGGGAATCAAACAGGCTGCCGCCGAAGAGGATGCGATAACCGACCTCCTGGCCGTTGGCCCAGGTGCCCTCGGCGTAGCGGATGGTGTTGAGCAGGGCCCGACGCTCGGGTGTGATGGCGAAGACCCGGGGCGCGGCCGGCAGGGGCGACATCATCGAGACCCGAACGGGCGTCACCCGGGCTTCAGGACCCAGCTGCCAGGCGCCGGAGGCCTCGGCGGCACTGGCTGGGGCTGCAAGGCTCAGGCCGGCGAAGGCGAGGACGAGGTGACGGAGCTGAAGGTTCGGCAAGAGAAACGGTCGTGAAGGACAAGTGGGGGAAAATCCGCTCGATGGGAGACGGAATTAATCCGACGGAATGTGCTTGGTGTGACCAGGTCTTCTGGGGAACGGCATCAGAAAGAACCAGCGATCCCGTTGCGAGGAATTAGTGACTCCTTGCACTGAGACTTGGCGGTAATTTGCCGATGAATGCGCCGAAACGATTCGGTGTAAGTGACGGTCAAACAACTGTCTACTGGTATCAAGAATGACGCTTTGTATTCGCGTTACAGCCAGGCACTGAAGTTCTTCGACGTCGATGAACAGATGATCAAATCCTGATGCCAGCCCCCATAGGCAGTGCTGATCGTCCCTCCAGCAGCGAAACGATCGCCTGCGCGGCGGTCGAGGCCCCATCCACCGGCAGGGGGCCGTGCCGAGGGGGCTGCAGGGGCTGATCCAGCTGCCAATCGCCCCGGCGGAAGGCCTCCTGGCTCAGCAGCCGGTGCCAGCCGTGGTTGCGCAGGTCCTCCTCCAGCACCGGCGCCTCAGCAAATCCGCTCCGGTGCACCAGGTGGATGCCCACCCCCTGGCTGAAGGCTTCACAGAAGCTGCTGTAGCCAGGTTTGGTGATCAGCCGACCCACCAAGGGCATCAGGTCGAGGGGCCGCACGCCCGCCGGCAGACAACGGCCATTGGGCACCGTGGCCAGCAGCGGCTCCGGCCCGATGAACACGTGCTCGGGCCAGCGGGCCAGCAGGGCCGGGTCAATGGCCATGCCGAGGCCCCCGAAGCTCACCAGCACCACACGCTCCCGATCCGGCGGCAGGGCCAGTTCCCGGGCCAGTCGCTCCACGTCATGGCGGGGCCTGGAACTCGTCAGGCCCAGCCTCACCTCCGCCACACCCCAGTCCATCGGCAGGGAGAGAGGGCAATGGAGCAGCAGATCCCCCTGGGCATACAGCTGCCGATGGTGTTCGACGAAGGGCTGGAAGGCCGGGCCCATCGGGGCGTGGATCGTGTCCCAGCCGAAGCTGGCCAGCCACACCAGGGGCGCCTGCAGACGTTTGGCCAGCACGGCCGCCGCCGGGGGCACATCCCCGAGCACCAGGATCGGCTGGTGCTGGGCCTCCAGCCAGCGGGCTTCGCGCTCGACCAGCTCGGGTAGATCCAGCCCCAGGTCATGGAGGGCCGCCAGGGTGGCGGCGGCGTCGGCCCCCAGGGCGTCCGCCTGGATCACCCCCACGTCCCAGCGGCAGGGGCGGTGCTCAAAGGGCACCTCACCCATGGACAGCGTCAGGAAGGCTTCGGGCAGTCCGGTGGAGAGCACCAGGCGCCAGTCGGGCTTCAGGGCAGCCAGTTCACAAAGCACCGACGCCGTGCGGGAGCCGTGGCCGAAGCCATGGCTGCTGATGCAGGCGTGAATCAGCAAGGACTCAGCACGCCCGCCGCCGGCAGGGCCGCCCTCCACAGGGTCTGCTCGTAGTGGAGGGCGCCATCGACGCCGTACCAGCGGTGACTGATGTGGCGCAGGTCGCCGTTGTCGTCAAACACGACCCAGCTGAAGTGGCGCAGGGCCCGGCCCTGCTGATCCACCCCGTGACGGGGCACGGAGGCGGTGTTGAGGAAAGCGGTGCCCTGGGCGTCGCGGCGGAAGCTGAGCCTCTCCCCCTGGTGGTGGCACAGGGCGTGGTGCATGTGGCCGAAGATCACCAGCGGCAGGGGGCGGCGGCGGCGAATCTGGTCCACCGCCAGGGCCAGGTCCTGATCGCCCCAGTCGCAGGCGGGGGCCTTCCAGTCGCGGGCGCAGAGGTCGTCCACCTGGGTGCCCAGGCCACTGGGGCCGGAATGGGCCAGCAGCACCAGCGGCAGCTGGGGATCGGCCGACAGGGCCGCCCGGCTGATGCGTTCGGCGGACTCCTGCAGGCCCACCGGTCCATAGACGGCCCTGACAGCCTTGGAAAGGTGATAACCACCGCCGGCGGTCCCGGGACGGGCCCCCACCACGGCCAGCCCAGGGGGGCGCAGCTCCCTGAGGCCCCAGCCGCAGTGGCGATCACCCAGCAGTTCCAACTGGTGCCGCAGAGTGCGACCACTGCCGTCCTTGCCCGCATCGTGGTTACCGAGCACGCAGGCCAACGGCAGCTCCAACGTGGCGAGCAGCTCCGGGATGCGACTTTTGCCGTCACTGAAATCACCCACCAGCAGCAGGGCATCCGGGCGGATCCGATCCAGCACGTCGTGGTCACTGCGATCCCACTGATCGTGCAGATCCCCGGCGATGGCGATGTTCAGCTCAGCCAATACCAACCGCTTCCTAGAGTGGGATCATCGTGCATGAGAAGGGGCATCGGTTGGTCTTCACGCAGACGCTGACCCAGGCACCGCACCACAATGACCGCCAACCGGGCGATGTTGGTGATGCGTCCGCCGCAGGAACCGGCCCGTTTCCTCCGCGCCATGAACTGGCCGCCGCCATTGAGGCGCTGAAAAAGCAGCGCAACGCCATCATCCTGGCCCACTACTACCAGGACGACGCCATCCAGGACTGCGCCGATTTCATCGGTGATTCCCTCGAGCTTTCCCGCAAGGCGGCCAGCACCGAAGCCGAAGTGATCGTCTTCTGCGGCGTTCACTTCATGGCGGAGACCGCCAAGATCCTCAATCCGGCCAAGACCGTGCTGCTGCCCGATCTGGAGGCCGGATGCAGCCTGGCCGACGCCTGTCCGGCTGACGCCTTTGCCGACTTCCGCCGTCGGCACCCTGAGCACATCGTGGTGAGCTACATCAACTGTTCAGCGGCGGTGAAGGCCCAGAGCGACCTCATCTGCACCAGCAGCAACGCCGTGCATCTGGTGCAGCAGCTGCCGGCCGACCGGCCGATCCTGTTCGCCCCCGACCAGAACCTGGGCCGCTGGGTCGCCCGCGAGAGTGGCCGGGAGCTGACCCTCTGGCCGGGAAGCTGCATCGTCCATGAGACCTTCAGCGAGCAGGCCCTGCTGCAGCTCCGCCTGGAACACCCCGAAGCCGAGGTGATCGCCCATCCGGAGTGTCAGCAGCATCTGCTGGATCTGGCAGACTTCATCGGCTCCACCAGCAAGCTCCTGCAGCGCACCGAAACCAGTGCCGCTCCCGCCTTCATCGTGCTCACCGAGCCGGGCATCCTGCATCAGATGCGTCGCCGCTCCCCCAGCAAGACCCTCTATGAAGTCCCGGGAGCCGACGGCTGCAGCTGCAACGCCTGCCCCTACATGCGGCTGAACACGCTGGAGAAGCTGTGGCAGTGCCTGCACACCATGGCGCCGGCCCTCCAACTTGACGAGGAGATCCGCCAGCGGGCCCTGGTGCCGATCGAGCGCATGCTGGCGATGAGTGCCTGAGGCACGACCTCTGGCTCAATAGCTGTAATTGGCCACGAACAGGGAGGCGGCCTCATCAGAGGGTTCGGAGCCCGCCACGTAGGTCCCGCGAGCCGCCGCGCCGTTGGCACGGGCACGGGCCAGCAGGGCCGCCTGACCCGCCGCCGTATCGCTGCCCTGCCAGTGGCTGAGGCAGGAGTGCTGCAGGGCGCGGCCGTAGGAGAAACCCAGATGCCAGGGGGCGTCCGGGGCCGCCTGGTGAATCGCCGAAAGGAACACGCTGGCCTCTTCTTCACCCAGGCCGCCTGAGAGGAACAGAATCGCCGGCACGGCCGGCGGCACGCTGCGCCGCAGGGTGCGCACGGTGAAGGCCGCCACCTGCTCGGGATTGGGACGCTCGGAGCTGTCGGCGCCGGGAAGGGTCATCGAAGGCTTGAGCAGGGTGCCCTCCAGAAACACCCCGTTCTGGCCCAGGGCCTCGTAGACGCTGCGCAGCACCCACTCCTGCACCGCCGCGGTGGTGAGGATGTCGTGGTCACCGTCCATCAGGATCTCCGGCTCCACGATGGGCACCAGTCCCTCCTCCTGGGCCGTGCGGGCGTAGCGGGCCAGGCCCCAGGCGTTCTCGCGCACGCAGAGCTCCGAGGGGCAGCCATAGGCGCTGATGCGCAGCACCGCCCGCCATTTGGCGAAGCGGGCGCCACGGGCGTAGGCGCTGGCCGCCCGTTCCCGCAGCCCCCGCAATCCGGTGCACCAGGTCTCGCCGGGCAGACCGCCCGCCAGGGGCTCCACGCCCAGATCCAGTTTGATCCCCGCCACCAGCCCCTGGGCCTGGAACAGCTCGAGGATCGATCCACCCGGCTGGCCCGGCAGCTCGGCGGCCTGCTGAAACAGGGTTTCCTCGTAGAGGATCACGCCGCTGATCGTCTCGCCGAGGCCGGGGGCCGTGGCCAGAAGGGTGCGGTAGGCGCGGCGGTTCGCCTCCGTGTTCTCCACATCGATCGCCTCGAAGCGTTTGCCGATCGTGCCGGTGGATTCATCGGCCGCCAGCAGACCGGTGCCCGGCCGGGCCAGGGCCATGGCGGTGGCCTCCAGTTCCTCGCGATGGGTATCGAGTGCCATGGAGCCACAGAACATCACTGCCCCATGGCTAGGGGGCAGCGCCCTCGCCGTCAACGGGCCGGGGTCGCCAGGATGCGATTGCCCCCCGTCAGCGGCGCCGTCTGGGCCTGCGCGCACCATGGCCCTGCCGGGCGACGGCCTGATCCAACTCACTCCCGAGGGGCTGTACTGTCCAGCCGCCGACGCCTGGATCGACCCCTGGCGGCCGGTGAGCCGGGCCCTGATCACCCACGCCCACGCCGACCACGCCCGGCCGGGATGCGGCGACTACTGGGCAGTGGCGGCGGGCGAGGGCGTGCTGCGCCAGCGGCTGGGGGCCGGCATCGCCCTGACGGCCGTGGGCTATGGCGAGGAGCGGCGCCTCGGCGGGGCCCTGGTGTCGTTCCATTCGGCTGGGCACGTGCTGGGCTCGGCCCAGATCCGGATCAGCGCGGGCGGGGAAACCTGGCTGATCAGTGGCGACTACAAGCGGGATGCTGATCCCAGCTGCGCCCCGTTCGAGCCGGTGGCCGCCGACGTGCTGATCACCGAAGCCACCTTCGGCCTGCCGATCTACCGCTGGCGCCCCGGCAGGCAGGTGGCGGCCGAGATCCTGGCCTGGTGGCGCGAGACCCCCCAGCGACCCTCGCTGCTGTTCGCCTATGCCTTCGGCAAGGCCCAGCGGCTATTAGCGGAACTGGCGGCGCTGGGGGTGGAGGAGGAGGTGCTGCTGCATGGGGCCGTGCAGACACTGATGGCGCCCTACCGGAGCGAAGGGGTGGTGCTGCCCCCGACGCGGCCATTGAGCGAGCTCCCCCGCAGCGAGGCGCTGGCAGGGCGCCTGGTGATCGCACCGCCATCGGCCCACCGATCCCCCTGGATGAAGCGGTTCGTGAATCCCCAGACGGCCTTCGTCAGCGGCTGGATGGCGGTGCGTGGAGCCCGGCGGCGGCGAGGGTTCGAGCGGGGCTTCGCCCTCAGCGACCATGCCGACTGGGACGGCCTGCTGCGCACTGTGCGCGACTGCGGCGCCCGCCAGGTGTATGTGACCCACGGCAACAGCGATGGGCTGGCCCGTTACCTGCGCGAAGAGCAGGGCCTGGCGGCGGAACCCCTGGGGCGGGCCTTTGAGGGGCAGCGCAGCGAGGAAGGGGAGATGGCCGCGGCGGCTGCGACAGCGGTGGCCTGAGCCCATGCAGGCCTTTGCCGACCTGATCCAGCAGCTGGAGAGCAGCACCGGCACGAAGGACCGGGTGGCGGCGCTGGCCGCCCATCTCCAGGCGGTCGACGGGGCCGATGGCGCCTGGGCCCTGGCCCTGCTGCTGGGAAAGCGGCGGCGGCGGTTGATCACCGGCCGGCGGCTGCGGCAGATCTGCCTGGAACGCTCCGGACTGCCGGAGTGGTTGTTCGATGCCTGCCATGCCCAGGTGGGGGACTCGGCCGAGACCATCGCCCTGTTGCTCCCCCAGCTGGCCCTGCCGCCGGCTCCGCCCCTGGAGCTCTCCCTGGCCGAATGGATGGGCACGCGGCTGCCGGCCCTGGCCGCCCTGGAGGCCGAGGCGCAGGCGCAGGCGGTGCTTGCGATCTGGGCGGCCCTGCCCGATGGCCAGTGCTTCCTGTTCAACAAGCTGCTCACCGGCGGCTTCCGGGTGGGGGTGGCCGCGGGCCTGGTCACCCGGGCCCTGGCCCAGGTGTCAGGGCTGGAGGAGGCGGAGCTGGCCCACCGCCTGATGGGCGGTTTCGAGCCCTCTGCCGCGGCCATGCAGGCCCTGGTGGCGCCGCTGGACGACGGCGCGGCCGCCCCGATCAGCCGGCCCTATCCCTTCTGCCTGGCCTCACCGTTGGAGGCCCAGCGCCTGACCGCCACCGACCCCGCCGGCTGGCAGGTGGAGTGGAAGTGGGACGGGATCCGCGCCCAGCTGATCCGGCGCAGCGGCCAGACCTTTCTGTGGAGCCGCGGCGAGGAATTGATCAATGCCAGCTTCCCCGAGCTGGAGGGGATGGCCGAAGGGTTGCCGCCGGGCACGGTGCTGGATGGGGAGCTGACCGTCTGGCCGGCGCAGGCGCCCCAGCCCGCCGGCTTCGGCCCCCTGCAGCGGCGGCTGGGGCGGCAGAAGCCCGGCGCCGCCCTGCTGCGGGAGTGCCCGGCGGCCTTCGTCGCCTACGACCTGCTGGAAAGGGGGGGCCAGGATCTGCGCCCCGAGCCCCTGAGCCGGCGCCGCGCCGCCCTGGAGGATCTGGTGCAGGGGCTGCCTGAGGCGGTTTCCACCCCCACGACCGGGCTCCTGCGCCTCTCACCGGTGCTGCCGCTGGGGAGCTGGGACGCGCTTGAAGCGCTGCGGCAGCTGGCCCGCTCCGTGGGCGCCGAAGGGCTGATGCTCAAGGCGCTGGATTCGGCCTATGGCGTCGGACGGCGCCGCGGGCTGTGGTGGAAGCACAAGCTCGAGCCGATGGAGCTCGATGCGGTGCTGCTCTACGCCCAGGCCGGCAGTGGCCGCCGCGCCAACCTCTACACCGACTACACCTTTGGCCTCTGGGATGGCGAGGGCCGCCTGGTCACCTTCGCCAAGGCCTATTCGGGGCTCGACGACAGCGAGATCACCGAGCTGGACCGCTGGATCCGCCGCCACACCACCGAGCGCTTCGGCCCGGTGAGGGCTGTGGAGCCACTGCTGGTCTTCAGCCTGGGCTTCGAGGGCCTGCAACGCTCCGCACGCCACCGCAGCGGTCTGGCCGTGCGCTTCCCCCGCATCCTGCGCTGGCGTCGCGACCGCACCCCCGAATCGGCAGACAGCCTCACCAGTGCCCTGGCCCTGCTGGAGGATCCAGCCGGTCAGCGATAAACAGAACGGCCATCGCCGGGCAGGAGCACCGGGGCGGCAGGGTCGATGCGACGGCCAAGACTCAACTCCGGCGGCCCGGGTGCGTCCCCCTCCTCCCAGCGCTCCAGGGACAGCAAGCGGCCATCCGCCCCCTCGTAATCGCCGAAGCGGCAGCCCTGCAGGCGCCGGTTCATCACCCGGGCGGCGGCGCTCACCGAGGCCCGGCCCCTTTCCTTCAGGTGATACAGCTGGCCACGACAGCGCAGGTGATCGGGAAAATCGGCGGTCAGACCCTCCAGCTCCGAGGCCGGGGCGTCCTCCAGCCAGCTCACTTCCAGCCAGTCGTCCTCGCAGACGCTGAGCCAGCGGCCATCGTTGCCGTCGCGCAGCAGGTACTCCAGCCACTGGAAGCCGGCGTCGTCGTAGAGGAGCCGGTCTTCCACCACCCAGTCGCGGCCGTCGTACTGGACGATGTCGCCGATGGTCAGGTTGAAGAGGGTGCGGCCCAACAGCTTGGGCGCCTGGCGACGCAGGCGCAAGCGCCGCAGGAGCAGCAGGGCAACGGCGGCCAGCAGCAGCAGGGGCAGGAGGAACCAGACAGCCATCGGTGCGCAGGGGCCGGACCATCACAGCCGGCTGGCACAGCTTATGGAGGCTGGTGGACCGACTCCGCGAAAGGCGCTGATCAGTTCTCCCGCCAGCGCCCTTGGCGCTGGTAGTCGGACAGCACCGGCCGGTGCAGGCGGTTGGGCAGCACCCGCTCCCCCGGCGGCAGGGCCAGGTCCCGGCTCAGGGGAAAGAGCCGGTCCAGCTGCCCCTGGTCGATCCAGCGGCCCTGGAAGGGCAGCAGCGCCTGCGCCGGTTGCCGCTGGCCCCGGTGGGCCAGCACGAATCCCCAGGGGCCGAAACTGGGCACGTCCACGCCGTAGGGCCGGGTGGTCAGGTTCAACTCTTTCAGGGTGGCCTGGATCGAGGCCAGCACCTTGGGGCTGAAGAAGGGTGTCGAGGCCTGGGTGACCAACATGCCGTCGGGGGCCAGACGGCGCAGCAGACGCCCGTAGAAGGTGACGCTGTAAAGGCGCGCCAGCGGCGGCGTGGCCGGGTCAGGGAAGTCGGCGATGATCACGTCGTAGGTGCCCCGCAGCTGCCGCACCCGCTCGAAGGCATCGCCGATCACGAGCCGCACCCGCTTGTCCTCCAGGCTGGCGCCGTTGAGGCGCCGCAGGAACGGCTGCTCCCGGGCCAGCTTCACCATGGCCGGATCGAGTTCCAGCACGTCCACCTGCCTCACGCCAGGCCAACGCAGCACCTCCCGCAGGGCCAGGCCATCGCCTGCTCCCAGCAGCAACACCCGCTGGGGCCGGCCCTGCAACGCCATCGCCGGATGCACCAGGGCCTCGTGGTAGCGGTACTCATCGAGGCTCGAGAACTGCAGCTGGCCATCGAGGAACAGGCGCAGGTCGTCGCGGCGACGGGTGAGCACGATGCGCTGCTGACGGCTCTGCAGACGGCTCACCACCGGATCGTCGTAGAGGCCATCCTCGATCCGATCCCCAAGCGGCACCAGCCCCCAGCCGGCCAACGCGATCACGGGAAAGGCCACGGCGATCGAGCGGCGCCAGCGGCGTCCCACCGGGAACACAACAGCGATGGCCACGCAACTGACCAGGGGCACCAGGGCCAGCAGTCCAGCGGTGGGCAGCAGGCCCAGCCAGGGGAGCAGCACCAGGGGGAACAGCAGGGCACCCACCAGAGCCCCCAGGTAATCGAGGGCCAGCACCCGGGCCAGGGCCACACGCAGCTGCTGACCGCACTCCAGCAGCCGGGTCAGCAGTGGAATCTCCATGCCACCGAGCACCCCCACCAGCACGGTGCAGACCACCAGAGCCAGCCACACCGGCCCGCCCACCCGGAAAAGGGCGAACAGGGCCAGGGGCGCCAGCAGGCACAGGGGAGCCAGGGCCAGTTCCACGGCCAGAAACCACTGCAGCAGCACGAAGCCGGGTTCGGGGCCAACGGCCAGGAACTGACTCAGCCAGGCGCCCAGCCCCATGGCGGCCAGGAACGTGCCGATCACCACGCCTGTGGCCAGGGCATGGTCGCCCAGCAGGTAGCTGGCCTGGGTGGCCAACATCAGTTCCAGCACCAGGCTGACCGTGGAGGAAAGGGCCGCCGCCGCCAGCAGCACCCGCACCTGCAGGGAGGTCAGGGCCGGAAGGGTCCGAAGCGTCACTTGGCCGCGCCCGGTCCGCGCCCCTGGAAGCCCGACCAGTCCTGGCGGCGTGTCGGGGCCGCCACCCATCGTCCGGCCCGGTAGCTGCCGCCGTAGCGCACACCGCTGCCGGCAGCGGGGGTGCCGTCCTGGCCGAGGCGCCAGAGGCCAGGGCGGGTCACGGCCGTAACGGTGCCGACGGCGACCACCGCCACGGCCAGCAACAGAATCAGCCCGCGTTCGTCGGCCATCTCAGCGGCCCTCCTCCGCCCCAGCCAGGGTCAGAACGGGCACCGGCCAGGCGGTCATCCGACCGTCCTCGACGCTGAGCCGCAGCCATTCGATCTCCCAGGCATCGCCATCGGCGCGGAACACCTCCGGCAGCTCGACCCGAAAGCGGTAGCTGCCGCGCTCCGGAAGCCGCAGGTGCAGGGACTGGCGGACAGACAACCAGTGGTCGCCATCATCGGAACGGTGGGCCACCACCACCATCCCGCGATGCTGCAGGCGCGGGCGCCCATGGGCATCGCTCACCCGCAGCTCCAGGGCCGCCGGGCCCGGGGGCTGCCCCAGCGGTGGATTGTCGTGGGGCAGCTCCCAGCGCGCCACGACATCCAGTCGCAGCAGCCCCGGGCCTCCAGCTTCACAGCGGATTGCGGCACTGGCCTCCTGGCTGCGCTGGACCCAGCGGCCCCGGCCGATGCGGTAGCTGGCCAGCAGCAGCACCTGCACCACCGCCAGCGACAGCACGGCGGTGAACAGCAGCAGGGGGGCGTCGACGCTGTGGTTGCGAATGCTGCCGCGCACGACAACCGGATTGGGCAGCGTGCGGCCCGCTTCATCGAGCAGATCCTGCACCTGCACCGCCAGCTGGAAGCGGCCGCTCTGCCCTGGCCGCATCGCCAGAGCCAGGCCCGCATCGTCTTCCTGCCAGGTACCGCTCTCCCCCCCCTCCGCCCAGACGCCACTGGCACGCCACCCGTCCTTGGTGAGATCCAGCACGGTGCGGCCGGTTGCATCAAGGAGGGCCACATCCAGCTCGATCGAGCTGTTGGGCGGGATCTCGGCCGTCAGCGCCAGCCGAGGGCCGCCCAGCCAACCGTCCCGCAGCTCAAAGGGGGCACTGAGCACGCGCTCCCCTTCCGGCACCACCATCACCAGCCGCCGGGGCCACTCCACGGCCGACAGCAGCAGCACCAGCAGGGGCAGCAGCGGCAGCAGCAGGCTGGCCAGGGGCCAGAGCAGCAGGGCCGGATCACGCCGCCCGTCCAGGGATGCCGCCGCCATCAGGAGCTGGCCTCCTGTCCATCCCTACGGTGGGGGTGGCGTTGAAACGAGGGGATGGTCAAACCACTGCTCCAGATGCTGCTGATGGTCGGCTGGACCTTTCTGGGCATCATCCTGATCTACCTCGGGCTGCTGCTCTTCGATCGCCTTTCCCCGATCGACTACCGGGCCGAGATCCGCCGCGGCAACATCGCCGCCGGGGTGGTGCTGGGGGCGGTGATCCTGGCCATCGCCGCCGTGGTGGTGGCCGTGCTCTCCACCTGATCCGCCGCCCCCCTTGACCCGTTCCTTCGCGGCAGCGCTGCGGCCCATCGAGGACTGGTTCTCTCGCCGCGGCTGGCGGCCGATGCCGTTCCAGCGGCAGTGCTGGCGTGCCTACCTGGAAGGGGGCAGCGGCCTGATCCAGGTGCCCACCGGCTCCGGCAAGACCTACGCCGCCGTGATGGGGCCGATCGCGGCGATGCTGGCCGAGAACGATGGCGCCGGACCGAAGAGGGGAGCCGGACCGGATGGCGGGCTGCGTCTGGTGGTGCTGACGCCCCTGCGGGCCCTGAGCCGCGACCTGCTGCTGGCGATCCGGGAACCGATCGACACCATGGGCTGGCCGCTGCGGGTGGGACTGCGCAACGGTGACACCAGCAGCCACGAACGCGGTAAGCAGCTGAAGCTGCCGCCGCAGATCCTGATCACCACCCCCGAGTCCCTCTCGCTGCTGCTGGCCGGCCCCCGGGCCGAGGCGTTGTTCGCCGACCTCGAGGCGGTGGTGATCGACGAATGGCACGAGCTGATGGGCAGCAAGCGGGGCTCCCAGAGCGAGCTCTGCCTGAGCTGGCTGCGGAGCCGGCGGCCGGCCCTGCGCACCTGGGCGATCAGCGCCACCATCGGCAACCTGGAAGAGGCGGCCCGGGCCGCGGTGGGTGTCGGCATCGAGCCGCGCATCATCACGGCGCGGATCCGGCGGGACACACAGATCCGCAGCCTGCTGCCCGACAGCATCGACGGCTTCCCCTGGGCCGGCCATCTGGGCCTGCGCATGTACGAGGAGCTGGTGGCGGCCATGGAGCCGGATGTCTCCACCCTGCTGTTCACCAACACCCGCAACCAGGCCGAGCGCTGGCACCAGTGCCTGCGCTTCGCCTGCCCGGAAATGGACGGGGCCCTGGCCCTGCACCACAGCGCCATCGACCGGGCCGCCCGTGAAGCCATTGAGGCGGGGGTGAAGGCCGCCGCGATCCGCTGGGTGGTCTGCACCAGCTCCCTCGATCTGGGGGTGGACTTTCAGCCTGTGGAGCGGGTGGTGCAGATCGGCAGTGCCAAGAACCTGGCCCGGCTGCTGCAGCGGGCGGGCCGTTCGGCCCATGCGCCCGGCGGCACGGCCCAGGTGCTGTTCATGCCCACCAACGCCCTGGAACTGCTGGAGGTGTCAGCGATGCGCCGGGGGCTGGGGGAAGGGTTGGTGGAACACCGCCGTCCGCCGCAGGCGCCGCTGGATGTGCTGCTGCAGCACCTGGTGAGCCTGGCCTGCGGTCCGGGCTTCGAGCCCGAAGCCACATTTGAGGCCGTGCGCCGCAGCTGGAGTTACCGCCAGCTGGAGCGGAGCCACTGGGACTGGTGCCTGCGCTTTCTCGAGGACGGGGGCGACTGCCTGGGCGCCTACCCGCGCTACCGCAAGCTGGAGCGGGAGCCGCTGGAGGCGAGCGCGGGCGTCCCCCAGCGCTTCGTGGTGCGGGAGACGGCCGTGGCCCGCCTGCACCGGCTCAACATCGGCACGATCAGCGCCGATCGGTCCGTGACCGTCCGTTTCGTGCGTGGGGCCGTGCTGGGCCACGTGGAGGAAGTGTTCATCAGCCGGCTCAAACCCGGGGATGTCTTCTTCTTCGCCGGCCGCCAGCTGGAGTTCGTGCGGCTGCGGGAGATGACCGCGATGGTCAAGGCCACGACGCGTCGCAGCGCCATGGTGCCGGCCTGGGGGGGCGGCCAGATGGCCCTCTCCGATCTGCTCAGCGCCCACCTGCGCCAGGAGGTGGATCGCTGCGCCCGTGCCCTCGACGGCGAGAAGGGCTTGGCGCTGGACACCCCAGAGCTGCAGGCCCTGCGGCCGCTGCTGGAGCGCCAGGTGCTGCTCTCCGCCCTGCCCCGGTGCCAGCAGTTTCTGGTGGAGGTGTGCCACACCCGGGAGGGCAGCCATCTCTACGCCTACCCCTTTGAAGGACGTTTCGTGCATGAAGGCCTGGGCTTTCTCTGGTCCTGGCGGCTGGCCCGCCACCATCCCGGCACCTTCACGGTGTCGGTGAACGATTACGGCTTCGAGCTGCTGGCAGCCCGGGACTACCCCTTCGAGGAGATGCTCGAACGGCACGGGGACACCCTGCTGGACCCTGAAGGCCTGCTGGCGGATCTGGAGCGGGCGGTGAATCTGTCGGAGCTCTGCCGCCGCCGCTTTCGCTCCATCGCCCAGGTGAGTGGGCTGGTGGTGAACGGTTATCCCGGCCAGGCCCGCTCCGGCGGCCAGCTTCAGATCAGCGCCGCCCTGCTCTTCGATGTCTTTGAGCGCCATGAACCCGGCAACCTGCTGCTGGCCCAGGCCCGCAGCGAAGTGCTGGAAGAGCAGCTGGACCTCGGTCGTCTGCTCAGCACCCTGCAGCGCCTGCGGGGAAGTGAATGGCTGCAGCGGCGCCTGCCCCGACCCGGCCCGATGGCTTTCCCCCTGCTGGCGGAGCGGCTCAACAACCGGATGAGCAACGAATCGCTGCTGGAGCGGCTGCAGAAGCTGCGGCAACAGGCGGAACGCGCCGAGGGGCCGTGAGCAACTGAGCCACGGGAGCACCCGCCGGAGCTCGGAAGAAAGACTGGGCTAGTGATAAAGACGGAGGGGGTGGGATTCGAACCCACGGAATCTTGCGATTCGCCGGTTTTCAAGACCGGAGCCATCAACCACTCGACCACCCCTCCAGGATGGACGGCCCGACCCTACAGCCGGTTGGGCAGCCCCTTGCAGCCCCCAGGCAGGGTGAGACGGGAACGGGCCCCGGACCAGGCCGCCAGGTAGGCGCGGTTGTCCGGATCCAGCTGCCGAACACCGCTGAGATTGACGTTCTCCACCTGGGCCCCGGTGCCAGTGCCTTGGCTGTGATCGGGCTCCATCTGGGCCTGTTGCGGGGTGGCGACCAGGGCATGCCCGTAGAAGAAACGGGTGGCCTGCAGGCAAGCGCCCTGAAGATTGGCACCGACGAGGTTCACGGCGGCCAGGTTGGCCTCGCCGAGGTCGGCACCGGAGAGGTCAGCGCCGGAGAGATCGGCGCCGTTGAAGTCGATGGCCCGCAGGTCGGTGCCGGCGAGATCGGCTCCCTTGAGCATGCTCTGCAGGCGGACCACGGGAACCCCCCGCAGGCGGTCTTCTTCGTAGCTGCCCTCGCCGTCGAGGATGGCGCGCCCCAGCCGCTGGTCGCGGCGAAGGGGCGTAAGCAACCTGGCGTGGGAGAGGAAGCGCAGGATCCTCGCCTTGCCATCGCCATCGATGCTGCTCAGCACGGCGGCCAGCCGCCCCTCCGCCAGCATCCGCTCCAGGGGCCAGTCCTCCAGCAGACCCTCCTCGTCACTGATCAGCTCCGAGATGCCGTGGATGAAGCTGTCGATCGTCTGGGCCTGGGTGATGCGGTTCTGCTGGGTGGTGAGCCGCTGATCCACCATCACCTGGCGCCAGGCGATCATCAGGGCCACCAGGGCCACCAGGATCTGGCCGACGGCCCCGATCACCCCCTCACCAAAGGCACCGATGGCCTCCCAGTCCCCGTTGCGGTAGATCGCCAGCAGCGGGTCAAGCCAGCCGAGGGCCAGGGGAATCGACAGCAGGGCCAGGACCAGGGCGAGGGTCGCCACCAGCCGAACGGTGGGGGGGTCTTCGAGGTGGCGGACCAGGAGCTGCCAGAGCGGAGGCAGCAGTTGGCGCAGGGCCAGCACCACCGTCAGCAGGGACGCCGGCACAGCCAGCCAGGCCACCCCCAGCAACAGGGCCGCCAGCAGGACCAGAAGGGTGAGCAGCAGCTGCAGGCCGGCCCCATGGCGCAGGCGCGTCCAGGGGCCACCCGACCGCAGGGCCAGGGGCGGAGCAGCGGCGGCCTGGGAGCGATCGTCCGGTTTGGTACTCATGGCAGGGGGCTGCTCTGGAAGAAGAACCCAGCCGCGAGGATGGCGTAGGCCGCCAGCAGCAGCACCCCCTCAAACCAGTCGGAACGGCCATCGAGGCTGACCAGGTTGCTCACCAAAACGGCCGTGGCCACTGCCACCACCTCATAGACGTTGAAGCTGAGGTCGAGGGGATGGCCGAGCATGGGGGCCACCAGCAGCAGCACCGGCACCACCAGCAGGCCCACCAGCAGCGTGGAGCCCAGCGCCACTGAGACGGCCAGGTCCATCTTGTCCTTGCGGGCCATACTCACCGCGGTGAGGTATTCAGCGGCACCGCCCAACAGGGGCAGCAGCACCACGCCGGTGAACAGGGCCGAAAGGCCCAGAGATTCGGTGACGGTCTCGACGACGCCCACGAACAGCTCGGAGGCATAGGCCAGGCCGACGGTGGCCGCGAGCAGCACAGCGACCCAGGGGAGCAGGGGCGGCCGATGGCCGGCCGCACCACCCTCGCCGGGGTCCTCTCCAGCCCCATTGAAATCGGCCTCGGCCACGGCGTAGAGGGTGCGATGGGTTTTCAACGAGAACAGCAGGGTGAGGGCGTAGACGGCCAGCAGCACCCAGGCCACGAACAGGGAAAAGGACTCGGCGGCGCCCGCGTCCAGCCCCCCGGCCTCGCCGCCCACCATCCCCCGCAGACTCGGGATCAGAATCGCCAGGACCGCCAGGGTCATGGCCGAGCCGTTGACCCTGGCCACCACCGGCTGGAAACGCTGCTCACTGCGCCCGATGCCCCCGACCAGCATGGACAGACCCAGGGCCAGCAGGAGATTGGCCATGACCGTGCCGGTGATGCTGGCCTTGACGATGTCCACCAGGCCGGCCCGCAGGGCCGCCAGAGCAATGATCAGCTCGGTGGCGTTGCCGAACAGGGCATTGAGCAGGGCCCCGATCGAGGGGCCAAGGGTGAGGGACAGCTCCTCGGTGGCGGTGCTCAGCAGGATCGCCAGGGGGATGATCGACAGGATGGAGGTGACGAAGACGACCCCATCCCCCCAATGGAACCGGTCGGCGGCCGCTGCGACAGGCAGCATCGCCAGCAGGCCGATGGCGATGCGCAGCCGACCAGGCATGAAGCGGTGCAATACGGTGACCCATTGTGACCGACTGTTGACCAGCTGGGCCATGACCTGGCCCACCATCAGCATGAGCTGGGCAGCCATGAGGGGCTCCAACGGCCTGCACCATCGTGTTGTGGAATGCACTGCCGGACGTTTCGGCCCAGAATGTCCGGAGCAGCATTCTCCTGTTTGCCCGACACCTTGCAGGGCTCCATGGGCCCGAAGAACCCACAGGCGATGAAGAGTCCTGTCATGGGGCCTGATGCCGGGAATTCCGAAGCCACCGCCAACACCACAATCAAACGGCGCAGACAGCGTTTGCCAGTCATAAGAACAGTGGCGTCCATTCAGCAAGTTTTCACTCTCATTGCAATTGTCAATGGGCTCGTGTTGCTGTACCTGGTCATCGCGGCCATCCAGCTGCTATCGGTTCCTGGCGCGCAATCGGCTGAGATTTATGTCTCTCTGATTCTCACGCTGTTGCTGGTCATTCTGGCGATCATTTCCTACCAGATCATCGCCAGGCGAATTATCCTTCCGATCGCTCGACTGGTCCGCGAAGCCAGTGACATAGAGAGCGGTGACAGGACAAGTCTGCTCACGATTCGGAGCAACGATGAAATATCAAAGTTAGCTCAGACCTTCAACATGGTCCTGAACAAGATGCGGCACGCTCTCATGGCTGAAGAAGCCAGCAATCAGCAGTTGCTGGAAGCCAATCGCCAGATTGAGTCCTCAATCAATTATGCGGGGTTATTGCAGCGTTCGATCCTTCCGGATCGGCAGCTTCAGGAAACGTTTGGCGACGATTACTTCATTCTCTGGTTGCCTCGGGACACCGTTGGTGGCGATTACTACATTTTCCACTCGGAAGGTGGTCACTGTCTCGCGGGCGTGGCCGACTGCGCCGGACATGGGGTCTCAGGAGCCATGATGACGATGCTGGCCAGGGCAGGAATTGATCGCTCCATCATGGAAGTGGGCATCACGTCCCCAGCCGCTATTCTGGGTTGTACAGACACCGCTATGCGCAACCTGTTGCATGGCGCCAGAATGAGCAAGTCGATCGCGACCAGCATGGACATTGGGCTGGTACGCCTTGACTTTCAAGCCAGGACACTTAGATTCTCAGGTGCAAAGATCAGTCTCTATTGGAGCGATGGGCAAACCATGCACATGCTTAGGGGAGACCATCGAGCCATCTGCGATCAGCGTGTCGGGACCTATACCGATCACGATATCCCGTTGTTGCCGGACTGCACCTACTACTTGACCACTGACGGGCTGCTCGACCAATCCGGAGGCGACAACGGCTTTTCCCTCGGGACACACCAGTTCAAGGAATGGCTGATCCAGTTAGCCCGTCAGCCGCTCGACTTGCAGCGTCAAGCTCTCGCCGATTCCCTTGAAAAGTTCCGAGGCCGTCACCCCCAGAGGGATGACATCACGATCCTTTCCTTCCGTTTCGCTTAGAGAGTCACCTGATGTTCCAGCCCAGCAAACGCATGTCCTTGTCACCACCGGTCACGACCAATCCAGTGTTTGCAGCGGAGCTGCAGCCATGACCATCAGCACCAACAGCCTGATGTCGCTGAGGGAGTACTTCAGCAATCAGCAAATTCTTATCTGTTTCAATGGACCGATCTCCACTAACCTGATCGGAGAGATCGGATCAGCCCTCAAGGAACATATTGAATCCAATCATGCTCCCGAACTGGAGGTGATGGATGTCTTCAGTGTTTACATCGAGATGAGCCAGAATATCAGAAACTATGCAACAAGCCACGGCTTCAGCGACTCCGAATCCTCCGCAACGGTCGTCATTGCGGCCGCCGAGGCTGGCCATTACGCCGTGTGTGCAGGTAACCTCGTGGAGATGGGGGATGGTCAGGCTCTACTGGAACGGATCCACGAACTCGCGGCCTGCGACAAGGCCCAGCTGAAGCTGCTTTACAAGCAGCAGTTGCGTCAGCCCCACACCCAGACTCCCGGTCAGGGTGCCGGCCTGGGACTCATTGAGATTGCCAGGCGCTCGAGCCAACCCATGGAGGCATCCCTTGATCCCCTGGAGCCCGGTCGTGCCTTCTTCAGCCTTCGGGCCATCATCTGATCCCATGAGCAGCAGCGAAGAACTCAATCTCTCTGTACCAGGCTCCCAATCAAGCCCGTCGATCCGGGCCGATTGGAAAGCGGGTGTCGTGGTCATGAGCGGCGAGTCCTACCCCGAAAATTCGTTTGAGCTGTATGACCAGCTGATTCAGTGGATTGATTCCTATCTGTCCAGCGCTGAACACTCCCTGACTTTTGAGCTGCATCTGAACTATCTCAATACCAGCAGCATTCGGTTCATGATCGATATCTTTGATTTACTCCAGACAGCCTTCGAAAATGGCAAAGAAGTTTTGGTCCAGTGGATGTACGATGATAGAAATCCACGTTCAGCCGAACTGGGCTCTGAATTCAAGGAAGACTACACATTTCCCTTCTTGATTCTCTCTATCAACGCCTGACATGTTTGACCCCTCCTGCCCAAAGCCCGATGATCAGTTAGAGCAGGAGGTGATGGCAATCCTGACCGATCATCGCTACGATAATGATCCCGTACGCGATCTTTTATCTCGCTTATGGCACCGCATCGAAGAGCAAGTGGATCGGCTGGAAAGGGTGGCTGACATTTCTGATCTATACCAGTCACATGTACTGGAAAGCAACCGCAGTCTGACGACCCGGTACGAGAAGCAGCTTCGGCAGATTAAGCGGGTGGTTCGAATATCTGATCTTTATCAAGCTTCGCTGAAGGAGTTGAACCTTTCACTCTTTGAGGCTTCCACCCATGATTCGCTTACAGGTATTTCCAACAGACGCTTCATGGCAGAGCGCTGCCTTGAGGAAGACCAGCGTGCCGCAAGGCATGGCTCCACCTATTCGATGATCATTCTGGATGTTGATCACTTCAAGTTGATCAACGACGAGTATGGCCATGCCACGGGTGATTTGATGCTGGTGGACTTCGTCAAAGCCCTCTCCAGCAGTCTGCGTCACTATGACATCATCGCCCGATGGGGAGGAGAAGAATTTATGGCACTTCTGATCGACGCCGATCTCTCAACTGCTGAACTTGTCGCTAAACGCATGTTGGCCAACATCCGCGAGATGCGCGTGTCCATCGATGACATGGAACTGAAACTCACGGCCAGCTTGGGTCTGACTGAGCATAAACCTGATGAAAACTACGACGCCACTTTTCGCCGTGCTGATAAAGCCCTGCTCATGGCCAAGAACGCAGGACGCGACCGGTTGGTGGTGATTGATCCCACCAATCCCCTCAGCCATCGCGAGATCAGCACGCTGGTTTCCGCCGCTGAGTAAGCCTCCAACTCAATGCTTGGGGGGCGTTTTCACTTTGGCCGGGTGAGTTCAGCCACATGGGTTGACCCTCAGCTTTCGGGTTTGGCCAGCGGCAGCAGACACTTGTCGGAATCGCAGCCGGCGGGGCCGGCCTCCATCAGCTCACCGCCGTCGTACTTCTGCAGGGCCAGGAAGAAGTCCCCACACTGGCGGCGCTGCTCCACCTCAAGAACCATGCGGTGGTAAGTGGCCTGGTCGATCGGCTCGAACGGCAATCTGGGGAAGGTGGCATTGGCATCGAAACGGGCCAGCAGGGCAGCGGAGATGTAGCCCTCGCCATTCTCGATCGTCTGGTGGATCGCGGCGGCCAAAGGCTCGATTTCATGCTCGCGGAATTCCACCGTCGCCGAGGTGTTGTGGGTGGTGTAGTGCCGTTGCACCTGCATGTAGAAATCGAACTGGGCCAGGGCCGAGAAATTGTTGATCTCCACCTGATCGGCGCCAGGCAGGTTGGCCCAGCTGACCTCGGTGGGAATCTCCACCAGCCACTCGGTGCAGCGAGGATCAAACGGATCGTTCAGCAGGCGGCCCTGCTCATCCTTGTCGGACTGGGACGGAACGATCGCGTAGCCGTAGTCCATGCAGGCCAAGGCCACCGGATCGTTCTTGCGGAAGGTGATGCGACGGATGAAGCGCTGGGCCTTGGGGGGATGCCAGCCGGGGCTGGCGCCGGTGAGCAGACTCTTGGTGCCCGCCGGTTGGACGGTGGTGCAGCGGTTGGGACGGCGCATGCCGTGCTGATCGCAGTAGTCCCACACCGCGTCGTGGACGCACTGCTTCCAGCGCGACAGGTAAGCCGCTTCCTCGGCCCGGAAGGCCCGCCCCTCTTCAGAGTCGGGACGGCCGGCTTCCCACCACTGCAACCAGGGGGTGCCAAAGGCATGGACAAAGAAATCGAACAGACCGGTGAAACTGACACCAACGATCGGATCCCAGGCCCGGCTCTGGCGGTAACGCTCGACCTCAAAGCGGTGGTTCAGCAGACAGGCCACCGCCAGGCCGCCGGCCTTGAAGGCGTCGGCCTGGGCCTGGTGGTCGTGGGGGTCAATCCGGTTGAGGTGGATTTCGGCCAGGTTGCAGTGGAAATCAGCGCCGAGGATCTCACCGCAGGGGTTGAGTCCGTAGCGGCTGAGCCGATGCTCAAGCTCAGCGTCGCCGATCTGCGGATGGTGCAACTGCAACCAGCGGCCAGCCTCCTCCTTGCCCTGGTCGCAGTAGAGGCCGATGAACTCGGTGCGCAGCTGGGGGGTGGTGAGCAGGTCGGCATTGGAGCGGGCGATCGCCTCAGGGGCGAACTGGATGGCGCCCTCCCCCGATTGGAACTGCTTGTTGACGGCCTCCAGCACCACCGCATGGCTGGGGCGCCCATGGAACACCCGGGTGTGGTTGGCCATGCGCAGGGCATCGCGCTCCGGATCGATGCGCCAGTTGCCCTGGTCGTCCTGCTGCCACAGGTTCTCCTTGGCGCCGAGGGCGGAATCATCGTCGGCGCAGAACTGGCGCATGCCGGCGCTGCGGCGGATGTTGCCGGCCACGATGGTCACCGCCGCCTCATCGATCAGCAGACAGCACTCCACCGAGGTGAGCTGGCGGCCCTGGGCCTTGTTGAGGATCTGGGCGACACGGCCGTAGAGATCCCTCAACTTCACGGGGTTGGCCATGCCGCCGAAGCCCTTGAGCGTTTCGCCCACGGGCCGCACATCGGACAGGTCCACCGAGACGTGGACGGGGCCGTCGAAGCGCTCATCGCTGCAGAGGTTGAGCAGCAACCGGTAGCTCTCCACCCAGCCGGCACGGGTGTCGCCGACGCGGACGCTGACGTGATGACCATCGATCACGTGGGTGGTCTGCTGCTGGCGGGAGCCGATCGGCGTCACGCCGATGTCGGTCACCCCATCGATGACGAGGGTGTTGCGCACCTTCGGCAGACGGCTGATCAGATGGGGCTCGATGATGGCGCCGGTGCCACAGCCCATCATCGCCAGATCCATCATCAGGGCGAAGGCCTCCCAGTCCACCAGGTTGGTGGAGGTGCAGTTGTAGGCACCGGAGAAGTTCTCGGGTTGCTCGATCCACTCGGTGCCGCCGATCCAGAGCCAGCGTCCGGAGGGGAGCGCCATCTGGTGGCGCTGCATGCGCCGGATCAGCTCCACTTCCTCGGGAGCCAGGGACCCCAGCACCCGCAGCCCCTCGAGGTTGCGCTCGGCCACCTCATGCCAGCTCTCGCGGCCACCGCTTGGGGTCTTGCGGCTGTAGGTGCGATAGAAGACCGGATAGGCCGCCGGAGCGGTGAGCGGAAAATCGGCCACCGGCGTGAGGGTGTCGTCGCTTGCGGATGACGTCGCCGCCGTGGCGGGGGTGGCTGGACGGGCGGCGGACAAGGTCACGGTGGGTACGGCCAGGACGTGCTGGGAACCATAACGCCACCCGTAGGGTCTGCAACGGCGCCCTGCCACCAGCCACGGTGCCTCCAACCGTTAACGGGGCCGCCGCTGGGTAGAACAGTGCTCAGGCGGATCGGGAGGCTGGCGCCATGGAGCGGATCTGCGAGCCGGAGCTGATGGAGGACGTCCAGCAGGCGGAGGCCTACGCCGCGGCTGACTTCTCCAGCGGCGACCGGGCGGTGCTGGGCCGGATCGACGACCTTCTCGGATCCCTGGGGACGGGGGACGGGGAGAGGCTCAGCTTCGTGGATCTGGGCTGCGGGCCCGGCAACATCACGTTCCTGCTGGCCGAGCGCTGGCCCAAGGCCAGCGTGCTGGGCCTCGATGGCTCCGCCGCGATGCTGGCCATCGCCGAGCGGCGGCGGCGCGCCGATCCCACCGCCTGGCGGCACCTGCGCTTCCGCCAGCAGCGGCTGCCCAGCCGCCAGCTGGTGGGTGCCTGCAGCGCCGTGGTCAGCAACAGCCTGCTGCACCATCTGCATGACCCGGCCGTGTTCTGGCAGAGCGTGCGCCAGCTCTCAGGACCGGGCACCCAGCTTTATGTGAGGGATCTGCGGCGGCCCGCCAGCGATCGCGAGCTGGAGGACCTGGTGCACCGCTATGCCGCCTCAGCGCCGGAAGTGCTGCGGCGGGACTACGGCCATTCGCTGCGGGCGGCGTTCACCCGCGCCGAGGTACTGGCCCAACTCGAGGCCGCCGGACTCAAAGGGCTGCAGGTGCGGGAGCTGGACGACCGCTACCTCGAGATCCATGGCCCCAGCCTGCCTGGCAGGCTGGCCTGATGGTCACCAGCTCCTCCCCTGCCCCAGCTCCTGATTTCGACGCCGCGGCACTGGCGGCGGCAGTGAGCCGGCGCCGCAATTTCGCCATCATTTCCCACCCCGATGCGGGCAAGACCACCCTCACCGAGAAGCTGCTGCTCTACGGGGGTGCCATCCAACAGGCCGGGGCGGTGAAGGCCAAAGGGGAGCAGCGCAAAGTGACCTCCGACTGGATGGAGCTGGAGAAGCAGCGCGGCATCTCGATCACCTCCACCGTGCTCCAGTTCGACTACGCCGGCAGCACGATCAACCTGCTCGACACGCCCGGCCACCAGGACTTCTCGGAAGACACCTACCGGACCCTGGCTGCCGCCGACAACGCCGTGATGCTGGTGGACGCGGCCAAGGGCCTGGAGCCGCAGACCCGCAAGTTGTTTGAGGTCTGCCGAATGCGGCGGATCCCGATCTTCACCTTCATCAACAAGATGGACCGGCCGGGCCGGGACCCGCTGGAGCTGGTCGATGAGATCGAGCAAGAGCTGGGGCTGGCCTGCTGGCCGGTGAACTGGCCGATCGGCAGCGGCGACCGCTTCCGCGGCGTGATCGACAGGCGTTCCCAGGATCTGCTGCTGTTCGAGCGGGCCGAACGGGGCCGCCAGAGCCTGGAGCGGCGCCTGGCCCCCGGCGATCCCGACCGCCAGGAGCGGGTGGAGGCGGAGCTGCTGGAGCTGGCCGTGGAGGAACTGGAACTGGTGGAGGGGGCCGGAGCGGCACTGGATCTGGAGCGGGTCCACGCCGGTGAGCTGAGCCCGGTGTTCTTCGGCTCGGCGATGACCAATTTCGGCGTCCGCCCCTTCCTCGACGCCTTCCTGGAGCTGGCCCAGCCCCCGGTGGCCCGGGAGAGTGACCAGGGACCGGTGGATCCATTGCGGCCGGAGTTCAGCGGCTTCGTCTTCAAGCTGCAGGCCAACATGGACCCCCGCCACCGGGACCGGGTGGCCTTCGTGCGGGTCTGCAGCGGCCGTTTCGAGAAGGACATGAACGTGCGCCACGCCCGCAGCGGGCGCACCATCCGCCTCTCGCGTCCCCAGAAGCTGTTCGGCCAGGACCGGGAGGTGGTGGACGACGCCTACCCCGGCGATGTCATCGGCCTCAATAACCCCGGCATGTTCGCCATCGGCGACACCCTCTACACCGGCTCCCGGGTGGAGTACGAGGGAATTCCCTGCTTCAGCCCGGAGATCTTCGCCTGGCTGCGCAATCCCAATCCCTCGGCGTTCAAGAGTTTCCGCAAGGGGGTGAACGAGCTGCGCGAAGAGGGGGCCGTTCAGGTGCTCTACGACACCGACCCCAGCAAGCGGGATCCGATCCTGGCGGCGGTGGGTCAGTTGCAGCTCGAGGTGGTGCAGTACCGGCTGGAGAACGAGTACGGCGTCACCAGCCGGCTGGAACCGTTGGACTTCAATGTCGCCCGCTGGGTGAGCGGCGGCTGGCCGGCCCTGGACAGCGTCGGCCGCCTGTTCAACTGCAAGACGGTCCGGGACGCCTGGGACCGGCCGGTGCTGCTGTTCCGCAACGACTGGAACCTGCACCAGCTGCAGGAGGACCATCCCGCCCTGGAGCTGCATGGGGTGGCGCCGGTGGTGAGTGGCGTGGAGCCCATCGCCCTCTGAGCCGAGGTTCCGCCGGCGGCCGCCACGGGAGGAACCCCTCCCTCGCGCCAGACGATGGGAGGGGGCAGAATGAAGCAACAATTCGTCACGCCGCAACGGACGGTCACAGCGATGCCTCGATCCGTGACGCCCTCCCCGCTCTGGCTTGTGCGTCCCCGCAGCGACGGGGGCAACGATTACGTCAGTTTCCTGCCCTCGCAAGGGGCCGTGGAGATGCGCGAAGGCAGCCACCTGCCGCCCCAGATGCCCCTGCTGAAGCGCCGCCGTTCCCTGGCGATCGAGGAGGCCGAAGCCTGCACGCGCCGACTGCAACAGGAAGCGGGATATCACCGCAGTGAACCGCTTTTTTAGCCTCGGCTCGATACGCTCGATGGCATGAACCAAGGATCCGACCAGGCCAAGCCGGCCCCTGACGCTTCCGATCCGTACGAGCGGCTCGGTGTCGCTCCCGATGCTTCCTTTGACACCGTCCAGGAGGCCAAGCTGGCACGGCTGGATGAGGCCGGCGACGATCCCCTGGTGCGCTCTCGCATCGAAGCCGCCTACGACGCGGTGTTGATGGACCGGTTGAAGGAACGCCAGCAGGGCCGGGTCAGCAGCGCCGCCCGTTCCGCCTCCCAGCGGGAGCAGGCCTCACCGCCCCCGAGCCGGCCGGCCCTCTCCGCCCTGCCCAGCCTGCCCCAGCTGCCCCCCTCCAGGATCCCCCGTCCCAACTTCTCCCTGCCCCAGCTGCAACGGGCCACGGGCCGGGATCTGTGGTTCCCCTTGGCCGCCGATGGTGTGCTGCTGCTGCTGCTCGTAGGGATGCCCGGAGCCGCCCCCGAACTGCTGACGGCCCTGGCCACCGGGGTGACCCTGCTCAACCTGCAGCGACGCAACGGTCGGTTCCTGGCCGCGGTGGGCTGGTCCTTCGCCCTGCTCTGCCTGGGACTCGTGCTGGGCGGCCTGCTGGCGGGAGGTCTCGGACCGGCCATCAGCCAGTCCCTTCCCGTGAGCACCCTGCAGCTGCAGAGCCTCCCGGCCATCCTGCTGCTGCTGCTCGGCGCCCTGCTGATCGCCTGAACCCAGCTCAGGCCACAGGGGCCAGCTCGTTGATCAGCTCCTGCAATTCAGGCGCTTCCACCCGGTAAACCTCACTGCAGAAGTGGCAGGTCAGCTCCGCTTGGCCATCCACGTGGAGCATGTCGGTGAGTTCATCGCGTCCCAAGAGCTTGAGGGCGCTGACGCTGCGGTGGCGGCTGCAGGGGCAGTGGAACCGGACGGGCTGCTCGATCGAGTCCTCCCCGAGGGGCTGGGGATCGAGGTCCGGGAAGATATCCTCGAACAGGGCATGGAGCTGGTCGGCATTGGCGGCGAGTCGCTCGCTGAAGCCGGTGATCTCCCGGCAGCGCTCCTCCAGCAGCGCCACCAGGGCCGGTTCCCGGGCCGCTTTCGGCAGCACCTGCACCAGCACGCCGCCGGCACAGCGCACGCCTGTGCTGTCGAGCGTTTCGCCCACGAACAGGGCCGAGGGGGTCTGCTCGGAATGGAGCAGATAGGAGGCCACGTCCTCACCGATGCCGCCACTCACCAGCTCGACGGTGCTGCTGAAGGGTTCCCCCTGGCCCCGATCCCGCACCACGTGCAGGTAACCGGTGCCGGTGGCGCGGCGGAAGTCGAACTGGTGGCCGCCGGCCGCATCCGTCAGCAGGTCCAGCTCCAGCTCCGGCCGGCCCACGTAGCCGCGCACGGTGCCGTCCCGGCCCGCATCCACCATCAGGCCCCGCAGGGGGCCATCGGACTGAATGCGCAGGTTGACCCGGCCATGGGCGACCTTCATCGAGCTGGCCAGCAGCAGGCCCGCGGTCATGGCACGGCCCAGCAGGGCTGTGGTGAGGAAGGAGAGGCCATGGCGGTGGCTGGCCTGGCGGATGGCAGAGGTGGTGGTGACCGCCACCATCCGGATGCCGCCGCCGGCACCGGTGGCCCTCAGCATGCGATCCCCCATCAAGCCCGTCCCCTGCAGTCCGGTGGTCATCGTAAGGAGCCGGAATGGATCGCCTCCAGGGGCCTGAGGGTTCCCTGCTCCAACCGCCAACCCCGCTCAACCACCCCACGGAACAGTTCCGGTTCGTGGGTGACCACCAGCAGGGCGCGTTCCTTGGCAAGGTCTGCGATCAGCTGGAGCACCTCCTCCCGCACCGTCCAGTCCAGGCCGGCGGTGGGCTCATCCAACAACAACACCCTGGCATCGCGCACCAGCTGAACCGCCAGGGCCAGGCGGCGCTGCTGGCCGCCGCTGAGGCGCTCCGGCGCCTGCTGCAGAGAAAGGTTGCCGAGGCCCACCTGCTCAAGGACGGCCTCGGCCTTCTCGGCGGTGAGGCGGCGCTGGCCCAGCTTCAGTTCCTGACCCACCGTCAGGCCGAGGAAATGGCGTTCCGGGAACTGGAACACCAGGCCGCATAGCCAGCGGCGCTGACGGCTGCTGAGAGCTTCGCCCTGCCAGAGAAAGCGACCGGCATCGGCTTCGGCCAGACCGCAGATCACCTCCAGCAGGGTGGTCTTGCCACTGCCGCTGCGGCCGGCCACCAACGCCGGGGATCCCACCGTCAGCTGCAGCGACACATCCGCGAGCACCGGCGCCGGCGCCGTGGCGGGGTGGTAGCGCAGACCGATGACATCGAGCATGGCACCAGCATGGCGTCCGACGCTGCGGCGGTGGAGCGTGTTGGATGGGGGGACATGCGCGCCGTTCGCCCCTGTTCCCCATGGATGTCCGATTTCGCGAGGTGGATCCGTTCAACTGCTGGATCTGGCTGCACTTCGCCGACCAGCCGGGTGGTGCCGAGCGCGGCTACGTGGAAACGGCCCTCGACAGCTGGTTCTTTCTGGGCAAGCTGGGCGCCTTCAATGCCGAGAACCTGCAGACCCATGAAGGCGGCGTGGATCTTGGCTGGCTCGCTTACGACACCGAGGCGGCGGAGCGCTGCCTGCCGGCCCTGATGCACAACATGGGGCCGATGGAATACCAGGACGACTGGGCGCGCTGCTGGGTCGACCTGGGCACCAGCGATGCCCTGGCCCTTGATGTGCTCATCAACGCCCTGCGCCAGCTCGACAATGACGTGCTGGAAATCACCGAGCTGGTGATCGGCGGGCTGAACGAGGACTGGCCGATCGAGGAGGAGCCCGAGAGCCCGTTCTTCAGGGACTGATGGGACGGGAACTGCGCCGGTTGCTGATCGCCCCGGAGCGGATCGCCGCCCTGACGGGCGTGGGCCAGGAGCTGCCCTGGCTGGCGCTGGAGCCCCAGGAAGGCCACTACCTGGAGCGGGTGCTGCGCTTTCGGCCCGGCGACCGGCTGGCGCTGGTGGACGGCGTCGGCCAGCTGTGGACGGCGGTGCTCGAACCGGAACGGCGGCTGCGGCTGGAGCAGGCGCCGGAGGCGCCCCTGCAACGGCAGGCCCCGATCACGCCGCTGCTGGAGTTGGCCATGGCCATCCCCAAACGGGAGGCGGATCTGGTCTGGCGTATGGCCACGGAACTGGGCGCCGACCGGCTTCAGCCCCTGCTGGCCGAACGCGGTGCCCCCGGAGAGCGCTGCCCCCTGGAGCGCTGGCGGGGGATCGTGCGGGAGGCCACCGAACAGTGCGAACGGCTGTGGCATCCCCAGCTGGACTCCCCCTGCGAGGCCGGAGCCTGGCTGGGGCGGCCGGCCCCTGGCATCGCCCTGCTGGCCACCACCCGCCGGGACGCCCTGCCGCTCTGCAGCCAGAGGCTGCGGCGTCTGGCCGATGGGGCCAACGACAGGGATCTCGCCGCCGGGATCCGGCTGGCGATCGGGCCGGAAGGGGGCTGGAGCCCAGACGAAGAGCAGCGGGCCGAAGCGGCCGGCTGGCACCCCGTCAGCCTGGGGGAATCGATCCTGCGCACGGCCACTGCCGCGGTGGGCGGAGTGGCCCTGCTGGCCGACTGGCGAGCGCTCAGGAGCGCATCATGCCGGCGGCCATCTCCTTGAACGTGCCCAGATTGGCTCCGGGGGTGCGGCGCTTCATCGGGGTGGCCCCACCCGCTGTGACGCAGTCGGGGGCGAAGGTGGCCAGCGACGGGGCGGGGCGGAGCGCCTCGGCGGCGGCCAGTTCGGCGGCGATCGCCTCGGCGGTGGTGAGCCCGGAGACGGGGGGAAGGGAAACGTCTGCCTCCGCTGGCGTGCTGGGCTGGGCCTCAGCCGCCTGGGGGGCAAGCTCAGCTTCCGGCTTGGGCTCGGCCTTGGGGGGGGCCACCAGCGCCGGGGGGTCGTTGCCTTCGCCGCCACCCAGATCAAGGAAGAACTTGGGTCGTTTGAAGACCATCGGAAGGCAACACCGGATGCAGCGATTATCCGCCGAGGCCGGCACCAGCGAGCGGCTCGCTTAGATCTGTGCAACACAGTCGGGCCATTGTGATGGAGTTGCTGCCGCCCCAGGACCCCTCGCACTGGCTGGCGGCCCTGGCGATCAACGGCCTGCTGATCGCCGTCGCCCAGCGGCTGCCCCTGCTGACGCGGGCCGGCTGGGTGCATGCCGGGGTGCTCGGCACCCTGCTGTGGGGAAGCCTGGGCTGGCGCGGCTGGCTGGCGGTGGTGGCCTATCTGGCCCTGGGCAGCCTGGTGACCAAGCTGGGTTTCCGCCGCAAGCGGGAGCTGGGGCTGGCGGAGGCCCGCGATGGCCGGCGGGGGCCGGAGAACGTCTGGGGCTCGGCCCTGGTGGGAACCGTGCTGGCCCTGCTGGCCTGCCGGGCGCCGGCGGCCGCGGTGCCGCTGCTGCTGGCTGGTTTTGCCGCCAGCTTCGCCGCCAAGCTCGCTGACACCTTCGGCAGCGAGATCGGCAAACGCTGGGGCCGCCACACGGTGCTGATCACCAGCCTGCGGCCGGTGCCGCCCGGCACCGAGGGGGCCATCAGCCTGGAGGGCACCGCCGCCAGCCTGGTGGGCAGTGGCGTGATGACCCTGGCGCTGCTGGCCCTCGGGCTGATCCGCGGCTGGCCCCTGGCCCTGCTGGTGAGCGTCGTCGGGCTGGTGGCCACCCTGGCCGAAAGCCTCGTCGGTGCCAGCCTTCAGCAGCGCTGGGGCTGGCTCAGCAACGAGGTGGTCAACGGGCTCCAGACGCTGCTGGCGGCGCTGCTGGCGATGGCGCTGGTGCCGTGGCTGTTGCCTGGGGCGGGCTGAGGGCCTGCTGGCGCCAGACGAGGGCGGCGCGCCGCAGGCGATCGAGAACGGCATCGCAGCGGCGCTGGGCCTGGCGGGCCGGGATCCCGAGCTGCCGGCCCAGTTCCACCCAGGTGCAGCCCACATCGATCCGGCCCACCAGCAGCTGCCGCTCCCGGGGATCAAGATCCGCCAGCTGCTGGCGCAACCACTGGCGCTCGGCGCTTTGGGCCTCGCTCGCGATCGCCAGCTCCTCGTCCCCACCGGGGGCGGCGGGAGACGCCAGCAGATCCAGCAGGCATCCGGCCGCGTCGCTGTCGCCGCCAGCCTGGCCGAGTGGGGCATCCAGGCTGCGGACCCTGCCGACGCTGCGGACCTGCAGGGCCTCCTCGAGCCGGGCCGGATCGCAGGCCAGCCGATCGGCGAGGGCGGCGGTGGTCAAGGGCTCCAGCCCCTTGCGACGCCGAGCCTCCTGGAGGCTGAGCACCTGCTGGTGCAGATCCCACAGGGGGCGGGGCGGGCGCACCATCGGCTGGCGATCCCGCCGCTCCCTTCGGATCGCCCCCTGGATGTACGGGACCGCGAAGCTGCTGAGGCTGACATTGCGATCGGGATCGAAGGCCTCGACCGCCCGGATCAGGCCGAGGCTACCCACCTGGGCGAGATCCTCGAACGCCAGGCCAGGGTCGACGCCCTGACGGCCGGCGATGGAGAACACCAGCGGCAGGTTGTCTTCCACCACCAAGTTGCGCCAGCGCAGCCGGCTGAGCGGATCGATGGCCTCCGCGTAGGCCTTGAGCCGGCGGCGGTTGCGGCTGCGGCGATCCACGATCGCCTCGGGGATGTCGCGGCAGCCCGCGCAGAAGTCCGGCTGCGGCGTCCGGCGGGTCGCCAGCAGCACAGGGGCCGGTGGAGGGGGTGGCGGAGGGCGATCCATGGCGATGCATCCAGCGGGGTCCGTTTCTTCAGAGTCGCGGCCATCCGTCTGCGGAGGTTCACCGGATGGGGGGAGTTCCCTTCCACCCATCGGGTGATGCCATCGGGGCCGACTGGGTGCAGCGCTCCGGGTGCGGGGAGCCTCAAGCAGGATCAGTACGCCGCTGTCACGCTGCTGTGGGGATCCAGCTCGGCCCATTGCAACAGGGCGCTCCAGGCACGCAAGCGACCGTAAAGCTGGCCGTGGCCGTCGCCGTTGAGGTGCAGGCCGTCGCTGCACAGCCCTTGCAGCCAGTGGGGGTCGGCCAGCAGGCCCTCGAGCAGGGGCAGGAACGGCACATCCGCCTCCATGCAGGCTTCCTCCAGCAGGCCCTCGTAGAGACGCACGCTGGCCAGGTCGTACCAGAGCAGTTCGGCGAAGGGCATCACGGCCTCGTCCACCGGCGTGAGGCCGAGCACGAACACCGGAGCGATGGCCTGCAGCCGGGGCAGCAACTGCTGCAGGCCGAACAGAAAGGCCTCCGGTGCCAGCTGGAACCGGCCGTCGGGCCGCCCCACCCGGGCCGTGTCGTTGAGGCCGATCGAGACCAGGATCCCCTGGGGGCGCTGACGGCGCAACTCGCCCCGGTGGCTCACTTCCGCCTCGGCGCGGGCCGCCAACCGCTCCAGGCCGTCGCCGCGCACCCCCAGGCCATAGAGCACCGGCCCTTGGGGCAGGTCCATCCAATGGCGGCGCAGGCGCTCGCACCAGCCTCCCTGCTCCGGATCCCCCCAGCCGTAAACCCCGCTGTCCCCCAGCACCACCAGCTTCTTGGGGATCTGCATCGCTGAGCCCGGCATGGGGCGATCCTCCAGCACCGGCGGGGCGCTCAGAGGCTCGCGCCGAAGCGCCGCAGCCGCTCCAGACCGTCGTCGATCGTGGCGGGGGAGGCGGCACAGGAGAGGCGGATGCAGCGGTCATCGCCGAAGGCGGCACCGGGCACCACCGCCAGCCCCACCTCCTCCAGCAAGCGGCCGCAAAGGGTCATCGAATCGAGGCCCCAGGCACTCACGTCAGGGAAGGCATAGAAGGCCCCCTCAGGGGGCAGCAGCTTCAGGCCGGGAATCGCCATCAGGCCATCGCTGAGCCGGGCGCGCCGGCGGCTGAACTCGGCCGCCATCTCCCGGACGCAGTCGCGCGAGCCGCTGATCGCCGCCAGGGCGCCGTACTGGGCGAAGGTGCAGACGTTGCTGGTGCTTTGGCTCTGCAGGGCGCTGGCGGCAGCCACCACGTGGCGGGCCCCTGCCAGCCAGCCGATCCGCCAGCCCGTCATGGCCCAGCCCTTGGCGAAGCCGTTGACGATGAAGATCCGCTCGGCCAGATCGGGGGCCACCGCCGCCAGGCTGTGGTGCGTATGGCCCGGCGAGAGCAGCATCTCGTAGATCTCGTCACACACCACCGCCAGGCCGGGATGGCGGCGCAGCACGGCGGCGATCGCCGCGAGTTCGGCGCGGCTGAGCACCATGCCGGTGGGATTGGAGGGGCTGTTAAGCACCAGCAACCGGCTGGCCGGGGTAATCGCCGCCTCCAGTTGCTCGGGGCTGAAGCGGAAGCCACCGCTGGCGTCAGTCGTGAGGCAGCGGACGCTGGCGCCGGCCAGCTGGGCCATTTCCGGATAGCTCAGCCAGTACGGCGCCGGCAGCAGCACCTCGTCGCCGGGATTGAGCAGAACCTGGAACAGGTTGTAGAGGGCCTGCTTGCCGCCGTTGGTCACCAGCACCTCGTCAGCCTGGGTGGGAACCGCGTTCTCCTGGCTCAGTTTGGCGGCGATGGCCTGGCGCAACTGGGGTTCGCCGGCCACCGGTCCGTAGCGGGTGTGGCCGGCCTCGAGCGCCTCGGCCGCCGCCTGGCGGATGAAGGCGGGGGTGTCGAAATCGGGCTCACCGGCGCTGAGGCTGCAGATGTCCTTGCCGCCTGTGCGCAACTCACGGGCCTTGGCGGTGATGGCGAGGGTGAGCGATGGCTGCAACGCCTGCGCCCGGGCGGAGAGCGACAACGGGGCCGGCATGGCAGTGTGCGGCGTCTGGAGGGCGCGATTCGGCAATCCGGCCATCTTGCCCTACGCCCCGCGGCCATGGCCAAGAATGGCGCCATGGCCGGCGACCCCCTGCAAGCGTCCCTCCTGGGTGACACCCTCGCGGCAGGGGCAACGCCCAACCTCGAAGGGCTGCAGCGGAGCTGCCAGGACTGCCGCCGCTGCGGCCTGGCCGCGGGCCGCCAGCAGGTGGTGATCAGCCGAGGCGATCCGGCGGCACGGCTGATGGTGATCGGCGAAGGGCCCGGTGCCCAGGAGGATGCCAGCGGCCGGCCGTTCGTGGGGCGCGCCGGCCAGCTGCTCGACCAGATGCTCGCCAGCGTGGGGCTGGACAGCGAGCGGGACGCCTACGTCTGCAACGTGGTGAAGTGCCGCCCGCCCGACAACCGCAAACCGACGGCCCAGGAGATGGCCGCCTGCGCCCCGTGGCTGGCCGTTCAGATCGCCGCCGTGAATCCCGCCATCGTCCTGCTCACCGGTGCCACGGCCCTGGAAGGGGTGCTCGGCATCAAGGGGGGCATCTCCAGGCTTCGCGGCCAGTGGCACCCCTGGCAGGGCCGCTGGGTGATGCCGGTGTTCCATCCCTCCTATCTGTTGCGCAATCCCTCGCGGCAGCAGGGCTCCCCCAAATGGCTCACCTGGCAGGACCTCAAGGAGGTGCAGCGGCGGCTGGAGCAGGACCAGCCGCCGCCACCCACTTTGTGACAGGCTTTGGCCACCACCGGCCCACGCGCGATGACCGGCACCCTGGCCAAAGCCACCACCTCTGCCCCTGGGATCTCACCCCTACCGGCCGACTGGGCCAGCGACCCCCGCTTCGAGACGGTGATCCGTCGCCGCCCCACCCGCAGCGTCCGGGTCGGCGCCCTATGGGTGGGCAGCGAGCACCCCGTGGTGGTGCAGTCGATGATCAATGAGGACACCCTCGACATCGAGGGGGCCACCGCCGGCATCCGCCGGCTGCACGAGGCGGGCTGCGAGATCGTGCGGCTGACCGTGCCGAGCCTGGCCCATGCCAAGGCGGTCAAGGAGATCCGCCAGCGGCTGGAGGACAGCTACCAGCCGGTGCCCCTGGTGGCGGACGTGCACCACAACGGCATGAAGATCGCCCTGGAGGTGGCCCAGCACGTCGACAAGGTGCGGATCAATCCCGGCCTGTACGTGTTCGACAAGCCCGATCCCAACCGCACGGAGTTCACGGCCGAAGAGGTGGCAGCCATCGGCCAGCGCATCCAGACCACCCTCGAACCGCTGGTGAGCCTGCTCAAGGAGCAGGACAAGGCCCTGCGCATCGGCGTCAACCACGGCTCCCTGGCCGAACGGATGCTGTTCACCTATGGCGACACGCCCCTGGGGATGGTGGAGAGCGCCATGGAGTTCATCCACATCTGCGACCGGCTCGACTTCCACAACATCGTCGTGTCGATGAAGGCGTCGCGGGCCCCGGTGATGCTGGCGGCCTACCGGATGATGGCGTTCCGCATGGACGCCGAGGGCTTCCACTACCCCCTGCATCTGGGGGTCACGGAGGCGGGCGACGGCGACTATGGCCGCATCAAGAGCACCGCCGGCATCGCCACCCTGCTGGCCGAGGGCCTGGGAGACACGATCCGGGTGTCGCTCACCGAGGCACCGGAGAAGGAGATCCCCGTCTGCTACGCGATCCTGCAGGCCATGGGACTGCGCAAGACGATGGTGGAGTACGTGGCCTGCCCCAGCTGCGGCCGCACCCTGTTCAACCTGGAGGAGGTGCTGCACGTGGTGCGGAACGCCACCGCCCACCTGACAGGGCTCGACATCGCCGTGATGGGTTGCATCGTCAACGGACCCGGCGAGATGGCCGATGCCGACTACGGCTACGTGGGCAAAACGCCCGGCACCATCTCCCTCTACCGCGGGCGGGAGGAAATCCGCCGGGTGCCGGAAGCCGAGGGGGTGGAGGCGCTGATCGCCCTGATCAAGGAGGACGGTCGCTGGGTCGACCCCTGAACGGGGGGCCCATCCCCTCCGGCGGCGCTACCTTGGAAAGACCTTTCAGACTCCTTGAGGATCCCCAGCATGGGAAGAGCTCGCGCCACCGTCGTGGTGCTGGTTGGTCTCGGAGCCTGCGCCGCCACCGCGGTGATGGCCCGGGAAATGGTGCTGGCCCCCACGGGAACCGTGTCGATCAGCGACAGCCCCAAGGAGGTGATGGACCAGGCCTGGCAGATCGTTTTCCGCGACTACCTGGACACCACAGGCAAGTACACACCTGAACAGTGGCGCAAGCTGCGCCGCAGTGTGCTGTCGAAGAGCTACAGCACGCCCAAGGATGCCTACGAGGGCATCCGCGGCATGCTTGGCACCCTCGACGATCCCTACACCCGCTTCCTGGATCCGCGGGAATTCAAGGAGATGCAGATCGACACCTCCGGGGAGCTCTCCGGGGTGGGCATCCAGCTGAGCGTCGATAAGGAAACCAAGGAACTGGTGGTGATCTCGCCGATCGAGGGCTCACCGGCCTCGCGGGCCGGTGTGCAGCCCAAGGACGTGATCGTCTCGATCGACGGCAAGAGCACCAAGGGGATGAGCACCGAGGACGCGGTGAAGCTGATCCGAGGCAAGGCCGGCACCACGGTGACGCTGGTGCTGCGCCGTAAGGGCCAGAACCTCGACACCCCCCTCACCCGGGAGCTGATCGAGATCCATGCGGTCAACCACCAGGTGAACACCGCCCCCGACGGCACCAAGATCGGCTACATCCGCCTGAAGCAGTTCAGCGCCACCGCCACCAAGGACATGCGGGCGGCCGTGCGGGACCTGGAGGCCAAGGGGGTGCAGGGCTACGTGCTCGACCTGCGCAGCAATCCCGGTGGTCTGCTGGTGGCGAGCGTCGAGATCGCCCGCCAGTGGATCAACGAAGGAATCATCGTTTCCACCAAGACCCGCGACGGCATCCAGGACGTCAAACGGGCCACCGGCCAGGCCCTGACCACCAAGCCGATGGTGGTGCTGGTCAACGAAGGTTCGGCGAGCGCCAGCGAGATCCTCTCCGGCGCCCTGCAGGACAACAACCGCGCCGTGCTGGTGGGTCAGAAGACCTTCGGCAAGGGGCTGGTGCAGTCGGTGCGGGGGCTCTCCGATGGCTCGGGCATGACCGTGACCATCGCCAAGTACCTCACACCCCGCAACCGGGACATCCACAAGCACGGCATCAATCCGGACGTGCCGGTGAAGATGACCGAGCAGGAGGTGCAGCGTCTCAAACTGGAAGACATCGGCACCAACCGCGACAGCCAGTACCGGGCGGCCGAATCCACCCTGCGCAAGCAGCTGCAGGCCAGCGCCGTGCTGCAGAAGGCCTTCCAGCCCGGCAGTGCCAACCTGCCGGCGGCCCTTGCCAAACCCTGACCTGCACGGGTCGGGTGCTACGCCCGGCTCAGTCTGGGAGCTCAAGCCGTGGTGGTGTCAGCCCTGGAGCATCCTGCTCACGGGGCTGGCCATTGTGGTCAGCAGCTGGCTTGTGCTGCACCTCCGGTGGCTCACCAGCGCCGTCGCCGTGGTGATCGGCGCCTGGTGGCTGCTGTTTCTGGTGCTGATGCCGGCGGCCTGGAAGCAGGAGCGGTCCGGCGGCGATAGCGGCTGAACCCCAGGGCTCAGGAGACCGGCTGCATCAGGCCGCCACCGGGGGAGGAGTCGTCATCGTCGTTGTTGCCCGCATCGGACTGGAACAGGGCGAAGAAGCCAACGCCGAGGACCCCCAGAAAGGCCGGCAGCAGCAGGGGATTCTGGGCGGCGCCTGCGACTTCGATCAGCTCACCCATGGATCACGTAACGAAAGATGTCGCCATCTTAACGTTACTTCTCATTCCCGTGGCCCCTTCAGTCGAAGACGTGGCCGTGCTCGTAGCGCTCGGCATGGCCGGCGGCCTCGGTGAGGGCGGCGACGTTCTCGCGGGTGAAGAAGCCGTCGTACCCCAGGCAGCGCTCCACGTACTCGGTGATCAGCAGGGAGTAGGCCGAGCTGCGCGAGAAGATCTGGCGCAGGTTGGGCAGCTCGCCACACTCCCCCACCATGTCGGCGAGAAAGGGGATGCCCAGCTCGCGCAGGGTGCGCACCACGACATCCACATTCTTCTCCCCATGGCTCTCGCCATCGATCACCTCATAGGCGATGTGATGCATGCGCCGCCCGAAATTGCGCACGAAGTCTTCGGTGGGCATCGGCAGGTTGGACAGGGAATTGAGGTAGGAAGGAGTGTTGTTGGCCGTGAAGACGCGGGCCGGGGACAACTTGTCGTCGCCCACCGAGGGATGGCGGGTGACGTTGGTGGAGGAGTTCATCTCGGCGATGTCGTAGGAGCCCCAGTAGTAGTAGGGAACCATCGTCAGATACTCGAGGATGGCATCCTCCCGTTCACCGGCCAGCACCCGGGTGGCCAGGTGGTCGATGCCCAGGATCTTGCCCTCCAGTCCGTGCTCCCGGTGGCGGCGGGCGGCTTCGGTGAGGGGCGCCAGGGCGTCGTCATCGAGCAGCACCCGATCGCCTAGATCCAGCGCCGCCAGGCCATCGAGGGGCCGGTCCACATAGCCGACCCGGTTGTAGGTGTAGTCCGAGAGGAAAGTGAAGCAGAGATGCTTGGAGGCATAGAAGGGGTTGGCGGTCTCCCCGGGGTAGGCGAAGCGGATGTTCTGGGGTTCGAGGATGGCGCGCAGGTCGTGGCAGGAGGACACCTGGAAGATTTCGCCGATGTAGCGGGCGTTGGGTTTGTCGATCGAGAGGGGATACATCGCGTTCCAGCGCGTCACCTCATCCTCGAAATCGTCAAACAGCGGCTCCAGCACGATCAGGCGCGGAAAAGCCTCGCCCCCCTTGAGCAGATAAATACGGTGCGTGGCATTGATCCAGCACTCCTGGTAACGGTAGGGGCCGGTGAGCGCCAGCTCCGCCAGGTAGGGCAGGCCATTGCCGTGGTCGACCTGGATCACCAGGGCCGCCATCGGCCCCACCACCTGCTCCAGCCCCGAGCTGGTCCGCCGGGCATAGACGCGGGGCAGAAACTCCTCGAAGAACGTCGTGTTCCGCTTGTCGCCCTTGGGCCGGTAGCTGGCGAGATCGATCATCGGCTGGGCAGAACAGACCATCTGTTAGCAAGAAGCACCCCAGGGCTCAAGCGTCACCGCAAACACCTCCCTCACACCACCAGCACCGCCGCGTTCTTCGCGCTCTGGTCCTCGGCCCGTTGGCCTGGTGTGAGCCCATCAGCGTCCGGGATCTGGGCGGCCATGGCGGAAAGCCATTCCATCAGCTGCTCCAGCTGCTGGGCGGGGGACAGGGCCCCCAGGCCCCGGGCCAGCACCTTGGCGGTGCTGCCGGCGCCGCCCTGATACACCAGCCGGCCGTGCAGGTGCTGGGGCAGGGCCTGGCGCAGGCGGCGGAAGGCGGGTTCTTCCATCGGCGTTTCCAGGGCGATGTTGGGCTTCTCCGGCTTGATGCGCGAGAAGCCGCAACGGCGGGCCAGCAGCTTCAGTTCCATCAGCTGCAGCAGGCTCTGCACCGGCGCCGGGATGGGTCCGTAGCGGTCGGTCCAGCCGGCGGCCAGCTCAATGAGGGCCGCCTTGCCGCCACACTCCGCGGCGGCGCGATAAGCCGCCATCTTCTCGTCGGCTTCGGTGATCCAGTCGGCCGGGATGAAGGCCGTCACCGGCAGGTCGATCTGGGTCTCGTCCACCGCCGGGATGTCCTGACCCTGGATCTCGGCCAGGCAGTCCTGCAGCATCTCCATGTAGAGATCGAAGCCGATTGCCTCCATCTGGCCGCTCTGCTCCACCCCCAGCAGGTTCCCCACGCCGCGGATCTCCATGTCGCGCATGGCCAGCTGATAGCCCGAGCCCAGCTGGGCGAACTCCTGGATCGCCCGCAGTCGCTGGCGGGCCGCCTCGCTCAGGGCGGCATCACCGGGATAAAACAACCAGGCGTGGGCCTGGATGCCGCTGCGGCCCACCCGGCCCCGCAGCTGGTACAGCTGGGCCAGACCGAACTTGTGGGCGTCCTCCACCAGGATCGTGTTCACCCGGGGGATATCCAGGCCGCTCTCGATGATCGTGGTGCAGAGCATCACGTCGGCCTCGCCGGCGTTGAAGGCCACCATGGCGCTCTCCAGCTCCCCCTCCGGCATCTGGCCGTGGGCCACCTGCAGCCGCAGCCCCGGCAGCATCGCCCGCAGCTGGCCGGCCACCTCCTCGATGCCCTCCACCCGCGGCACCACATAGAACACCTGGCCGCCGCGGTCGAGCTCCTGGCGGATGGCGCTGCGCACCGCCTCCTCATCCAGGCTGGCCAGGTGGGTCTTGATCGGGCGCCGCAGCGGTGGCGGCGTGGTGATCAGGCTCATCTCCCGCACCCCCGAGAGGCTCATGTAGAGGGTGCGCGGGATCGGTGTGGCGCTCAGCGTGAGCACGTCCACATCCTTCCGCAGCGCCTTGATCTTCTCCTTCTGGTTCACCCCGAAACGCTGCTCCTCGTCCACCACCAGCAGGCCCAGCTGGCGGAAACCCGTGCCCTTGCCCAGCAGCTGGTGGGTGCCCACCACCACGTCGGTGGCGCCGCTGGCCAGGCTCTCGAGGATCGTCTTGCGCTCGGCGGCGGTGCGGAAGCGGTTGAGCAGGGCCACCTTGAGCGGGTACGGGGCGAAGCGCTCGCTCAGGGTGCGCCAGTGCTGCTGGGCCAGCACGGTGGTGGGGGCCAGCAGGGCGCACTGCTTGCCGGCGGTGACCGCCTTGAAGATGGCCCGGATCGCGACTTCCGTCTTGCCGAAGCCCACATCGCCGCACACCAAGCGATCCATCGGCTGGTCCCGCTCCATGTCGCGCTTGACATCCACGATCGCCTTGAGCTGGTCGGGGGTGGGGTCGTAGGGGAAGGAATCCTCCAGTTCGCTCTGCCAGGGGCCATCGGCGGGGAAGGCGAAGCCTGGCGCCTGGTGGCGCTCGGCGTAGAGCTTGACCAGATCCATCGCCACCTTGGCCACCGCCTTGCGGGCCCGCTCCTTGGCCTTGCTCCAGGCGGTCCCTCCCATGCGGTTGAGCTCCGGCGGGCTGTCGCTGCTGGCCCGGTAGCGGCCGAGGCTGCCCAGCTGGTCGGCCGCCACCCGCAGCAGCCCGTCCGCGTACTGCACCACCAGGTAGTCGCGGGCCTCGCCGCCGATCGCCAGCTTCTCCAGCTTCAGGAAGCGGCCGATGCCGTGGTTGCGGTGCACCACGAAGTCGCCCGGCAGCATCTTGTTGGGATCCACCGTGCGGCTGGCGGCCTTGCGGCGCCGACGCACGTAGCCGCCGGCAGCCAGGCTGTGCTGGCCGAAGATCTCCCGGTCGGTGAACAGCACCAGCTTCCAGGCCGGCAGCTGGAATCCCTCCAGTTCGGCGGTGCCGCGCAGCTTGAGCGCCACCGGCGTGCCCTGCTCCACCAGCCGTTCGATGGCCGGAAAATCGCGGGCATTGGGCACGAACCGCGTCACGGAGTCGTGTTCCTCCAGCAGGGCCACGGCCCGCGACGGCTGGGCGGAGACGATCCAGAGCCGGGCCTTCTCGCGCAGATGCCCCTTGATCTGCTCCGCCAGGCGTCCGAACTGGTTGGGATGGGCCGGCAATGGTCGGCTGGCCAGATCAAGGTCGTTGGGATGGCGGTCGCTCTCGTGCAGTTCCGCCAGGTCGAAGCCCGTGAACGTCTCCACCTCCGCCAGGGCCGCCGCGATCGGCCGGTGCAGCAAACCTGGCAGGGGCAGGGGGGTGCCGTCGCCGCCGCCGTCGCCGCCACCTGTGGCCTTCACCACCTCGCCGTGGTGGTCGGCGGCATGGTCGAACCACTGCTGGCCATGGGCCAGGCACTGGCGCCGCTCATCGATCGCCACCAGGGTGCCGGCCGGCAGGTAGTCGAGCAGGGAGGCCGGCTGCTGCCAGGCCAGGCCCATCAGCCGCCGCATCCCCTCCGGCGTGCCGCCCTCCAGCAGCTGGTCGAGGGAGGCGGGCTCCAGCAGCCGCTCCAGCCCCTCGGGCATCTGCTCGCGCAGGGCCTCGGCGATCAGGGGGGCGTAGCTGGTGGGGGTGAGGCGCACCCGCTCGATCACATCGAGGGAACGCTGGGTGGCCGGATCGAACTCCCGCAGCTTCTCGAGGTCTTCACCGAAGAGCTCCAGCCGCACCGGCAGCTCAGCGCTGACCGGAAACACATCGACGATGTCGCCACGGCGGCTCCAGGTGCCTTCCTGCTCGATCGTCGGCACCTTCTCGTAGCCGAGGCCGGCCAGGGTGAGGGCCAGCTGCTCCAGATCCAGCCGGTCGCCGCGGCGCAGGGTGAGGCAGCGGGCCGCCAGCAGCGGCGGCGGCGGCAGGTGGGGCTGGAGG
>NZ_JAYGHY010000006.1:0-95358 GCF_034931305.1 Cyanobium gracile UHCC 0281 | reverse complement strand
GCCCAGGGCTCCGGCTCCTGACGGCGGCGCACGGTGCGGCGCAGGGACGGCCCGTCCCCCTGGCGCAGGGCCAGGGCCGTAGCGCTGGCGCTCAGGGCCGCACCACCCCCGGCGGCGATGGCCATCCACAGACCGATCGGCAACGCGGGGGTCTGCCAGGTGAGCAACCGCAGCGGCAGGGTGGGCCTGGGGTTGAGGGCCGCCACCAGCAGGGTCACCAGCAACGGCGACAGCAGGGGCAGCAGCAACAGGCGGTGCAACACGGTCCGGAGCGTCAGGGGGTGGAGGCTTCGTCCGCAGCAGCGCGGGCCACGGGCCCCTGCCAGCGCTGCAGGGAGCCGAGCTGGAGCCCGAGGGTGTCGAAGACGCGGATCACCAGGAAATCCACCATCTCACCGATCGTGGTGGGCTGGTGGTACCAGGCGGGCACCGGGGGGGCGATGCGGGCACCGGCCTCGGCCAGACGGGTGAGGTTGCGAAGGTGCACCAGGTTCCAGGGCAGTTCCCGCGGCGCGATCACCAGGGGCCGGGCCTCCTTGAGGTGGACATCGGCCGCCCGTTCGATCAGATCCAGGGCCACCCCGGAAGCGATCCGCCCCACCGTTCCCATGCTGGCCGGCAGGATGACCATGCCGCGGGTGAGATAGCTGCCGCTGGCGATGGCGGCGGCCTGGTCGTTCCAGCGATGGCAGTGGAGCCGGCCGGTCATGCAGCCGGTGCGCTCACGCCAGAACCGCTCCTGGGCGTCGGGCTCTGACGGCACCCGCAGGCCCATCTCCGCCTGCCAGACACCGATCGCGCCGCGGCTGGTCACCATTTCGACCGACTGGTCATCCTCAAGCAGCAGCTGCAGGGCCCGCTCGGCCAGAGGCTGGGCGGAGGCGCCGGACACGGCCAGCACCACGGGAAGCGAGGCCGGTGCCATGCGTGGCTCAGGCCTCGCTCTCGGGCAGGGCCGGCTCGCTGTCCGTGGCGCCGTTGTCACCGTCCTGCTCGAAGGTCTCGGGCTGGAGCACGGCCAGGTCGATCTGATGGCGCAGGGCGTCAACCTTCTGGATCTCCACGTCCACCCCGTCCCCGACCATGTAGGTGCGACGGAACTTGCGGCCCACCAGGCGGTTCTGGCGGGAGCGGTACTCGTACCAGTCGTCCTTGAGGGAGCTGACGTGCACCAGACCCTCGACCTGGGACGGGGGGACCTCGACGAAGAAGCCGTAGCTCTGCACGCCGCTGATCACCCCAGGCAGGGTCTGGCCCACCAGGGGCTCGGTGTGGCGGGCCTGGGCCAGGGCCAGGGCATCGGACTGGAGTTCCTGCAGGAAGCGGCTGCGGCCGTTGAGGCGCTGGGCCAGACCATGCTCGAGGCCCTGCTGGTACGGGGCCAGCTGGCCAGGGGTGAGCAGGGGCCAGTCGGTGCTGCCATGGCAGACGTCGCTGGCCAGGTCGGTGCTGATCTTGTGGCGCACACTGGGCCGGTCCTTGCCATCCACCAGCAGGGTCACCAGCAGCTGCTGGTTCCAGAGGTCGGCGTAGTGCAGCCCCGGGCAGCACCAGGGCGCCAGGGCGATCGCCTCGCCCGCCACCGCGTTGGGGCCGGCTTCGGGCGCCAGCTGCACCGGGCTCAGGGCATCACGCAGTTGCTGCTGCAACGGACGGCCCCGGTCGGTGGCCGCAAAGACCGCGGCCAGTTCGGCGGCGCTGGCATTGCCATCCGCGCTGAGCTCCATGGGGATGTCCAGGGCCAGGGCCGCCTTGGCGACGTCGTTGATCTCGGTGGCTTCCGGGGCCGGGTTGAGGGCAAACAGGGCGGGCAGTTCCAGAGCCAGCAGGTGGCGACCCAGGGCCCGGTGGGCGACCAGGACGGCTTCCCGCAGGATCGCCACCGGATCCTCGGCGGGCAGTTCCACCAGCCAGCCCTGCTGGGCCGCATCCGGCGCGGGCACCTGCAGGTCGCCAAGGCTTTCGATCGCGGGCATCGGCAGATCGAGATCGATCGAACCCGCCGCCAGCCGCCGCTGGCGCAGCAGGCCACTCAGCTGGACCAGGTGCTCCAGCAGGGGCAGGTGGTCCTTGAGGGCCTTGAGGGGCGCGGGGGTGGTGCGGGCCTTGGGCTTGCGCTCGGCCAGGGCCTGCATGGCAGCCCGGTCGACCCGGGCGTCGGGGCTGACCTGGCTCAGGCTGAAGCGGAAATGTTCGAGGTTCCCCTCCCCGTCCAGCTCCAGGGCCACCGAAACGGCCGCCTGGCTTTCCCCGGGACGGAAACCACTGGCCTTGGCCAGGGCCGGTGGCAGCAGGGGAAGCCAGCGGCGTCCCACACAGATCGCCTCACCCTGGTCCCGCAACCAGGTGTCGAGGCTGTTGCCCATGCCGATCCGCTCGGCGATGGCGGGGCTGTGCACCCATAGCCGCCAGCCCCCGTCCCGCTCCTCCAGGGACAGGGCCGGCAGGCCGGGGGCCTCGGCGCCCTCCCAGGCCTCCAGCAGCAGGGTCGGCAAAGCCGTCAGATCGGCACGACCCTTGGCCACGGGCTGCTTCAGGGTCGTGCGGGGACACGCCGGCCGTTCCTGCAGGCGGTGCTTGGCCAGCAGCAGTTCGGTGTCAGCGGCCTCACCGCCATGCACCGGCAGGCTGCGGGCAACATGGCCGACCGGACCGAACTGGGCCAGCGGGAAACGGTCGATCTTCACCTCCACCACCGCCTCCTCGGGCGGGTCGAGGTGGACCGCATCGTCCTCGGTCAGGGCCACGGACGTCAGCAGCCTGTCGTCGAGGGGAACGGCGACCAGCTGCCCGTCCTGGCGTTCGACCTGGGCCAGCAGGCTGGGGGTGTGGCGCTCGAGGATGCACTGGACCCCCCCCTCCGGGGAGCGGCGCCGGCCCCCCTCCCGGGTGATCCTGACCAGCACCCGGTCGCCGTTCCAGGCGTGGTTGAGCTGGTGGTCACGGATGTAGATGTCCTCGCCGCCGTCTTCCCGCAGGGCGAAACAGAACCCCTTGCTGGAGCAACGCAGGCGGGCGGGGATCAGCTCGGGGGTTTCGCGTGAGCGCAGGCCTTCGGCGTCCTCCTCCACCAGCCCCAGACGCTGCAGGGCCTCCAGGCCGATGCGCAACTGCTGCTTGCAGGACTTGGTGGTAAGACCCAGCGACTTCTCCAGCTTGGCGAGGGCCACCGCATCGGTCGTGGAGAGATGGTCGAGCAGGTCGGCGACCGTGAACTTCATCGGATGGGGGTACGCAGGGGAGGGCGCTGCCGGAGCAGCGCGGTGGCCGGGGTGGTCCGGCGCGCGACGGGGGTTCGGCGGCCCCGCCGGTGGCTGGATGGCCCGAGGGGACGCTCGCCGTCGCGGCGGACGTCATGCGCCGACTCTAAGGAGCGGGGGTGTCGGCGTCCTCGCGGCTCGCCGCGCCGGAGCGGAGGATCAGGCGACCGCCGATGATCAGGAAGCCGGCGGCGGCGGCCAGTTGCAGGCCATCGGTGGGGATGACGCTGGAGAGGGAACCACCCGCCGCCGCCCCCACCAGACTGGCCAGGACCAGGGCCGTGGCACTGCCGGCGAAGACGGCCCCGGGCCGGTTGGAGGTGCCGCTGATGCTGACGATGGCCAGCTGGGTCTTGTCGCCGAGCTCGGCCAGAAAGACGGTGGCGAAGGTGGAGGCGAGCAGAGCGAACGGCATGGGGATCTCAGGAGGTGAGCAGGTGCAGGGGCGCCAGGTGCAGCACCGCCTGGCGGCCGAGCCACAGACCCAGCGCGACCATCAGCACCCCCGCCGACCGCTCGAGCTGGTGGGCGGGCATGACGGTCGAGAGCCAGCGGCCCAGCAGCACCCCCACCAGGCTGGAGCAGATCAGGGCCAGCGAAGCCCCGACGAACACCGTGAATGGGCGGCCCGACTGGGCCGACAGCAGCAGGGCGGCCAGCTGGGTCTTGTCGCCCAGCTCCGCCAGAAACACAGTGGTGGCGGTGCTGAGGAACACCGTGATCCAGCTGGTGTCGGCCGGGGTGTCGGTCGGCTCAGGGGCTGGGATGGGGTGATCCGGAGCGTCGGGGGCGCTGCTCATGACGGCTGACGGATCGTGCGCAGGAATCGGTGCATCACGGTGTGGCGGCCGCCCAGCTCAGCACGGATCTGCTGCTTGCAGGAGGCGATGGCCAGGGCCTCGGGATCGTCGCCGGGCTGGCCGAACAGGGTGACCAGCTGATCCACCCGGCAGAAGTCGGGCCGCTCCGCATAGATGCGGCAGCGACGGGAGCCGGTGTCGAAGTGGCGGCACCAACCGTCCTCACCCACCATCGCGAGGTAGAGCTGTTGCTGCTCGGGGTCGAGGGCCTCGATCGCATCGCCCCTGAGGGCCGGATCGAGACGGCAGCAGGAGCCGCAGCCGCTGATGCAGTGCCAGTGCTCGGATCGGGGCAACGGAGCAGAACGGTTGGTCCCATTCACTCACACCCCACGGCCGGCACCAGCCATGACAAGCGATCACGGCCCCAGAGCCCGCGCATGGAAGACACCCGCAGGCGACCTACACTCGATGCCGATCGTCCCCTTCGCCAGCTGACGCCCCATGGGTATCGACTTCCACCTCATCTCCAACTTCGGCGCTCTGGCCCTGATCACTCTGGCGGGTCCGGCCGTGATCTTCATCCTCTACTTCCGTCGCGGCGCCCTCTGAGGCCTGCGTCACCAGCAGGTCGGCCAGGGCGTGATACACCGGCCGGCGCTGGATCGCGTGGCCGGTGTAGGCCGCGATCACCGAGGCCGCCACCAGCCCGACCATGAGTTGCTGATCGCCCGCCATGCGGATGGCGAAGGCGATCGTCATCACCGGCAGCTGGGTGGCACCGGCCAGCCCGGCGGCCATGCCAAGGGCCAGGCCCAGGTGGGGATCCCCCGCCAGGGCCCGCACCACCCCGGCCCCGAACACGCCGCCCAGGGCGAAGGAGGGGTCGATCAGTCCGCCGGGAACGCCGGTGGAGAGCGCCACCACCGGGCCCAGCAGGCGTGAGGCCAGCAAGGCGGCCCAGGCCCATCCGATGGTGGTGTCGCCGTCCCTGTCGAGGATCAGACGCATCAGGGTCTCGCCATCGCCACCACTGGCGCCGCCGGTGATCAGGGCCAGCAGGGTGAGCGCCAGCCCCGCGGCCAGGCCCAGACGCAGGGGCTGGCGACGGGCGATCGGCGTGATCAGCCCCGTGGCCGCCACCAGCAGCCGGGCGAATCCACCACCGAGCAGCCCGCCGCCGAGGCCGATCGGGATCGCCCAGAGCAGCTGTTGGGTTTCCGCCACCGGGCTGGCGTTGACCCCCAGGGCGAACATCGGCTGACCGCCCAGGTTGCTGACCACGGCCGCCCCGCTGGCCATCACCAGCGCCGGCCACACCAGGCGTTCCTGAAAGCTGCGGGTGAGTTCCTCGACCACGAAGATCATCCCCATCAGGGGCGTGTTGAAGCCGCCGGCCAGGCCGGCGCCGGCGGCCCCGGCCAGTAGAGAGCCACGGCTGGTACGGCGCATCATGCTGGGCCAGCGCCGCAGCAGCATCTGGCCCACGGCGGCGCCCACCTCCACGACGGGACCTTCCCGGCCTAGAGGAAACAGGGCCAGGCTGGCCACTGTCCAGAGCCCCACCCGTTCCGCCGTGGGGCTGACGGTGAGCAGCTTCGCGCCGCGATGGGGATCCTCCAGGCAGAGCATCACCTGGGGAATGCCGGAGCCGGCGCCCCGGCGCCACGGACCATGCTGGAACCAGAGCAGCAGGGGCAACAGGGGGATCGGCGCCAGAACCAGCAGCAGCCCCCCGGCGCTCCAGCCCCCGCCGCTGAACGCCGGCAGGAAGGAGAGGAGTCGATCCTGGAGCCCGTCGACGCGGTTGAGGGGCCAGCAGGCCAGACCCACCAGGGCTCCCAGGATCGCCAGCTGGGCGAAGGAACGCAGCACACCGTGGCGATGGTGCAGGAGATTCATCCCGCCATCCCCAGAGCCATGGCCGCGTCCCGCAGCAGCCCCTGCACGTAGGGATGGGGAGGGTCCGCGACGGCTCCCTGGGCCCCGGAGTCCGGGTGGATGACGGAACGCAGTTCCTCGCCAGCGGCGTTACGGATCACCAGGGTGTCCCCTTCGCGCCGGCACCAGTAGGTGCGATCCCGTCGCTGCAGCACCACCCCGTCGCCGCCGCTGCAGCGGATCGCCTCCAGTTCCAGCTGGAACCGTTCCACCCCCTGCCAGTCATCGCGGCGCAGCCGGAAGGCCACATCCACCGGGCCGGCCCACTGGCTGGGTCCCTGCCAGCGCCAGGCGATCGCCCGCAACCGCGCCTCCCCCTGGGCCAGCTGCAGTTGCAGGTGGCCACCACGCAGCACCTTCTGCTCCACCACCTGGCAGCGACTGGTCCAGAACAGAGGTGTGGGGTGGCCGATGCCGAAGGGGGCGAGCCGTTGCAGGTGATGCCAGAACTCACGATCGATGCGCTCCAGCCGCAGCAGGGCTTCGGGTTCGACGGCGCGCCCATCCCCCGCTGCCTGCAGCCAGGTGCCGGCCAGAGCCTCAAGGCGTTCCTGCAGGGCCGCCACGTTCTCGGCCCGCACTGTGAAGCCCCCGGCGGCCGGATGGCCGCCGTAGCGCTCCAGCAGCTCGGCGCAGGCCGTCAGGGCCGCATCCACGGCGAAGCCCTTCGGCGCCCGCACCGAAGCCCGCAGGCGACCGCCCCCCTCCGCCGCCAGCAGGGCCACCGGACGGCCGAAACGCTCCACGAGCCGGGAGGCGACGATGCCGATGACGCCGTGGTGCCAGTGGCCCTGGGCCAGCAGCAGGAAGGCGGGCCGACGGGGACCATCGGCCTCCAGCAGGGCCAGGGCCTCCGCCTCGATCGCGCCGCAGAGTTCCCGGCGCTGGCGGTTGAGGGCTTCACAGGAGCGGGCCAGCTCCAGGGCCCGCTCCGGATCTTCCGTGGTGAGCAGGTCGACCACCAGCTGGGGATCCCCCAGCCGGCCCACGGCATTGATGCGGGGGGCCAGCTGGAAGCCCACCGCCTCGGCATCGACCCGGTGCTTCTCCAGGCCCGCCAGTTGGCGAAGGGCCTGCAGGCCCGGCAGGGTGCTGCAGCCGAGCAGGGGCAGGCCATCCAGCAGCCAGCGGCGGTTGACCCCCTGCAGGGGAGCCATGTCGGCAATGGTGCCGATGCAGAACAGGTTGAGGGCAATCTCCAGCCCCTGGCGGTTCTTCAGCCGCCGGCAGAGGGCGGTAGCCAGCACGTGGGCCAGCCCGACGCCCGCCAGGCCCCGGTAGGGGGAGCCTTCCGGGGTGACGGCCGGGTGCAGCAGGGCCAGGTGTGGCGGCAGCTGGGGCGGCAGGGTGTGGTGATCGGTGAGGATCACCTCCACCGCAAGGGCGGCGGCGCGCTCGAGGGCCTCGGTGGCGGCCACCCCGTTGTCCACGGTGATCAGCAGCCGTACCCCCTCGGCCGCCAGCCGCTCCACCATGGCCGCGTTGAGGCCGTAGCCGTCGTCCATGCGGCTGGGGATGGCGGCCCGGGGCCGGGCGCCGAGGCGCTGCAGCACCCCCACCAGCAGGGCGGTGCTGGTCATGCCGTCGGCGTCGTAGTCGCCGCAGATGGCCACCGGCTCAGCCGTCTGGCAGCAACGCACCAGCCGCTCGACCGCCAGCGCCAGATCGGGAAAATGGGCGTCGGGAGCGGGGGCAGCCTCGGGTTCGAGCAGCTCATGCACCGCCGCCGCCGTCAGCAGGCCGCGACGCCGCAGGATCGCCAGCAGTTCCTCGGGCAGCTCCCCGCCGGGATCCGGGCTGGCCGCCGCCAGGTCATCACCGCCCAGCGAGGTGGGCAGCAGCCAGCGTCGCTCGTCGACGGCAGGGAGCAACGAACGACGGGCGGGGCCTTCGCATTGTGGGAGGCAGGGCAGCGTGACGCACCCCTTAGCCTTTCGATGACAACACGTGTGGCATCCGATGGCCCCGGCCCTGACGGCCCTGCTCTGGGACGTGGATGGCACCCTGGCCGAAACGGAGTTCGAGGGCCACAGGGTGGCGTTCAACCACAGCTTCGCGGCCGCCGGTCTGCCCTGGCGATGGGACCGGCCCACCTACGCCCGGCTGCTGGCGGTGAATGGCGGCCACGAACGGATCACCAGTTTTCTGCAGCAGGCAGAAGGCCGCGCCCCCGAGCCTGGCCGGGTGGCGGACCTGCAACGCCACAAGCAGGCCCTCTACACCGATCTGGTGCGCCGGGGGGGTCTGGCCCTCAGGCCGGGGGTGGCCCGCCTGGTGCAGGCGGCCGCCGCGGCAGGGCTGCGGCAGGCGATCGTCACCACCAGTGGCCGCACTGCCGTGACCTCCCTGCTCGAAGGCGCGCCGCCCGGGGTGGCCGGAGCCTTCGAGTTCTGGATCTGCGGCGAGGACGTGGAACGCAAGAAGCCCGATCCGGAGGCCTACCGGCTGGCCCTGCAGCGCCTGGAGGCCGGTGATCAGGGGGTCCTGGTGCTGGAGGACTCCCCGGCCGGCCTGGCGGCCGCCAGCGGCGCCGGCCTGCCCTGCCTGGTGTGCCTGAGTGTGGCGACCCGGGAACAACCGGCCAGCGCCTACAGCGCCGCCCGGGCCGTCGTCGAGAACCTGGAGGACACCGAGGCAGGGATCGTGGTGCACAAGGGGCCGGCTTGCCCCGGCCATCAGGTGACGCTGTCGTGGCTGCAGCGCCTGCTCGATACGCCATGACCCGCCTCCCCGTGCAGCGCACCCGTTTCCAGGGCCTGATCAGCCGCCTGGGGACAAGGGTGGCCGGCCAGGTGCGGCGCAGCTGGCGGACCGGCAGCCTGGCCGCCCTGGCCCTGCTGCTGGGATTCTTCTCCGGTCAGAACCTCACCAGCTTCCTGCTGTTCGCCTCTCCAGGGGGGAGGCCGGTCGTGGTGCTCGGCCTGCTGCTGGTGATGGAAACCCTGGTGCGGTTGCGCAGCCGCCTGGTGCGGGACGAGCCCCCCCTGGGCTGGGTGATCGTCGACAACCTGCGCATCGGCGTCACGTACTCGATCGTGCTGGAGGCCTTCAAGGTTGGGACCTGAGCCGGCGGCAACCTGGGAACGGCGGCTGGAGCGGGCCGGCGACCTCGGCCCGGTGCACCCCACCCTGCTGCGGCACCTGGCCCTGCCGCTGCTGCGGTGGCTCGAGGACGGTCTGGGCTGCGGGACCAGCCAACGGAGACCGGTTGTGGCCCTGAATGGGCCGGTGGGTGCCGGCAAGACCAGCCTGGGCCGCGCCCTGGAGCGCCTCGCCGCCCTGGGCGGTCTGCGGCTCGTGGTGGCCTCCATCGACGACCTTTACCTGCCCGCCGAGCAACGGCGCCAGGTGCTGGCGGGCAATCCCTTCGGCGTCAGCCGGGTGCCTCCCGGCAGCCACGACCTGCCGCTGCTGCTGGCGGCGCTGGCGGCCTGGCGTGCCGGGGGTCCGCTGCGGCTGCCCCGTTTCGACAAGACCCTGGCCGGAGGCGAAGGGGAACGATCCGGCTGGCGACAACAACCCGCGGACGCCCTGGTGATCGAAGGCTGGCTGATGGGATGCCGAGCTCTTGGACCACGGGCCCTGGAAGCGAGCCTGCAGAGCGGGGCTGGCCTCGACGAACTGACGGCTGACGAACAGCGGTGGCTGCCCTTCTGGGACCGCCATCTGGCGGACTACGGAGACCTCTGGGACGCTTGCGATGGGCTCTGGCTGCTGCGTCCGCAGCGCTGGAGCCTGCCACGACGCTGGCGCTTCCAGGCCGAAGCCAGACAACGGCGAAACGGTGGGGGCTGGCTCACAGCCGACAAGCTCGATGGCGTGGTGCGGGCCACGCTCCGCTCACTCCCACCGGCGCTCTATCAGGACCCTCTGCTCAAGCAGAACCCATCCCTGAGGCTGGAAGGCGGAGTGATCCTCGATGGCAGGAGGCGTTGCCGCCCCCTGGAGACTCAGCTCTCTTCGCTGGCTTCGGCGTCTTCGGCGATCGGGTAGACGAAGCCTTGGGCGCGACCGCTCAGGACGGCCTTGCCGAGCGACATGGCTTTCTGGGCCGCCACACCGGCCTTGGCCTTCCAGTGGGCGTGGCGCTGGTTGCGCTTGCCTTTGGAGGTTTTCTTCTTGGGTACGGCCATCCGCCTATCTCGTTGCCAAACGATGATCCTGCGCCGCCGACTCGCCTTTCGTCAAATGGCTACAGTCCATTCCTGATAAGGACGCCAGGCCTGTGAGCAGCAGTTCTCCTCCGGAGCCGGCCAAACCAGCCCCACCGGTGCAACCGGGCTTCAGTCTCGGGGGCCAGTCCTCCGCTGCACCCTCCTACAGCCAGCTGCTGCGGGACATCGAAGCCGGAAAGGTGAAGAGTCTGGAACTCTCCCCCACCCAGCGGGTGGTGACCGCCACCTTCGCCGACGGCCGCAGCCGCCAGGTGGCGGTCTTCAGCGACAACCAGCAGCTGTTGCGCACCGCCGAACAGGCCAGGGTGCCCCTGGCGGTCCGCGACGAACGGCGCGACGACGCCATAGCCGGGCTGGTCACAAACGGCCTGCTGGTGGCTCTGCTGATCGCGGGCCTGGTGCTGCTGGTGCGGCGCTCCGCCCAGGTGGCCAACAAGGCGATGGGATTCGGCCGCAGCCAGCCCCGTCTGCAGGAAGAAGGGGCGATCACGGTGCGCTTCGAGGACGTGGCCGGCATCGCCGAGGCCAAAGAGGAGCTGCAGGAGGTGGTGACCTTCCTCAAGACCCCGGAACGGTTCACCTCCATCGGCGCCCGCATCCCCAAAGGGGTGCTGCTGGTCGGGCCCCCCGGCACCGGCAAGACGCTGCTGGCCCGGGCCATCGCCGGTGAAGCCGGCGTGCCCTTCTTCTCGATGGCCGCCACCGAATTCGTGGAGATGTTCGTGGGCGTCGGCGCCAGCCGGGTGCGGGACCTGTTCCGCCAGGCCAAGGCCAAGGCGCCTTGCATCATCTTCATTGACGAGATCGATGCCGTTGGACGCCAGCGGGGGGCGGGGATCGGCGGCGGCAACGACGAGCGGGAGCAGACCCTCAACCAGTTGCTGACCGAAATGGACGGCTTCGAGGACAACTCGGGGGTGATCCTGCTGGCCGCCACCAACCGCCTCGACGTGCTGGACACGGCCCTGCTGCGGCCGGGTCGCTTCGATCGCCGCATCAGCGTCGATCTGCCCGACCGTGCCGGGCGCGAGGAGATCCTCTCGGTCCATGCCCGCACCAGGCCCCTGGCCGAGGAGGTGTCGATGGCCGACTGGGCCCGCCGCACCCCCGGTTTCTCCGGTGCCGACCTGGCCAACCTGCTCAACGAGGCGGCCATCCTCACGGCCCGGCGCCAGAAGAGCCAGGTGGATGACCAGGCCATCGGTGACGCCCTCGAACGCATCACCATGGGGTTGACCGCCGCCCCGCTGCAGGACAGCGCCAAGAAGCGGCTGATCGCCTACCACGAGATCGGCCACGCCCTGCTCACCACCCTGGTGCCCCACGCCGACAAGCTCGACAAGGTGACCCTGCTGCCCAGGGCCGGAGGCGTCGGAGGTTTCGCCCGCACCATGCCCGATGAGGACATCCTCGATTCCGGGCTGATCAGCAAGGCCTACCTGCGGGCCCGTCTTGTTGTGGCTCTCGGCGGCCGGGCCGCCGAACTGGTGGTGTTCGGCCCCAGCGAGGTGACCCAGGGGGCCAGCAGCGATCTCCAGCTGGTGCGGCGCATCTGCCGCGACATGGTGATGCGCTACGGCTTCTCCAGCCTCGGCAGCTTCGCCCTCGAAGAAGAGGGGGAGGAGGTGTTCCTCGGCCGCGACTGGATCCGCTCCAGCCCCCACACCTCGGTGCGCACCGGCAACCGCATCGACGAGCAGGTGCGCCAGCTCGCCTGCGAGGCCCTGGAGAGGGCCATCGCGGTGCTCACGCCCCGCCGCGAGCTGATCGATGAGCTGGTCAACCGGCTGATCGAGCTGGAAACCATCGACGGAGACAGCTTCCGCGCCTTGGTGGAGGCCTATGAAACGTCTGGCGGTTCAGCCCTCGCCGCCCAGGCCGGAGGCAAAGCGGATGTCGAGGCTGCGCAGGTGGGTGTGTAGGCCGGCGTCCTGAATCGGCAGCAGCCGTGCCATGCGGCCGCTTTCATTCCCATGGGAATGCCAGTGGCCGGGCGGCGTGATGAAGGCGCCCCCCGGCTCCCAGTCGATGCGGGTGGGATTGAGGATCGTGCCGTCGGCGCGGAGCTCCGTGCCCACCAAGCTGTAGCAGCCGGGGTCGCAGTCGATGATCAGGTCGAGGGCCACCGACTGGTGCCGGTGGGGTGGCTGGACGGCACCATCGGGCACCACGCCGAGCATGGCCCAGAGGGTGTGGCTCACGGTGCGGGTGGCGGGCAGATCGGCGTGGGCCAGCAGGATGCTCAGCCGGTTGGAGCGGGCGGCGCTGGGGTCGGCCAGCAGGTGCTGCAGGGCCTCCTCCTGGCGGGCGGCCGGGTAGTGGACGGCCGTGAAGCGCGGGCCGGCGGGCAGCACCCCCAGATAGCGCAGCAGGGGGGCGTCATTCACCCAGTACAGAACGCTCTCTTCGGTGGCGTGCAGGAGCGGATCGGCGCCGGCGGGCAGCACGAACAGATCGCCCCGGGCCCAGCTGAGGCTGAGCGGGGCGCCGAGGGCGTCCGCCGGACGCTCCAGCGTGCCGGCGCCGCGCAGCACGTAAAACAGTGAGCTGGTGGCGGCCGCCGCCGCCTTGAGCCCCTCCCCGGGCAACAGGCGCAGGAAGTGGGCCGCCAGGCCAGGGCTTGTGGCGGGCCCCTCGCAACCGAGGGCGCCACTCAGATCGAGGGGCAACACCGCCGTCGGCCCCTGGCCATGGAGCTCGGCGCCCCATTGGTGGTAACGGATCGGCTCGGTCAGCCCCGGCCGCACCGGATTGGCGGCCTGGCGGTAGTCGTAATAGAGACCGGCCGACAGCCAGTCGTGGGGGGGGGCGCTGCTTCCAGCAGGAACCGTGGGGCTGGGGGCCTGGATCGGTTCCATGGGAGGGACGCGGATGGGTACAAAAGCTTATGGAAATCCGAAGCCCATCGGCGAGCCCCTGGCTGGGGCCTGACTCCGGGCTCAGCCGCCGGCGACGGCCGGAACGATGCTCACCTCGTCGCCATCGCTGAGCACCGTGGCCTGGTTGTCGAGGAAGCGGATGTCCTCGCTGTTCACGTACAGGTTGAGGAAGCGGCGCAGCTTGCCGTTCTCATCACACAGGCGGGCCTGGATGCCGGGGTAACGGCCTTCAAGGGCCTGGAGCAGGCCATCGATGCTGACGGCCTCCAGGCTGACGCTGGCCTCGTCGTTGGTGAACTTCTGCAGGGGGGTGGGGATCAGAACCTGGATGGCCATGGAAAGCGTCGGTGGGGCAGGTAGGAAGGGGAACTGGGCGGACTTCAGGCCGGCGCGGCCTTGCTCCCATGGGAGGCCTGGGACTGCGCCCAGGCGGCATTGAAGCTGGCGAGCTGCGGCTCGATGGTGTAAGGCGCACCGATGGAAGAAGCGATCGCTTCGGTGGTCTTGAGGCCGTTGCCGGTGATGTAGGCGACGGTGGTTTCCGAGGGGTCGATCTTGCCCTGTTCCACCAGCTTCTTGAGCACGGCGATGGTGGTGCCACCGGCGGTCTCGGTGAACACCCCCTCCATCTCGGCCAGCAGCTTGATGCCATCGATGATCTCCTCATCGGTGACCGCCGCAATGGTGCCGCCGGTGCGGTTGGCGATGTCGATGGCGTAGGGGCCGTCGGCGGGATTGCCGATGGCGATCGACTTGGCGATGGTGTTCGGCTTCACCGGGGTGATGAAATCGCGGCCGGCGGCGAATGCCTGGGCGATGGGCGAGCAGCCTTCGGCCTGGGCACCGCTGAAGCGCACGGGCTTCTCCTCGACGAGGCCCACCTTGATGAACTCGTCGAAGCCCTTGCGGATCTTTGTGAACAGGGAGCCGGAGGCCAGGGGGGCGACGATGTGGTCGGGGAGCTGCCAGCCGAGCTGCTCGATCACCTCATAACCGAGGGTCTTGGAGCCCTCCGAGTAGTAGGGGCGCAGGTTGATGTTGACGAAGCCCCAGCCGTAGGTGTTGGCCACCTCGGAGCAGAGCCGGTTGACCTGGTCGTAGTTGCCCTTCACCGCCATCAGGGTGGGGTTGTAGACGAGGGTGCCCAGCACCTTGCCCAGTTCAAGATCACTGGGGATGAAGACGCAGCACTCCAGACCGGCGTGGGCGGCGATGGCGGCGGTGGAGTTGGCCAGGTTGCCGGTGGAGGCACAGCTGACGGTGGTGAAGCCGAGCTCACGGGCGCGGGTGAGGGCCACCGAGACAACGCGGTCCTTGAAGGACAGCGTCGGCATGTTGACGCCGTCGTTCTTGATGTAGAGCGAAGACAGGCCGAGACGCCTGGCCAGGCGGTCGGCCTTGAGCAGGGGGGTGAAGCCGGTGCCGACATCAATCGGTTCGCCTTCAACGGGCAGGAATTCGCGGTAGCGCCAGATGGAGGTGGGGCCGGCCTCGATGGTGGCGCGGCTGACCCGGCTGCGGATGGCGTCGTAGTCGTAGACCACCTCAAGCGGGCCGAAGCAGACGTCTTCGCAGACGTGACGCGCACCAGCCTCGTAAGGATGACCGCATTCCTTGCAGCGCAAGCCCGTGAAGGTGGAGCGGGAAAGGGTGGCGGTCAAGTCGGTCCCGGTCACTGGGGCAACGCTAACAGCGGCGGCCAGCGCCTGCCTCTAAAGCCGACACCTGGAGTCGGGTATAAAGCCGGCCCTCCGGATCCGGCCGTCGCCACGGCGGCGGGCAGTGGCCTGGAGGCGGCACCTTGTCGCCCGCGGGGTTCTGCCTACGCTCCGCTTGTGCCCGATTCCTCCCCCCAGCCGGCCCGCGTGGGGCCACGCCTTGCCACCGGCCTTGCCATCGCCTTCGGGCTGCTGCTGGCCCTGTGGGCCGCGGCCCGTCTGGGCATCGAATGGCTCTGGTTCGCCCAGTTCGACTTCCAGGGAATCCTGGTGCGCCGCTGGATGCTGCAGATCTCGGCCTTCGTTCTGGTCTTCGGCCTGGGCCTGGCGCTGCAGCTGGCCCAGCTGCAGCGCTGCTGGCGTCTGCGGGAGCAGGGGGCCGAGGCGCCCATGCCGAGCGAGCCCCTGCTGCGGCTGGGAAACGGCGCCCTGGTGGTGATGCTGATCGGCCTGGTGCTGCTGCTGGCCGGCGGACTGAGTTATCTGATGGTGCAGGCCAGGGGACTGATCGCGAACCCCTTCAACGGCGATGTGATCACCGGGTTCTCGGTGCTCCGGGATCTGCCCCCCCTGCTGGTGGCGGGCCTGGCGGGGGGCCTGCTGCTGCCGCTGCTGCTCTCGCCCCTCACCACCCTGCGCATCACCCTGGCGGCCGCCCTGGCGGGCTCGGCCACGGCGGTGGCGCGGGGCTGGAGCCTGTGGCTGCCGGCCCTGCTGGCGACGCCCTTCGGCGAGGGGGATCCGCTCACCGGTTTCGATCTCTCCTTCACCGTGCTGCGGCTGCCAGCCCTGCGGCTGGTGCTGAGCGTGATCCTGGCCCAGGGTCTGGTGGGGCTGGCGGCCTGCCTGCTGCTCACCATCGGCAAGGGGCGCAGCCTGTCGGATCTGCGTTTCGATGGGCTCAGCAAGGCCCAGCAACGGGTGCTGCAGCCCCAGGTGGCGGCCCTGGCCGTCGTGATGGCCATCAGCAATGCCCTGGCGCCCTTCGATCTGATGGTGCAGGGCAGCGGTGTGGCCTCGGGGGCGGGCTACGTGGATCTGCACGTGCGCCTGCCGCTGCGGCTCCTGTTCGCGGTGCTGCTGCTGCTGACGGCCATCGCCCTGCTGGTGCCCCTGCCCCGGGGCTGGCTGCGCCGCGGCGCCCTGCTGCCCCTGGCCGGCGCCGCCCTGCTGGTGCCCATCAGCGAGTGGGTGCTCGCGCCCCTGGCCCAGCGCTTCTGGGTGCAGCCGAGGGAGCTGGTGGTGGAGTCTCCCTACCTGGAGCGCAGCATCCAGGCCACCCGCCGCGCCTTCGGCCTGGAGCGCGTGCGCACCCTCAGGCTTGAACCCCGCCAACGCATCACGGCCGCGGACCTGGCCAAGGCCCCCGGCACCCTCGACAACATTCGCCTCTGGGACAGCCAGCCCCTGCTGGCCGCCATCCGGCAGCTGCAGCAACTGCGCCTCTTTTACACCTTCCCGTCGGCGGCGGTGGATCGCTACCCGCTCCAAGGCAAGTCCAGCCGTGATGGTTCCCAGCAGGTGCTGATCTCGGCCCGGGAACTGGACAGCGGCGCGCTGCCGCCGGGCTCGCGCACCTGGCTGAACCGCCATCTGGTGTTCACCAACGGTCACGGTTTCACCGTTTCTCCGGTGAACGCCTTCGGCTCCGACGGCCTGCCCCTGTTCTTCGTCAAGGACCTGGGCAGCAGCGGGCGGGTGCAGGGCATTCCCCAGCTGGGCATCACCGATCAGCAGGCCCAGGCGGCCCTGCCGGTGGGCAGTCCGAGCCTTTACTTCGCCTCAGGCCCCTCCCCCTACGCGATCGCCCCCACCAAGGTGAAGGAGTTCGCCTTTCCGGAAGGGGAACTGAATGTCTACACCCACTACAACGGCACCCGGGGCATCTCCCTGGCCCATCCCCTGCAGCGTCTCAGTGCCGCGATCTACCTGCTTGAACCGCGGATGCTGTTCACAGGCTCCTTCACCGACCGGTCGCTGCTGCTGCTGCGGCGGCAGGTGAACCAACGCCTGACGGCCCTGGCACCGTTCCTGCGCTTCGAAAGCCAGCCCTACCTGGTCACCGCCCGGGTGGCCGGCACGGAGGGTTACCGGCCCGAGCAATACCAGTACTGGCTTCTGGACGGCTTCACCACCAGCCGCTCCTACCCCTACAGCGATCCCAATCCGGCGGGTCTGCGCTACTTCCGCAACCCGGTGAAGGCGGTGGTGGATGCCCACGACGGCCGGCTCTGGCTCTACGTGAGCGATCCCAGAGATCCGGTGCTGCGCACCTGGATCCGCGCTTTCCCCGAACTGTTCCGGCCCCTCTCGGCCATGCCCAGAGCCTTGCTCGACCACATCCGGGTGCCCAAAAGCCAGTTCGACATCCAGTCGGAGCGGTTGCTGCGCTACCACGTCACCGACGTGCGCACCTTCTACAACGGCGACGACGTCTGGTCGGTGCCCGAAGAGATTTACGGCGAGAACAACGTACCGGTGTCGCCGTATCACCTCACCCTGCAGCTGCCCGGCCAGGAGCGCTCCGAGTTCGTGCTGCTGCTGCCCTTCACCCCCCTGCGGCGCTCCAACCTGGTGGGCTGGCTGGCGGCCCGCAACGATCCGCCCCACTACGGCGAACTGATGCTGGTGCGCTTCCCCCAGCAGCGGCTGCTGCTCGGCCCCCAGCAGATCAGCGCCCTGATCGACCAGGACCCGACGATCAGCTTCCAGTTCGGCCTCTGGAACCGGCTGGGTTCCCGGCTGTTCCGCGGCAACCTGCTGGTGTTGCCGTTGGGAGAAGGATTGCTCTACGTCGAGCCGATCTATCTGCAGTCGAAGAGCAACGACCTGCCCACCCTGGTGCGGGTGGTGGTCACAGATGGCCAACGCTTCGTGATGGAACGGAGCCTCCGCCGGGCCCTGGAGCGGCTGGTGGACGAGGACCCCACCCGAAAGGAAGAAGCCGCGGACCGTCCGCCCCTGCCCCTGCCGGCCGGGACGCCGGTGCCCCTGGCGCTGCCGTGAGGGCCATGAAAAAGGGGGCCCCATGGCCCCCGAAGGTTGGAGAGCGGGACGCCGATCAGGCGGCCACGGCGGTCTTGGGATCCAGGGCGCCTTTGGCGTAGAGGGCGGCGTAGTAGTTGATGTCGCGCTGCTTGATCTTGCTGGCGTTGCCGGCGCACCAGAACTGCTGGTAACGATCCAGGCAGACCTTCTTCATGTAGGCCCGGGCGGGCTTGTTGAAGTGGCGGGGATCGAAGTTGGCGGGATCCTTGGCGGCGGCTTCCCGCACAGCGGCGGTGAAGGCGAGGCGGTTGTCGGTGTCGATGTTCACCTTGCGCACGCCGTTGCGGATGCCTTCCTGGATCTCCTCGACAGGAACGCCGTAGGTCTCGGGGATGGCCCCGCCGTACTTGTTGATCATGTCCAGCCATTCCTGGGGAACGGAGCTGGAGCCGTGCATCACCAGGTGGGTGTTGGGGATGGCCTTGTGGATCTCGGCGATCCGGGAGATGGCCAGCACTTCGCCGGTGGGCTTGCGGGTGAACTTGTAGGCGCCGTGGCTGGTGCCGATGGCGATGGCCAGGGCATCCACCTTGGTCTTGGCGACGAAGTCGGCCGCCTCGGCGGGGTCGGTGAGGAGCTGGGAATGGTCGAGGGAGCCCTCAAAACCATGGCCGTCCTCAGCTTCACCCTTGCCGGTTTCCAGGGAACCCAGGCAACCCAGTTCGCCTTCCACACTCACGCCGATGGCGTGGGCCACGTCCACCACTTCCTTGGTGACGGCTACGTTGTAGTCGTAGCTGGCGGGAGTCTTGGCGTCGGCCTCGAGGGAGCCGTCCATCATCACCGAGGTGAAACCGTTGGCGGCGGCGCCGTAGCAAGTGGCAGGGCTGTTGCCGTGGTCCTGGTGCATCACCACCGGGATGTCGGGATAGGTTTCCACGGCGGCCAGGATCAGGTGGCGCAGGAAGCTTTCGCCGGCGTACTGACGGGCGCCACGGGAGGCCTGCAGGATCACCGGGCTGTCGGTTTCGTAGGCAGCCTCCATGATCGACTGCACCTGCTCCAGGTTGTTGACGTTGAAGGCAGGAATGCCGTAGCCGTTTTCTGCGGCGTGATCGAGCAGCAGACGAAGCGGTACGAGCGCCATGGGAAATCTCGCGGTTTTTGGGTGGGTACGGTTGGGAAGAACCGTGGTCGGAGGACGGCTGGCGGGGTCGTCCCGCCGGGTCTGACGGGGAGTCTAGGGGATGCCCTACGGGCCTTCTGTTCCCAGTCGGGCCCAGTCGCAGCAGCGCTGGCTGGTCACGGCCTCGGCCAGTCCGGGCACCATCGGGCGGCACTCCCGCACCGCCTGCGACCACCAGCCCAGCAATCGCCGCACCGGGGCGATGCGGCCGTCCTCCCAGGTGCGGCCATAGGCCAGGGCCGGGTCGGCCGGGACGAGCCGCAGGGCTTCGCCCGGCCGCGCCATCCACAGCTGCATGCCGTGCACGTAGTCGGCCTGATTGCTGGAGCCCAGCACCAGAGTGGCCTCGCTGCCGTAGAGCTCGATCCAGAAGCCCCGTCCCGCACGGGCCACCGAGGAGAGGCTCAGCTGGGCCGGAACGGCCCGGCCGCGGTGGTCTTCCAGGTCGAGCTGGATGAGGGCGCTGTCCTCGGCATCCACCAGCCCCATGGCACCGGAGCCGGGAATGGGCCGCTCGCCGATGGCGGTGCTCAGCCGGGCGCTGAGGCTGCGGCTGGGGCCGATCAGCCAGTGCAGGGTGTCGAAGGCGTGGGTGCCAAGGGCACCGAGCACGCCGCCGCCGGCCGCCGCCTGGGAGTACCAGCTCCAGGGACGGCTGGGGTCGGCGCGGCTGCTCATCAGCCAGTCGAACGTCACCAGCCACGGATCCCCCAGCACCCCCTGGGCGACCAGAGCCGCCAGTTGCTGGACATGGGGCACGGCCCGGTATTCGAAGTCGACCGCCACCACCAGGCCCCGTTCGATGGCGAGGCGCTGCAACTCCTCCACCTGCTCGGCGTTGAGCGCCACCGGCTTCTCCAGCAGCAGGTGCTTGCCGGCCTCCAGCGCCGCCCTGGCCAGGGCGAAGCGGGGTTCGGGGGGCGTGGCGATCACCACAGCCTCCACGGCCGGATCGGCCAGCAGGGCATCGAACGCATCGAAGCCGGGCAGCTCCGCCGCCAGGCTGGCGGCCGCGACCCGCTCGCGGCGGGGGTGCCAGAGGGCCACCGGTTCGGTGCCAGGGCAGTCGCGCAGGGCCGGCAGAATCACCTTCTCGCCGAAGCCGAGGCCGGCGACGGCCACCTGCAGGGGAGCATCAGGCCGTTGCATCGCTCTCCTGGGACAGGCGGGCGGCCGTGCAGGCGGCGTGCAGCACCCGGATCGTGAGGTTGTCGCCGGCGGCGGCTTGCCAGGTGGCGCCCCAGCGGGGCAGGCCGTTGACGGCCGTGTCGCGGTAGAGCTCCTCGTCGCAATCGAGCTGCATCACGTACAGCTGCCCAACGGGGGGGCGAGCGTCTTCGGCCGCATCGTCGGCGGCGGCGGGCTGGAAGCGGCTGAGCACCGAGAGGTGACCCTCAGGGTCAAAGCGCAGGCTGCCGGAATCCCACCACTGCCTGCCCTCAGGGCTGGCCTCCACCTCCTGCCAGTCGACCGGACCGGCCCAGGCGGCGGTGGGAGCGGCCAGCCAGAGGCCGAGGACCAGCAGGGCAGCCAGCAGCCGGCCCGCAGCGCTTCTCATGGTGCGACCGACAGGGGTGTGCGCACGCTGCCGTGCAGGCGCAGCAGGGTGGCCAGGGTGCCGCGCAACTCAGGCCGCGGCACGATCGTGTCCACGAAGCCGTGGTCCTGGAGGTACTCGGCGGTCTGGAAACCCTCGGGCAGCTTTTCGCCCAGGGTCTGCTCGATCACACGCCTGCCGGCGAAGGCGATCATCGCCTTCGGCTCGGCCAGGATCAGATCGCCGAGCATGGCGAAGCTGGCCGTGACCCCACCGGTGGTGGGGTGGGTGAGCAGGGGCAGGTAGAGCAGCTCGGCGCTGCGGTGGCGCTGCAGGGCACCGGAGATCTTGGCCATCTGCATCAGGCTGAGCATCCCCTCCTGCATGCGGGCGCCGCCGGAGGCGCAGACGATCAGCAATGGATAGCGGCGGGCGGTGGCCAGCTCGACGAGTCGGGTGAGCTTCTCGCCCACCACCGAGCCCATCGAGCCGCCCATGAAACGGAAGTCCATCACCCCCAGGGCCAGGGGCATGCCCTCCAGGCGGCAGAGGCCGGTGACCACCGCATCACGCAGGCCCGTGGCCCGCTGGGTGTCCCGCAGCCGGTCGGCGTAGCTGCGGCGGTCCTTGAAGGCGAGCGGATCGGTGGGAGCCAGATCGGCATCGATCGGCTCGAAGCTGCCCTCATCGGCGATCAGACGGATGCGCTCACTGCTGTCGATGCGGTGATGGTGGCCGCAGCCCTTGCAGACGCTGGCATTGGCGATCAGATCCTTGCGGTAGACCACCAGGCCACATTCGGCGCACTTGCTCCAGAGGCCATCCCCCTCGTCGGCTTCAGGCCCCTTGCTGGCCCGCACGGCCGGGGCGTTCTTGCGGCGATCGGCGAACCAGTCGAACAGGGACATGGGGCGACGGAAGCAAGGGTGACGGCTGACCAGTCATTAAAGACCCAGGCCCCACAGACGCAGCCAGGGGGCGTCGCCACCGATCCAGACGGCCAGGGCACCGGCGGCGAGAAAGGGGCCGAAGGGGAAGGGCTGCTGGCGGCCGAGCCGACCGGTGAGGCGGGCCAGGCTGCCGATGATGGCGCCACCGAGAACAGACAGGCTGACGGCCAGGCCCAGGCCCAGCGGTCCGAGCCAGGCCCCCATCAGGGCGGCCAGCTTGGCGTCCCCCAGCCCCAGGGCCGGCCGGCCCATGGCTTTCTCGGCCAGGGCACTGAGGGCCTCGAAGCCCAGCAGGCCGGCGGCCACGGCCAGCAGGTGGGAGAACAGCAGGGTGCGGCCGACCACGGCCCCCTGCTGGAAGCCGACGGCGGCGGTGACCGCCAGGCCGAGCAGCACCCCCCAGCGGCAGAGGGGTTCGGGCAGCCACAGGCTGTCGAGGTCGATCAGGGCCAGGGGCAGCAGCCAGCTGACCAGCAACCAACCGGCCACCAGCAGCAGCCAGGGGCTTGGATCGGGCCCCATGGCAGCGGGACGGGCGAAAAGCATCGCCACCCAGAGGCCGGCGGTGAGCAGCTCCACCAGGGGGTAACGGATGGCAATGGCGGCGTGGCAGTGGCGGCAGCGGCCACGCAGCAGCAGCCAGCTGAGCAGGGGCAGGTTCTCAAACCAGGCCAGGGAGGTGCCACAGCGGGGGCAATGGCTGCCGGGGAACACCAGCGACTCCTCCCGCGGCAACCGCCACACCACCACGTTCAGGAAGCTGCCGATGCAGGCGCCGGCCAGGGCCACGAAGGGGGCCAGCAGGAACAGCGGCAGAGCGGACGGGAGCAGAGGGGCGGGGGTCATGGCAATGGGCGGCTGGTTCCCCCACGGGGGCTGCGGCCCCGGGCCGAGCGGGGACGCAGCAGGTCCATCGGCACGAACTGCTCATCCGGCAGGAGGATCGGCGCCTCAAACACCACCCTTCCCTGGGGGCCGGCGCCGAGAAGCACCACACCCAGCGGCTCAGGAGCGGTGGGGCAGGACTCCAGGAAACGGAAATAGACGCGGCGCCCATGGCGCAGCAGCTCGGCGCTGTTGATGCGATCGAGGCGCAGGGAACCCTGGGACGGGGTTGCCGAGGACTCCCCGCCGCGGATCTGGAAGGAGGGACTTCCGGATCCGGACGGGGTGATGGTGGGGGGCTGGGCGGTGATGGGATTCACCGATTCCTTTCGGGTGATCTTAGGGCCGAAAGGAAGATCAAGAGACTGATCTTCAGCTGAGTTTCTTCTGCTCCTCGATCATCTTGTGGATGATCGGAGTGAGGATGATCTCCATCGCGAAGCCCATCTTGCCGCCGTTCACCACGATGCTGGTGGGGCTGGACATGAAGGAACCGTTGATCATGCGCAGCAGGTAGGAGAAGTCGATGCCCCACTTCTCCCGAGCGCCCTTGCGGAAATGAATGATGACGAAGCTCTCGTCAGGGGTGGGGATGTTGCGGCAGATGAACGGGTTGGAGGTGTCCACCGTGGGCACCCGCTGGAAGTTGATGTCGGTGAGGCTGAACTGGGGGCAGATATGGTTGATGTAGTCGGGCATGCGGCGCAGGATCGTGTCGACGATCGCTTCGGCCGAATAGCCACGCTCGGCGTTGTCGCGGGAGATCTTCTGGATCCACTCCAGGTTGGCGATCGGCACCACACCGATCAGCAGATCCACCATCGAGGCCACGTCATAGCCATCGCCCACCACGCCGCCGTGCAGGCCTTCATAGAAGAGGAGCTGGGTGCCGGAGGGGATGGGTTCCCAGGGGGTGAACTGGCCGGGCTCCAGGCTGGTGCCGAGGCGGGCGTTGTGCTCAGCGGCTTCCTCCACGGAGTGGAGGTAGTAGCGGCGGTCGCCGCTGCCGGTTTCGCTGTAGGTGCGGAACAGGTCTTCGAGCTTGTCGAAGATGTTGGCCTCGGGGCCGAAGTGGGAGAAGTTCTCGCCGCGGGACTGGGCCTCGGCCATCGCCTGCTTCATCGGGCCACGCTCGAAGCGGTGGAAGCTGTCGCCTTCCACCACTGCCGGGATGATGCCCTCGCGGGAGAAGATGTGCTCGAAGGCCCGTTTGACGGTGCTGGTGCCCGCTCCCGAGGAACCGGTGACAGCCACGACCGGGTGACGCTTCGACATCGACGCAGGGGGGTTCAGAGGGTGTGAGTTTGGCAGGTCGCCGGACCGCACCCCCCGCAGCCGTTACCTGACGGGAGACTTCAGGCGGGCAGGGCCGCCAGCAGCTGCTCCCCCATCGCCTGGCAGCCCACCCGGGTGCAGCCCTCGCCCATCAGCAGGTCGCCGGTGCGATAGCCGGCGGCCAGAACACGGTCGACGGCGGTTTCCAGGGTGGCGGCGGCGGCCTCCTGCTGCAGGCCCACCCGCAGCAGCATGGCGGCCGACAGCACCATGGCGATCGGGTTGGCCAGGTCCTGGCCGGCGATGTCGGGGGCGGAGCCGTGAACCGGCTCGAACAGGCCCGGGCCCTCAGAACCGAGGGACGCCGAGGGGAGCATGCCGATCGAGCCGGTGAGCATGGCGGCCTCGTCCGAAAGGATGTCGCCGAAGAGGTTGCTGGTGAGAAGCACGTCGAACTGGCGCGGCTCGCGCACCAGCTGCATGGCGGCGTTGTCGACGTACATGTGGCTGAGCTCGACCGCGGGGAACTCGGCGTGAATCGCCTCCACCCGGTCGCGCCACAGCTGGCTGACGTCGAGCACGTTGGCCTTGTCGACCGAGCAGAGTCGGCCGCGGCGGCCCGCCGCCAGCCGGAAGCCCACCCGGGCGATCCGGTCAACCTCGTGGTCGGTGTAGACCATGGTGTTGAAGGCCCGCACGCCGCCATCCATCTCGATGCGCCCCTTGGGGGTGCCGAAGTAGATGCCGCCGATGAGTTCACGCACCACCAGCAGATCCACCCCTTCGATCACCTCGGGCCGCAGGCTGCTGGCAGCGGCCAGGGCCGGGATGATCTTCACGGGCCGCAGGTTGGCGAACAGCCCCAGGCCGGAGCGCAGCGCCAGCAGGCCGCTCTCGGGACGCTGCTCCCGGGGCAGGGCATCGAAGCGGGGGGCACCGATGGCGGCGAGCAGCACCGCATCGGCGGCCCGGCAGGCGGCCAGGGTGTTCGCCGGCAGGGGCTCACCGGTGGCGTCGATGGCGGCACCGCCGACGGGCTGGGGATCGAACTGGAGGCTGAAGCCGTGGCGGGCGCTCACCGCCTCCAGCAGGGTGCGGGCCACCGCGGTGATCTCCGGCCCGATGCCGTCCCCGGCAAGCAGGGTGATCCTGTAGCTGGTCATCGCGAGGGGAGCCGCTCAGCAGGCGAGGCTACTTCCGCAGCTGCCGCAGGGTGCGGGCCATCTCGGGCAGCTTGTTGAAGACAGCGGAGCAGCGCAGCCAGAGCCGGTTGGGGATGGCGGGATAGCCGCTGACCACCTCCCCGGCGGCGATCTCACCGTGGATGCCGGACTTGGAGGAGGCGATGGCCCGATCGCCGATCACGGCCCGGTTGGCCACTCCCACCTGGCCGGCGAGGATCACGCCGTTGCCGAGCACGGCACCGCCGGCGATGCCCACCTGGGCGGCCAGGGCACAGCCTTTGCCTGTGACGACGCCATGGCCGACGTGCACGAGGTTGTCGATCTTGGTGCCGGCGCCGATGCGGGTTTCGCCCACGCTGGGGCGATCGATGGTGGAGCCGCAACCCACCTCGACGCCGTCCTCGAGCACCACCCGGCCGGTCTGGGGCATCTTCACCCACCCCGAAGCGGTGGGCACGAAGCCGAAACCCTCGGCGCCGATCACCGCCTGGGACTGGACCACGCAGCCCGCCCCGAGGCGGCTGCCGGGATGGAGCACGGCATTGGCATGGATCTCGCAGCCCTCGGCGAGCTGCACGTCCTCGTACAGAACGACACCGGGATGGAGCACGCAGCCGGCGGCCACGACGCTGCCGGCCCCGATCACCCCATGGGCGCCCACATGGACATCGGCGGCCACAGCCGCACTGGGGTCGACGACGGCGCTGGGGTGGATCCCCGGGGGCTTCGGGGTGGGGGGATGCAGGGCGGCGAGGGCTTCGGCGAAGCCGAGCCGGGGGTTGGCGAGCGCCACCCAGGCCAGGCCGCGCTCGCTGGCCAGCTGCTGGATTTCTTCGTCGAGGGGCAGCAGCAGGGCGGCGGCGCCGCTGGCGGAGAGGGCGGCGGCCAGGGCGTTGCCGGGTTCGAGGAAGGCCAGCTGGCCGGGGCCGGCACGATCCAGCGCTTCGGCGCCCGAGATCTCTGGATCCCCCGCCAGGTGCCGGGGGCTGCCGTCCTGGACGGCGCCGATCCGGGTGAGCAGGCTGCTGAAGCGCATTCCCCAGGGGGCGGACGGCCCGGATCGTAGGCCCCACGCCCAACGCTGGAGGCGGGATCAGCAGGCAGGATCCAGCAGTTCCGCCAGCGGCACGAAGCGGTAGCCGCGGCGGCGCAGGTCGGGCACGATCAGGCGAAGGATCTCCAGGGTGCGGCCGCTGAGGGCCGGGGTGTCGTGGAGCACCAGGATGCCGCCGGGGTGGGCATTGAGGCGCACGAACAGGCGCACGAACCACAGGGGCGGCCGCAAGGTGTCCCAGGGGAAGATCGAACCCAGCACCAGCCGGTAGGAACGGGCCGCGACACCATCGCGCATGGCCTGGTGGAACCAGCCGCCACCGGGGCGGAACCAGCGCCAGTGCAGCTGGGCGGGGGCGGCGGCCCGGGTGATCGCCCGCTCGGTGTTGAGGAGCTGCTGCTGGAAGGCGGCCGGCGCCAGGGCAGCGGAACGCTGATCGCACCAGAGATGGTTGCCTAGGTCGTGGCCCTGCTGCAGGGCGCGGCGAGGGAAGCGGTGGTCGCGCTCCAGATGGGAGCCGATCAGGAAGAAGGTGGCCGGCAGCTCCAGCTCCCGCAGCAGGGCCAGCAGGCCCTCCGAGCCGGGGCCGCTGGGGCCGTCGTCGATGGTGAGGGCCAAACGCATCTGGCGGCCCCGGCCGCAGAAGACCACACCGGGGAACAGGGGCGCCAACAGGCCACGGATCAGCAGCGAGGGCAGCAGCACCACCAACACCACCAGATCCAGCAGCAGGACCAGGGCCAGGAGGGTGAGCAGCAGGGACATGGGCAAGGCCGGGCGGAACGTCGCCGGAAGGCTGAAGAACGATGACACCAGCAGGGAGCCAGCGGCCGCTGTGGCTATGGCTGGTCATCGGATCTGTTTGCCTCGGTGACGCCATGACCGCCCCGAAGAAAGCCTCCGCTGCCGGCACGCCGGCCCTGCGGGGGCAGGCCCGCACCGTGATCTACTGCCACGGGATCTCCAACATGCCCCCGGAGGGGGTGCTGCGCTCGGAGTGGGACCGGGCCCTGTTCGGCGCCGACCAGGGGGAGCGCACCCGCATGGCCTACTGGGTCGACCGGGAGCGCTACCCGGAGACGGCGGGCGTCTCCACCCGGGCCATCGGCGACGACCGGGCGACGCTGCAGGTGGGGGCGGAGGCGCTGCTGGCCGCCTCGATCCGGGACAGCGACGACCGGGAGGAATCAGCGGCCTTCGTGGCCGCCGTGACGAAGCAACTGGAGGAGGCCGCCCAGACGGCGGCCCAGCGGGGAGCTCCGATGGGAGGGGCCGCGACGAAATCGATGGAGGTCAAGGGGCTGTGGAGCCCGGTGACGGCCCTGTTCACCCAGGCGTTCCTGGCGGATGTGAACGATTTCCTGTTCAACAAGACCAAGCGCACACGCATGGTGCAGACGGTGAAGGACCGGGTGACCACGGGCGGAGGGCCCTTCGTGGTGATCGGCCACAGCCAGGGGAGCATGGTCACGTATCAGGCGCTGATGGAACTGGGCGCTGCGCTGGAGGTGGACCTGTTCCTCACGATCGGCTCCCCCCTGGGGCTGCCCCAGGTGACCGACGTGCTGCACCAATGGCACGGCAAGACGTTGCCGATTCCACCCGGGGTCAAGCGCTGGGTGAACATCGCCCAGGACGGCGACATCGTCTGCCTGGATCAGACCCTGGCCGACGAATACAGCGCCAGCGGCAAACCACCGGTGCTGGATGAACGGGTGCAGGGGGTCGTCTGGCCGCCCAGCAAGGCCCACTCCGCCAGCCGCTATCTGTCGCGTCAGTCGACCCAGGACACGGTGATGGCGGCGCTGGAACGCTCCCGTTTCCAGCCGGTGAGCCCGATGACGGTGGCGCGCAATCTGGCCGATTCCCTGGATGCGGACGCCATGGTGCGGGTGCCGGTGCTGATCGAACTGCTGGAGCGCACCCAGCCGACCGGAAGCAGCTCAGGGGCATCCGCTGCCGGGGAAGGGGGCGATTCGCTACAGGGGGCCCGAAAGAAAGTGCTGGCCTGGATCGAGAAGAATGTGCTGCAGGATCCGATCACGGCTGAGACGGTGTTTCTGGAGGACCAGCTCGACCGCTACGTGTCGGTGAACCTGACCCGCGCCGAGGTGGAAACCCTGGCGGCCGCGCTGAGCCAGCAATACGGCGCCGCCTCACCGGCGGTGTACCGGATGTTCAGCAACAGCAAGAAAAAAGCGCTGATCAAGGAGTCGATCCACACCGTGCAGGCCCGCACCGCCCAGCTGGGCTACAACGCCTGCGGCCAGGGCATCACCTGGGCGGTGCTGGACACGGGCATCGACAACCGCCATCCCCACTTCCACAACCCCGCCTTTGCCCCTGAGGGCACGATCGCCGCCGAATGGGACTGCACCGCAAGGGGGCCGGTGCAGCCGGGCAGTGGCAACGACGCCAACGGCCATGGCACCCATGTGGCCGGCATCATCGCCGGCGGGCTGCAGGCGGTGGGGGGCGACGGGGGGCCGGACATGCTGGCCATGGCCCCCAAGGCCCGGCTGGTGACCTACAAGGTGCTCGCCGACAACGGCAGCGGCTACGACGCCTGGATCATCAAGGCGATCGACCACATCTGGAAACAGAACCAGGATGGGCGACGTCTGGCGATCCAGGGGGTGAACCTGAGCCTGGGGGGCGCTTTCGATCCGGCCAGCTTCGGCTGCGGCGATTCACCGCTGTGCGCCTCCCTGCTGCGGCTGGTGCGCCAGGGGGTGCTGGTGGTGCTGGCGGCGGGCAACGAGGGCAGCGGCGACATCGTGGTGGACGGCTTCAACGCCACCCGTTCCTTCGACCTCTCGATCGGCGATCCCGCCAACCTGGAGGAGGCGATCGCCGTGGGCTCGGTGCACCCCACCCTGCCCTACCGCTACGGCACCTCCTATTTCTCCTCGCGAGGTCCCACCGCCGATGGGCGCCTGAAGCCCGATGTGGTGGGCCCAGGGGAGCAAATCCGCTCGTGCCGCAGCAGCAGCGATCCCAAACGCACCCACACGCGCGGCAAGGGGGAAAGCGTCGATGGGCTGTATGTCGCCCTGTCCGGCACGAGCATGGCGGCCCCCCACATCTCCGGCCTGCTGGCCGCGTTCCTGTCGGTGCGCACCGAGTTCATCGGTTATCCCGACCGGGTGAAGCAGATCCTGCTGAACCACTGCACGGATCTCAAGCGCGACCGCTACCACCAGGGAGCGGGCCTGCCGAATCTTTCCAAGATGCTGCTGGAGACGTGAGGTGAACAGGCCTGGGTGAGGGGTGTTGCCGGTTGCGATCGCTGGGGGAAGAAGGCACAGGGGGCGTTGACGTGACACCGGAGACTGGTGAGTTGAGTATACGGATACGGGTGCGAAGAGGGCGTGCGGGATCGATGCATTTCAGGTTTCACGAAGCAGAGCAACCCTTCTGTTTCATAACGGCCTCACTAGGGGTTTGTAGCGTATAGAACATATGGGTCACGGATCCGCTAGCCGCGGGTAACGTCATCGGACTGTCGACAACACGCACTGCGCTGGTGGGCCTTCGATGCAACCATCCAACCAGTGGTCGCTGGTTCACGAAAAGGAATGGACGCTGGGAGTGGTTCACGGAAACTGCCCAATAACAAGTTGAGTGGATACCGACGGAGTCGCGAATTCCATTCTATTACCAGTCATTATCCAGCGCTATCTAACATCATTGAAGTTTTCAGCTTAGCGATGTCAAGCAACCAAGGCCAGCATGAACCTATTCCATAAAGTTCACCATTCCCGGGCTTCAAGAGCCTGAGCGGTCGCTACTGGCACAAGCAGAATGCCATATAGAAGTTGAAACAGTGGACTTTGTTCTTCTGCGTAGGCCTGAGGATGATGACGAGCAATTCAAGAGCCTCGCTAACCGATGGATTGCACGGGAACTTTCCAGGGTTAACGTTTTGACTGGAAAGCTCCTAAAAGCGATAGATCTATGCACTGAACCATCGCTCGGGGTTGTAATTCGAGTTCCCACAGGATGGGACCACCAGGTTCAGGTGTCCCATAGTCATCGTGGGTGGAGTGACGAATCTGCAGAGTTTAGAATCGGTGCTTGGGATGTAGCGCGGCACTCCAACGATCCAGTTTTGCGTTTCGCCATGCTTGATACTATATGCGAATCGGCATGTGTGACTCAGGCATGGATTAATAAAGATAGGATGCCGCCTAGATTTGCAGAAATACGTCTAATCCGCAATCTGCTTGTACACGGAAGCGAGAACCCGAACGAGGATGTGGCTAGATATCTTTGTCTTTACAACCCATCAATCCCTAACAACCGATTCTCGAATCGAGAAGACCATCTGAATTTGGCCAGAATGCGATCTGCGCATCTGCTCTCAGCAGTCTGACAGATCGTCATTAACGATATCGTGGACATTGATCACAGCCTGAGGGAAAAATGAGCCTGCAAGCCAAGGTGGCATTTTCTTGATTAGTCATGGGCCTTTCCCAAACGCGAGTGCTGCTATATGAAAGTCCGTCAGTTTCTAGTGTCACCCCCAACAAGCCCCTCGAGTGGACAGGCCACCATCAATTCACTGCTCGCGTTCTAGAGTCTTTGCCTGCCACTCAGGGACAGTGTTATGCCGACTCGAAGCGTGGATGATCATGATTGAGGAGTCGTTTGTGTCGCTGGTGATTCACCAGCCAACGCCTGATGACACTCGGCTGATGGAAGCTCTACTGGCTCTATTTGGTAAAGCCTTTGACGACATGGCGACGTATCCTGGTAGTGTTCTAAGTACTGGTTAGCCGCGACGATTGCTGGGCGGTAACTCCTTTATTGCGATGGCTGCCTTGAAGAACGGAACTGATATTGGAGGCATCGCGGTCTATGAACTGCGAGGATTTGAGCAAGAACTCAGCAAAATCTACATTTACGATCTGGCCGTTTCTGCGCCGCACCGGCACGAAGGAATCGCAACGACACTGATTGAAGAGCTGAAGACAGTCGCGGCAGAGCGCGGGTCCTACGTCATTGTCGTTCAAGCCGATACTGGTCTTGATGATTGGCCGGCCATCGCGTAATTTTCGAAACTCGGAGTCCGTGAAAATGTCGTACACTTTGACATCCCAGTTGTTGGAAGGCAGGACGCTGCATCACAGCCTGTTGCGGCTGATGGCGATACGCGCCGCCTCTGAACCGGTCCGTTAGCCGTCGGACTTCACAACCAACATTCCGGCATTCATTCCACCATTGTCCAATCAGAAAGCTCATGCCTTACGTCAATGTGCAGATCACTGAAGGTGCCACTCGCGGGCAAAAGGCACAACTGGTGAAAGAAATTACTGACTCTCTTGTAAACGTTCTAGGCAAGAAACCCGAACACACCCATGTCGTTATTCAGGAGATCGCCGAAGAAAACTGGGGGTTCTCTGGGTTGCTTACTGACGAATGGAAGAAGACGCAGGACAGAGCAGGTACCGCGTGATTCGTCGTTAGACCGACTCAGATGCCATCCATGCAATGCGTCGGGAAGCTCAAAACAGGGCGGCAAGGATGTCTTCGTCCATATCAAGGCATTCCCCACGGGTTCAGGCCGTCCGACGATCGGACAGCTGTTGACCTTCGAAGTTGAACTAGGCCCCAATGGCAAACGCCGTGCACACTCAGTCCGATATCTGGTGAGCGACAGAGCAAAAAACAATCATACAGCGGAGTTGCCTGCATCATGGACACTCCCAACGACTCTCGTGATCCCGGCCTTCGCCGCCGTCTGGCTCTACGTTGCGAGCCGATGGCCGGTCAGACCTGAGCTTCTTGCTGTCTACATCGGGCTCAGTGTGATGACCTTCCTCTCTTATGCCTTCGACAAATCAGCCGCCATCCATGGGCGCTGGCGCACACCTGAGAAGACGTTGCACCTGCTCGGCCTGGCTGGGGGCTGGCCTGGCGCGCTGCTCGCTCAGCAGCTACTGCGCCACAAGTGTTCCAAGCCAAGTTTCATCGCCAGCTTCTGGATCACGGTGGTTGTCAATGTCGCGGCATTTGTCATCTGGCATTCTGGATGGCTCCAAAAGCAGTAAGGATGCCGGCACGGCCTTCGCTGCAAACGAAGCCTGTGGCACCGGCGGTTGCCTGTTGAAGCACTGGCCAATAGTCCGCCTCTGATCTGGAGCGCTTCAACCGCGGAGGGATTTGACGGGCGCTTCTAAACTGTTCCTGCCAACCAACCATCAGTGCAGCAGTCCATGCGGAAACGAGTGCTCACGGTGGCGGTGGCTCTGGCCACGGCTTCAACGCCGTCCTGGGCTGTGCCAGCACCGTCAGCCTGCGAGGCGGCACTCGGCACCTGGGACTACGTGGCACCGAGCAAGCCGGGGCGCGCGGTGGTGACGAAGCTGGCCGACGGTCGCCATCACCTGGTGTGGATCGCGTCCGAGGCTGGCGCCACTGCCGCCGGCGCCTGGGAAGCCACCTGCGAAGGGTCACGCAGGACCTGGCGGATCCTCTTCCCATCAGATCCAGGCACTGTTGGACTGAAAGTGTTGGAGGAGTTTGAGGTGAGCGGCGATGCGATTCGCTTCTGGCTTCTGGGGCCTGATGGCAAACGTGGCCCGATGGGTGGCGCCCGTCGTCTCCCTTGAAGCGGCAGCCACGGAGATGCTCAGCCGGAACCAATCCTACGACCCGCCTGACAGCCCCACCTGCACACTCTGCTCATTGAGAAAGTAGTTGGGGTCAAACGCCTTCAGCCTTCGATCGATCTGAAGGTCCTGCTTCACGGGATCATCCAGACGGAGACAGTCGGTTGGTTGACCTTCCATGCACAGCAATGGAATGACTATGTCTGTTTTGTCATAACCCCACTCCAACATCCTTCCACCCCAGAGGCCTTTCCCCTTGGGAGGCTCCCGCGTCAGGACGGGGACCAGAACGTCGACCTGGGCGGCATAGGAATCCGAGGGCAGGGTCACAATCAGTGAGCGGTGGATGGTTTCGCCCGGATTGATGTGATCGTCCACGAACAACTTGCCGGCCGCTTCCGTTGGGTACGGCTGCAGCTCGGCGCCCCGCTCCACGTGAAAGGCGTCAAAGGGCCCTTTGGCCCGCTCAGAAAAGGTCGATGGATTCAGCAACTGACGCCGAATCGGAAACATCTCCCAGAAGCTACTGAGCAGGTAGAGTCTGCGATTGCTGGCGTTCGTGGCGCTGACCTTCAGCTCCCGTTGCAGCGATGGTTGCGATCGCTCGCTCCGCCCATCACCGGCGATCGGAGTCAGGCTGATCTCAAGACTGATGCTGGCGGGCGCCTGGGAAGGCACATAGATCTCCTTCCAGATGAAGGTGTAGATCCCCCAGGAGGCGGCGATGATGATGCCCAGCGTCCTGACCCATTCGTGCAGCGACGGCGAGCGCATCCAGCCTGGCAGGCGCAACGATCCCGCCCTGGTCCGGGCGCCCGGCATTCCTTTCCGGGGCAGCTTCTCACTGTCTCCATGGGGCTTGATCGGGGATTCGCTGCTCACGGGCTCAGGTGGTGCCTCACTTCTTGCCGGAGAAACTGGGCACTTGCCTCGGGCAGGGGGCGTTGGGCAGCCTCCGGCAACGGCGATTGATCACCCCCAGCGTGTTGAAGACGGCCCGATCTGTTCCCGTGGCCAGCTGCTCCAGCAGGGCTGGATCGGGGACCTGGTCCATGGCGAGCTGGGCCATGGATGCATCGGAGCAGCCGCCCAGATCGGTCACCCCAAGGCCGGTGAGCAACGCATAGGAGCGCTGGCTGCGGGTCCCCATCTGCTCAGCAGCGGCGGTGGTGTACGCCCCATTCGCCGGGGCAACGAGCTGATCGGGCTTAGGGGGATCCTGGGGCTTGGGTTGCAAGTTGGTGCCACCGATCAAGACGCCCGCCAGGCAGTTGGCCTGAAGGTTGGCGGCGGCAGGTGGCAGGAGCGACGCCGGACGGCTGCCAAGGATGGCCTTGGCCAGGCCAACTCCGACCCAATAGACCACGCCCCACTCCCCATGGCGGCTGGCCTCCCTGGTCAACCTGGTGCGATCCAGCAGCACCTTGCCGCTGGCTGCGCAAAACAGGGCAGGGCTCTGGGCTCCCGTTGCCACGCTGGTGCCAGGACAAGCCGCCAGTGGCGTCTGGCCAGTGGGAAGCACCTCGATCGCCGGCCAGGGCAACGTTGCGGTGCCGGGATCTGCGTTCCAGCTCTGGCGGAGCTGGCTGGCGATGCTCTTCACCGTGCTCTCCAGTTCAGCGGAGTCGACGGCAGGGGCGGCGGCCGCAGCGGCCATCGGCGCGAGCAGTGATGGTGTGGCCAGCAGAGCGCCCAGTGCCGCAGACCCCAGGAGTTTTCGCATGGGTGGGGAACGAGAACAGCCGGCCGCCGTCTCAGTCTGCCTGCTGTGCAGGCCTTGGCTCATAACCCCGGAATCGGTCCGCCATCGCCGGTGAGTTGCCAGGCGGCCCAGAATTTGTGGTCGGCCCAGTCCGGGTCTGGTGGGTTGCTGCGGAACTCCTGCTGCACCGTTGCCAACGCGTCCATGCGACCCCTTCCCTGTTTGAGCAGGGCGACGTAACGCTGCATGAACGCCGCTGTCGCGTCGTCGTCCACCTTCCAGAGCGACAGCAGGGTGGAGCGGGCGCCGGCCACGGTGAGAGCCCGCTGCAGGCCATAGACCCCTTCGCCGGTCTGCAGGGTTCCGGAGGCGGTGTCGCAGGCGGAGAGCACCACCAGCTCGGTGCCATCGAGCTGCAACTGGGCCGCCTCCTTGGCGGTGAGATAGCCGTCATCGTCGGCCGTGCTGGTGGCCGCGCCCTGGCCGGATAACCAGCTGCGGTTGGCACCCGCCAGCACGATGCCGCTGTTCAGCAGGGGGTCGCTGCTGCTGGCTGGCGAGGCCTGGGGGAGCTGGGCGTTGGGGTCTGAGAAGAACCCGTGGCTGGCGATGTGCAACACCCTGGGGCCGCGCGCCTGTTGCAGCACACCGGTGGTGGCAGCAGCTCCCTGATACAGGGAGGCACCGAGCCGTTCGGCGATCCAGCGGCCCTCCGCGGCGGTGGCGGGCAGGGGTTGCCAGGCCCCGCCGGGGCCACCGAAATCAGGAGCGGCCAGCACCAGGGCACGCTGGCCGCCAGGCCCGGGGCTCCGCTGGCTGAGCAGGTCACGGCCGCTGGTGACGATCCGCAGCTGCACCCGCTGGCCCAGGGTGGGCGCGGAATCGGCCTCAGCCCCGCTCGGGTCCTGACTGGGAGCCGGCAGCGCCGTGAACGGGATGCGGCTCAGCTCGCCATCGGGGGAGACGAACCAGCGCCGCCGCCCCACCAGCTGCTGCATCAGGGGCCCCAGGACCTTCTGGCTCACCCGGGCCCAGAACGGACCGGCGGGGCGATTCCGGGCCAGGCTCTCGGCCAGGGCCTGCTGAATCAGCGGATCGGTGGCCGCCGCCGGGCCGAGGTCCACCGCACGGGTCGACCCATCGGGGAACAGCAGCATCGCCAGATAGCGCGCTTCCCCCCAGCTCCTGGCCTCCGGCTGGCGCGCGTCGTAGGGGCGGAAGCGCTGGAATTCGAACAGCACCCCATCAGCAGGCAGGGCAGCGGCCACCTGGGCGGGGTCCACCAGCCGCGGGGTCAGGGCCGGCAGCTGGCGGTAGAGCTCCTGCTCCAGCCGATCCCGCTCCTGCTGCAGCGTCTGCCGCTGCGGGTCGCTGAGGTTCACATCGGCCAGCCGGGCCGTCAGGGCCGTGAGCTGACTCACGAGGATCTGCTGGGCAGGCGAGCCACGGCCGAGCTGGGCCTGGCGCCGTTCGATGTCCTGCAGCAGGCCATGGCGGTTCAAGCGCGTGAACAGGGCCAGGGAGGCTCCGCCAGGAGCGTTGGCCACCAGCGAGTAGGGGATCTCCCAGACATTGCCGAGAGCCTTGATCTGCTCCTGGCGCCGGGCCTGGGGCAACAGGGGAGCCTCCTGTTGGAGGAACAGGGACTGGCTGCCGATGCCACGGCGCAGCAGGGGCTCGGCCTTGGCATCGGCCCCCTGGCTCAGGTACAGCTTCGCCAGGTTGTTGAGGCTGAGGGCGGTCGTGGGGTGATCGGGGCCCAAGGCCTTCTCGAAGATCGCCAGGGAGCGGAGGAACAGCGGCTCAGCTTTGGCGCCAGAACCCTGAAGACGGAGTAGCTCCGCCAGGTTATTGAGGCTGGCGGCGGTATCGGGATGATCGGGTCCCAGGGCTTTCTCCCGGATTGCCAGGGCGCGGCGGTGGAGCGGCTCGGCTTTGGCAGAAGCCCCCTGGTTGTCGTACAGCACCGCGAGGTTGTTCAGACTGGTGGCGGTGATGGGGTGCCCGGGACCCAGCACTTTCTCGTTGATCGCCAGGGCGCGAAGATAGAGAGGTTCGGCCTTGGCGAAGGCGCCTTGATTGTCGTAGAGCGCCGCGAGGTTGATGAGACTGGCGGCGGTATCGACGCTATCAAGCCCGAGCGCCTTCTCCCTGATCGCCAGGGCGCGAAGCAGCAGGGGCTCCGCCTTGCCATAGGCGCCCTGGCTCCGGTACAGCAGGGCGAGGTTGTTGAGGCTGGTGGCTGTTGAGGGGTGATCGGGGCCCAGCACCTTCTCGTTGATCGCCAGGGCTCGGAGGTAGAAGGGCTCGGTCTTTGCGAAGGCACCCTGGTTTTTGTAGAGCTCCGCGAGGTTATTGAGGCTTGTGGCGGTATCGGGGTGATCGTCACCCAGCACCTTCTGTTTGATGGCCAGGCAGCGGCGCAGCAAGGGCTCGGCCTTGGCGTAGGCGCCCTGGCTGATGTACAGCGTCGCAAGGTTGTTGAGGCTGGTGGCGGTTTCATTGTGATCGGGCCCCTGCACCTTCTCCCTGATCGACAGAGCCCGAAGCAGAAGGGACTCGGCCTTCGCATAGGCGCCCAGGTCGTCGTAAAGCAGCCCAAGGCTGCTCAGGCTGATCGCAGTAGCAAGTGGATAGGGTCCAAACGCCTTCTCCCTGATCGCCAGAGCGCGAAGAAGAAGGGACTCGGCCTTGGTGTAGGCGCCCAGGTCCCTGTACAGCAGCCCAAGGCTATTCAGACTGGTCGCAGTATCAAGCGGATCGGATCCCATCCCCTTCTCCCTGATGGCCAGGGCGCGAAGGTATAGGGGCTCGGCCTTGGCGTAATCACCCTGGCTGCTGTAAAGAAGCCCGAGGTTGTTGAGACCGAGGGCGAGGCCAGGGTGCTCAGGCCCCAGCGCCTTCTCGGCGATCGCCAAGGCGCGTAAGTAGAGAAGTTCGGCCTTGGCATGGCTGCCCTGGTTGGCGTACAGCCAGGCAAGGTTATTGAGGCTGAGGGCGGTGAAGGGATGGTCCGGCCCCAGAATCTTGGTTCTGATCGCCAGGGCGCGAAGCAGCAGGGGCTCGGCCTTGGAAAAGGCGCGCTCTTTGATGTACAGCAGCCCGAGGTTGTTGAGACTGGCGGCGGTATCGGGATGGTCGGGCCCCTGCGCCTTCTCACGCCAGGCCAGCACCTGTTGCCATACCGTCGCCGCCATTCCATAGTCTCCCTTGGCTTCCAGGGCGTTGGCCTGGTCGATCCACTCCCACACCTGCGCAGGGATCTGTGGATAACGCTCGCCCAACGGCTGGGCCAGCCACTCCTGCTGACGTGGCACCGGTGGCTTGCCGTGGCGATCGGCGGCAGCCGACAGCGGCCCATCGGCCAGCAGCAGCACGGCCAGCGCAGTTCCCCACCGGAACAGAGCCATGAAGGAGCGACCGGACCGCGTCATGGGGATTCCCAGCAGCCCCACCAACGAACGTCTCCGGTTTGTCTGCACGGGGTCCACCGTTACCGAAAGCAGTCTCATCGTCTCGAAGACCCTCCGGTGCCGGAACGGATCCATCAGGGGGACACCATTACGGTGCAGCCACAAAACTGAGATTCCAGACAATGAACAGCTTGCGTCTGGGACTCTGGCTGTCCGGCCTGTTGTTGATGCCAGGCCCGCTGATGCTGGGGATGCCGGCACTGGCCCAGCAGGCTGACCCGGCGGCGGGCCTGGTGCTCCAACCGGCCAGGTATCGGGCCGTGCTCGGCAGCCCACCGGCCCCCGGCAGCCGGCAGGAGCTCGATGATCTGGCCATCCTGCGCTGGAACCAGCGCAGCCGCACCCCCGCGGGGATCCTGCACAGCTGGCATTTCCTGAACCGCCATCTCAGCCTCTTCGATGCCGCCGTGGGCGCCGACCTGGCCAGGACGTCGCCCCACCTCGTCGCGGGACTGCCGTCCTTCGTCGCACGTGCAGAGGCTCTCAAGGATCAGCTCAAAGATGCGGCGGCCAGGCCGCGCCCCTTCTTGAACCACAGGGATCTGAGCCCCTGCCTGCCCCTGGAGATGTCCTGGTCCTTTCCCAGTGGCCACGCCACCTGGTTCGCCACCGCGGCCCTGCTGCTGGCGGACCTGCTGCCGGAGCGCCGGGAGCGGCTGCTGCAGGTGGGCCTTCAGGGGGGCTACGTCCGTGCCTACTGCGGCTTGCACTACCCCAGCGATGTGGTGGCGGGTCAGCGCCTCGCCGAGGCGATCAGCCAGGAGTTGATCGCCTCGCCCCAGTGGCGCACGTTCAAACAGCAGCTGGCTGGGGAGCGCCGCCAGCTGCTGGAGGTCCCGCCGGCCGGGTTGCCCCTGCTGGTGGATTGATGGAGTTCCGCGGCACGGTTCGCAGCACGAAACGCAACGGGCTCGGCCTGCTGCTCACCCCTTTGGTGCTGATCCGCCGCTTCGTCCAATCGGTGGCCCTGGCCCTCGAGCGCATGATCTGGCGGGAGCTGATCGAGGCCGACGTGCCCGCCAACCCGCTCGTCAATCTGCTGGCCTTCCTGCTGTTCTCCAGCCTTTGCCTGCTGGTCAGTCTCCAGGGCGCCGTGGCCTACGTGATCGGCCTGCTGCTGTTCCTGCTGCCGATGGAGTGGCTGATCGCCCAGCTCGGCTATGGCTCCCCGGTGGAGCGCCGGGTGCTGCTGCACAGCTGGGGAGATCGGATCCGCCTGTGGTCGCAGACGCGGCAGGGCAGCGAACACCAGGAGATCAGGCGGGCCGCCATCGAGGCCGTGGTGATTCGTTTCTCCAGCCTTTCGGTCCCGCCCCTGGGGGAGCGGCCGCTCGGCTGGGATGTGGGGCTGGCCGTGGGCGGTCCCGGTGGAGAGCAGCTCCTGGCCCGCAGCCCCAGACTCTCGGCGGCCTGGCAGCAGGCCAGCAGCCTGGCCGGTGATCTGGGGGTCCCCCTCCATCTGGTCGGCACCACAGGGCCGGGCACCCGGGGCCCCTCCACCATCCAGAGGATCCCCATCGAGCAGGAGGCAGGCGTCTGGAGGGTGCTGAACGACGTTGCCGCCACCCGCATCGTCCGCAACCGCTTCAGCGTGGGGGCTCTGCAGTGGTGGCGTTCCTTCGCCGAGCAGGGCAGCTATCTGCTGTTCGTCGCCGCGCTCAACACGGTGATGGTGAAGTACGGGGGGTTTCTGGTCTGGATGCTCGGGCCGCGCCTGGGCCTGAGCGAACCCACCACCTTGATGCTGGATCTTTCGGTTCCAGGGCTGCTCTCGTTGGCCCTTCCGGAGTGGACCGTGATCCAGACCCTGCTGGTGGTGGCCGCCCTCGGCGCCGCAGGCCTCGGCAGCGTCCAGCAATGGAGCCCGCAGGAGCTCACCCTGGCCGCCGATCGCGTCACCTACAGGCGTGCTGGCCAGCCGGCCCAGAGCCTGCCGACGCGGATGATCACCGAGGCGCTGCTGCTGCACGAACCGGAACCCCAGGTGATCCTGTGGAGCGAACGACGGCCCCCGCTCGTGATGGGCGGGCTCTCCAACGAAGGCGAAGCGCTCGAACTGCTGGAAAAGCTGCAGGCCGCGCTGGCGCCATGGCGGCCCACGCCCCCCTCATCCAGCCGTTGAGAGGTCGGCGTCATCAAAGGCAATGGCGATGGCATCGCCGGCGATGGGGCCATCTTTCGCAGGCGCATCGCAAGCTGGAGCTCCACCTCGGCTCCGAGCTTGTGGCGCTAACCGGGCGTCGTGGCGGGGTCACGTTCCGCGGACGGCAGCAACTGTTCGTGGAGCCGGATCTGCCTGAGCCTCAGGTCCATCCAGCCGGCACCGAAGTGGATCATCTGCAACATCTCAGCCAGGGCGCTGCAGGTGCCAGGGTTGTGGAACAGCTTCAGGTGCTGGATCAGCATGAAAAACGGATCAGGCGACTCGCCATAACCGCTCTTGCCGCAAGGGATATCAGCGATGACAGCATGATGGGCCAGGGCCGAAAAGGGGCACTGATCAGAACTGCTGACCAGTCGAACCACGATCCTTCGAATCCATCTGAGAGCCTGCGTTCCGAGACATCACAGCTATCAGCGCTTCCAGCAGATTCCCCGTTGCCGTTGTAGTGACGGGCTGAAACGTGATAAGGTGAATTCACTGGAAGCGGCTCAGCTCACTCGAACATCCTACCCAGGATGCCTCGGCTCAGGAAACAGTGATTCCTTGCCTTGATCGTGTGCTCTGACCAGCATTTTCTGGTTTCGCTTCTCATTTCGCTTGAGCGTTACGCCTGTCGTCGTAGGCAGGCCAGCGGCCTATCAAGCCGTTGCCAAAGAGACTTGGCCGTTCCAGTTGCCGTATCGAAGGAGAATCCATCCATGACCACCCAACAACACATCGTCAGCCGCTCCTCCCAGGAGATGGCCAACGTCGACGAACGCCTGCGCCAGGCCATCCTCGACAAGCGGCAGGCCCAGATTCAGGAACTGTCGGACAAGATCGATCAGCTGCAGAACCAGGCCAAACAGGTGGCGGAAGGCGTCCGCGACGAAACCCAGAGCAAGCTCAAGGAACTCAGGGCCGCCCGGGATGCGGCCACGTCTCGACTTCAGGAGCTGCAACGCAGCAGCCAGGACGCCTGGTCGGGCCTGCTCGAGCAGACCGACGAGGCGTTCCAGTCCATGTCCGATCGTTTCCACGCCTTCGTCAACAGCCAGAGCTGATCGCCGACGTCGCGCGTTCTCTCCAGCCCCCAGTCCGAACTCCGCAGATCACCCACCCACTCCATGTCCTGCCTATGTCCAACGCCACAACCACCAAACCCATCACCATCCATCCCCTGATCGTGGACTCCCACGACCACCCCCGCGTGCTCTGCTTCGGCGAAGCCCTGATGCATCGCATCAACAGGCCCGAAGCCGATACCGAGAACAAGGCGAACACCCCGGATCATCCGGGGGGCGCCCCGGCCAGCGTGGCCTGCGGGGTCACCCGCCTGGGAACCCCGGCCAGCGTCCTGGGGCGGATCGGCGACGATCCGCTCGGCCGGCAACTGCTGAAGCTGTTCGAGCGACGGCAGGTGAGCACGCCGGCGCTGCAGACAGATCCGAAACGTCCGACACGTGTGGCCCTGCTGAAAAGGAAGCCCGGCGGGGATCTTTGCCTCGACGACTTCCTTGGCGACCTGGGCCAGGGCTTCGCCGACAGCGCCGTGGTGCCCGCCACGCTGGCTGAATCGGTGAAGCCCCTGCTCGGGGAAGCCCGATGGCTGCTCGTCAGCACCAATGCCCTCGTCAGTGGCCCGAGCGCCATGGCGCTGGATCTGCTGCTCAAGCGGGCCACGGCCCAGGGCCTCGGCATTGCCCTGGAAATCGACTGGTGCCCAGGTTTCTGGGGTCTCGCTCCGGATGCGGGCCCATCGGCCGAAGTGCTGCGCCGTTTCCGGCCCCTCGCCGAGAAGGCCACCCTGATCCTCGCTTCGGCAGAGGAAGCCGAGGGCTTCTTCGGCAGCACCGATCCCACGACCATTCACGGCGCCCTGGCCAAGCGCCCGGCCGTCCTGGTGACGGGCCGCGAGGGAACTGTTCGCTGGTGCCTGGGGGGTCGCCAAGGCACCCTTTCGCCCGTCGAGGAGAGCGCTCCCAGCCATCCCCTGGGCGTCCGTGAAGCCTTCACAGCAGCCCTGCTGGATGGCCTCTGCCGTCGGCCGGAGCTGCTCGAAGCACCGGCACCGGGCGGTGATGGCGTCACTGGACCCGGTCCGATCGAAGACCTGCTGCGCTTTGCCTCGGCCTGCGGCGCCCTCGTGGGTCGCACCGAAGGGGCTATCGAGCCCCAGCCCGGGCGCGAGGCGGTGAAGGCGTTCCTCAACGCCTGATCACCAACCTCCCCTCAAGGCGCTCCGCAACCGGGCTTCTTGTCCCCTGCCCCCTGGCTTCGGCCGGGGGGCTTTATGGTGCGAAACCTCAAGAAGCCAGGCAGGTGAGCACCAGCTGATCCCGGTGCACCACCGCATCCCCCACGGCCCCCAGCCGGCGGCGCACCTCCTCGCTGCTCAGGCCCATGATCTGGCGCAGCTCCTCGCTGCTCAGGGTGCTCAGGCCCCGGCCCAGTTCGCGGCCGTCGCTGGCCAGCACACGCACCGCATCGCGCCGGGAGAAGTGCCCTTCCACCGCCCGGATGCCCACCGCCAGCAGGGAGGCCCCCTGCTGCAGCAGGGCCCGCTCGGCGCCCGCATCCACCCGCACGCTGCCCTTCACCAGCAGGGCATGGGCGAGCCAGCTCTTGCGGTCGGCCAGGGGGGTGGAGCTTGGCTGGAAAACCGTGCCCACCTTCTCGCCGGCGAACAGGGCGTCGAGCACCGCCGGATCGCGGCCATCGGCCAGCCGAACCCGGATGCCGCTGGAGGTGGCGATGCGGGCCGCCGCCAGCTTGGTGGTCATGCCGCCAGTGCCCCACTGCCCGCCCCCTTCGGCCACATGGCTGAGGCGCTCCAGCTCGGCCAGGTCCCGCACCTCCTCGATCGGGCTGGCGTCGGCATCGGTGCGGGGGTTGCCGGAATAGAGCCGATCCACATCGGTGAGCAGCACCAGTTCATCGGCGCCGATCGCCACCGCCACCAACGCCGAGAGGGTGTCGTTGTCGCCGAAGCGCAGTTCGTCGGTGGCCAGGGTGTCGTTCTCGTTCACCACCGGCAACACGCCCCACTCCAGCAGCTGCTCCAGGGTGCGGCAGGCGTTCTGGTAGCGGCGCCGGGAGGCCAGATCGCTGCGGGTGAGCAGCACCTGAGCCACCGCCAGGCCCCGCACGGCGAAGGCGTCCTGGTAGAGGGCCATCAGCCTGCCCTGGCCCACGGCGGCGGCGGCCTGCAGGGCCACCACCTCGGTGGGGCGCTTGCTGAAGCGCAGGGCCTCGCAGCCCAGACCCACCGCCCCACTGGTCACCAGGGCCAGGCGATCCCCCTGGCGCTGCTGCCGGCTGAAGCTGGCCGCCAGGTCGGCGATCACCGCCGCCGTGGGCCGCTCGGGGCTGCCCCGCAGCAGGCTGGTGCCCACCTTGATCACCCGCCGCAGACCAGATTCGGCGCCAGCGGAGGCAGCAGACGACCCCATCAGCCGGGAACCGAACCCACCCAGCGGGCCATGCGCAACTCCAGGTTCTGCAACCGGTCCTGGCGGCAGGGCTCGCCGTCGGGGTCGATCGGCTTGACCAGCACGGTGAACAGGCCCATGCGGTTGCCCACCAGCACATCGGTGAACAGCCGATCCCCCACCAGGGCCACCTGGGCGGGGGGCAGATCGAGATCCAGCAGCACCTTGCGCAGGGCCGCCCGCCGCGGCTTGCCCGCCGAGGTGGTGTAGGGGAGGCCCATCGTGTCGGCCACTGCGCCGATGCGGCGCCGGGAGGGATTGTTGCTGAGCAGGTGCAGGGGCATCCGCTCGCGGGCGTGGCGCAGCCACAGCTCAGCCTGGACGGGCATGGTGGCCTGGCGGCGGGGCAGCAGGGTGCGGTCCACGTCCAGGACCAGGGCGCGAATGCCACGGTCGACGAGCTCCTGCAGCGGCAGGTGGGCCAGGGACGTCCCCGGCAGCCAGTCGGGCGTGAGCAGGTCGCGCAGCATCAGTCGTCGCTCTCCCGCTCGTCGAGTTCGGCCTCGATGCGGGGCTGGACCCGCTCGAATTCCTCTCCCTCCACCATCACCGCGTCGGCCCCCTCCATGCGGGCCACCACGAAGAAGGGATCCAGGGGGATGTACAGGCCGTACTCCTCTTCGCCGGCCATGAAGCTCACCAGCAATTCGTAGGTCTCGCTGTCGTCGTCGCCTTCCTCATCCTCGAGTTCATCGGGATCGGGCTCCTCCAGTTCTCCGCTGACGGTGAGGGTGACGGCGGAACGCACCAGGGTCAGGTCGTGTTCCTGCAGCACCACATCCGCCACCGACAGGATCGGCTCGGTGGCATTGAGGGTCTCCACCAGCTCGGGATCGTCGTCGTCGCTGAGACGGAAGAGGCAGACAGGGGTGTCCACCGGCGTCAGCAGGGCGTAGTCGTGGCCATCGAGGGGGATCAGCTGCTCCAGGAAACACAGCAGCTGCCGGCCGCTGCCGTCCCGCACCTGCACGGTGGGCACGTCACCGGAGCCCGTCATCGCAGGGGGGTCGGAGGCCATCAAGGGGAAGCGGGTGTACTCAGAATGAATCAACGCCGGCCCGAGTGCCCACGCCGATGGCCGCCGGAGCGACCGGATCGTCGCTCAACGCCGTCAGGTCCAGCGGTTCGGGGCCTTCCCGCTGCCATTGCTCCAGCAACAACACGGCCGCCGCGCTGTCGAGGCGGCCGCTGCGGTCGCCGTGCAGAGCGAAACGCTCTCCCGCCGCCCAGCTGCTGGCGTGCTCGTCCACCCAGGCCAGGGGCAGGGGCTGGCCGAGGGCCTGCAGGGCCCGGGCCAGCCGCAGGCCGTAGCGGCGGCAATGGATCCCCTGGGGTGTGGGCCGCTGGCCGGCATCGAGGGGCAGCCCCACCACCAGCGCCTGCACCCGCCGCTGTCGCACCAGGCTCAGCAGCCGCTCGAGGTCGGCCTGGAACTCCCCCCGCGCCAGAGCCGGCAGTGGTGTCACCGTGACCCCCAGCGGATCGCAACCGGCCAGGCCGATGCGGCGTCGCCCCACATCGATGGCCAGCACAGATCGCGGCCGGGGTGGGGCCATTCAGCGGGGAAGCAGCGGCGCCGTGGGCAGGCTGCCGAGGGGACCGCTGGGGGTGGGCATGGGCCGCCGCCGGGGCTGGAGCTGCTCGAGCACCGCTTCAAGGCGCCGCGCCGCCCGCTTGGCCGGCTGGCCTTCCTGGCGCCGCCAGACGCTGCGGGCCATCAGCACCTCCTCGCCGTGGGCTTCGGCCCCCAGGGCCTGCAACCAGCCCTGGCGCTCGCCGTCGCTCGCCTCGCAGCGCAGCCACAAGCTGGTGCCCCCCTTGGCGAGGCGGTGCAGCAGGCATTCCGCCGCCGTTTCGAGCAGGTGGGCCCAGCCAGGATGGATGCTCAGCTCCACCGCCTGGCCGCCGCCGGGGTGCTCATCGAGCCAGCGCACGCCCGCCACAGCCTCATTGCGCACCGCATCCACCAGCATCCAGCCATGGCTGCGGCTCTGGTCGAGCAGGTCTTCGATGCGGCGATCCTGGAGCTGGCGCAGGTGGGCCGGGCAGGTGGCCTGCTCCAGGTGCCAGAGCAACGGGGCCGTGCGGCGGTTGAGCTGGCGCAACTGCAGATCAGCCGGCAGGGTCGGGACGGCGCGATCGGCCGCTGGCTGCCAGCGCCAGAGGCGATCGGTGCGCTGGGGCTGGAACCCCTGCTCCCGCAGGGTGGCCAGCCGGGAGGTGTCGAGACTGGAGGCGGTGGCGATCCAGCTGGCGGCGCCCTTCACCCGACCGATGGCCTGGCGCAGCAGATCGGCAGCCAGGGCCGCCCGGCTGGGCGCCAAGGCGTCTGGAGCGATGGCTTCGGTGGCGGCCAGGGCCAGGCGCAGGTGCTGCACCTGCCAGCAGGTGCCGCTGCGATTGAGACGGCGGCAAACGATCAGCCCAAGGGCCTGCTGGCGGGTGAGGCCCTGGCGCTGCAAAGCCACAAGCACCTGGGCGGCCAGGGGGCGGCGGCTGGTCACCGCCGTCAGCAGCTGCTCCGGCAGGGCCAGCAACAGCGAGCGTTGCAGCAGCGGCTGCAGCGGCAGGAAGGCGGGATCATCCAGCAGGGGCAGGTGCCAGCCCTGGAGTGCTTCGACCGTCCAACTGGGGGAGGGTCTGCCCTGGGCAGGCACTGGCACGGCAGGCACTGGCACGGCAGACGACGGAGAAAGGGGAGAGGCGCGGGAACGCGGAACAGGGACGACGGCGAAGAACGCAGCGTCATCCCATGCATTCTACGCGGGGCGCACCAGTACGAGCGGAGTGCGCTCGTTGGCATTGCCGGCGGGATTGGGACGCAGCGCCCGCATCAGCAGGGCCTCATCGGTGCCGCCGCTGGCGGCCAGCACCTTCACGCGGCCCAGGTCGTTCACGTCGACCACCGCCACGGCCACCCCGAGGGCCGCCGCCATCTGTTCACACCAGGCGGCCGGCTGGTCAGGGCCCAGAACAATCGTCTGGTCATAGGGAGGCGTGGTGCCGGTGATGTCGTCAATCAGGCGGGCCTGCTCTCCGGCCAGCCGATAGAACCAGCCCTTGCTGCCCACCAGTTTGAGGGCGGTGCCCACCAGCCAGGCCCCCAGCACCCGGGCGGGACCCGACACATCGATCAGGCTCTGCAGTCCGCAGGCGGTGGCCAGGGAGCTGGTGGGGTGGAACGCCCGGCACAGCAGACGTGCCAGGAAGGAGGGCTCCACCGTCGACGGGTGGTGATAACGCCCCTGGATCACCGCCAGGGGGGTCTCACCGATGGTGAGCACGTCACCGGGCTGCAGCAGACCATCGGTGTAGCGCCGCAGCACGTCCAGCGAATCGTCGAGCACCCCCAGCAGATGGGTGCGCACCGGCAGAACGCGGCAACCTTCCCCCTCGCGCCAGCCGGGGGCGGCCGGATCACCCTGTTGCGGCTTCTGCAGGGGCATCAGGATCCCCTGGCGCCGCTGCAGCCGCCCGAAGGGTCCATAGTTCACCCAGTGGATGTCCATCCAGAGGGTGTCGAGCACGCTTTCGAGATCCACGCCGGCGGGACCGGTGAGGTTGAGGCGGATGTGGGCGGCGGTGGTCTTGCGGCCCTTGACGATGTAAGCGGCCCAGTAACCGTCGGGGCGGGCCTCTTCGTCTGGGTGCAGTGGCGTGATGCGCAGCTCATGGCGCACCTGGCTCGCGTCACTGCGACCCAGCACGGTGGGCACCAAGGTGATCTCCGGCACCATCACCTCCATGCGGGGATGGGGGTTGCGGATGCGGATGTCGCCGGTGATCTCCAGGCCCTGGGCTCGGCGCCGCACCTGGAAGGCACCCGGCAGCAGCTGCAGGGGGGAGGCGGGCCGCAGGCGATGGCGCAGTTCAAGCACCACCAGCCCCAGGCCGAGGAGCAGCAGCAGAACCAGCAGGAGGGAAACGGGGAACGGCAAGCCGATACGTCAGGGAATGTCCGGCCGGAGCGTAGATGCGCCCGCGGACCTAGCTTCAGCCCCATGCAACCGGCAGGGCCCTGGCATGCGCAAGACCTTCGTGCTCGACACCAATGTGCTGCTGCATGACCCCCAGGCCCTTAACCGTTTCGAAGACAACCAGGTGGTGATCCCGATCGAGGTGGTCGAGGAAATCGACCGTTTCAAGCGGGATCCCTCCGAAAAGGGCCGCAACGCCCGCCAGGTGTCCCGCCTGCTCGACCAGCTGCGCGAAAAGGGCAACCTGGCCGAGGGCGTGCCGATCAATGACCACAGCGGCGGCACCTTGAAGGTGGTGTTCTGCCGCAGCGAGACCCTGCGCCAGCTGCCGCCCGAGCTGAAGGCGGGCAATGGCGACAACAACATCCTGGCGGTGGCGCTGGAGCAGCGGCTGCAGGAGGTGGTGGGCGGCCAGGCGCCGGTGGTGCTTGTCACCAAGGACACCAACCTGCGCATCAAGGCCGATGCGGTGGGCCTGATCGCCCAGGACTACACCACCGACAAGGTGGACATGGCCGACCTGTACCCCGGCTTCAGCGAGCGCTGGATGGGCGCCGAGCTGATGGACCAGGTGAAGGCCGGGGAGGGTCTCTCGGCGGACGCCATCCCCTCCCAGCCGATCCCGGTTTCGCCTCTGCAGGCCAACGAGGGGGTGACCCTCGTCGACCTGGCCCAGCCGGCCCACACCCTGCTGGCCCGCTACAACGGCCGCACCGGAACGCTGCAACCGCTGCAGAAGTCAGCCAAGGCCAAGATGGGGCGCATTCAGCCCCGCAACCGGGAGCAGGCCTTCGCCCTCGATCTGCTGCTTGATCCGGCGGTGGCTCTGGTGACGCTGGTAGGCAAGGCCGGCACCGGCAAGACCCTGCTCGCCCTGGCGGCCGGCCTGCACCAGGTGGCCGATGAGCACCTCTATGAGCGCCTGCTGGTGACCCGCCCGGTGATCTCCCTGGGCAAGGAGATGGGATTCCTGCCCGGGGATCTCGAGGAGAAGATGGCCCCCTGGATGCAACCGATCGTCGACAATCTCGACTTTCTGCTAGGTGGCGAGGACACCCAGCCCGCCCGGGGCAGCCACCGGGCGCCGCGCAGCAACTGGAGCGATCTCAAGGGCATGGGCCTGCTGGAAGTGGAGGCGATCAGCTACATCCGCGGCCGCTCGATCCCCCGCCAGTTCATGGTGGTGGATGAGGCCCAGAACCTCACCCCCCATGAGGTCAAGACGATCGTCACCCGGGTAGGCGAAGGCACCAAGATCGTGCTCACCGGCGACCCCTATCAGATCGACAATCCCTACGTGGATGCGGAGAGCAATGGGCTCACCTGGCTGGTGGAGCGCTTCAAGGGCCAGCTGCTCTCCGGCCACATCACCCTGATGCGGGGGGAACGCTCCGAACTGGCCGAACTGGCAGCCAATCTGCTCTGAGCTGCGGGTCAGATGAAGCGGCAGGTCAGGGAGCCATCGGTGGCCACCCGGATCCTGGCGCGGCGCTGGGAGCCATTGGCGGTCACCCCGAGGCATTGGATCCCCGCCGCATCCCCCGACCAGGTGCGGCTGTTGATCTGCCGGACGGCCTGCCCGTTGCAGATCCGGGCGGCGCCGTTGAAGGGTTGCTGCACGGTCACGGCAATCCCCGACTTGTTGGCTACGGCGCACTGCTCGGCGAAGGAGAGGGTTTCGGCGATGCTGATGGCCGCTTCCGCCTGGATCTTGGTCCGGAAGTACTGGGGCAGCAGCACGACAGAAAGAATCCCCACCAGGGACATCACGATCATGAGTTCAATGAGCGTGAAACCAGCAGGGACCGAAGAGGGGCTGCCCATGCAGCCCTTGATACTTAATGCGGTCGTTGACCGCCCGTGAATGGAACCAGCTGGGGACTCCGTCATGGGCAGGTGTTTGTCTGCACAGCGTTCATTCTAAGTGCAGTAACACTCCAATCACACCCCAAAGGGATCAGATGAAATCGTCACCCGACCAGGTTTCTCAACAAATGTTTGCGGACCCGGACTTCCGTTGAAGAGGCCAGCGACCTAGCCTGAGCCGATTATCAAGGCCGTCGCGAAGGACAACAACCTGCGAGTCAGGGAAGGAAGGTGCAGGTGATTTGCCCCGTAACGGTGACACGCAACCTAGCTTGACGGTGGGATTGAGCTGCCGACAATCCCAGACAGAACACACCTGTGGCGTCCCCCGACCAGCGGCGACTGTCGAACTGCCGAGTTGATCGACCGTTACAGAACTGAGTCGCTCCACCGGAGGGTTGAGCGACCATGACAGACAGCCCGGACTTGTGGGCCACGGCGCAATGCTTTCCGAAGGAAACCGTTTCGTGAATGCTGCTGGAGGCTTCGGCGACGGCCCGACTGCGGCGGTACTGGGGGAGGACGACCGCGGTCAGGATTCCCACGATGCTGGCCACGATCATCAGCTCCAGAAGCGAGAAACCCGGTGATCGGGTGAGGCTCAGGCCGCCTGTTCGCTGAAAGCCCCCGCGACGGAGCAACGGTCGCAGAGCGCCGGGGGGGATGATGCCAACGGACTGATGTCCTGGGTCTGGGACGTGAAGCAAAGACATCTCAGGACTGCAACAATCCTGGACAGGGAGCAACGATGGCGGCCCCACTCATAAGCGCAAAGACGCACGACGCCTTCAGGAAGTTGATCAGCGCAAGGGTGATGCCGAAGCGCGGAGTGAGATTTGCCTGTGAGAACGGTAGAGGAATCATGTCAGGACTCCGTTCATCGTTGCTGAAACAACTTCGATGCCCATCAATGTGACCATCGATACAAAAGGGATTCGACGGAGAAGATCTTCTGAGGAGCATCGCCTTGAACATGTTGGGGAGTTTACGGGCGATCCAGAAGAATTCAAGGATCCCGGCCCTCAGACCATCTGCTCGGGCCTGACCCAGCGATCGAACTCCTCGCCGCTGATCTCCCCCAGCACCAGGGCCGCTTCCCGCAGACTGAGCCGATGCTGGTGGGCGTGGCGGGCGATGGCGCAGGCCCGGTCGTAGCCGATGGCCGGCGTCAGGGCGGTCACCAGCATCAGGCTGCGGTCGCGCTGGGCTTCGATGTGCGCCACGTCCGCCCGCAGTCCGTCGATGCAGAGCTCCCGGAACGTGCCGCAACTCCCCGCCAGCAGGTCGATGCTCTCCAGCAGGTTGTGGGCGATCAGGGGCTTGAACACATTCAGCTCGAAGTTCCCCTGACTGGCGGCCATCTGGACGGCGGTGTTGTTGCCCATCACCTGCACCGCCACCATCGTGAGGCTCTCGCACTGGGTGGGATTCACCTTGCCGGGCATGATGCTGGAGCCCGGCTCATTTTCCGGCAACACAAGCTCCCCAAGGCCACAGCGGGGGCCGCTGGCCAGCCAGCGGATGTCGTTGGCGATCTTCATCAGGCTGCCCGCCAGCACCGTCAGGGCCCCATGGGCCGCCGCCAGCCCCTCCTGGCCCGCCAGGGCCTGGAACTTGTCGGGGGCACTGGTGAAGGGGAGGCCGACGCGTTCCGCCAGCCGGGCCGCCACCGCTTCGCCGAAGCCGGCCGGTGCATTCAGCCCGGTACCCACCGCCGTGCCACCGATGGCCAGCTGCAGCACCTGGGGCAGGCTGGCCCGCAGGCTGGCCAGCCCCAGCTCCAGCTGCGAGGCATAGCCCCCGAATTCCTGACCCAGGCTAAGGGGCACCGCATCCTGCAGATGCGTGCGCCCGATCTTGATCAGGCCGGCATAGGCCTTTGCCTTGGTCCGCAGGGCGTCGATCAGGGCCTCCAAGCTGGGGATCAGCCGCTGCTGCAGCGCGATCCCGACCGCCATGTGCATGGCGGTCGGGAAGGTGTCGTTGCTCGACTGGCTCAGGTTGACGTGGTCGTTCGGGTGGACCGGCAGCTTGCTGCCCAGCACGCCACCGGCGGCGGCGATCGCCCGGTTGGCGATCACCTCGTTGACGTTCATGTTGGTCTGGGTGCCGGATCCGGTCTGCCAGACCCGCAGTGGGAACTCCCGATCCAGGCGGCCCTGGCTCACCTCCTCGGCCGCCGCCACGATCAGGGCCGCCAGCTCCGCCGGCAGCAGGCCCCTGGCGGCATTGACCTCGGCGCAGGCGGCCTTGAGCTGGCCGAAGGCATGGACCACCGCGATCGGCATCGGCGAGCCGAATGGGAAATTGCGCAGCGATCGCTGCGTCTGGGCCCCCCAGTAATGCTCAGCCGGCACCTCCACCGGGCCGAGGCTGTCGGTTTCGGTGCGGGTGGCCGGCATCAGCGGGACGCCACCACTTCGCTGTTGAGTTCGTTGAAGCTCAAGGTGGCGCTGTTGCCGGAGCCTGGCGCCATCGGAATGCCGGTGGCTGCGCTCACGGCCGTGTTGATGGCATCGACACTCACCTGACCATGGCGATCGAAGACCACCCGGCCGTCACTGTCGATCACCACCACCTGGGGAATCAGGCCGTCCCAGTAATGGGCGGGATCGCTGACGCCGCCATCGGGCCGGTTCTGGAGGGGATCGGTGACCAGGGGGATGAGGTCGATGGCATTGCCCCAGATCCGCTGCAGCTCGGACACCACCGGGGAGAACTGCTTGCTGACGCTGCTGTCGTCGAGGTAATAGACGATCACCGCCACCCGATGGTCGGCCAGGGACTGGGCCAGGCTGCTGCGGGGCGGCACCAGCGAACCGTTGCCGGCATAGAGGGCGAAGATGTTGCCGTCATAGCGGTCGTTCTCGAGGCTCGCCGACGCCGGACCAGGGGTCCAGAGCAGTCCCATCGCCATGATCAACAGAAGGGCCCAGAGGCCGGCGAAGGGCCGTGACAGCAAACGGGGCAAGGGGCAGCGGGCGTCTCGGCTCATTGTGCCCTGCACAGCGGCCACCTCAGCCGCGGTTGAGGCTCCGCCCCATTCCCTGGACGATGCCACGACCCACAAGGCCGATCGCCTTGCCAAGCACCTGTGTCAGCAGCACCACCAGCAGATCCCCCAGGCGCTTCAGCAGGCTCTGCAGCTGGGGGGCCAGGGCATCGCGGGCCTCCAGGGCCAGAGTCACCGCCTGCTGCACCCAGCCGAGCTGGCGCAGTTCGTCGTCGCGGGGCTCGGTGAGATCGACGCAGTCGATGGCTCCGGCCCCGAGGCGAAACAGGGGTCGCCGGCTCTCATAAAGGTGGATCGGACGGTCGAACCAGCTGGTCCAGCGCTGCTGGGCATTGAGCTGGTTGCGCAGTCGCTCCAGGTTGCGGGTGGCCAGCAGCTCGGGACGGAGCAGGTAGCGTCGCAGTTCGGGCCATTCGGCGCAGGCCGCCAGCACCTCGGCACTGATCAGCTCGGCGCTGCGCACCAGCCAGTTGCTGAGCAACAGCTCCAGATAGAGCACGGCCTGGGGCTCATCCGGAGCCAGCAGGTGGCCGTCTACCAGCAGCGGACGAGCCTGCAGCAGGGGCGTGAGCATGGCCACCGGATCGGGCAGTTCCTGGTCGTCGTCGGCAAACGCGCTGCGGTGCAGGAGCGTCTCGGCCACCGGGCAGAGCTTGCCGTCCATGGGCAGCTGCACGTACGAGCCAGCCATGTGGCGCAGGGCCTGCTGACGCAGCTCCGGTTGCAACTCCTTCCAGAGCCGCTCCAGCTGTTCGCCGCGAGGATCGTCCTGAAGCAACCGATGGCGCAGCCGGTCGAATTGCTCCAGCAGCCCCAACAGCAGATCGCTGCGGCGGGAAGCGTGCAGACCATCAAGGGCCAGGAGTTGGCCGCTGTTGTTGCTGGGTCCCGCGGCGGCGGCCTGCCTCAGCCGCTCCCGCAGGGCCTCCCAGAGGCCCTCGGCGGTGCGCTGCCGCAGGGTGATCGCGACCCCATGGCCCGTGGCGGAGGCCTGGCTGGCGGCGGCGGCGACGGCGACGGGCTCAGGGCCGATCGGCTCGCCCCAGGCCAGGCTGAGCGGACCCCACAGCCACAGCAGCAAACGCCGGGCCAGCCGCAGCTCCCGCACCCGGCCCTCCAGCAGCAGTAACGGCAACAACTGGTCAGGCGGTGGATTGAGCAGCCGCAGACAAAGGCGCAGTTCGGCATCAATCTGCTGCAGCCCGCTCAGCAGCAACCACTGGCCCAGGCCCATGGGCACGGTGGGGGTGGCCGCAGAGGCCTGGTGGGCAGCACCGATCGCCAGCACGCGGCCGCCGGCCAGCACAGTCGTAACGGCCTCCCGCAGGCTGTCGGCGTCGGCCTGCTCGATCAGGCCCTGGGCCGGCAATTGCAGCAGAACATCGCTGCCATAGGGGTGGTCGACCGGCAAGAGCAGCAACAGCGGCGCCGGATGCCAGCGTTCCAGCAGGCGGCGGCTCTCGCCATCGAGCGCCTGCGGCTCGGGCAGAGCGCCGAGGCACCAGACGATGAGCTGGGGTGAGCCCTGCAACCCGTCAGCGTCCACCACCCGACAGCCGCTCCAGCCAGTGGCTGCACTGCCGCCAGGGGGGGCCTCAAGCCAACTGGTGAGGCCTGCCCTCTGCAGGGGTTCGGCGAACAGCAGCAGCTGGGGGAGGGGCTGTGCCGGACGTCGAGGCACGTTGTCGGGGGAAGAATGGGCCGACCTTAACCAAGCCGGCCGCTTTTCTCCAGTGCTGGCCGGGGATGGCCGGAGAGATGCAGGGTGTACGACTCGATCGCGAACCCGGTCTGCGCTTCGATCTGTTGCAGGAGGTTGGCAGGAAGCAGCACATCCAGGTCAAGAATCTCGCCCGATTGGGTGCAGGTGAGATGGCTGTGGGGGTCGGCGCGATAGCCATAAAGCCGGCCGTTGGCCCGCTCGAGGCATTCGATCACGCCGGCCGATTGCAAAGCCTCAAGGTTTTGATAAACGGAGGTGTGGCCGATGTGGCGCCCCTGATCGTTGAGCTTCTCGAAGATGTCCCGGGCGGAAAGATGGCTTTTCTCAGCCCACAACAGATCGAGCACCATGCGCCGCTGACGGCTCAGCCGCATGCCCAGATCACGGCAGCGCTGATACACCTCATCGACGTGGCTCAGGGCTTGGGTCACCGGTTGACGACCACCACCCTCGCTGCGGCTGGCGCCGCCCGTGGTGGAGGGGGTGGTCGTGGTGGGATGCAACCGCTGCCGCCATAAACGATGGTTCTGTTATAGGGCAGTTGGACCAACACCGGCACGCGCCACCCTCCCGGCGGCGGCGGGGTTCAGGCGATCGGCAGCTGCAAGGGATCCTGCAGCCGCTGCTCCCCGATGGCCTGCAGGGCCTCCGCCAGATCCACCCGGCCGTCGTACAGCGCCCGTCCCACGATCACCCCGGTCACACCGTGGGGTTCCAGGCTCAGCAGGCTCAGCAGATCGGTGAGACAACCCACACCCCCTGAAGCGATCACCGGCAGGGAGGAGGCCTGGGCCATGGCCCGCAGGGCCGTCAGGTTGGGGCCCTCCAGGGTGCCATCGGTGGCGATGTCGGTGCTGATGATCGCCGCCACGCCGGTGCCGTCGAGGCTGGCGGCCAGGGCCGTGGCCTCGACCGTGCTCTGCTCGATCCAGCCGCGGGTGGCCACCTTGCCCTCCTTGGCATCGATCCCCACCACGATCCGGCCGGGATGGCGGCCCGCCAGGTTGCGCACCAGCGCCGGATTTTCAACGGCCACCGTGCCGAGGATCACCCGATCCACTCCCCAGCCCAGCAGTTGTTCGGCCCGTTCCGCCGAGCGCACGCCTCCGCCCAACTGAACCGGAATCGAGAGGGCCGCGGCGATGGCCTGCACGGCGCCGTCGTTGCACGGAGTTCCGCTCCGGGCCCCATCAAGATCCACCAGATGCAGCCGCTTAGCCCCCTGGCGCTGCCATTCCAGGGCCTGGGCCACCGGGTCGTCGCTGAAGCGGGTGACCCGGTCGTAGTCGCCCTGATGCAGACGCACGCAATGCCCGTCGAGCAGATCAATGGCGGGAATGACTTGCATGACCAGGGGACAGGGCCGCTCTGGGATCCATCCTGTGCCATGACGCTGCCCAAGGGCCCTGACCCGATGACGCTCTCCCCTCCCGCGCTCGCTGCGGATGACTGGCGCCGCCTCAGGGATGCGCTCCGCTACCAGGGCCGCGACCTGCATCACCGCTCCTACGCGGTGACGTCCCGGCGGCGGGAACTGCTCTGGGAGGAAATGGACCGCTGCCTGGCACTGGCCGATCGCATCGAGGCCCACCTGGAGCAGCTCAGCGCGACCGGCATCAATCCGGAGTTCGAAACCATGGGCGACTGAGGAGGGCAGCGGCAGCGTCCTGGTCGTGAACGACGTAACTTGCCCCCATCCGCGGGCGACGGCATTCGCCAGGCCCCTATCCCTCCCCGATGTCGCCGCTGCGGCCGCTTGCTGTTCTGCTGCTGATCGGCTGCTGCAGCCCTGGCCTGGGGCAGCCCCTGGCGCCGCCACCGGTGGCGGCGCCGGCCCCACCGCCCCGCTCCCTGCTGGGCCCCGACGGCCCGGATCCCCGCGACAGGCCGCCCCCCTTGGCGCCACCCGGTTCGGTGATTCCAGCGATCACCCGTCCCGATGCCCGCCTGGAGGCGGCGCTGCGAGCCCGCCTGTTTGCCGGCCCGATGGCGGCCAGCCCGGCGGCGGCGGGCGATCCCGATCAGACCGAATGGGAGCAGGCCCGTGCCACGGCCCAGCGCCCCGTCTGCGCCGATGTGGGACCACTGCGCTATCTGCACAACCGCATCGATCTCGATGGCGACGGCCGGCTGGAGACCGTGGCGGTGGTGGTGGGCTCCTTCGCCTGTGCCAGCGGCGGCTGCAGCCTGCTGGTGTTCCGGGATGTCGACGGCGTGCTGGAGCTCGTGGCGGAACACGGCCTGTTCCAGTCGCCCTTGAAGGTGATCAGCCATCGCCATCGCGGCTGGCTGGATCTCACCCTGCCCGCCAGCCTGCACGGCGCCCCTGACGGGCTCAAGGAGCTGCGTTTCGATGGCCGCACTTACCAGCCGGTGCCGCTGCCAGGGGTAGAAGGCCCCGCCTCCGGGCCACCGGGAACGGTGGTGCTGGAACTGCTGCCGCTGCCCTTCGAGCGCCTGGGCCTGCTGCTGCCCTGCGGCCCCTGATCCCCGCCGGCCGCTTGAATGGCGCTCACCGATGCGGCAGGGCGATGAGGATTCTGGTGATGGGTGGCACCCGCTTCGTGGGGCGCCCCCTGGTCGGCCGCCTGCTGGCCGCCGGCCACCAGCTCAGCCTGTTCACCCGCGGGCGCCAGCCCGTGCCGGAAGGGATCGAACACCTGCAGGGCGACCGCAGCAGCGCCGAAGGCCTGGCGGCCCTGCAGGATCGCCCCTTCGATGTGATCGTCGACAGCTCCGGCCGCACCCTGGAGGACACCCGCCAGGTGATCGCGCGCACCGGCCCCCCTTCCCACCGTCTGGTGTACGTGAGTTCGGCCGGTGTGTACGCCGACAGCGAGCTCTGGCCCCTCGACGAGGAGTCCCCCACCGATCCCCAGAGCCGCCACGCCGGCAAGCTGGACACGGAAGCCTGGCTGCGCCAGGAGGGCATCCCCTTCACCAGCTTCCGGCCCACCTACATCGTCGGGCCGGGCAACTACAACCCGGTGGAGAGCTGGTTCTTTGATCGCCTCGTGCACGGCCGGCCGGTGCCCCTCCCCGGCGATGGCAGCACCATCACCCAGCTGGGCCATGTGGCCGACCTGGCCGCCGCCATGGCCCGCTGCATCGAGGTGGACACCGCCGCCAACCGCATCTACAACTGCACCGGCTCCCAGGGCATCAGCTTCCGGGGGCTGGTGGCCGCCGCCGCCCGGGCCTGCGGCACCGATCCGCAGGCGGTGGAGATCCGCAGCTTCGATCCCGCCGGCCTCGATAAGAAGGCCCGCAAGGCCTTCCCCCTGCGCCTGGCCCACTTCCTCACCGACACCCACCGTGTGCGGCGGGAGCTGGCCTGGGAGCCGGCCTTCGACCTGGAGGCCACCCTCGCGGACAGCTACACCAACGACTACGCCCTCCGTCCCGCCGCCACTCCCGATTTCAGCGCCGATGCGGCGCTGCTGGGATGAGGTCCCAGGGGCGTGCAGATGGGCCCCCGACACCAGGGAGGGGGAACGAGCGGCGAGCCGTGCGTATCCCTATCGCGGCGGTTTTGACAATGTGTTGCGGAACTGGAAATTTCACCATGAGGTTCTGATCCAATTCCTCTGTGGTCATGACCAGCCAGGCCAGATTTCCAATCGCTGCGGGATCCACTCCACCAAAGTGAAGACGAGATGTTGTCATGAGACGACGTTTACCCTTGGCAATGCGTCAGGAAATCCGCCAGCACTGGCGCCTGTGGAATGATCGCCTGAACGGAATCTCGTTCGACCATGCAAAGGGCGCTGTGGAACAGCCGTGCTCCCTTGGCCTCACCCAGCCGATCATGCCGAGTGACTTTTTTGAAAGCAAACTTGCCAATATCACCCGGGGTGCCGCCTTGCTTGATGGCGGATTGATCGGAATCAACCAGAATTGGTCCTTCTGGCACCGCGTCAGCCGTCCCAATGCAGCCAATGGATTTCTTCCGGGACGAAACATTGTCAAGGGCAAGCTCGTTGCACGGAGCGGCGGTGGCCTTTGCCAGTTGTCTTCGATGGTCTACCACCTGGCCCTGCTGGGTGGATTAACCGTGCTGGAGCGACATCCCCACAGCCTGGACATCTACCAGGAGGATCAACGCTTCACGCCCTTGGGCGCCGACGCCACGGTGGTGTGGGGATTCAAGGACTTGCGACTTCATAATCCCCACCCCTTTCGTGTCTGCTTTGGATTCAGCGTTGAGCGGGACAGATTGGTTGGCGAGCTCCGTTCTGAGGCCAACCTGACGGCCCGCCACGTCGAGTTTGTTCGTGTCCGCCTGGAAAGGCCATGGGTTCAGGTCAACACGATGGTCAACCAGCGCCTTCAGGTCTCCACGGTGTATGAACAGAAACAAGGCCTCCAGGTCGTCACCTAGCCCCAGATCCCTGCGGTCTTCGCTGTCATCGGTGGCGGCAGGCGCCCGTCTCAGCTCCGTGCATCGGCCCGCAGGTACCCCAAGGCGGAGCTGAGCGCCAGCAGCAACGACGGCCAGAACAGCCACCAGCCGGCCCCATGGAGCAGGGGGACCACCAGAGCACCCTGACCCAGACCCCAGGCCGGGGGCCAGAGCAGCAACAGCAGGGACAGGAACTGCAGGATCGTCTTGGCCTTGCCTCCCAGCGAGGCGGGGCCGCCGCTGCCCTGGCCGGCCCGCCAGCCGGAGATCAACAGTTCCCGAGCGAGCAGCAGCCACACGGCCCACAGGGGCAGCCCACCGGTGTGGGCCAGCCACAGCAGCGGTGCGCTGATCAGGATCTTGTCGGTGAGGGGATCAAGCCTGGCCCCCCACACCGACCCACCGCCGGCCCGGCGTGCCAGGGCCCCATCAGCCCAGTCGCTGAGGCCGCCCAGCAGCAGCAGCACCCACGCCAGCGCAGGCCGGCCACCGGCGAGGGCCAGCAGCAGCGGCAAGCCCAACACGGCCCGGGCAAGCGTCAGCAGGTCGGCGAGGCGTCGCAGGGAAGGGGTCCCGTTCACCAGCAGAATGCCATCACCGAGGAGATCCGCATGGTCGTCGAGCGCAGCGTGGCCGAGGTGATGACCAGCCCCGTGCTGAGTGTCACCACCACCACGCCCCTGCAGGAAGCGGTGCAGCTGATGAGCGACCACCACATCAGTGGCCTGCCGGTGCTCGATGAGCTCGGAGCCCTCGTGGGAGAGCTCAGCGAACAGGATCTGATGGTGCGCGAAAGCGGCTTCGATGCCGGGCCCTACGTGATGCTTCTCGATGCCGTGATCTACCTGCGCAACCCGCTCGACTGGGACAAGCAGGTGCACCAGGTGTTGGGCAGCACCGTGGGCGACGTGATGGGCTCCCAGCCCCACAGCTGTCCCGCCAGCACGACCCTGCCCCAGGCCGCCCGCCACCTGCACGACCGGGGCACCCAGCGGCTGTTCGTGCTGGACGCCCAGGAGGACCTGGTGGGGGTGCTCACCCGCGGCGACGTGGTGCGGGCCCTGGCCGCCGAAAGCTGAGGCCACTTCGTCGGGGGGTGGGACCCCAGGGCACCACGGCGCCCTCGGCCACCAGCCAGAGCATCTCGCCCTCCGGGCAGGGGTGGCCGCCGGTGAGCTGGCCGAAGGCCGGCAGCACCAGCTGCTCGGCGAGCGGGTCGTAGGCGAAGCACGGCAGACGCAGCCGGTCGGCCCCGCCACCGATCAGGGCGACCGGGTGGCGATGGCCGCAGAGGTTGAGGTGGCCGGGGCGGGGCTCGGGGGCGTGGCTCAGCCACAGGGGGCCCAGGGCCAGGGACGGCTCCTGCTCCAGACCCTCGAGCCAGCAACCCCGTTCGTGGTTGCCACCGACCAGCCGCAGCGGGCAGCCCAGCAGCTCAGGCAGGGCCTGAAGTTTCTGGCGCAGGTCGGCCGTCAGGCCCAGGCGGCTGTGGATCAGATCCCCCAGCACCAGCACCTGGACAGGCCGGTGCGTGTGGGCCAGCGCCAGCAGGGCGTTGAAGGTGGCCCCGTCGCCGTCGCTGGGCAGCGGAATGCCCTGGCTCTGGAAGCTCTCCGCCTTGCCCAGGTGCAGATCCGCCACCAGCAGCAGCCCCTGCTGCGGATCCCAGACGGCCCGCTGGCCCAGCAGCTGGAGCCGGTGACCGCGCCACAGAAACTCGGCCGAACCCGACGTGCTCATGGTTAGGTGATCACCAGGCCGATGGCACCGGGGCGCCGCGAAGGCGTTCCATCTTCTCCGACGAGAATCAAACCAGCACGAGGTCAGCGATGACGTCCAGCCCGCCGGAGGCCACCCCCGACCCGAGGGCCTGCCTGCTGCGGCTGGCGCCTTACCTGCTGGGCCGCACCCGCCGCGGGGTCGTCGGCAGCAGCCGCTATGCCCAGAAGCTGCGGGACGCCATCCGCGCCGCCTCCGCCGATACCAGCGGCCAGGCGGTGCTGATCAGCGGCGAGCCAGGCCTGGAGAAGGACAACCTCGTCGCCCTGATCCACTTCGGCTCAGCGGCGCGCAAGCAGCTGCTGGTGCGGATCAACTGCGCCCTGCTGCGCCCCGACGGTGCCGAGCTGTTCGCGGCCACAGCCGGCGGCGTCGCCTTGATCGACTGCATCGGCTCGGGTGGGCTGCTGCTGGATCAGATCGACCGCGCCGCCCCTGAGCTGCGGCCCGCCCTGCTGGAGCTGGCCCGCAGCGGCCGCTGGCGCTCGCCGGATGGGGACCACGCCGAACACGTCTTCTCCGGTCGGGTGTTTCTGACCGCCGAGGCGAGCGCGCCCGATTTCGACGCCCTCTGCCGCCACATCCGCGTGCCACCCCTGCGGGTGCGGCGCCAGGACCTGGGCGAATGGCTGCGTTACGGCGTGCGCCAGAAGGCCCGCAGCCTCGGCTGGAGCCAGCCGCCCACCGTGGGGGAGGGGCTGGTGAAGCGCCTCCAGACCTACGACTTCCCAGGCAACGTGCGGGAGTTGCTGGAGCTGATCGAACGGGCCCTGCGCCAGTGCAGCAGCGACCATCCGGAGGAGCTGCCCGAGGACGTGTTCTGGACCCTGCGCCGTCCCCAGCGGGCCCGCTTCGACCTCTGGCGCTGGAAACCCTGGCTGCGGGACGCCATGCGCTCGCCACGGCTCTGGAACGCCCTGCTGTTCGGGGTGGTGAGCTGGGTGTTCGTGCTGGTGAACCTGTGGCTCTGGTGGGGGCCCCAGGACCGCGCCCACAGCGGCGGCCTGAACCTCTTCTGGGCCTGGTGGTGGCCCCTGATCCTGCTGGGCTACCCCCTGGTGGGCCGCCTGTGGTGCTCCTTCTGCCCGTTCATGGTCTGGGGGGAGATCAGCCAGCGGCTGGCGAAACGGCTGGGCTGGCAGCCAGCCCGCTGGCCGCGGGGCGACAGCGATCGCTGGGCAGCGCCCCTGCTGGCGGCCGGCTTCGCGGCGATCCTGCTGTGGGAGGAACTGGGCGACCTGCGCAACAGCGCCCGACAGAGCAGCGCCCTGCTGCTGCTGATCACCGCCGGGGCCGTGGTCGGCTCGCTGCGCTTCGAGAAGCGCTTCTGGTGCCGCTACCTCTGCCCGGTGGGGGGCATGAACGGCCTGTTCGCCAAGCTGGCGATCAGCGAGCTGCGGGCGGAGGCGGGCACCTGCAGCGGCAGCTGCAGCAGCTACGCCTGCTTCAAGGGGGGCCCGGCGGAAGGGGAGGGGCTGGCCACCCCCGGCTGCCCCCTCGGCACCCATCCGGCCCACCTCGCCGACAACCGCAACTGCGTGCTGTGCCTCACCTGCGCCCAGGCCTGCCCGCACCGCTCGGTGCAGCTGCGCCTGCGCCCCCCCGCCGCCGACCTGCAGCGCGACATGGCCCCGCCCGCAGGGGAGGCGGGGCTGATCCTGGTGCTGGCCGGCGGGGTCTGCCTGCGGCACTGGCAGCGCCTGCTGGGCTGGTTGCCCCTGTCGCCAGAGCTCCTTGAGCAGGGGCCTCTGCTGGGCCGCCTGGCCTTCGCCACCCTGGCGCTGGCCCTGCCGGCGGGGCTGTGGCTGCTGCTGCGGCCCCTGCTGGGGCGACTCCGCCCCGCCAGCCCCAGCTGGCTGCTGCTCTACGGCCTGCTGCCGCTGCTGTGGGCCCTGCTGCTGGCCCAGCACCTGCCCATGGGCATGGCGGAGGGGGGCCGGCTGCTGCCAGTGAGCACCGAAAGCCTCTGGCCCGCCCTGGCCGCCCGCCTGCCCGCCTGGAGCGCCGATGCCCATGTGATCGCCTTCTGCCAGAGCCTGGCGGTGCTGGTGGGGGTGGGCGGATCCCTGCTGATGCTGCGGCGCTTGCTGCAGCTGGCCTTCTGGAGTGGTCTGGCCCTGACGCTGGCTGGCCTTGTGATCGGCCTGGGCGCAGGCGGACGCTGGCTGGTCGCCTGAGCGGCACGCCACTGCTGAACAGGGCGCCTGCAATGGCGAGGGCAGGCCGGAGACGAAGAATGGATTCGTAGCCTCATGCATCCCTGAAATTGAGTGAGGATGAATTTGGGCATGAGGGTTCATTCCGGCCAGCGAATCTCCGCTCAAACCGTCCGATAAAAGACCTCGGTTGGGTCCACCGCAATGGATGCATCGGACTGCATCAGCAGACCTCTCGCCACAATCAAAACGGCGTCTGTTCGCAACCGGCTTCCCCCATGAACGCGGCCAATCCGGTCCACCCAGCATCCAGTCGCGTCAAATCTTTACATGCAACCGTCATGGAGAGCGCCGGCTCAGATCCCATAGGAGCCTTTTCAGAGCTGATATTCACAGCGATGCTCAGTCGCGTTGGCTTCGGGGTGTGCCGCTATGGTTGATAAGAGCCATGGCGGCCCGTCTTTCAGCACTTGCCAGGAGCCATCATCCACGGTGACAGAACCGCCCGTCCGCGAGACAAGCACCAATTCGGATCCGTTCGAGACCGATCCGATCAAGTCCGACGACGACCGGATGACAAGAAGCCGTGGGGCTGAAATCCTAATCATTCTGATTGGATCCGGTCTGCTGGTCATGACCGCCTTCACAGTGATCAATTTCTTCACAGCGCGCTCACGCGATGCGGTGATCAACGCCACCCCGATTGCGATCCGAACCCCGATCACCGGCACCCTGCACGCACTGCCTGTGAAGGCCGGCCAAGCGGTGCGCCAGGACCAGGAGCTCGCCGTTATCCGCAGCCCGCGCACGAGCCGCGATGAGGTGGAACGGCTCAGCACCGAGCGGCAGGAAGCCCGAAGCCGCCAAGCGGATCTGCGTCGTCAGGTCCAGGCGCAGAAGCAGCTGTTGGCGGACGTTCAGCGCGATGCCGAACGTCAACAGGCCCTGGAAATCCGCCGCAACAGACAGGACCTCGGTCAGACCACAGCCGACCTGCAGCGCGCCCGGGCCGAGCTGGCCTTTGCAGAGCGGGAAACCAAGCGCGTGGAAGGTCTTTTTCGCAACGGCGCGGTCGCCGCCAACGTCTACGACCGGGCCAGGACCACCGAGCTGCAGCGGCGACGCGAGCTGACGGGCCTCAAAGCCCGGTTGGCCAGCGGCCGCACCGACCTGGAGGCCGCGATGAACAACCTGGTGCTGCGCAACAACCGCAGTGGCTCCGATCCTGTGGTACGTCTTCAGGAGGCCAGGCGCAGCCTCCAGGCACTGCAGGGCGACCTGGGCACTCAAGATCAGCGGGTGGCCGGTCTGGAGCGGCAGCTGGCCGACGCCACCCAGCAATGGGACAAGCGACACCAGAGCACGCTGCGCAGCCCTCGAAGGGCCGTTGTATGGGAGCTGCAGGCGCAGGCCGGTGATCTGCTTGAGGCCCTGCAGCCCGTGATGAAACTGATCGATTGCGAGAACCGCTGGGTCATCACCTACGTGGCGGAGAACGATCTGAACCGACTGCAGATCGGCACTGGCGCCCGGATCGAGTTGGTGGGCAGGCGGATGACGCTGCGGGGTGAAGTGGAGTCGATCCGCTCGGGGATCGGGCGGCTGCGGCTCGGTAACGACCCGCTGGTCCCGATTCCGATCAATCTGGCCAGGGAAAGTGAGGTGCGGGTGCGCCTCCTCAACGATGTTCCATCTCCTCCGTTGCAGTTCTGCTACGTGGGATATACGGGCAGGGTGATCTTCGAACGATGAAGTTCCTCAACCCCTTTCCCACTGCGATCGGGCCGAGCCGCATCTCCCCTTGGGTGTGGGGCTTCCTGGTGCTCTCAACGGTGAGCCTCTTCCTGGCGCTGGTGATGGCAAACCTGCAGTTCGGGCTGGTGGCGCCCGGGCTGCTGAATCCACTCGAAACCCGAGAGCTTCCCGAGCGCTGGGGGGTTCAGAACGACTGGATCCATGCCGTTCAGCCCGTCATGGTCGCCGTGGGCATCGTGCTGGGCATGCGCTTTGTTCCCCGGCGTCCTTGGGGATACCTGCTGGGATCGACTCTCCTGACCGGCTTCAGCCTGCGCTATTTCATCTGGCGTTCGACGACCCTGAACACCGCGCACCCATTCAGCTTGGCATGCAGCCTTGCACTTTTTCTGATCGAAGTCATCTCTTTGTTCAGCATCGCACTGCAGTTCTATCCATCAGTCTTCTTTGATCCAGACAAGAGAATTCACCAGGCCAATAAATACTTTCGATCCAGAATCAAGAACCCACCTTCAGTAGATGTCTACATCCCAACCTACAATGAATCCGTCAAGATGGTTCGGCGAGCCGTACTGGCATGCCGCGGCATCGATTACCCGAACAAGACTATTTATATCCTAGATGATGGGCGTAGGCCTGCCATGGCCGATCTAGCCTCTGAGCTTGGCGTGAAGTATATTAGCAGACCAGATAATCTGCACCGCAAAGCCGGTAATCTCAACCATGCACTTGGATGCACACAGGGCGAACTGATTGCCGTTTTCGACTGTGACTTCATCCCGTTCAAACAGTTTCTCTACCGCACTGTTGGCTTTTTCAGTGATCCCAACGTGGGTTTGATCCAGACTCCACAGCACTACTTCAATTCTGATTTTCACCTGAGAAATCTTGGACTCGATTTCCTGATGCCCAGCGATCTCGATAGTTTCTTTCACTACAATCAGGTTGTTCGTGATCGCTTCAATGCGGTGATCTGCTGCGGTACATCTTATGTGGTCAGGCGGCAGGCGCTGGCGTCGGTGGGCGGTTACTACACCAAGTGCATTGTGGAGGATTATCAGACAGGCACAAGCTTGGAGATCAAAGGATGGCGTGTCGTCTATCTCGATGAGATTCTCAGCCTCGGCGAGGTTCCGCGCACCTTTCGCGACTATCTCGATCAGCGCCTGCGCTGGCTTCAAGGCAATGTACAGATCTACTTCTGCTGGAGAGACCTGCCCATTTGGACCAAGCTTGGCGTTTGGCAGAAGTCTTTCTTTATCAGCCAGGCGCTCTACTGCTTCATGCCCCTTTTTCGTGCTGGTTACATTATCCTTCCCTTGCTGAGTTTCGTGATAGGCTTCAGCCTGATTGCAGCCCCACCATCCGAATATCTCTTTTATGGGCTGCCGTTCACAATCATCCTTCACGGTATTTTATCCTGGCAAAGCAACAGTCACTATTCGCAATTGTGGACAGAGATTTATGAATCGCTGTTCTGTTTTCCAGCCCTTGGCCGCCTGACCCGCATGATCGGAAATCCGATGGGCCACATCGGTAGCCTGGTGACCAACAAAGACGTGATGAACCTTCGCCAGAGCATGGATATTCGCCTAGCCTGGCCCCTGCTTGCCTATTTGGTGATTTTCTCAGTTGCCATGTTTGCTCGCTACGGCTTGCCTCTGATCAATCCGGCCTGGATGCGATCCCCCTTTGAGGGTGAAGAAGTGATGCTGGCCTGGAACGCCTACAACGCATTGATCATATTCATCTGTTTGCTGGCCTGCATTGATCGGCCGGTGCGGCGCCGACACGATCGATTTCCGCTCGAAACGATCGCCCGTCTTCGGATCGGCGGCCAGGAGGTTTGGGGAGTCACGCAGGATGTGTCCGAGAGTGGTCTGACCATGGCCCTGACCGATCGCGTGGTGTCGCTGGATGGTGGTGACGCCATGCTCGACCTTCCCCAGAGCAAGCTCACGCTACCCTCCAAAATCGTCAGGCAGAGCAGCAAACATGGCTACCCAGTCCTCGGGCTTGAATTCCACTTGCAATCGGTTGAACAGGAAGAGGCCTTGATCCGGCTGCTATACAACGAAACCGTTTGGTTCCAGAAGTTGAATCGCGTCGGAATCGTCGATTCCTTTCTGATCCTCGTTGGCAGTGTGTGGAGGGCGGAACCTCTGGTGCGGCGCTTTCGCTAACTGAGTTGAGGAGTGTCGCTTGGTTGGCGAAACAGACACACGACAATTCCCTCCCGACGCAGCCGTCCACGCTCGTGGCGATGGCCCCACACCCTGAACCGGCGCGGGCTTCGGAACGACTCCAGCTTCGCAAAAACCCTGGCACGATCCAGCTAAACCAATCGGAGCTGCCGCGGCGGATTATGGGCAGGGCTCCGAGCCTGGATTGAGACGCAGGACAACGGGGAACCATGGCCAGCAAGCCACATCAGCATGGTTCACCGACCATTGCAAAGGTGCCTGAGATCGCTGGTCAGATACAGCGGTTCGATGGGCACCGCAGGGTTCTGCAGCACAGAGGAAGCGTCCAGGTGGCGCCGCGTCAGGTAGTTGGCACCACCCAGATCATTCCCAAGGCGCACCTTCTCCTGTCCCCTGGCCTTTTGCCAGGCCAGGCAACTGGTCCTGCCGCTCCCCGCCGCTGCCAGGACATCGTCCATGGCCCCGGCGGGGGCGATCGCAAGCAGCAGGGCCGTCAGCAAGCTCCGCACCGTTCCGCCCCCACTCCAGCGGCCGCCAGCGATGGCCGGCACGTTCCGCACCTGCCGCGGCCGACCCACGTACACCCAGGCCCAACGCCCATCGCCCAGGGGCATGGGTAGCCGCTTGTAGAGCCGGGGATATCCCTCAAGCCGGTCGAGGCGGACCAGGTCCTCCGCGCTCAGCCGATAGACCTCGCCATGGACCTCACCGGAGCCGGGAATCGCCATGGGGAAGGGACCGAGGTCGTGCAGCACCAGCCCGCCCACGGTGCCCTCCCCCTCGAAGCCGCACGCCGCCAGCCAGTGGTGATTGACCTGGCCCCGCTGGAGAGTGCCGTACACGAAGACCAGCTCGGGATTCCGGTTCACGCCGCGGACCAGGGAGAACGGGGCCAGTGACCATAATGGGTCGGTTACGCACCGGATTTGATGACCATCGCCCTGCTCGCGGCGCTGCTGGGTTCGCTGGTGTTGATGGGCTGGATCGTGAAACGGCTGGAGAAGGCCTCCTGAATCAGCCCGCCAGGGGGCGAACCTTGCCCGACACCCGGATCGAGCCGCCCGGTTCCCGGGGGATCTCAGCCTCCAGCAGGGAGCGGCAGCCCATGTCCTCCCCCTGCACCACCGCGATGCGGCCGCCGTGGGGCCAGCCGAGGGTCTGCAGGTAGCCGGCCAGGGCCGCGGTGGCCGACCCCGTGGCCGGATCCTCATAGACGCCACAGGCGGCGGCGGGATTGCGGCTGTGGAACGTCCGGGGCCCTTCTCCCCACACCAGCAGGAGCGTCAGCAGTCCCGCCTCCCCCATCAGTCGGGCCCCGTCCTCCATGGCGTAGCGCATGGCCGCCAGGTCCCCACGGCGGCGCAGGGCCAGCAGCAGGTGGTCGGCACCACCGTGGACGATGGCCGCTGGCAGGACCGGGTCCAGGTCGCTGGGTTCGTAGCCGAACAGCGCCAGGCTGGCGGTGAGCAGATCGGGCGCCACGGGGCGCTGGTGGGTGGGGGGCGACTGCAAGGCGGCGCTCCAGTGCTCCCCCTGGCGCCGACCCTCCACCGTGATCTCTGCCTGGTTCAGCGTGAGCGGGAAGACCCCGTCGCCGCAGCGGTCGGCCAGGGCGGCCCCCAGGGCGACGGTGGCATGGCCGCAGAAGGGCACTTCGACGGTCGGGGAGAAATAGCGCACCCGCCAGCCCGCCCCATACGGTGCTGAGAAGACCGTTTCCGAATACCCCACCGCGGCCGCGATCCGCTGCATCTCCGGGGCCTCAGGCAGGTGCTCGCCGATCACGACGCCGGCGGGATTGCCGCCCCGATCACCGTCGCTGAAGGCCGCCAGGCGCAGAAGGGTCATGGCCGGCCTCAGTCGTCCTCCCTGGCTCGCACGTACACGATCGTGCGGTTGCCGCTGGGGGCCTCCCGCTCCTCCATCACGAACAGGGACGGACAGCCCCGCACCAGATCGGAGAGCTTGCGGAAGCCGTAGAGGCGGGTGTCGAAGTCGGGCTGGATCTTCTGCAGGTAGCTGCCGAAGGTGCCCAGCTGGGTCCAGCCCGATTCATCCACCGAGCGATCCAGGGCCTCCATCAGGAAATCGGCGGGAATGACGGGCTGGCCGCCGGCGGGGGGGTCACTGTCCTGGGGGCGACGGGCGCTTTCCGCGGCGGCGGCATCTTCTCCGTGGCGGGCGGCGGTCCGCAGCACTTCGGTGAACAGAAACTTGTGGCAGGCATTGCGGAAGGCCGCCGGGGTCTTCTCCTCACCGAAGCCGTACACCAGCAGGCCCTCCTCCCGCAGGCGCACGGCCAGGCCGGTGAAATCGCTGTCGCTGGTCACCAGGCAAAAGCCATCGAAGCGGCGGGTGTACAGCAGATCCATCGCGTCGATGATCATCGTGCTGTCGGTGGCGTTCTTGCCCACGGTGTAGGCGAACTGCTGCATCGGCTTGATCGAAAATTTATTGAGCAACTTCTTCCAGGAGGCACTCTCCGGTGAGGTGAAGTCGCCGTAGATGCGCCGCACGATCGCCTCCCCGAAGCGGGCCACTTCCTCCAGCACCGCCTCGATCACCGCCGCCCGGGCGTTGTCGGCATCGATCAGCACCGCCAGGCGTTTGCCGTTGTCCTCACCGGAGCCGCCGGCCACGGTGAGGGCTCCCGAAGGGGATTTCATGGCTCATCCCTGCGGGAGTCGACCCTAACCGCCCCCAGCGCGTGTCCCCGGATGCCGCCGGCACCCCGCGCCGACAGGAGACTCTGTCCATGGTTGTGCCGCCCGTCGCCGTCGCTCCACCTCCCCTGCTGCCCTGCCCGGCCGAGGCGGGCTGGGAGCTGGTGGCACGCGCCCGCCTGCCCCGGAGGGACGCGAACGGGCAAGCCTCAGGAGGCTTCTCCGCCGCCGGCTATCAGAGCGACACCGATGCGCTGCTGTTGCTCAGCGATGCCCCCCAGGGCCGGGTGAGCGCCTGGAGCGGCGTGCGGCGGTTGGGGAGGGTGCCACTGCAGCCCCTGTTCCAGCTGGATCTGACGGGATCCCCCAGGGCGCCGCTGCCGGCAGAGATCGATGGCGAAGGGCTGGTGGTGCTCGGCGAGCGGCTCTGGGTGGCCAGCGAGGGGCGCCGCCGCACGGCGCGGGTGGCCCAGCTGCTGGCTTTCGATCGGGACAGCGGCCAGCTGGAGCACGCCTATGCCCTGCCCGCCGATTGGCGGCCGGCCCCAGGACGGGGGCTGGGCGCCAACCAGGGCCCGGAATCCCTGGCCCTGCTGCGCCGGCCAGGCCAGGCCGATCGGCTGCTGATGGCCGCGGAATCGCCCCTGCTGCAGGACCCTCCAGGCCAGGTGAGGCTGCTGGGCTGGACCTTCGGCCCCACCAGTGCCGTTGCCCGGCCCCTGGCCCGTCTGGCCATTCCCGCCGGTGCTGGCTGGGGGCTGACCGATCTGCTGGTGGTGGACGCTGCCTCGCCGGCGCCGGGGCTGCTGGCCCTGCTGCGGCGCTTCCAGGCCCCCGATCAGTGGCAGATCCTTCTGGCCCACTACCCGCTGCCCGATGGCGAGACCGAACCGGACGTCGTGCTGCAGCCGCTCCGCCAGTGGGATCTGATCGAAGCCGGCCTGCCGCCCGACAACTGGGAAGCCCTGACCCCCGGGCCCGCCCAGGCCGATGGCCGCCCCAGCCTGCTGCTGGCGTCGGACGATAACTTCAGCGCCTTTCAGGACAACCATCTGGCGCTGCTGGTGCCCCGCCGCAGCGTCCCCTGCCCCCCGAGTCAATGAACCGCCGCGATCTGCTCTCCCTGCTCGGCATCGGCGCCTGCTCCTTCGCCCATGCGGCCCTGCCCTCGGCGGCAGCGGGTTCGGCGGCGACGCCCGGGCCGGGGGACAGCCCCTTCCCCTTGGTGCCCACCCCCCTGCCGGTTCCCAGCGACGGACTCGATGCCGACAGCCAGCGGCGCACCTATGCCCGCATCGAGCTGGAGGACCGGCTGGTGCTGCCGGACGGCTTCCGGGCCGATCTGGTGGCGGTGTGGGGAGATCCGGTGGCCGATGGCCGTTTCGGCTTCAACAACGATCACCTCTCCTTCCTGGCCCTGGCGCCGGATCGGGCGCTGCTGACCGTGAACTACGAGTACATCAGCGCCAGGTCCTGGCGGGAGGGCTACACAGAAGCGGTGGGCGGCACGTTGCCGTTCGAGGGCCTGATCGAGGCCCTGGCCTCCAAGGGCGGCCGGGTGGATGCCGTCAGCCTGGCGGCGGACGACCCGCTGCTGGAGAGCGTGCGCCAGCTGGCGGCGGCGGCCATGGCCGATCTGGGCGTCGGCGTGATCGAACTGGAGCGGCAGCCCGGGGGCCCCTGGCGGCGCCGGCCCGGCCACTTCGATCGGCGCATCACCGGCCTGAGCGGCTGGCGCGATCCTGCCAAGCGGCTACGGACCTCGGGGCCGGCGGCGGCCGTGTTCCGGCGCCGCGAGCGGCTCGGCTACGACGACGGACTGGGGGACGCGGTCATCGGCAGCTTCGCCAACTGCGCCGGCGGCGAGACCCCCTGGGGGACGGTGCTCAGCGCCGAGGAGAACATCCAGAGCCAGGTGTCCGAGGCCGTCCATGCCGACGGCTCCTCCGTCTCCCCCGCCGAGAGGCCCTTCGCCTACGACGGCCAGCGCCTTGATGGCCTCGGCAACCCCTTTGGCCTGGCGGGCAACAAGTACGGCTGGATGGTGGAGCTCGACCCGCGCCGCCCCGAACGCGCTGCCGTGAAGCACAGCTGGCTGGGCCGCTTCCGCCACGAGGCGGTGGCTGTGAAGGCCGACGCCGGCCAGCCCCTGATCGTCTACTCCGGCTGCGACCGCCACGGCGGCCACCTCTACCGCTTCGTCAGCGACGAACCGATCCGTGATCCGGCCGATCCGGCCAACTCGGAGCTGTTCAGCGCCGGTCGGCTCGAGGTGGCGCGCTTCGATCCGCCCAGCTCCAAAGGCGGCGAGGGCCGGGGCCGTTGGCTGCCCCTGGAGCCCACCAGCCCGGTGGCACCACTCACCCCCGGCCACTTCGCCCGCCACGGCGTGGAGCAGGCGATCCTGCTGCCCCACAGCGACCGCCGCAGGGCCGGGGCCGAAACCTTCGCCAGCGACGCGGCCGTGGCGGCCTACCGGAGCCGCTTCGCCACCCTGGCCGACCTCTACCCCGGCGAGGGGGAGGAGCGGATGGGGGCGATCCTGATCGATGCCCACCTGGCCGCCTGCGCCATCGGGGCCACCCCCGCGGCCCGGCCCGAGGACACGGTGATCGATCCGCTCAGCGGCGACCTGCTGATCGCCTTCACCGCCGGTGGCAGCAGCGACGACGGCCGGGCCGACCCGGCCATCTTCCGGGGGCCCAAAGGGCAGGCCAGCTGGCCCTACGGCTGGATCATGGGCCTGACCGACGACGCTCAGACCCGGGCTGGCTCCTTCCGCTGGCGGCTGGTGGCCACCGGCGGGGCCCCGTGGCAGGGGGGGATGGGCTTCGCCAATCCCGACAACCTCGCCATCGACCGGCAGGGGACCCTCTGGATGGTGACCGATCGCTCGACGAAATCGGCGGATCTCGATCTGTTCGGCAACAACAGCTGCTGGGTGCTGCCCAGCCGTGGCCCCCACGCCGGCGAAGCCTTCTGCTTCGCCACCGGGCCGATGGAAAGCGAGCTCACCGGCCCCTGCTTCGACGGCGCCGAATCCACCCTGTTCCTGGCGGTACAGCACCCGGGCGAGGACAACGGCACGCGCCCTTCGGCAGAGGCCCGTGAGGCCCAGGCCCACCGGCTGGTGGATCGCTCGGGCCGCCCCTTCGAGCAGTTGCGCTGGGTGCCGCTGGGCTCCAACTGGCCCTCGGGCGTCCCCGGCCGGGCCCCCCGCCCCGGGGTGGTGGCCATCCGCCGGCTCGCCGGCGGGCCGCTGCTTGCCGATCAGCCGGTGCCGGCGTCCAGGGAGCGCTCGATCTGATCGAGGGCCTCATCGAGCGGCTCGATCGCCGTTGCCATGGCCGCATCGCTGGCTTCGGTGCTGGGCCACTGGTGATCGACCTGGCGGCGCAGCTGCTGCAGGCCGCCGTCAATGGCCTCCAGCCGGGTGGCCAGGGCCAGCAGCCGGGCCTCCCGTTCATCCATCCCCTGGCGGGCCGCGTGCAGGTTGCGGCGCAACTGGTCCACCAGCCGCCGCCGTTCCTGGCGCAGGGGACCCTCCGCCTCCCGCTGCAGGGACTTCTCCTCCCGGGCCAGGCGGCGGGCCAGATCGTCGGGGTCGAGGCGCCGCCCCCCGCCCGACTCCAGCAGGGGCCGCCGTTCCTGCAGCCGCTCCGGCAGCTGCTGCAGCCGCTCGCAGCAGAGCTGGACATTGCCGAGGGCCTCCAGGTGGCCCGGGTCCGTGAAGCGGGTCACCGCCTCCTCCCGCAACGCCAGCGCCGTCACCGCCAGGCCGCTGGCCCGGTCCAGGGCCTCCTCCAGTCCCGCATCGAGGCGCTGGGCGTGGAGGCGCTGGCTGCGGCTGCGGCGGCCGGCGGCTCCCATGCGGGCCAGCAGCGCCGCGCAGGCCACGCTGAGGCCAACGGCCGGCAGGATCGCCAGTGGGAGGGCCACCCCGGCGCCACGCACGAGCAGCAGCAGGCAGATGCCGCCGGCGGCGACCGCCAGGGGATGGTCGAGGGGGTTGGTCCAGCCCGATGCCGCCATCAGAAGGCCATCTGCAGATCTTCCATGCGGCGCCGGATGCTGTCCGCGGTGCCGGTGGTGAAGTCGCCGCCGTTGCTCTCGGCGATGCGGCGCAGCACAGCGGGATCGAAATCCCCCTGGTTGCCGTAGCCCATCGTGAACACGCCGATGCGCTCATCACTGGCGAAGCCGCTGCGTTGCAGCTCACTGCCCAGTCCCTCCAGAGACAGACGCGAGCCGTTGTCCTGGCCATCGGTGAGCACCACCACCGCCAGGATTTCGCCGGGGCGCCGGGTGGACCGCAGCCAGTCGCGCCCCTGCGCGATGGCGTCGTAGAGGACGGTGCCGCCCTCCGCCTCCAGCGAGGCGATGAAACTGGCGCCCGCTGCCCCACCGGATGCAGCTCCGGAACCGCCTCCCGCGCCAACGCCGGTCACCACCACCGGCGGCCGCAGGCGATTGTCGAAATCGAACAGGCCCACGGTGTCCCGCGGACCGATCTGGGCCAGGTAGGCCTGCAGGCTGCGCTGGGCCGCCGGCAGCTTTTCCCCCTTCATCGAACCGGAGCTGTCCACCACCAGGGCCACGCGGGAGGGCTTCTTGGCCTGGTTGCGCCAGAGGGCGATGATCGCCTCCACCACCTCCGGTTTCGGGGCCCGCAACGAGTCGTACACGGCCCGTGGATCGGCGCCGTAGGCCGCCGTGACGCGGCTGGGGGGCACCGCCGGGTTCGCCGGCCGCAGCCCCTGATCGGCCGCCAGGCGCTGCACGTCCTGGCGCTGGAGGCGCTCAATGATCAGCAGGGCCGCCTGCTTCTCCTGCGGCGACACCCAGGGGGCGTCAGGCAGGATCGCCCGCATCGTGCTGGCGTAGGTCGCCCTCGGGTACACCGCCTGGAGGGGCTCCTGGTCGCCCTGGCGGGAGGCGTTGACCGCCACCACCGACGACTCGTAGACCGAACCCACCGAAGCCCAGAAGGGACCATTGCGCTGCATGGCCCGGGCGAGTTCATCGGTGGAGCTGCCGTAGCGGGTCACATGGCGCTCGATCGCCGCCACCCGGTCTCCGTGGGCCTGCACATCCGCCAGGGTGAGCGCTTCGGGGCGCTTGCCGGCCACCTCGGCCACCATCGCCACCAGGGTCTGCAGGCCCGAGTTGGAGCGGGTCGGGGCGGTGTGGACAAAGCGGATCGGCTGGGAGGGACCGGCCGGATCCAGCTGGCGGTGGTCGCTGCTGCGGGCCAGGGCGGTGAAGGGATCGGGACGGTCGAGGCCCTTGGCCAGGGCCGGCGTGGTCATGAACACCATCGGACTGGAGGCCAGGGCCGGCGCGTCGGCCGGCGCAGGGATCAGTTCCCGGGTGGGCGCCAGGCGCTGCAGCCGGTGCCGCAGCAGATCGAGATAAATCTCGCCATCCACCGAGACCAGGGTGGGGATGCGCGGATCCTCACTCGCCTGGCCGCCCTGGAGCACCCCCCGGGCGTGGCTCTCCATCTCGCTGACCACATCCCCGCTGCCGGCAGCACGGCAGCGCAGCAGCACCGGGGTGCGATCGGCCAGCCGCGGCGGCGCCTGGGCGATGGCCTTGGCCGCCTCCAGGCAGAAACCCTTCAGGGCGCTGCCCACGAGCATCTCCAGCTCCAGCGGCGGCGGGGCCAGGAACTGACAGCCGCTGATGGGCAGGCCGAGGAGCGCGGTGGTGAGGGCGGCCGACCGCAGGGCCCGGGCCATGGAGCGGCGCAGAACGACGGCCCCATTCTGCTGGCAAGGATCGTGGATCCGGGCGACGGCGAGCAGACTGCAGCGAACCCGGACCGCTCCCCGTGGCAGCGACCCTGACCCGCCGGCGCCTGCTCTCCCTCCTGATCGCCGGAGCGTCCCTGGCCCTGGCGACGGCCCCCCTCCCCTGGCTTCGGCGCCCCCTGGTGGTGGGGGTGGGGTCGGAGCTGGCCGGCGCCATGGCCGAACTTGAACCCCTGTTCGAGCGCCACCACAGCGGCATCGACCTGAGCTGGACGGTGCACGGCTCCCAGGACATGGTCAACCGGGCCCGGGAGGAGGGACCGGAGCGCCCGCGGGTGCTGATCCCCGCCAACCGGGACCTGCTCAACCAGCTGGCGGGCGAGCTCCAGACCCAGGGGGAACCTGCCCCATTCCTGCGGCCTCCCGTTGCCGTTGCCCGCACCCTGCTGGTGGCCGTCGCCTGGCCGGAGCGGGCCAAGCGCCTGTTCCCGGACGGCCGCTTCTCCTGGTCCCAGCTACGGCGGGCCACGGCGGCGGGGCAGTGGGGGGCCCTGGGGGGCCCGGCGAGCTGGGGCAGCGTCGATCTGCGCAGCGCCGATCCGATGCGCTCCAATTCCGGCCAGTTGACCCTGGCCCTCTGGTGCCGGGGTCAGAACGGAAGCGACTGTGCCGCCGCCCTGCGCCGCGCCGTCTACCGGCCGGCCCGCTCCACCGACATCCTGCTGCAGGAATTCATCAGCGGCGGCCCCAACGAGGGCGACCTGGCGCTGGTCTACGAAGCTTCCGCCCTGACCCGCCAGGAGGAGGCGGGCCGCCAGCGGCCAGGGGGCTATGAGCTCCTGGTTCCGGATCCCACCATCGAGACGGTGCTGGCGGCAGCCGTGCTGCGGGGGGAGGCGGCGGGCGGCCAGCAGGACGGCGAGCGATTCGTGGCGTTCTTGCTTTCCCAGGAAGGCCAGGGTGTGCTCCGGCGCCTGGGATTCCGCGGCGCCGACGGCGGCGGCGGCAGCCCGGCCGCCGGCAGCGTGAAGCGCCTGCCGCCCCCCTCACCTCAGGAACGGGAAGAGCTGCTGCGGCTCTGGCAACAGGCCGGCTGACCCCTGGGGCGGTGTTGCCGCTCACCAGAGCTGGTGTGGCAGACAACGGACGTGGGCGAGGAGACGGCCGGCGCCTCAACGAGGCCCAGACAAGGGATTCGGCCTGCTTTTCTGATGCTGACTGCGCCGTGATCTGCGCCGGGATCGTGTCACCATGGCGGAGCTACAGGCCTGAGCGCGCCCTGCCTCCGGGCGCCGATCCACCTGCCGGAAGGTTGTGCTCAGCTGCGACGCGCTGTTCATCTCGGATCTGCATCTGGGCTCCAATCAGTGCGAAGCCGGCCACCTGGCGGCGTTCCTGGAGTGCATCCGGCCCAGGCAGCTGTTTCTGGTCGGCGACATCATCGACTTGCAGGCGATTCGCTTCAACGCCAATGTCGATGCCGACTTTCTCACCGACCTGATCGATTCCCTCCTGGCCCGGGAGGACGAGGATCCCCTCACCAACGAGACACTGCTCAAGACCCGGCTGCTGCGGGCCTCACACCGTCGGGTGCTGGAACGGTTCCAGGGCCTGCACCGGGACGGGGTGACGATCACCTACATCCCTGGCAACCACGACGCCTACCTGCGCCGCCACGCCGGCCTGGAGCGGCCCGGCTTCGCCATCCGCCGTCAGGATGTGTACAGCACGCCCGCCGGGCAACGGCTGCTGGTGCGCCACGGCGATGAGTACGACCGGCTGATCCGCTTCCACACTGGTGCGGCCGAGGGCCTGGCCCGGCTGCAGGAGCATTACAGCGCCGGCATCAATGGCCTGCTGTCCCCGTTCACACGGCCGGCCAACGGGCCATTGCCGGCCGGCTGGAACGCGGAGGGAATCCTGCAGAACGCCGTCGATCTGCTGGCCAGCCACCGGGAATGGCCGATCCCGATCAGCCGGGGGCTCAATTCCTCCGGGGGCTTCTCCCTGGCCTTCGTGCTCGAGAGCGCCCTCAAGAGCCGCACGGGGCACGACCGGCTGATCAAGCGCGGGATTGTCCAGCACCTGCAGCGGGAAGGGCGGGGCCCCCAGCCCCTCGACGGGTTGATCAACGGCCACACCCACATCCCCGAAGCCACGCCCCTGGGTCTGCCGGGACCCATCAACGAAGCTGGTGGGCCGTGCCACATCACCTACTACAACACCGGCAGCTGGGCCCGCAGCCAGCGGCGGCTGGGGCGCACAGCCCTGGTGGTGGCCACCAACGGCACCATCGGGATGGTGCGTTTTGATCGTCGCCAGGGCATCGAACCCTTTCAGCCCCCCCGCTTTCCCTTCAACACCTATCCGATGCGGCCCTGCCCTGGCTGTGGGGTAGGGGTGGCGGACCTGCGGACTGGGTGATCCGCCTTCGGCAGCACCCTGAACCTCTGATCGGTCAAAAACAGCTTATCGGTCACAAACAGCCGTGGAGCAGCCCATGGCCAGGTCAACCGTGGACGGGATCTGCCCTAAAGTTGTCAATTAAAGTCTAAGGATTTGGTACCTCTCAGTCAGGTTCCGGAGGGTGCACGTGTCTGGGTCAACTGTCTGCCCCTGCATCCGGAATTGCAACGGCGGCTGTTGGCGATGGGGGTCAGGCCAGGGGTGGAGATTGAGGTGCTGCGCCGAGGAAAACCCGGCGGACTGCTGCACCTTTCGTGTGGCCTGATGGAATTCATGCTTCGCGGCGAACAGGCCGCCGAGATGGAGGTGTCCTTGATCCCCCCTGGCTGAACGATCGCCGGCAGAGCGGCAGGCGTCGACCGCTCAACGCAGGGCCAGGATCCAGCCACCCCCCTGGTACACCACAAAGGCCATCACCCAGGCGAGCGACAACGACCAGCCCAGCGACAGCAAGGCGAACGTGCGGCTCTTGGACTCCTGGAGCTGGGCCGCCACGGTTCCCAGGCAGGGGGTATAGAGCAGCACGAAGGTCATGAAGCTGAGCGACTGCAGCGGCGTGATGGCGGTCTGGATCGCACCACCGAGGCCGGAGGCGGTGGTGCCGTAGATCACCGCCATCGCCCCCAGCAGGATTTCCTTGGCGATGAAGCCGAAGAAGAGGGAAACGGTGAGCTCAGGGTTCATGCCGATCGGCCCCAGCAGTGGCTGGAAGAACCGGCCGATCCCCGCCGCCAGCGACGTTCCGGAAGCCTCCGTTGCCCCTGGGGGAAGGTTGGTGAGCAGCCAGATCGCCGCCGCACCCACAAGGATGAACACCCGCGTGGTGACCATGAAATTCAGCATCGACGACCAGCCACGGCGCAGGATGGTGATCAGGCTGGGGGCCCGATAGGGCGGCAGTTCCAGCACGAAAGCCCCATCACTGGGGTAGGCCCGCTTGAACACGAGGCCCGTGATCACGGCGGCCGCAAAACTCAGCATGTAGAAGCTGAACAACACCAGTCCAGGTGCCCACCAGGGCCTGGGGAAGAACACCCCGGCCATGAAGATGAACACGGTCAACCTGGCCTGGCAGAGGGCAAAGGGAATGCACAGCATGGCCAGCAGGCGCATGCCCCGATCCCGGATCACCCGGGTTCCCAGGATGGAGGGCACATTGCAGCCGAAGCCCATCACCTGCAGCACGAAGGCCCGGCCATCCAGCCCCAGCCAGTGCATGAAACCATCCATCAGAAAGGCGGCCCTTGGCAGGTAGCCCGAGTCTTCGATGCTGGCGATCAGCACATAAAAAACGAAGATCAGCGGCAGGAACGTGGCCACCGTGCCCACGCCCAGCCAGAGGCCATCCACCAGGAAGCGCTCCAGCCCGTCCGGACATCCCAGGTTTTGCAGAGCCGGCACCAACCAGCTCGTCTGGATCCAGTCGAGAGCGGTTCCCAGCAGGTCCTGCAGGGGTGTGGTCACCGCATAGAGCAGCTGGAACACGGCCAGGACCATCACCAGAAAGATCCCCAGCCCCAGCAACGGATGGAGCAGCAGCCGATCCACCAGGCGGGTGTGGTGATGGCGCAACCCTTCCGGCATGGTCACGAAGCGGGTCACCAGCTCCTGCTGCCACCCATCCGGCACAGGAACCTGCGGCTGGGGGGAGCGTTGGAGGGCCGCCTCGGAACCTCTCGGCGCTTCCCCCCATTGGTGCAACCGGTCGAGCAGTTCGGCGATTCCCTGGTTCCGCTTGGCACTCACCGGCAGCACCGGCAGGCCGAGGGCCGCAGACAGCCCATGATGGTCGATCACGATGCCGAATCGCCCGGCCTCATCGCTCATGTTGAGCGCCGCCAGGAGCGGCAGGCCCAGCTGCCGCAGCTGCAGCAGCAGCCGCAACTGGCTGTTGATCTGGCTGGCATTCAGAACCACAACCACCAGATCGGGCGGGGTGTCGCGCAAGAAGCGCTGCACCACGGCCTCATCCTCACTGCTGCCGCTGAGGTCGTGGATCCCCGGCAGGTCCACCAGCTCGTAGGTGCTGCCGTGGCCGTCGTCCGGCAGGGGACCCCGTAGCAGCTCCACCGTCAAGCCAGGCCAGTTGGCGATCTGCGCATGGCCGCCGGTGAGTCGGTTGAAGAGCGTCGACTTGCCGGTGTTGGGCATCCCCACCAGGGCCAACCGAAAGCCCGGGCCATGGCTTTGGCCACCGTGCAGCTGGGAGCCGTGGCAGGACGTGGAAAGGGAGGAGGGCATTGAGGCTTCAGCCCCCCCTGGTGCCGCTGAGACCGCCCTTGACGTGGGTCAGGGCCGTGCCCTCCAGGAACTGCTGATCGAGCAGCAGCAGGGCGGCACTGTTGTCGCCGGCCAGGCGCAGGCGCTTGCGCACGAAGCGGGCTTCGGCCTCCTCCTGGAGCTGCTCGGCCACGAACCAATCGAGCATGGCGGTGGCGCTGCGCTCACCAACGGTCTCAGCCATGGCATAGAGACGGTTGATCGAGGCGGTGACCCCCTTCTCCATGTCATAGACCTGGTCAAACAGGGTCTGCACCGAGGGCCAGCTGCGTTCCGGAGCCTCGATGGTGGGCAATTCCACCTGTTCATCACTGTCCACCAGGTAGGCAATCATGCGGGCCGCGTGGTCGCGCTCCTCCTGGCTCTTGTCGTGCATGTAGGTGGAGAAACCGGCCAGATCCTTCTCCCGCAGCCAGATCGACATGGCCAGATAGGTGTGGCCGGCCTGGAACTCAGCGGCCAGGTGTTGGTTGATGGCGCTGGTGAGCTCTTTCACGTGAACGGCAGGGATCGCACCCCTATCCATAGCCAGGGCCGGATGGTGCCAGCTTCTGATTCAGACAATCTGATGTGACTTTGGCTACGGACCCCATCCAGAATCAGCAGAGGCACCGTGTGGTGTGGACGTCGCGACCATCAGCCGGCGGTGGGACGGGTGCATGGAGCGGCTGTCCCCTTTGAGCCTGGAGACCCGCCAACACCTGTGGGTGCCCATCGTGAGGCACGGGGCTCAGGGATGCCTGCAGTGACCAATGGCAGCATCCGAATCCAGGCGCAGGTCGTCAAGCCAGTCGCAGCCATGGATCGGGCCAGGGGAATCCTTGAAGACCCGTTAACCTGTCCATAACACGATTGGGCCGAGCGGGTTGCTATTCATAACTTGCTCCACAATTGGCATTTCTGATGACCTTCGCGAAGAAGGCCCTGATTCTCTCCGCTGCCGGTGCTGTCACCGCTGGACTGGCGGTTCCGGTGATCGCCCAGAGCAACTCCATCAGTGGAGCCGGCGCCAGCTTTCCCGCTCCGGCCTACCAGCGCTGGGCCGTGGAGTTCGCCAAGGCAACCAAGAGGCAGGTGAACTACCAGTCGGTGGGATCCGGCGCCGGTGTTCGCCAGTTCCATGCCGGCAGCGTCGATTTTGGAGCGACCGATGAGGAGCTCAACGAATCCAAAGGAGAATTCACCAAGGGCGTGGCCGGCCAGCGCGGAGCCCTGCAAATCCCGATGATGGGAGGCACCGTCACCCCCGCCTACAACAACCCCAGCTGCAAGAACCTCAAGCTCACCCAGACCCAGGTCGCTGACATCTTCCTCGGCAAGATCAAAACCTGGGAGCAGCTGAAATGCGGTAAGGGGCCAATCAAAGTGGTTCACCGCTCCGACGGTTCCGGCACCACCGCCGCCTTCACCAACTCCCTCTCCTGCTTCTCGTCGGAGTGGAAGTCCAAAGTGGGAACCTCCAAGGCCGTCAAGTGGCCCGTGGGCATCGGCGGCAAGGGCAACGAGGGTGTGGCAGGCCTGATCCAGAACACCCCCGGCTCGCTCGGTTATCTCAACCAGGCCTTCGTGAAGGGCAAGATCACTCCTGCGGCTCTTCAGAACAAAGCTGGCAAATTTGTTCTAGCCAACGATACAACCGGAGCCGCCGCCCTGAACGGCGTCAAGCTGAATTCCCGCCTCGGTGGTGAGGATTGCAATCCGGCCGGCGCCAACGCCTTCCCGATCGCCACCTTCACCTGGATCCTGGCCTATCAGCGGGGCAACGGCGACAAAGCCGCTACCATCCGTCAGTTCCTGACCTGGGGCCTCTCGCCGAAGGGCCAAGGCATCGCCAAGCAGCTTGATTTCGTACCCCTGACCGGTGCCGTTCTGGCCCGGGCTCGCGCCGAAGTTGCCAAGATCGGTAAGTGATCCCGATCCATTCTCTCACCCCTGCGGGGTGATTCGGGGGGCTTCGGCCCCCCTTTTTATGTACACATCGATCCACTCGCTCGAAACAGGGAGGGAGGGAACGCTGTGGCCTCCTGGCCCGCTTGAAGAGAAAGCCGGGGAGTGAACGACTCCCCGGCATGGTCTTGGCCACGGATGATTAGCGACTTATGAGCTTGTTACGCGATGACTGGCACTTGTCAGGATCTTGCTATCGAGACTGGACCCTATGGGATCCCAACGGGTACCGGCCGGCTGACTAATCCGTGGCATCATCCAGCTTCCTGGCGGCCTTCTTGGCTTCCTCCTTCACTTTGGCTTCCGCCTGCATGACGTCGGCCTGGACTTGCTTGGCTTCTCCTTTGAGTTGTTGGCCCTTGTCGCCAGTGAGGGAGCCGACGGCGGACTGGATCTTGCCTTCAGCATCTTTGGCTGCGGCGTCGAGTTTGTTTGACATGGTTCTCAGGGGAGTAGGGAATGGAGTTGGGTGGATCGACGATGCCATTGCAGGTGGCTGAGATAGCAATGAAGTCATCAGCGTTGCCTCTGACTTGACGGCGATGAGTTGAGCCTGATTGTCAACGTTCACGGTTCCTTTCCCGTGCAATGGCACTACTCAGTCCTACGCAGGAATCGGTGCAGCAGACGGCTGATGCCCAGGCAGCGGGGGTTGCAGGCACGGCCGTGGCAGCAAACCTCAGCGCCCAAGGGCCATGAGGAGATTATTAAGAGTTGCGTACCTATGCGCATGAGTTTTCTCAATGCAGCGCATCTGCTGTTATCGACTGCGGCAGCAACAAGAGCTCGCAACAACAGACACGTCCTCCACTCGCCAGACGCGCCACGCGATCAGCGTCTCAGGAGCTCCTGCCGATTCCAGCCCAGGGGATCGACGGACAGACCCGGGGCGAGAGGGCCGCCGGCCCCTGCCCCTCTGATCCCTCAGGCCTCCTTGGTCACCCCCTCGATCCGGTCCTCAATCTCCTGGTAGATCTCCTGCAGCTGGGCGATGTTCTCATCGCTCGTTTCCCAGTAGCCGCGGCCGTTCACCTCCAGCAGCGTGCCCACGATGCGGCGGAAGCTGTGGGGGTTGAGGTCCATCAGCCGCTTGCGCATCTCCGGATCGTTGATGAAGGTCTCGTTGGCCTCCTCGTAGACGAAGTTGTCGACCGCGCCGCTGGTGGCGCTCCAGCCCAGGGTGAAGTTGAGACGCTTGGCCACCTCCCGCACCCCTTCGTAGCCGGAATCGAGCATGCCCTCATACCACTTGGGGTTGAGCAGCTTGGTGCGGGAATCGAGGCGGATGGTCTCGCTGAGGGAGCGCACCTGGGCATTGGCCGTGGTGGTGTCGGCGATGTAGCTGGTGGGAGCCTTGCCGTCGTCGCGCAAGCCGGCGATCAGCTTGGTGGGGTCGGAGTCGAAGTAGTGGCTCACATCGGTGAGCGAGATCTCCGCCGAATCCAGGTTCTGGAAGGTCACATCGGCGGTCTTCATCGCCGATTCGAACACCTCGCGGTTCTGGTTCATCTCGCCGGGGTTGTCGGCGTTGAAGGCGAACGTCTTGCGGCTGAGATACATCTCCTGCAGCTCACCCTCCTCCTCCCAGGTGCTGTTCTCCACCGCCAGATTCACATTGGAGCTGTAGCTGCCGCTGGCATTGGAGAACACCCGGGTGGCGGCATCCCGCAGGGAGATGCCCTGCTCGGCGGCCTGCTCCTGGCTGTGCTTGCGCACGAAATTCATCTCCAGAGGCTCGTCGGCCTCGGCGGCCATCTTGACGCCCTGGTCGATCAGGGCCATCTGGTTGATGAACAGGTCGCGGAACACCCCCGAGCAGTTCACCACCACATCGATGCGGGGCCGGCCCAGCTCCTCGAGGGACAGCAGCTCCAGCTTGTTCACCCGGCCGAGGGAATCGGCCATCGGACGCACGCCAATGAACCAGAGGATCTGGGCCAGGGATTCGCCGTAGGTCTTGATGTTGTCGGTGCCCCAGAGCACGCAGGCGATGGTTTCCGGCCAGGTGCCCTGCTCCGCCTTCTGGCGCTCGATCAGCCGATCAACCACCACCTTGGCGGCGGCGATCGCCGCCCGGGTGGGGATCGCCTGGGGATCGAGGGCGTGGATGTTCTTGCCGCTGGGCAGCACGCCGGGGTTGCGGATCGGATCGCCGCCGGGGCCGGGCAGCACGTATTCGCCATCGAGGGCCCGCAGCAGGCTCTCCATCTCCATGTCGGCGCAGATCTGCTCCAGGCAGAAGCGCAGGTAGGCGAACTGGCGATCCAGCTCGGTGACATCCACATCGGCGAAACCCGCCTGGCGGCAGGCACTCAGCCAGGGGCTGGGCAGGCGGTAGCCGAAGCGCTCCAGCAGATCGAAGAACCAGACGAAGCGACGCTGCAGGCTGACCCGGCCATCGCTGCCGGTGACCTGGCGCACCATGGCCCCCACCGCCGAACGGCAGGCCTCGGTGATGACCCGGTTGAGCTCCACATCCGTCAGCACGCCTTCATCGTTGCCCCGGTACACCTCGGCGATGGTGCGGCCGCGGCTCTCGGCCAGCAGGGCCGGCAGGGAACGCAGGCCCTCCTCCTCCCGCTCCAGGGCAGAGATGCTCACCAGAGTGGCGATCGCCTCCTCGGCGGTGGGCGGCTTGCCGATGGTGTGCAGACCGCAGGGGAGCAGCCGGCTCTCGATCTCCATCAGCTGGCGGTACACGGCTCCTACCACGCCATCCCGGCCGTCGAGATCGAGGGCCGCCACATCGGCATCGCCCTCGGGCAGGGCCACGTCCTTGTCAAGGTTGCACTGGCGGGCCGTCTCGATGATGGCGTTGACGATCTGCACCCCCCGGGAGCTCTCCCGCAGTTGCTGGTAGGAGCCCACCAGCTCGCCCAGCTCCTTGAGACCCTTGTAGAGGCCGGCGTTCTCGGCCGGCGGGGTGAGGTAGCTGATGGTGGAGGCGTACCCGCGCCGCTTGGCGATGGTGGCCTCCGAGGGGTTATTGGCCGCGTAGTAATAGAGGTTGGGCAGGGCACCGATCAGGGAATCGGGGTAGCAGGTTTCGCTCATGCCCATCTGCTTGCCCGGCATGAACTCCAGCGAGCCGTGGGTGCCGAAGTGGAGCACCGCATCGGCACCCCAGACTTTCTCCAGGTAGGTGTAGTAGGCGGCGAAGCCGTGGTGGGGGCTGGCGCTGCGGGAATAAAGCAGGCGCATCGGATCGCCCTCGTAGCCGAAGGTGGGCTGCACCCCCACGAACACGTTGCCGAAATGGCGGCCGTAGATGAGCAGGTTGGTGCCATCGGAGTTGAGGCTGCCGGGGGGCTTGCCCCAGTTCTCCTCCAGGCGTTCGGAGTAGGGGGTCAGCCGTTCGTACTCCTCGACACTCATGCGGTGGGCGATCGCCAGCTCGGGGGCGCCTTCCAGGGCCTCCGGATCGCTGAGCACCGCCTGCATCAGCTCCTTCGGGGTGCGGGGCATGGCGTCCACCATGTAGCCCTTCGCCTTCATCTCCTCCAGCACGCGGAAGATGGAGCCGAACACGTCGAGGTAGGCCGCAGTGCCCACGTTGCCCTTATCGGGGGGGAAGCTGAACACGGTGATCGCCAGCTTCTTCTCGGCCCGGGGCTTGATCCGCAGTGACGCCCAGCGGATGGCCCGTTCCGCGATGGCGTCCACGCGGTCCTGCAGGGTGTGGGCCTTGCCGGTGGCGTCGTCGCGCCCCGACAGGACGATCGGTTCGATGGCACCGTCAAGCTCGGGGATGGCGATCTGCAGGGCCACCTGCACCGGGTGCAGCCCCAGATCGCTCTCCTCCCATTCCTGGGTGGTCTGGAACACCAGGGGCAGGGCCACCATGTAGGGCCGGTTGAGCCGCTTGAGGGTCTCGATCGCCTTGGGGTGGTCCTGGCGGGCCGGACCGCCCACCAGGGCGAAACCGGTGAGGCTGACGACCCCATCCACCAGGGGTTGGTCGGGCTGGAGCGGGTCATAGAAGAAGGAGGAGACGGGCCTGGAGAAGTCGAGGCCGCCGCAGAACACGGGAATCACCGTGGCGCCCCGGTACTCCAGCTCCTGAATGATCGCCACGTAGTGGGCGTCGTCGCCGGTGACGATGTGGCTGCGCTGCAGCACCAGGCCGATCACCGGGCCCCGGCGGGCCTGCTCGCTGAGATCGGCGCGGCTGGCGCTCCAGTTGAGGTACTCCTTGAGGTCCTCGAACATCCCCGGCGCCATCGGGTGCCAGATGCCCAGGTCCGGGAACACCACCGGGTCGGCCACCGTCAGCTGGGGCCGGCCCAGCTCCGCTTTGCCGAAGACGTAGCGGTCGGCCAGCATCAGCAGGAAGTTGCGCAGGTTGTCCGGCGTTCCCCCCAGCCAGTACTGGAAGCTGAGCATGAAGGAGCGGGCGTCCTGGGCCTTCTCCACCGGCAGGTACTTGAGCACCGTCGGCAGGGTGTTCAGCAGCTTGAGCATGGCGTCCTGGAAGCCGGCCCCATTGGCTTCCTTGCGCTTGCGCATGAACTGGGCAATGGCGCTCTTGCTCTGGCCCAGCTGGGCCATCGAGAAGGTGCCGAGCTTGTTCAGGCGCATCACCTCCGGCATGGAGGGGAACACCACCACCGCCTTGAGCCGGTCGCGGTGGGGGGACACGGCGTCCACCACCTTCTGGGCCAGGTCCTCGATGAAGATCAGCGAGGCGATGAAGACGTCGGCGGCGGCCACGTCGGCGCAGAAGTCGGCGTAGTTGGCCGGGTCGCGCAGCTCCTCGATCAGGTAGCCGCTGAGCTCCACCGCCAGGGGACCGTTCTGGTCGTTGAGGCCGGTGGCGGCGGTGGTGAGGGCGTTCTGGTACTGGGGTTCGAGCACCACGTAGACGGCCTTCATCACCACCCGGTCGTTGGCGCCATCGGTGGGGGCAGGGCTGACCCGGCGGCTGGCGGAACGGACCTGCGTGAACATGCGGCGGATGCGTTGAGCAATGTGAAGCAGCCTACGGAGCTCCCGCCAGGGACGCGATCGGTTGCAGCGCAGCGTTACAGGCCGGCACCCTGCCCGCGGGCCGGGCCACATAGGCTCGCTTGGAGTGCTAGCTGACCATGACCGCGTCCTCCCCACCCCCAGCAGCCCCGGCGCCGATCCCGGTGGTGGTGGCCGGGGCCCTGGGCCGCATGGGCGCCGAGGTGATCAAGGCCGTGGTGGCGGCCCCCGACTGCGCCCTGGTGGGAGCCATCGACACCACCCCGGGCCACGAAGGGGAGGATGTGGGGCTGGCCCTGGGTCTCGGTGAGCTGGAGGTGGCGCTGAGTGGCGATTTCGAAGGCACCCTCTGCCAGGCCAGTCAGTCGGTGCGCCAGGCCGGGCCGGGCGGCGGGGCGGTGCTGGTCGACTTCACCCACCCCAGCGTCGTCTTCGAGCACTGCCGCGGCGCCTTCGCCTATGGCGTCCATCCGGTGATCGGCACCACCGGCCTGCGTCCCGACCAGCTCGCAGACCTGGCCCGCTTTGCCGACAAGGCCTCGATGGGGGGCGCGGTGGTGCCCAACTTCTGCGTGGGGATGGTGCTGCTGCAGCAGGCGGCGGCGGCGGCGGCCCGCTTCTACGACTACGCCGAGCTCACCGAGCTGCACCACAACCGCAAGGCCGATGCCCCCAGCGGCACCTGCCTCAAGACCGCCGAACTGATGGAGGAACTCGGCAAGCCGTTCAATCCCCCCCAGGTGGAGGAGCACGAGAGCCTGGCCGGCTGCCGAGGCGGGCTCAGGGAGAGCGGCCTGCGGCTGCATTCGGTGCGGCTGCCCGGGCTGGTGGCCCACCAGGAGGTGATGTTCGGCTCCCCCGGCGAGACCTACACCCTGCGCCACGACACGATCGACCGCAGTGCCTACATGCCCGGGGTGCTGCTCACGGTCCGAAAGGTGCGCAGCCTGGGGGGCCTGGTCTATGGACTGGAGAGGCTCCTGTGAGCTGCCCCCCCAAGAGTCGATGCTGATCCCCCTCAAACCCGGCGAACTGGTCCGCCTGATCCCGGCGGTGGCCACGGGCTCGCAGTTCAGCGCCAGCAGTGGCAATCCGCGCAAACTGCTGCAGCGGGTCCTGATTTCGGTGATCGGCGGGGTGATCGCGCTGCTGATCAGCCAGGTGCTGCTGTTCCGCAGCCAGGCCGGTCCGGTGTTCCTGGTGGTGGGCTTCGTCTTTCTCCTTTATGTGCTGTGGGGGCCGATCCTGGAAGCGGGCCGTCGCAACGCGCTGCTGCGGCGCTATCCAGCGGCCGCGATTTTCGAGGGCGTCGTGGCCGACCTGTTCCGGCGGGAGGTGGTGGAGAACCGGCGGGAGCAGGCCAACCGCCAGGGGCGGCTCGAGCTGGTGGAGAACCGGCGCACCTGGCTGTGCCTGGAGCTGGAGGACGAGGACGGCTACCTGGGCCAGATCCGCTTCCCGCTGGAGAAGAAGCATGAGCTGATCCGGCCGGGGATGGTGATCCGCTGCCTGGTGCTGAGCGAGCGCAAGGACTTCTCCCGCATCGGCGCCCTCTCCGATGGCTGGCTGCCCCAGCTGAAGCAGTGGGTGGGGGAGTACCCCTACCTGCTGCGACCGGCTTTCGAGGAGCTCTGCCTCAGGCGCCTGGGGTGAGGGAAGCTGGACGGATCCGAAACATTGCGTTACAATTCACGTAACACTTCTCAAGGAGTCCTCCCATGACCGCCGCCACCCCCACCGCTCCCACCGCCCTCGATCGTTCCGCCATCCGCGGTGCCACCGTCACCACCGAAGACGGCGGCCGCCTCAACGCCTTCGCCACGGAGCCCCGCATGGAAGTGGTCAGCCCCGAGAGCGGCTGGGGCTTCCACGAGCGCGCCGAGAAGCTCAACGGCCGCATGGCCATGCTCGGCTTCATCGCCCTGCTCGCCACCGAATTCGCCCTGGGTGGCGAAGCCTTCACCCGTGGTCTGCTCGGCATCGGCTGATTCCACCGGTCCCTGAGGGGACACACCGTCGTGACGGGCAGCTGATCACGGCTGCCCCCTAGGCCGCAGCAGACTTTCTGTTGCGGCTTTTCTGTGGCCATGCGCCCTTCGCTCCACGCCCGGATCAACGGAGCCGGCCCCACCGGCGCCCTGACGGCCCTGGCCCTGGCGCAGGCCGGCTGGCTGGTGAGCCTCCACGATCCCCTCGGCCCCGAGGCGCTGCGGGGCCGGGAGCGGGCCTACGCCTTCACCCATTCCAGCCGTGACCTTCTGGAGCGGCTGGGCCTCTGGGGGGATCTGCAGCACGCGCTGGTTCCCTTCCGCCGCCTGCGGCTCCAGGACGTGGCGACGGCATGCCGGGTCAGCTTCAGTCCGACCGACCTGGAGCACGCCGGCGCGGTGGGCTGGATCGGCTCGCACCGGCCCCTGATGGCGCTGCTGCTGCGGCGCCTGGGCCAGCACCCCGCCGTGGAGCTGGCGCTGGGAACAGCGGCACCGGTTGCCGCCAGCGACCCCGACCTGCTGGTGGCCGCCGACGGACCCGACTCCCCCACCCGGCGGGCCCTGGGGATCGGTCAGTGGAGCCACCGCTACACCCAGGCCTGCCTCACCGTGCAGGTGGAGATGGGCGGCGGCCACGACGACGAAGCCTGGGAGCTGCTGCGGCCGGAAGGGCCCTTCGCCGTCCTTCCCCTCGGCGAGCGTCGCTTCCAGCTGGTCTGGAGTGCACCCGCGGCCCGCTGCCGGCAGCTGGAAGCCCTGGGCGGCCCAGCCTTCCTCGATCGGCTGGCGGGGGCCCTGCCGGACGAACTCCAGCCCGAGGCCCTGCTGGCCCAGCCCCGCAGGTTTCCGGCGGCCCTGCAGCTGGCCCACCGCCTGCATCGCGGCCGCACGGTGCTGGTGGGGGAAAGCGCCCACCGCTGCCATCCGGTGGGCGGCCAGGGATTGAATCTCTGCTGGCGGGATGTGGCGGTGCTGCACCAGCTCGCCGAGCAGGCCGCCCGGGGAACGCTGTCCCCCCGTCGCCTGGCGGCCGCCTACGCACGCCGCCGCTGGCCCGATCTGCTGCTCACCCTGCTGGCCACCGACCTGCTGGTGCGGCTCTTCTCCAACCGTCATCCCCTGGTGCTGCCGTTGCGCGGCCTGGCCTTCGGGGTCCTGTCGCGCTTCGGCTGGAGCCGGGCCCTGGCCTTGCGGGTCATGACCCAGGGGCCTTGCCGCCTGCGCCAGACGCTCCCAGCATGGGGCGATGGTGATCAGCAGCTCTCCCCAGCCCCTGCCCTCTCCGGCCATGGTGCGCTTCCTGCGCCATCAGCTCGGCCTGAGTGAGAACGCCTTGCAGCTGGGCATCAAACAGTCCCAGCTGGAGCAGGCGCCGCTGCCGGCGGTGCTCTGGCGATTCGGCCTGATCAGCCTCGAGCAGTTCGACACCGTCCTCACCTGGCAGGACCAGCAGGGCTGAGGCTCAGCTGTAGATGATCAGCGACTCGATCGGCTGCTCCTGTGGCAGCCGGTTGCGTCCCTCCAGGGCCGCCAGTTCGGCCAGAAAGCCAAAGCCGCACAGCTCCCCTCCCGCCTTCAGCACCAGCTCGGTGCAGGCCGCGGCGGTGCCGCCGGTGGCCAGCAGGTCATCGACGATCAGCACCCGCGAGCCATCGCCGAGGGCATCGCTGTGGATCTCCAGCCGATCGGTGCCGTACTCGAGGCTGTAGTCCACCCCGATCACCTCGCCGGGCAGCTTGCCGGGCTTACGCACCGGCACAAAGCCGACGCCGACGATGGTGGCCAGGGCGGTGCCGACGATGAAGCCACGGGATTCGATGCCCACGATCAGGTCCGGCTGCACCCGCTCGCAGAGCAGGCCCAGCAGGCGGATGGCCTCGCCCCAGCCCTCGGGATCCCGCATCAGGGGGGTGAGGTCACGGAAGAGGATGCCCGGTTTGGGAAAGTCGGGAATGTCCCGGACCCAGGTGCGCAGATCGATCGATGAAGGGCTGCTGGGCATCGTGCTGGTGAAGGGACCGGTACCGGCGACGTGACGGATGGACGGCGCCGCTGGCATCATCGCAGTCATGGCCAAGGACACTTCGGAAGCGGCAAACCCGGACCGCCCCTCCCGCCCCCTGCCCCGCAGGGGACTGGAGCGGCTTGATCTGATGCTGCTCTGCATGGAGGCGCTCGACCTCAACGGCGGCGAGGCGATGGTCTGGATGAGCGAGCAGCTGGGCTACGGCGGTCTCTTCCCCAACCGGGTGGAGCTGTGGAAGCGGCGCTGCCACAACCCCCTGCGGCGCACCTGCCGGCGCGGCGAGGTCCCCGTCGACGAAACCGATGCCCTGATCCGCATCCTTTGCGTGATGGCCGATCGCCTCTACCCGATGCTGCGCTCCCTGCTCTCCAGCAGCGAGCCGGAGGCGGTGGCGAGCGAACGCTGGGCGCTGTTCCAAGGGCGTCTGCTGGAGCTGGTTCAGGAACGCATGAATCCCCGCCGCAGCGGCGTTCAGAAATTGCTCGATCCCACCGATGGGGCCGCCCAGCGGCTGCAGCTGGTCCAGGGCCTCAGCCTCTGCGCCGGCCTGGGAGGCTTCGAGCGCATCAAGGCCAGCCTGATGGACGCGGTCGCTTGAGGCCGTCTCCTGAGACCCCCATGGTTCAGAGTTCCGTGATGAAGCAGAGCCTCGTCTTCGATCAGCTCAGCTGCCGCCTGCAGGTGGAAGGGCTCCCCGACGTCTCCATCGGCCAGAGCGGTGCGGCCCTTGGCATCATCACCGGCTGGAGCCTGCAGTGGGTGGGCCGGCCCCTGCTGGAGGGGCGGCGGGAGCACCTGCAGGCGCTGATGCAGGTGGTGCTGCCCTACGCCCGGCACCTGATCAGCGGCGTGCGCCGCGACTTCAGCATTGCGGGCGAACCCGTCGACATCGGCCCCCATCCCGAGGGCGGCCACCGGCTGCTGCTACGCAGCAGTCAACCCGACACCCCCCCGCTGGACATGCATCTCGATGATGCGGAACTGGCGGATCTGGTGCGGGTTCTCGATCTGTTGCGCCTCGATCCACGCGTCCAGCTGCCCCTCGAGATCCCTGAGCCGGAGCCCCTAGGCCCCAGGGAACTGCTGGAGAGGATCCCCCTGCATCGCCGGCTGACGGCCCCCCTGGGCGGAGCAGCGGCCCTGGCCGTCTCCGCGGCCCTGGTGCTGCTGCTGCCCCCGCCAGCCGTGCCGCCGGCGCCAACCCCACCGGCCCCCCAGGCCGCTCCGCAAGCCCCACGTCCCTGAGACCCCGGCCCGCATCCTGTTGACTTCGGCCCCACGCTGGTCACACTGGGGGCGATTCCCTTTCTTTTCCTCTCCCGTGCCATGGGCATGACCTGGTCGGAACTGCGCCGCCGGGTCGCACGGCTGGGAGCGGCACTGGATGTGGTGGTGCGCAGTGATCCGGAGGTCTGCGGCTTGAGCGGTACCCAGTTCCACCTCACGCTTCACCACGGTGGTCAGGGTGACTGCACGGTCAACGACCTGTCCCTGATCGATTGCCCCAATGAGCTGGTGCTGATGGAATTCGAGCGGTGGATGCGGGGCGCCGGCTATCCGCTGGAGCTCTGACCCCCCCAGCCATGCCGCACACCCCCTATCCGCTGCAGTTGCCGACACCGAGGGGACCAACGGCGGGAAAGGGTCTGCAGCTGCGCAGTCGCCGCCGCCGTCCATCCTCCCGATGGCGCCAGGTGCTGGCTGGCCTGATGCTGATCGTGGCGGGGGCGCTGATCCTCGTTGGGCTGATGCAGTTGCCGGAGCGGCTTGATGCGCTCCTCCTGGTCAGCAATGCCATCGCCAACCTGATCGGCGGGTTGAGCCGACTCAGCATGGGGATTCTGCAGCTGGGCAGCGTGATCGTGGTGGCCCTGCTGGCCCTGATGGCCCTGCTGCTGCTGGTGGGCGGCGGCGTCCGGCTCGTGCGGGGCCTCACCGCCCGGCCCCGACGCCCTTCCTGACGCCGCCGGCTGCTCAGTGGTGCAGCTGCTGAAACCAGAACCCGGCCAGCTGCCACGACGACAACAGGAAAATCGCCAGGATCAGCCAGTTGACCCAGGCGGGCCGTTCGCGGTTCTCGAACATGGCGGCGGGGGAGTCGCTTCCTTCCCGCCGATCCTGCCAGCACGGGCGCCCCAGCGTCCGCTTCGTGACAGGCGGTGGCACCAAAGGGATGTCACCGTCCCGTCCACGCATGGCTTCCGGCGCCCTTCTCTCCTGTCTGGGCTTTCCCGGTTGGGGGGGATTGCACCTGGTTCTCCCCAGCCGGGGCGATCCGCCCGCCCTGGCCAGGCGTCTGCAGCTCTGCCTGGCCGAACCCAGGGCAGCGGGTCACACCGCTTGGGACCAGGGGATCCCCGCTGGCCAGCTGCTGCCAGCCCTGCTGCGCCGCCATCGCGATCTGGAGCCGCTGCACCCTGACCACTGGCCCTGGGCCAGGGGGGCCGCCATGGCCTGGCCCACGGCCTGGGGACATCGTTACCTGCTGATCTGCCGCTGGGGAGCCATCCATCCGCTGCGGCTTTCCGCCTGGCGGCACAGGGGAAGCGGGGACTGGGTCCGGCTCTGTGAACCCATCCCCCTGCCCTGTTTCCGGGAGCGCTTCGCGGCGGATCAGGAGATGACCAGGGCCACTCCCAATCCCACCACCATCAAGGCGATGGCCCCCACGGCCCAGTAGGCATGGCTCTGGGCGTCCGCCCGGGTCTCACCGATCACCATCGTGCCTTCGTCGGCGTAGAGGTTGTCGTGGTTCTCGAGGTCGTGGGTATGCATGGGGGCCTCCATCCATCTCATGGAACCCTTCAAACGTAGGAGCGTCCGGCGGTGTGGTCCGCTGGCGCGACGAACCGACACCCAACACCATGGACGCCCCCCCTGCAGCGCCCAATAATGCCTGGGTCTGCAGAACTCCGTGCCTCCCTGGCTCCTGATCCTGATCACCCTTCTGGTGGTGACACTGGTCATCAATCCTTCGGAGCGGAATTTCTCCTGGTATCGCACCCTCAGACGACCGGGCTGGATGAGCATGGATCCGTGGATCCCCGCCGCCTGGTTCGTCATCAGCGTCAGCTTTTACTTCTCAGCGCTCTCCTTCTGGTTCAAGACCGGCGAATGGCTCTGGGTGGCCGCCTACGCGAGCCTGTTGGTGCTCCTGCGCAGCCAACACTGTGTGATCTGCCGCCTCCGCAACCTGTCAGCGGGCCTTCCCATCTGGCTGCTGGGCTGGATGCTGACCTTCAGCCTGGCCCTGTTCGTGCGGCCGACATCTCCCCTGGCGGCTGGGCTGCTGGTGCCTGTGCTGGTATGGACCCCGATGGAAGCCATCGTCACCCTGCAGATGATTGGATTGAATCGCAAGCAGCACCGGAGCGGCCGTGGAGCCAATGATCGCCGCCCTGCTCGATCCCGCCGCCTATGACCATCCGGTCGAGCGGGTCGCGTGCCTGGAAACCCACATTTCCTGGATCCTGCTCACCGGAACCTTCGCCTACAAAATCAAGAAGCCGGTGAATCTGGGCTTCGTCGATTTCTCGACGCCGGAGCGGCGCCGCTGGTTCTGCCAGGAGGAGCTCAGGCTCAACCGGCGCCTGGCTCCGGACCTCTACCTCGGGCTCAGCCCCATCCATGGCCCGCCCGAGCGAGCCGCGTTTCACGGCTCCGGACCCACCCTCGAGCTGGCCGTGCGCATGCGCCAGTTTCCCCAGAGCGCCCTGCTGGGCGCGGTGCTCGAACGCCATGGCCTCAGCGACATTCAGCTCGAAGGGCTGGCGGATGACCTGGCGGCGTTCCATGCCGCCGCCGCCGTGGCCGGCCCCGGGGATCCCTATGGAGCGCCCGAGCTGGTGAGGGCCCCGGCCGTGGCCAATCTGGAGGTGCTGCAGGCCTGCGGCCTGGTGCCTGAGTCGGACCTTGCCGTCCTGCGGCACTGGAGCGACGACCAGTTCGAGCGGTTACGGCCGAACTTCCTCCAGCGCAGAAACCAGGGCCGCATCCGCGAGTGCCACGGCGATCTGCACCTGGGCAACATGCTGCTGGAAGGGGAGCGCCTCCGGGTCTTCGACTGCCTGGAATTCAGTCCGGAGTTGCGCTGGATCGACGTGATCAGCGACCTGGCCTTTCTGGTGATGGATCTGGAGCACCGCCACCGACCGGACCTCGGGGCGGTGCTGCTCAACCGCTGGCTGGGTCGCTGCGGTGACTACGCCGGCCTGCTCACCTGGCGCTGGTACAGGGTGTACCGTTCGCTGGTACGGGCCAAGGTCTGCGCCCTGCGCCTGGGCCAGCAGGGCCTCGACGCCAAGGCATCGGCTCTGCTGCAACAGGACCTGGAGCGGTATCTGCAGGGCGCCAGCCGTGCCACCGCCAGTCCAACCCCGGCCCTGGTGATCACCCACGGAGTGTCCGGCAGCGGCAAGAGCCACCGGGCCCGCCAGCTCTGCCAGCGGCAGGGCTGGATCCAGTTGCGTTCCGACGTGGAGCGCAAGCGTCTCTTCGGCAGCTGGGGACAGGGGCTGGCCCCACCGCTCCTGGGCGACCCCTACCGGCCGGAGGTGAGCGCCATGCTCTACGACCAGCATCTGCCCGAGCAGGTGGAACGGATCCTCGCGGCGGGGCTGTCGGTGGTGGTGGATGCCACCTTCCTGCGCCGCGATCAGCGGCTGCGGATGGAGGCCTTGGCCCGCCGGCACGGTGTCCCGTTCCTGATCCTGGCCTGTGTCAGTTCCCAGGAGCAGGCCCGGCGGCGCCTGGTGGAACGCCAGATCTGTGGCGACGACCCCTCCGATGCGGACGCGGCCGTCCTGGAGGCCCAGTTCAGGACCGTGGAGCCGCTTGACGATCACGAACGGGCCCATGGCCTGGAGGTTGGTGCCCAGCTGACAGCCGGGACCCTGATCACCGCCGTGGCGGAGCGGCTGGCAAGGCCGGGCGAGCCGCCGTCCTGAGGCCTAGAACCACTCGGCGACCGCGGCTTCGCGGCTGTTGACGTTGGCTTCCGGCGTGGAGCGGCGGAACTCCATGGTGATGCTGCGCTTCTGCTCGCCATCGGCGGCCACGGCCTCGATCGGATAGAGCTGCTGGCCGTCGCGGAAGGGCACCTGCACCCGGAAGGTGCCGTCGGCCGAGAGGGGCACCT